>JACOSV010000058.1 GCA_016178725.1 Candidatus Eiseniibacteriota bacterium
CAGCGCGCGGCGGCGGTCGTGCTCGCCTGCCTCGCCGAGGCGCACCGCGTAGAGGAGGCCGATCTCGAGATCGTCGGGCAGGATCGCGCGCGCGCGCGCGAGTGCGGCGAGCCGCGCCGGCTCGATCGCGAGTCCTTCGTGCGCGCGCACGAGCAGCTTCGCCCCGGCCTGCGTCTCCTCGAGCTCGAGCGCGCGCCCGGCGATCGCCGCCAGCGGTTCCCAGCGCCTCGCGGCGGCGAGCCGCTCGCCGAGGGCGAGCAGGGTCTGCTCGGCGCGCTCGATCTCGCCGTTCAGCGCGCACGCCGCGGCGAGCAGGTACTCGACGCCGTGACTCGCACCCGCCTGGCGCAGACGCGCCGCCGTTTCGTCGCGGAGGTAGACGACCAGGCCCTCGCTCCGCGCGTCGCCGGCGAGCGTCTCGAGCGCTTCGCGATCGGCGGGCGTGAGATCGGCCGCCTGCTCGCCTCTCAAGATCGACGGCAGCGTTTCACGAACGGGCATGAGGCTCGCGAGAGATCAGGGTCGGGCGCGCGAAAGGGCGGACATGATGCCCGATCGTCGCGCGTGGGAGCAAGGCGGGGCGGGGCGGGCGGGCGGCGCGGGCGCGTCGCCGGCGTCGCGCCGGCGGACGGGACGCGCTTGTCGCCCGCGCGCGCGCGCGCCTATCCTCGCCGCATGAAGATCTACACGCGCACCGGCGACGACGGCTCGACCGGTCTCCTCGGCTCGGGCCGCGTGCGCAAGGACGACGCGCGGGTCGAGGCGTACGGCAGCGTCGACGAGCTGAACGCGGCACTGGGCGCGGCGCGCGCGGCCGACGATCAGGGCTGGGTCGGCGACGAGATCGTCGCAATCCAGGCGCGGCTCTTCGCGCTCGGCGCCGAGCTCGCGGCCACGACGCCCGCGGCGCTCGCGGCGCTCGAGTGCATCGCCGACGACGACGTGACCGAGATCGAGAACCTGATCGACCGCCTCGAGGCCGATCTCGCGCCGCTCACGAGCTTCATCCTGCCGGGCGGCACGACGCTCGGCGGGGCGCTCCACCTCGCGCGCACCGTGTGCCGCCGCGCCGAGCGCCGCGTCGTCGCGCTGCAGGCTGGGGCGACCGTCGAGCCGCGGCTCGTGCGCTACCTCAACCGCCTCGCCGACCTCCTGTTCGTGATGGCGCGCTGGTGCAACGCCCGCACGGGCGTCCCCGAGCGCGAGTGGAAGGGCCGCGCGGGCGGCTGACCGCGCCGCGCTTGCGCCATGGCGCCGGCGCGACCGCCGCACGGAGCGCTGGACATCGGCCGCGTCCGTGGGGATAATCCCGCCGCACCCATCGAGCGAGCCGGAGCGACGTGCTCGGATGTCGGCGTGATGCGCGTCCGGATGCTCCGCCTCTCGCGGGTGACTCCCCGCTTCGACCCGCCCGCGCCCCAGTCCACACCGTCGGGCGGTTGGGCGGAAACGCCGTGGTTGATCCACGAAGCGGCCGGGACGATCGGGTGGGAAGCCTCCACCTCCCCCGGCACCGGAGAGGCCAGCCGTTCGCGAAGGCTGGGCGAGTTTCCGTGAACCGCAGCGTGTCGCGCCCACGAGGGGCGTGACGCCGAACGGTTCGGCTCCCGACCCGCGCGTCGCAGATGGCGCGCAGCCCCACCACCGCCGGGCGGCAGCACGCGCCGGCAAGGACGATCGATGAGACAACGCCGTCGCCGCCCACGAGGTCCGCGACCCACGCAACCGGGCGGCATGCCCGGAGCCCCCATGCCGCAACAGGGCCAGGGCATGCAGGCCGCCCCGCTCGCACCCGGGCAACCCCGCCCCGGCCGCCGCCGTCGCCGTCGCGGCGGCAACCGCCCGCCGAGCAACATGCCGCCCGCGCCGTATGTGAACAACGCCGGACACGACGGCGGCGCGATGCGCATGCAGCAGGCCCCGCGCCGTCCGCGCCGCGGCCGCGGCGGATCGCGCGGCAACGGCGGCGATCGTCGTCGCGGCGGCCTCGAGCTGCTGCGCGACATGCAGCAGATCGGCGCGGCGCTCGATCCCACCGAGCGCCTGATCATGGAGATTCCGCCCGGGCAGGGGAACCCTCCCTACGGCGACCGCATCACCGGACGCGCGATCGATCTCATCGCGCCGATCGGCCGCGGCCAGCGCTGCCTCATCGTCTCGCCGCCCAAGGCCGGCAAGACGCGCATCCTCCAGATCATCGCCGCGGCGGTGAAGCACAACCATCCCGACGTCGGCGTCTACGCGTTGCTCGTGGACGAACGGCCCGAGGAGGTCACCGACTTCCGCCGCAACACGCCCGCCGAGGTCATCGCCGCCTCGAGCGACCTGAGCGTCGACGAGCACATCGAGACCGCCGAGCACGCGATGGAGGTGGTCGCGGCACAGGTGCTCGAGGGCAAGGACGTCGTGCTGCTGCTCGACTCGATCACCCGCCTCGCGCGCGCCTACAACGCCGGCGCCGACGGCAGCGGGCGCACCATGTCGGGCGGACTCGACTCGAACGCCATGCAGGGGCCGCGGCAGATCTTCGGCGCGGCACGCAAGATCGAGGACGGCGGCTCGCTGACGATCATCGGCACGGCGCTGGTCGACACCGGCTCGCGCATGGACCAGATCATCTTCGAGGAGTTCAAGGGCACCGGGAACAGCGAGATCTTCCTGTCGCGCGAGCTGGCCGAGAAGCGCATCTACCCGGCGATCGACATCGCGAAGAGCGGCACGCGCAAGGAGGAGAAGCTCTATCCGCCCGAGGTCGTGCAGCGCATGCATCTGCTGCGGCGCGGGCTCGCCGGGCTCCATCCCATCGAGGCGATGACCAAGCTGCTCGAGCTGCTGATGCGCTGGAAGACGAACAAGGAGATCTTCGACCTGCTCAAGTCGTAGATGTCGCGACGCGAACCTTCACCGGGAGGACGCGATGTCGGATGGGCCCGCCAGGCGGCTGTATCGCTCTCGCACCGACAAGAAGATCGCCGGCGTGTGCGGGGGACTCGCGAAGTACTTCGGGATCGATCCGGTGATCCCGCGCGTGATCTGGGTGATCCTGATCCTGGCCGCGGGCACGGGGCTGCTGGCCTACGCGATTGCGTGGATCGTGATCCCGATGGAGCCGGCGTAGCGCCGCGTCTCGATCCGGCCCGCCGCTGCGTCCGCGGCGCGGCTACACGCGCTCGACGAACTCCCCGGTGCGGGGGTCGATCTTCACGCGGTTGCCGATCTCGATGTAGGGCGGCACCTTGATCTCGTAGCCGGTCTCGAGGATCGCCGGCTTGGCGGTGTTCTGCACCGCGGCGCCCTTGATGTTCGGCGTCGTCTCCTTGACCGACAGCTCGACGAACATCGGCACCTCGATACCGACCACGCGCCCGTCGAAGTAATCCGCGGTCAGCATCATGCCGTCGACCAGGTAGTTCACGGCGTCGCCGAGCACGTCCCCCGGCAGGTCGACCATCTCGTAGCTCTCGGTGTTCATGAAGTGGAACGCGTCGCCGGCGCGATAGCTGAACTGGAGCGAGTGCTGCTCCATGTTCGCCTTCTCGACCTTGTCCTCGGAACGGAACCGGTGCTCGGTGTTGGAGCCGGTCTCGATGTTCACGAGGCGCGTCTGCACCATGCCGCGCCAGTTGCCGGGCGTGACGTGGAGGACGTTGGTGACGCGATGGGGCTTGCCGTTGTGCATGACGACCATGCCCACCTTGAGTTGAGTCGCGGCGATCATGGCGGGACTCCCGGGTTGGAGGCTGGCTGGGGCGACCGGCGGGCCCATGGACCACCCGGCGCAAGCGGCCGGGGATTGTGCCCGAGCGCGCCGGCGCGCGCAAGGCCGGCGCCCGCGCACGACCGTCCGTGCATGCGATGAGGGCGGACGGCTCGCGCCGTCCGCCCTCGTGATGTCGCGCGCGTTTCCGCGCTTCGCCTACGGCTGGCCGAACGGTCCGGCCGGCCGCGGCGCCGCCGGCAGATCGGATTCGCGGCCCGCGTCGAGCGCACGCTTGATGCGCGCGCGCGTCTCCATCAGGTGCGCGCGGGCGTAATCACCGATCGGCGTCTGCGCGGCGAGCAGGCGCGAGCAGCGGCCGTCGATGCGCGAGAGCTGGAGCCGCGCCAGCGCGCGGGCGTCGTCGGGCGCGCCGGGCGGCGGAGCGACCACCAGGTTCGCGAGCCGGTCCACGTAGGCGCGCTGCACCTCGCGCCGTGTGCCCGGACCCTCGAGCGTCTTGAGCGTCGCGGCCGCCCCGGTCGTGGGCTCGCCCCACACCATGCGCGTCAGCCGGTCGAAGTGCTCGGCCAGCCGGAACGCGTCGGCGCTCCGCGACTCGGCCTCGCGCAGACGCGCCATGAGCTGCGGCGCCATCAGCGCATCGAGCACGTTCGTCTGGACCACGAGCGTCTTGTCGTTGAGGTTGTAGTCGAGCCGCGGGCCCGTGAAGATCCCGAAGTTCTCGTTCACGCCCCAGTGCGACCAGCGATCCGGGCCGAGCCGGTTGAGCAGCCCCGGCGTCATCGCGAACGCGTCGGCCGCGAACACGCGCTGGGCGAGGAATTCGAGCGCCTCGCGCTGCCGCGCCGCCGGCACCGGCGTCAGCGGATCGTGGGCACCCGGCTGGCCGCGGTGGTTGCGCGACTGGTACTGGCCGCCGACGTACTTCACCGCGAGCCGCGCGGTGATGTCGTACTGCTCGAGCAGCCCGTCGACCGCGCGGCGCAGCACCGGGTACTCGCCGTCCTTGCCGGCCAGCCGGCTCTCGAGGCCCGGGTTCTTCCACAGCGACGCGATCAGCGCGGTGCGCTGCTTCGCGAACGCGAGCGGATCGTCGCCGAGGTCGAACTGGTTGGTGCGCGGGTCGAGCGCGAACGGGCCGCCGGTGTCCTCGTCGGTCGAGTACTCGTGCCCCGGCTGTTCCGACTCGTCGGCGATGGTCTTCGCGAACGCGTAGTCGGCATCGGTCGTGGCGGCGCTCGACGGTGCGTAGCCGTAGCGGATCATCCAGTCGTCCACCGTGCCCGGCCAGACGGCGTAGTACTCGCCGGGCGCGCCGTGATCCGGCGGCAGGTTGACGGCGGCGTAGTCCATCACCGAGCCCATCAGCCCGTTCTGGGCCGTCCAGTTGCGGTCGGTGAGCTTCGCCGCCGGCGTCGCCGTGCTCGAGCGGAAGTTGTGGCGCAGGCCGAGCGTGTGCCCGACCTCGTGCAGCGTCGTGTGGATCAGCATCTCGCCGATGAACTTCTCGCGCAGCGCGCTGTCCGCCTCGGCGCCGCCCGCCATCGCCATCGCGACGTTCGCGAGCGCGGCGCCGCCGCCGAGCCCCGTCTGCAGATCGCAGCGATACTCGGGACCGGCGAGCCCGTTGCCGCCCTCCGGCGCGGGTGTTGCGGAAACGGACGGCGCGTTGCCGGTCAGGTCGACGTAGTTGCGCCAGCGCCGCTGCACGATCGACGCCTCGATCAGGATGTCGGCGTCGAGGATCTCGCCGGTGCGCGGATCCACGCGCGACGGTCCGATCGCGCCGAACGACGGCGGCGACGAGGTGATCCAGCGGATCGTGCTGTAGCGCACGTCCTCGGGATCGAAGTCGGGATCGTTGGGCGCGTCCTTGGCGACGATCGCGTTCTTGAACCCGGCCGTCTCGAACGCGCGCTGCCAGCGCTCGATGCCCTCGCGGATGTAGGGGCGGTAACGCTCGGGGATCGTGCGGTCGAGGTAGTAGACGATCGGCTTCACCGGCTCCGACAGCGCGGCGCTCGGATCCTTCTTCTCGAGCCGCCAGTGATTGACGTAGCGGACGAAGAAGTGCTCCTTGTCGTCGCGGCTGAAGTCCTTCATCACCGTCAGGAAGTAGCCGGTGCGGTCGTCGGCGAGCCGCGGCATCATCGGCTTCGCCGGCAGCTTCGAGAACGAGTAGTGGACGCTCACCGGGATGTAGCGGTCGTCCGGGACCGTCGGCGCGTTGAGGCCGATGCGGTCGCTCGGCGAGTAGGTGAGCGTCGCCTCGATCTCCATGTTCTCGGGGAACACCTTGATGCTGCCGAGCGCCGAGCGCTCCTTGTCGAATCGCATCGGCTTGTTGCCGAACGCGGCGCGCATCTGGTCGGCGAGATCGGGCAGATCGCTGACGAGCAGCGGCGCGATGTCCACCAGCACGGCCCTGGTCGAGTCCTGCACGCTCTCGACCTTGAGCGAGGCGAGCACGGAGTTGCCCATCGACAGGTTCTTCGCGCGCTCGACGGAGGTTCCCGCCGGCGCGGTGAAGCGCGTGTTCTGCTGCACCACGAGCACGTGGTCGCCCGAGCGGTGGAACTCGATCAGCTGGTCGTTCTGCGGCAGGCCGCCGAGGATGCCGTTCATGCCGACGCCGCGCGCGAGGCTGGTGATCGCTAGCACCGGGGTGTCCATCTGATCGGCGTTGATCTGGAGATACAGGTTCTCGCGTTTCGCATAGAGCGTGAAGAACCCGCGCTTCGGCTCGGCGCCGGTGGTGAGCTTCTTCCAGTCGCCGTACGGCTTGTCGGCGGCGGCGCCGCCGGCCATGTCGCCGGCCGGAGCGCCCGCGCCCGGCGCTCCGCCGCCGGACTTTCGCGTGTCGTTCGCCGCGTTCGCCGGCGGCTTGTTGCCCGGCCACGCGCGGCCGGCGGACATCGTGAGCAGCAGTGCGAGCGCGAGCGCGCCCGCAATCCGGGGACGACGATGACGCGGCATGCGGAACTCCTTCTCACCGATGGTTGCGGCGTTCCGCGCGCACGGGAGGACGAGGGCGCCGGGAGGCCTGGGGGTGGACGCTCGGTCGAGCGGGCCGCGCTCCTCGCGCGGGCGCCCGACGGTACGTCGCGGGCGCGGTGCGTTCCCGCACGCGCGTGACGGGCGCGGCATTCGCCCGCACCGGCGGGGCTCGCCGGGGCGCGAACGCGGCGGGCGAAAACGCGGCCGGCCCGGGCGTCGTGCCCGGGCCGGCGCGTGCTTCGCGATCGCGGCGACGTCAGACCGCCGGATCGTTGGACTAGAAGTCCTCCCCGCCGTAGCCGCCCGCTCCACCCGGAGCCGCCGGCGCCTTCCTCTTCTCGGGGATCTCGGTGACCAGCGCCTCGGTGGTGAGCAGCAGACCCGCGACGCTCGCCGCGTTCTGCAGCGCCGTGCGCGACACCTTGGTCGGGTCGATGATCCCGGCCTTGAACATGTCGACGTACGTCTCCTTGTCGACGTCGTAGCCGGTGAACTTCTCCTCGCCCTTGTACTGCTTCACCTTCTCGACGACGATCGAGCCTTCGACGCCGGCGTTGTCGCACAGCGTGCGCAGCGGCTGCTCCAGCGCACGCTTGATGATGTTGACGCCCACCTGCTCGTCGCCATCGATTTCCTTGGCCAGCCGCTCGAGCGCGCCGACGCAGCGCAGGTACGCCACGCCGCCGCCCGGCACGATGCCCTCTTCGACCGCGGCGCGGGTCGCGTGCAGCGCGTCCTCGACGCGGGCCTTCTTCTCC
The DNA here is from genome assembly GCA_016178725.1 of Candidatus Eiseniibacteriota bacterium. GTDB lineage: Bacteria > Eisenbacteria > RBG-16-71-46 > RBG-16-71-46 > RBG-16-71-46 > WS-11. The sequence goes on from JACOSV010000058.1 coordinate 7,477, forward strand.
TTCATCTCGGTCTCGGTCGCGGCGCCGACGTTGATCACCGCGACACCGCCCGCGAGCTTGGCCAGACGCTCCTGGAGCTTCTCGCGGTCGTAGTCCGAGGTCGTGTCGTCGATCTCCTTCTTGATCTGTCCGATCCGGCCCTGGATGTCCGCGCGCTTGCCGACGCCCTCGACGATCGTGGTGTTCTCCTTGTCCACGACCAGTCGCTTCGCGCGGCCCATGTCCTCGATGCGCACGTTCTCGAGCTTGATGCCGAGATCCTCGGAGATCAGCTTGCCGCCGGTCAGGACCGCGATGTCCTCCATCATGGCCTTGCGGCGGTCGCCGAAGCCCGGCGCCTTGACCGCGCACACCGCCAGCGTGCCGCGCAGCTTGTTCACCACCAGCGTCGCGAGCGCTTCACCCTCGACGTCCTCGGCGATGATGAGCAGCGGCTTCCCGCGCTGCGCGATCTTCTCGAGGATCGGGAGCAGGTCCTTCATGCTCGAGAGCTTCTTCTCGTAGAGCAGGATGAAGGCGTCCTCGAGGACGGCCTCCATGCCTTCCTTCTCGGTCACGAAGTAGGGCGAGATGTACCCCTTGTCGAACTGCATGCCCTCGACCACGTCGAGCGTGGTCTCGACCGACTTGGCCTCTTCGACCGTGATCGTGCCGTCCTTGCCGACCTTCTCCATCGCCTCGGCGATGATCTTGCCGATCAGGTGGTCGGAATTGGCCGAGATCGTCGCGACCTGCTCGATCTCCTTGTTGTCCTTCACGTCCTTGCTCAGCTTCTTGAGCTCGGCGGTCACGGTCTCGACCGCCTTCTCGATGCCGCGCTTGATGTACATCGGCGAGCTGCCGGCGGTGACGTTCTTGAGCCCCTCGCGGAAGATCGCCTCGGCGAGCACCGTCGCCGTCGTCGTGCCGTCGCCGGCCACGTCCGACGTCTTCGACGCCACCTCGCGCACCATCTGCGCGCCCATGTTGAGATACGGATCGTCGAGCTCGATCTCCTTCGCCACGGTCACGCCGTCCTTGGTGACGGTCGGCGAACCCCACTTCTTGTCGAGCACGACGTTGCGGCCGCGCGGCCCGAGGGTCACCTTCACGGCCCTGGCGAGGACCTCGACACCCTCGAGGACCTTCTGCCGCGCCTGCTCGCTGAAGAGCAACTGCTTCGCTGCCATCGATGCCTCCTGACGGTCATCGTCCGCGGGCCGGTCGGGCCCTGGGCGGACGGAATGGTCTCTACTTCTTGTCGGCGAGGATGCCGAGCACGTCGTCTTCGCGCAGAATCGTGTACTCGGTGCCGTCGATCTTGACGTCGGTGCCGCTGTACTTGCCGATCAGGACGCGGTCGCCCTTCTTCACGTCCATCGCGATGCGCTTGCCCTCTTCGGTCATGCGGCCCGGGCCGACGGCGACGACTTCGCCCTCCTGGGGCTTCTCCTTGGCCGTGTCGGGAATGATGATGCCGCCACGCTTGGTCTCCTGCTCCTCGATGCGCCGGACCAGAATGCGGTCCGCGAGAGGCCGGACGTTCATGATCTCCTCCTCCGCCTGATCGCCCCGAACACCGGGGTCGTGTGATGTGAGTGGGTTCCCACGATGCCGCGGAGTCCGCACCCGGGAGGGCCGGAAGGCTTGCGCCGCGGCGAGCCACCGGAAGGTAGAGCATGACGGCGGTGGCGCGCAAGCGGGCGGCATAAGCCGCTGCTCGTTTGGCGCTTAGGCGGGAGGTCGGCGTGGCCTTTGCGGCGTTATCGTGCCATAATGGCACGGTGTAACTGGCAGCGCCGATTGGGCTCCGCCAGTCCCGCCACGGGGGCGGGATCGCCGGGATCAGTTGGAGGGGTCTTCGAGCAACGCGACGCGCGGCGCGCCGTCCATGTAGCCGATGCTCACCGTGCCGTGCACCGCGACGCTCTCGTGCAGCGAGGGATGGCGGCTGCGCGAGTAGACGACGATCGTGTCGCGCGACTGGCGCAGATCGAAGACGAAGCTGTTGCCGATCATGAACGCCTCGCCGGCTTCGCCGCTCACGCGCACCGCGCGCCCTTCGTACGCCTCGGGATGCTGTCGGATCTGCGCCAGCGACACGGACGGCTCGCCGCCCCGGCCGAGCAGGAAGAGCGTCACGATCCCGAGGACCGCGACGGCGCCGGCGGCGATCAGCAACGGCTTCGGGATCGACTGCAGCGCATCGAGCCACGCCATGCGCGCGCCGCGCGGCGCGCCGCCGATCGGCATGTCGCCGGAGGTTGCGAGCAGGCGATGCGCCGCGCTCTCCGCACCGGGCGCGGACGCGCGCTCGACCAGCGAATCCTGCGCGAAGCCGGGGAACGGATCGGCCGCGGATTCCGCCGTGACCGCGACGACCTGGCTCAAGCGCGGGATGCTGCTCGCCGCCGCCTTCCACGCGACCGGGCCCTTCGCGGGCGTGTCCTTCGCCGCGGACGTCTCTCCTGTCGTGTCCTTCGCCGCGGACGTCTCCTCTGGCGCTTCCTTCGCCGCGGACGTCTCGGGCGCGTCCTCTGCGGGCGCGGGATTCCCCGCCGCCGGTTTCGCCGCGCGCTTCGGCGGCGCTGCGCGCCTCGCCGGCGGCAGTGTGGGCCGCTCGGACGGCGGATCGCGGCGCTCCGTGCCCTCGGACGCGCCGGTCAGCCACTCGGGCGTCTCGCGCGCCTCCTTGCCGGGAGACGGCGCGGGGTCCGGCGGTTTGGGGGAATCGGGCTCGGGAATGGCCATGGATATCCTCGCTGGGCACGGTGACGCCCGGTAGGTATCGGCAAGCCGTGGCGCAGGGCTTAGCGGCGCCGGCCGATCTTGCGATAGAGGGTGCGCAGCCCGATCCCGAGCAGCGCAGCGGCGCGGCGCTTGTCGCCTGCGGTCGCGGCGAGCGTCGCGGCGATCAGCCGCGCCTCGACCTCCGCCACGGTCATCCCGACGGCCATCGCGAGCGGTGGCGCGGCTTCCGCGGCGCCGGAGAGCCCGGGCGGCAGGTCGTCGATACCGAGCGGGCGCCGCCCGTGCGCGGCGATCACCATGCGCTCGATCGTCGCCTCGAGTTCGCGCACGTTGCCGGGCCACGGGTGACGCGTCAGCCGCTCGATCACGCCGGGTGTGGCGCCCGCGACCTTGCGATGGTGTTCGCGGTTCGCCTCGCGCACGAAGCGCTCGACCAGGGCCGGCACGTCCTCGGCGCGCTCGGCGAGCGCGGGCATCACGATGCGCCCGACGCCGAGGCGCACGAGGAGATCCTCGCGGAAGCGCCCGGCGCGCACCTCGGCCTCGAGCGGCGCGCGCGCGACCGCGACGATGCGCACGTCGGCGCGGCGTGCGTCGCGTCCGCCGACGCGCTCGAACGCGTGGTGCTGGAGGAAGCGCAGCAGCCGCACCTGCGCCGGCGCCGGCAGCGCGCCCGCCTCCGCGAGGACGAGCGTCCCGCCGTCCCCGCGCTCGAGCGCTCCCGCCCGGGGTTCCGCGTCGGCATCCTCGGCGCCGAACAGCTCGCGCTCGATCGCGGCGGCGGGCGCGGCGCCGAGATCGAGCGTCACGAACGGCCCGTGCCGGCGCGGGCTCTCGCGATGGAGCGCGCGCGCCGCCCGCCGCTTGCCCGTGCCCGGGCCGCCCTCGATCAGCACGTTCGCGCGCGTCCCGGCGAGATGGCGGATCTGCTCGCGCACGCGCGCGATCGCGCGCGAGCGCCCGGTGAGATCGGCGGTGTCCGCACGCGCGGCCGGCCGGCGGGTCACGACGCCGCGTCGCTAGCGGAGGCTCTCGAGAGCCGCGAGGATCCGTCCGTTGTCGGGAACCTCGGCCGTCGTCGGCGCGACGTCCTTGTAGGCGATGCGGCCATCCTTGCCGACCACGAACACCGCGCGCCCCGAGTGGCCGGCGTCGAGCAGCACGCCGTACGCGGCGCTCGTCTCGCGGCGGAAGTCGGAGAGCAGCGGAAACGAGAGTCGCAGCCGATCGGCGAACGCGGAGTTCGCCCAGTGGCTGTCGACGCTCACGCCGAACACCACCGCATCGAGATCGGTGAAGCGGCCGAGCTCGCGCTCGATCGTCGGCAGCTGGTGCGAACACACCGGCGAGAACGCGAGCGGATAGAACACCAGCACGACGTGCCTTTTCCCGCGGTACTCCGCGAGCGTGACGGCCTGTCCTCCCGGGCCCTTGAGGTTGAACTCGGGCGCGGGCTGACCGACGTCCGGCGTCGCCGACGGCGGCATCGAGACCTCCCCAGGATCGTGCGGGTGACGGGAGCGCGCATTATCCGGGACGCCCCGGAGGTGTCAAACGTGCGTCCGGCGCGTGCGTCCAACCCAGCGTCAGGCGTCCGCGACCGCCGGCTCGCGCGCCGGCGCCGGCGTGGCGCGGCCCGGCCGCCGCAGCACGTCCTGACTCACGGCGGCGAGCTCGTTCCACGAACCGATGCCGCGCTCCGACGCCCAGCGCGACGCGAGCCTCAGCAGGAGCTGCGCGGTGGTGAGTGCGTCGCCGAGCGCGCGATGCTTCGGCTGGTGCGGCAGATCGAAGCGCGCGGCGAGCGCTTCGAGCGCGTGGCCGCCGGCGCCGGGGAGTCCGCGCGCGAGCCCGAGCGTGTCGATCACGGGATTGTGGAGCGGCAGGGCGCCGCCGCGGCGCAGCATCGGACGCAGGAACGCGAGATCGAACGCGGCGTGGTGGAAGACCAGCATGCGATCGCCGCAGCGCCGCCGCAGCTCGGCCGCGACCTGGGCGGCGGGCGGCGCCGCCGCGACCATCGCGTCGTCGATGCCGTGCACCGCCGTGGCCTCGGCGGGAATCGGCCGGTCCGGCGAGACGAGGCTCGACCACGTTTCGCCGATCGCGCCGTCGTCGATCGCAACCGTCGCCACCTCGACGATGCGGTGCCCGCCGGCCGCATCGAATCCGGTGGTCTCGGTGTCCACGACCACGAGCGCCTGGCGGCTCGGCAGCGGCACGCGGTCCTCCCCGGGGACGCCAGACTCTGTCGGAGCCTAGTGCGGCGCGTCGGCCCCGTTCGCCTTGAGGAACGCCTCGAACGTCTCGCCGCGATCGAGGTAGCCGTCGCCGATGTAGCGCAGCACGAGCAGGAAGCGATCGGCCGGCACGTAACCCGGCACGCTGATGAGGTGGTCGCCGCCGGATTTGAGGAAGATCGTGGTGGGATAGTCGCTGACCTCGAAGCGTGCGGCGAGCGCCTGCGACGTGAACAGCTTGCCCTGGTAGCGCGCGGCGTCGGTCGCCTCGGCGTTGAGCTTCACGAGCACGAACTTGCGCGCGAGGTAGTCGCGGATCTCGGGCCGCGTGTAGACGTCGGCCTCCATCCGGCGGCACCAGCCGCACCAGTCCGTGTAGACGTCGACCAGCACGTGGCGGCCCGAGCTCTTCGCCTCGTCGAGGCCGCGATCCCATGCGCGCCACGCGAGCGGCGGGACCGCGGTGCGGCCGGGTGCGGCCGGGAGCGCGAGGAGCGCGAGGCAGGCCAACGGCAGGACGAAACGAAGACGCATGGAATCCCCGGAATCACGGCCGCTGGTGCGGGAGCGTGAAAAGCCTAGCATGGGCGCGCTAGCCGTGCACCGTGTGGCGCAGCGTCTCGCCGGGTCGGGACGGGTCGAACCGCACGCCGCACAGGCGATCGGTGCCGAACTGTCCGGGGTTCACCACGACCGTCGCGCCGATCGCGTCGCGCCACGCGCCCGAGATCCGCGGCGATTCGTGGATGTGGCCCGAGAGCACGAGCGGCGGCTGGTGACGCTCGGCGAACGCGCGGATCGCGCGCGATCCGACGTGGACGCGCGCGCCGATCATGTCGCAGCGCGTCGCGCGCGGGGGCGAGTGCGTGACCCACACCGTCTCGCCAGCCGCGGTGCGCCGCGCGAGATCGTCGAGCGCCGCGGCGATCGTCGGCTCGCGGCGGTCGGGATCGAAGACGTACGGCGCGCGCGCGCCGCCGCGGCTGGCCCAGCCGTCGAGCCGCACCGGCGTCTCGGGCGCGCCGTCGTCCCAGCGCTCCCAGTCCTTGAGGCCGCCGGGCGTGATCGGCACCCACGAGAGCCCGGCGACCGCGACGCCCCCGACCGAGACGACGCGGTCGTGGAGCAGCCGCCACAGGTCGCCGTCGCGACGCTCGAGCGAGCCGTGGTTCGCGGCCCAGTCGTCGTTGCCCATCATCAGCAGCAGCGACGTCGCGGGCGAAGCCTCGCGCACGCGGCGCGCAAACTCGACCAGGAATCCCTCAAGGAAGACCCTCTGGCGCTGGATGCCGTCGGCGCCGCCCGAGTGCGGCGCGAGATCGCCGCCGATGATCGCGACCGCCGGCCGGTGGGCCGCGACGGTCGCGAGGAGCTGCTCGTAGAGCGCGGACTGACCGTGCAGATCGGAGGTGTAGAGCCACTCGGACACGCGGTCCTCCGCGACCGGACAACTTCCGAACAAATCGAGTGCGCGAATCTAATCGAGCGCTCCGCGCGCCCGCAACGGCGGGAGAATCCCCTTGACCCGCCCGGCCGCGGCTACCGATACTTTTCGCTCGCTTCCCGCGCTGCGTGATCCTCCCGCCACCGCCGCCCATCTCCGAAAGGTGCGTTCCATGTCGCCTCGTATCGCCGTGTGCGCCGTGCTGGCGCTCGGCGTCCTGATCGCATGCCCGCCCGCGTCGCGAGCCGCGGCGGCCGGCAACCTGCTCGTCAATCCCGATTTCGAAACCGCGCTGTCCGGCCACGCGTGGATGCCCGCCGGCTGGGACACGTCGTGGTCGCATCTGCCGACGGTGTTCTTCGGTCGCGACACCAGCGGCGCCCACGGCGGGCGCTACGCGGTCAGCGTCGCGAACGTCAGCACGCTGATGCCGATCTGGCACAACTGGAGCCAGACCGTGCTGGTCGCCTCCGAGGCGTGGGGCAAGGACGCGGTGTTCTCGATCTGGACGCGGAGCAACGGCGTTCAGGGCCGCGGCTACGTGCTGCTGCAGGCGTATCGCGACACGGTCGGCAAGATGTCGCGCATCTGGGGCGTTTCGCGCGACACTGCGATGATCCGGATCGGCGTGCGCGCGACCAGCGATCCGTACGTCTACCTGGGCATGAAACGCGAGTACTTCTCCGACAACGAGACCGGATGGGTGCGCCGCGAGGTGCGCGTGTACGTGCCGCCCTCGACGAACATCTTGATCGTGCGCGGCGGCCTGTTCGGCGTCGGGCAGGTCTTCTTCGACGACGCCTCGCTGGCGCTCGAGCCGGCGCGGCCAGCGGCGGAGCTGCCCGTCGGCGTGAATCTGCTCCGCGATCCGGGATTCGAGGGCAGCGGCGACGAATGGGAGTACTCGATGCCGCCCTACGACGACATGCGCTGCGACCGCGACACGAGCGTCGCGCACGACGGCAAGGCGTCGGTGCGGTTCACCGGCGGCACGGTGGGCATGGTGATGACCCGCGCCGGCGTCGCGCAGGTGATCGGCAATCGGAACATCGGCGGCAAGCGCGTGCGCCTGACCGGTTGGATCAAGACCGACAGCCTGCGCAGCAGCGCATCGATCAAGCTCTACGCGACGACCGCCGCCGGCGATTCCGACGTCGCCGCGCCGAGCCTCATCAGCAACACCGCGCCGTGGACCAAGCTCTCGCTCGAGATGGACGTGCCGACCGACAGCTATCAGCTCTGGGCGTGGCTGCTCTACAACGCGCCCGCGGTGGGCAAGGTGTGGTTCGACGACGCCTCGCTCGAGGTGCTCGGTCCGGCGAAGGTGCAGCGTCCGAAGCCGCCGCACCCGGTGGGACGCAGGCTCGGCCGCTGACGCGCGCGCGGGACGCACGTCCCGCGTGGAATTCCGTCGCACCGCACTCGAGCCTTGACAGCTTCTTCGCGACGGGCACATGCTTGGTGTGCAGCCGGGCAGAAAGTCCTCCTTGGCAGGGAGCTTTCCGACCTGAGCCGAGGTCCCGTTCGCTGCACGGGGCCTGTCCGAGCGCGGACGTGCGGAATTCACGAGCGAGGTGAGCGCACGTTTCGGGCGAGGGCCGAGCGGTGAAGGGGCTGTGCGGCGTTCGAATCACTGGCCCGAAGTGGTTCCCTCTCGACGCCGATTCGCCCGGAGGCCCCCCCTCCAAACTGCGGCGATTCGGTATTGGCTGCCTGCGGCCCCCACCCATGACATAGGTGCATCCCTGACGGCGAGCGCGTGCGCGCCGGCGCCGGGGCGAGGTGTGGTGTGGGGCCGAGTCCCGGCATGGGCCTTTCCAGCCCGTGTCAGGCTGCCCGAGCCTTAGGGGGTCGGCCCCTTGAGTCGTCGGCGCGCGGGCGCGCGCCTCAACCGTCCGCGTTCGCGCTTCGGGCCGCGAGCCGCAGCGCCTGCTCGCAGGTCGACTGGTGGATGCGCACGGTGTCGCTGACGCGCCGCGCGTAGCCGCCGCCCAGCGTCACGACCAGCGGAATGCCGTGCTCGGCGCAGCCGGCGATCACCAGGCGGTCGCGCTCGGCGAGCCCCGCGAGCGTCATGCGCAGCGAGCCGAGCTGGTCGTCCTCATAGGGATCCGCGCCCGCCTGATAGAAGACTATCTCGGGGCGATGCGCCCACACGCGCGGCAGCGCCGCCGCGAGACGGCCGTTGAACGTCGCGTCGTCGGCGCCGTTCTCGAGGCCGATGTCGAGGTCGCTGCACTCCTTGACCGGGTAGAGTTGCTGCTGATGGATCGAGAACGTGAACACGCTCTCGTCGTCCTGGAAGATCCGCGCGGTGCCGTTGCCCTGATGCAGATCGCAGTCCACGACCGCGGCGCGGCGGATCGCCCCCTCCCGCTGCAGCACGCGGATCGCGACCGCGAGGTCGTTGATGTAGCAGAACCCCGAGGCGAGATCGGCGAACGCGTGATGGAATCCGCCGCCCAGGTGGACGCCGGCGCCGTGGCGCAGCGCGTGGCGCGCGGTCAGGGTCGTGCCGCCCGCGGCCAGCACGTAGGCGACGACGATCTCCGGCGTGAGCGGCAGCTCGGACATCGAGGTGCGCGGCGTGCGCCGGAGCGATTCCAGATCGTCGAGGTACTCGGGTGTGTGCACGAGGAGCAGGTCGTCGCGGCACGCCGGTTCGGGGGTCGCGACGTCGCCCGCGGCGACTGCACCCGCGGCGATCAGCGCATCGCGCACCAGCCGGTACTTCGCGGTCGGGAACACGTGGCTGCCGATGTCGCACTCGTACGCGGGGGAGAACACGACCGACGACCGACGGTTCATGGCGCGATCATGGTGCCACCACGTTCCGACCGGCGCAAAAACACGCGCCGCGCCCGCCTATCGCGCCCGCGCGCCGCTCGGCTACAATCTCCGAACTCGCATGTCCGTCACCGACCCCGCGCAGGTCCACGCGTTCCGCGCCCTCGCCCGCCGCCTCGCGCGCCGCCGCCTGCGGCAGCTCGATCTCCGCGTCCGCATCGAGCTGGCCGCGATCGCGCTCCTGATCGACGGCTTCGTCTTCTGGCAGACGCGCGTGCCGCTCGACGGTCTGGTGCGCGCGCACGGGCCCGCGGTCGGCGTCCTGGCGGTCGCCGCCGGGCTCGCCGCGCTGCTGATCGCAGCACTCACGCTCGCCGCCCTCCATCATGCGCGCCGGCTCGAGGCCGGGCCGCGCGGGCCCGAGTGGCTGGCGCTGCCGCTGGTACCTGCGCCGCTCGCGGCGCACCTCGCCGGCGAGTCGAGCGCGCTCGCGCTGTGGCTCGCCGCACCCGCGGCCGCGATCCTCGCGGCCTCGATCGGCATCGTCCCGGTCGTCGCGACCGTGGCGCTCGCGCTCGCGTTCGCGCCGCTGCTCGCCGGCGCGCGTGCGGTCGGCGGCTCGATCGGGCTCGTGCTCGCGCTCCGCCGCATCCCGGCGGGCGGGCGCGGCGCGCCGATCGAGCGCGTGCTGGCGGTCGCCGCGCCCCGCGCACGGCGGCGGCGGCTCCCGCGTCCGGCGTGGCGCCGGATGCCGGCGTGGCGCGCGCTCGTCGAGAAGGACCTGCGCGTCACGTGGCGGCGCGGCGCGCTCCGGCGCAGCGCGCTGATGGCGCTCGTGGTCGCCGTCGCCTCGCTCGCGGCGTGGTGGCTCCCGGCCGAGCTCCCGCTCCGCCACTTCATCGCCTTCGGCCTCGCACTGGTCGCGGCGGCGCTCCTCGCCCAGTGGCTGGTCGCGCTCTCCGGCTCGGATCCGTTCGACACGCTGCGCACGCTGCCGATCGGGCTCGGCGGCGTCTGGGGCGCGCGCGCCGTGTGGGCGCTCGCGGGCGCGCTGCTGCTCGTCACAAGCCACGCGCTCGTCGCGCGCGAGCTGTCGCCGCACGCGCTCGAGATCTTCCTCGTCTGGTCCGGACTCGCGGCCGTGGGCATCGGCGTGCTCGGCGTCAATTACGGCGTCACGCTCTTCCCGCGCGCCGACCTGGCCGAGCGCATGCTCGGGCTCTCGCTCGGCCTCGCGGTCGCGGCCAGCATCATGATCCCGCTCTCTGGCTGGATCGTGCTGCTCACCGCGATCCTCCACTCCGCGCGGCGCCTGCCGCGCTGGTCGCGGCTCGAGGCGTCGTGACGCTGCGGGTCGCGGACCTGCGCCGCCGCTACGGCGCGATCGTCGCGCTCGACGGCGTCTCGCTCGAGATCCGCCGCGGCGAGGTGCTCGGCCTGCTCGGCGCGAACGGCGCGGGCAAGAGCACGCTGCTGCGCACCGTGGCGGGGCTCCAGCCTCCGGACGAGGGCACGGTGACCGTGGACGGCGTCGATCTCTTCGCCGATCCGGTCGGCGCCCGCCGGCGGCTCGGCTATGCGGCCGAGGAGCCGAGCTTCTACGAGGAGCTCTCGGCCGAGGAGTATCTGGCGTTCGTCGCCGCCGTGCGCGGTCTCGACCCCGAAGCGGCGAAGGCGCGCGCCGCGGCGCTCGCCGACGCCCTCGGACTCGCCGGGCGCACGGACGAGCCGGTGCAGCAGTTCTCGCACGGCATGCGCAAGAAGCTGTCGTTCATCGCCGCGGTCCTGCATCGTCCGCCGGTGCTGCTGTGCGACGAGGCGCTCGAGGGATTCGACGCCGGCGGGGCGCTCGCGGCGAAGCGCGAGCTGCGCGCGCTCGCCGACGAGGGCACGGCCGTGCTGTTTTCGAGCCACGTCACCGAGACCATCGAGCGCCTCTGCGACCGCGTGCTGCTGCTGCGCCGCGGCCGCGTCGCGCGCGAGCTCGACCGATCCGCCTGGGGCGCGCCCGCGCCCGGACCCTCTCCGCTCGAGCGCGAATTCCTGGCGCTCGAGGGCACGACCTCCACGTAGAGGAGACCGCATGCGCTCCTGGACCCTCGCCGCGCTGATCGCCGCGACGGCGCTGATCCCCGTCGCAGCGCGCGCCGAGATCGTCGCGCGCACGTCGCTCGACACGCTGCTGATGCGCGCGCCGGATCCGCCGGCGCTGCGGGCGCAGCTCGCCGCGTACGCCGAGGCGCAGGCGCGCACCGACACCGTGCTCGCGGCGCGGGCGTTCGGCTACCGGGCGCAGAGCTTCGCGCGCGAGGGCGAATCGGACAGCGCGGTCGCATGCCGTGAACGGGCGCTCGCGGTCGAGAACCGTCCCGAGTGGCGCCTGCGCCTCGCCGAGGCGCTGATCGCGCGCCTCGATCCCGGCGACGCGGCGCGCGCGCTCGAGGTGCTGCGTCCGATCCAGCCGCGGCTGCCGCAGCTCCCCGACGTCGAAGACGCGCCTGCGCAGGCGTTGTTCTCGTGGAGCCATTACCTCGGCGGGCACCCCGACAGCGCGGCGACGCTGTTCGCGCCGCTCGACGCGTGGCTGAGCCACGACCCCGAGTGGCGCTACCGTCTCGCCTGCGTCGCGATCGAGCGCGGCGAGTGGACGCGCGTCGTGACGCTGCTCACGACGCTCGCGGTCGCGTCGCGGCAGCAGGACGGCGACGTGATGGACATGGCGCAGCGCGCCGCCAGCTCGCTCAACGCCGGCTCGCACCTGGTCGGCATGATCGAGCAGGAGATCGCCAAGCGCGACGCCATCGAGAAGGAGACGCTCGATGACCTCGGCGCGCGCGGCGTCGTGTTCGCGGCCGACGACCGGTTCACGCTCGCCGGCGCCGTGCTGCGCGGCGCGGGCCGCACGCACGGCCCGCCGGCCGTGGTGCTGGTCGCACCCGGCGACACGCTCGCGTCCTACGACAGCCTCGCGCTCGGGCTCTCGCGCATGGGCATGCCGGTGATGCTGCTCGAGCCGCGCGGCTCGGGCCGGTCGGTGGGACCGACCTGTCCGTCGCACGAAACGTGGCGCGGGCGCGAGCTCGAGATGCAGAGCCGCGTCGCGCGCGACGTGCACCGCGCGTTCCTCATGCTCGCGCGCGCCGTCGGCGCCGACAGCAGCCGCTATCTGCTCATCGGCGTGGGCGAGACCGCGCCGATCGCGGTCGAGGCGGCGACACTCGACCCGCGCGCGCAGGTGCTGGTGCTGGTGAGCCCGAGCCCCGATCCGGTGGACCGCGGCGCGATGCGCGCGCGTCTCGCGAAGATCCGACGCCCGGTCTACTTCCAGACCGGGCCCGAGGACTTCTCGAGCTACGACGTGACCGACGCGCTCTACCGCGCCTGCGACACGCGCGCGAGCCGCATCGCCGACTCCGATCGCCCCGGCCACCTCACGACGATCTTCCGCCACGACCCGCGCATCCTCACGCGGATCCAGACGTGGCTGGCGGAGTCGTGGCCGCGCGCGCCGCGCGCCACTCCACGCGCACGACCGCGGCGACGATGAGCGCGGCACCGAGCCACCAGCGCGCGACGAAGCGCTCGCCGCCGAACGCGATCGCGAACACCAGCGCGAACACCGGCTCGAGCGCGAACAGGAGCCCGATGCGCGCCGCGGGCAGCGTGCGCTGCGCCAGCACCTGGAGCAGCGGCGCCATGACGCTGCCGGCGAGCACGAGGTAGGCGAGCCGCAACGCGTCGGCCGGGCCGATGCCGCCGATGAGCCCGACGAGCGGTCCGGCGAACGGCAGCAGGCACGCCGCCACCGTCGCCGCCTGCAGCGCGGTGAGGAGCACGGGATCGGGCGCGCGGTCGGCGCGGCGCATCCAGCGCGCGACCGCGACGATCTGCAGCGCGTAGGTCACGGCGCCCAGCAGCGTCCACAGCTCGCCCCGGCCCAACGTGAAGCCGCCGCGCAGCGAGAGCAGGGCCGATCCCGCCGCCGCCATCGCGAGCCCGGCCGCGAGCGTACGGTTCGGCCGCTCGCCGAGCAGCGGCCACGCGAAGAGACCGGCGGCGAGCGTCCCGGCGCAGGTGAGAAACGCCGACGTTCCGGCGGCCGTCGACGTGAGCCCGATCGCCTGGAAGAGATAGCCGCCGGCGGTGAGCGCGCCGGTCGCGACGCCGCCGATCAGCGTCTCGCGATCGAGCCCGCGGGCGGGCCCGTCGCCGCGCGCGCGGCGCACCGCGGCGACCGCGCCGAGCACCACCGCCGCGGCGGCGAAGCGCAGGCCGACCAGCGCCGTCGGGCGTATGCGCGCGAGCGCGTCGCGCGCGATCACGAACGTCGCGCCCCACAGCAGCGTCGCCACGACCATCGCCGCGACCGGCCCGATGCCGCGACGCGCGGCGGTCACGTCGTGCGGCGGTCGCGGCGCCGCGGCCGCGGCGGCGCCAGATTGCTCAAGGCGAACGAGAGGGTCTCGAGCTCGACGGTCATGTCCACGGTGCGCAGCGCGACCGCGGCGGGGACGAAGAGCTTCCGCGGCGCGAGGTTCAGGATCGCGCGCACGCCGGCCGCGACCAGCGCGTCGGCCACGTCCTGCGCCGCGCGCAGCGGCGTCGCGATGACACCGATGTCGAACCCGCCGCCGCGCGCCGCTGCGGCGAGCTCGACGATGTCGCGCACCGCGAGATCGCCGACCTTCTGGCCGACGCGCGCGGGATCACGATCGAACGCCGCAACCACGTCGAAGCCCTGGCGCGCGAAGCCGCGGTAGAGGAGCAGCGCGCTGCCGAGGTTGCCGACGCCGACCACCGCCACGCGCCAGCGCCGATCGAGGCCGAGGATGGCGCGGATCTCGCGGCGCAAGTGCGCCACGTTGTAGCCGAGGCCGCGCCGGCCGAACGAGCCGAAGCACGAGAGGTCCTTGCGCACCTGCGCCGACGTGACGCCCTCGCGCTCGGCGAGCCGGTGCGAGGAGATCAGCCGCTTGCCCTCGGCTTCGACCTCCTCGAGGACGCGGTAATAGTGCGACAGGCGTCGCACCGTCGATTCGGAGATCCGCGGCGCCGCGCGGCGACCGGGCATCGGGAAGCCTCGCCGTCCCGCGCGTTCAGCCCTGCGGGATGCCGTCGCCGGCCGGGGGCGCGTCCGCGGCGCCGTTGCCGGAGATGCCGCCGTCGCCGCCTTCGTCCCCTTCGCTCACGACGCGCGTCACCGCCGCCACGGCGTCGGGCAGCAGATCGCCCTCCCCCGCCGCCGCCAGGTTGACGAGGCGCACGCCCTGCGTGTTGCGGCCGATCACCGAGATGCCCGCGACCGGCATGCGGATCATCTGGCCCGAGCGCGTGATGATCATCAACTCGTCGCCGTCGACGACCTCCTTCACCGCCACGACCGAGCCGTTCCGGTCGGTGGTCTTCACGGTGATGATGCCCTTGCCGCCGCGGTGCGAGACCCGGTACTCGGTGATCTCGCTGCGCTTGCCGTAGCCGTTCTCGGTCACGCTGAGCAGCGTCGTCTGGCGGCGGATCGCGACCAGGCTCACGACTTCGTCCTCGTCGTCATCGAGCGTCACCGCCTTCACGCCGTACGACGTGCGGCCCATCGCGCGCACCTCGTTCTCGTGGAAGCGGATCGCGAGGCCCTTTTTCTTGGCGAGGATCAGATCCTGCGTGCCGTCGCTGAGGATCGCCTCGATCAGCGCGTCGCCCTCTTCGAGGAGGATCGCGTTGATGCCGCCGCGGCGCGGGTTGCCGTAGGCCGAGAGCACGGTCTTCTTGATCAGCCCCTTGCGCGTCGCGCACACCAGGTAGTGCTTGTCGTCGAACTCCTTCACCGCGACCACCGCCTGCACGCGCTCGTCGCGCGAGAGGCCCTCGAGGTGGTTGACCAGCGGCCGGCCGCGCGCCATGCGCCCGGCCTGCTCGATCTCGTGCACCTTGAGCCAGTAGCAGCGCCCGCGGTCGGTGAGGAACAGCAGGTAGCTGTGCGTGCCGGCGATGAACAGGTGCTCGATGTAGTCCTCTTCCTTGGTGCGCGCGCCGATCACGCCCTTGCCGCCGCGACGCTGCGAGCGGTACGCGGAGATCTCCTGGCGCTTGATGTAGCCGGCGTGGGAGATGGTGATCACCATGTCCTTCTGCTCGATCGTGTCCTCGTACTGGATGTCGCCCTCTTCGGCCACGATCTCGGTGCGCCGCGCGTCGCCGTACTTCTCCTTCAGCCGCGCGACCTCGTCCTGGATGATGCCGAGGATCTTCTTCGGGTTGGCGAGGATGCTCTTGAGCTGCTCGATCAACTGGACGACCTGCAGGTACTCGTCCTCGATCTTCTTGCGCTCGAGGCCGGTGAGACGCGAGAGCCGCATCTCGAGGATGGCGTTGGCCTGGATTTCGGTGAGCTTGAACTCGCTGATCAACCCGGCGCGCGCGGTCTCGACGTCCTTGGCCTTGCGGATCAGGGCGATCACCGCGTCGAGGTGATCGAGCGCGATCTTGAGGCCCTCGAGGATGTGCGCGCGTTTCTCGGCCTCGGCGAGGTCGTACTCGGTACGCCGGCGCACGACGGTCTGGCGCTGGAGGACGTACTGGTCCACGAGCGCGCGCAGCGTCAGGACCTGCGGCCGCTGGTCCACGAGCGCCAGCATGATCGCGCCGAACGTGGTCTGGAGCGGCGAGTGGACGAAGAGCTGGTTGAGGACGACCTTGGGATTCGCGTCCTTCTTGAGCTCGATCACGATGCGCAGTCCGTCGCGGTCGGACTCGTCGCGCAGGTCGCTGATGCCGGTGACCTTCCCGTCCTTCACCAGGTCGGCGATCTTCTCGAGCAGCGCCGCCTTGTTGACCTGGAACGGGATCGCGGTCGCGACCAGGCTCATGCGTCCCTGGCGGCCCTCTTCGACCTGCACCTTCGCGCGCATCTTGATCAGGCCGCGGCCGTTGAGATAGCAGTCGCGGATGCCCTGCGTGCCGTAGATGATGCCGCCGGTCGGGAAGTCCGGACCCTGAACGACCTTGAGCAGGTCGGCGGCCGTGGTCTCGGGCCGTTCGATCACCATCGCGATCGCGTCGCAGATCTCGCGGAGGTTGTGCGGCGGCACTTCGGTCGCCATGCCGACCGCGATGCCCGAGCAGCCGTTGATGAGCAGGTTCGGCACGACGCTCGGCAGCACGACCGGCTCCTCGCGCGTCTCGTCGTAGTTCGAGCGGAAGTCGACCGTGTTCTTCTCGAGGTCGGCGAGCATCTCGGCGGCGAGCGCGGTGAGGCGGGCCTCGGTGTTGTGGCTGATGAACCCGTTGGTCACGAACGCGTGATCGGGGCTGTCCACGCGCAGCGAATAGACCGGCCGGATCCCCGCGTCGGTCACCGACTCCACCTCGGCGAAGTAGTAGTCGGCCGAGACGAGCGGCGCGGTGACGCGACACACGTCTTCCGACGCGATGCGTTCGAGGATCGCGGTGCCGCCGCGCTCCCAGCGCTCGATCCGGTCCACGTTGTGCCGGCGAAGCCAGTCGCCGTCCTGCGGCGACGCGGCCCTCGCGCTTCGGATGTAAGGCGCGAGGAACGGAACGTGGTCCCGGCTCAATGCGCGGCTGGTCGCCGGAATGGCGGCGAGCTCGCGTTCGAGCTTCTCGTGCTTGCGGCCGAGGAAGCCGACGGCGCCGGCGAACCGCCGCGCGTCGCGGCGATTCGTGATCACAACCTTGTGCTCGCCGCTCGCGTCGCGGCAGATCCGGCTGATCACGCCGAACTCGAGGAGCAGGATCTGGACGTCCTTCGCGAGCTGTTCGCTTCGCGTCGAATAGGAGATCTGGATGGTGTGCCGCGGCAGGAGCGACGACGAGCCGTCCCCCGTGAAGAGCGATCTCAAGAACCAGCGCTTGGCGGAAGCGCCCGCGGCCCACGCCCACTCGGGAATCGCCTTTTCGGCGCTTCGCCCGCGCACGTCCGCGAGGGGGCTCCGGCGCAGGTGCTCGAGGTTCTGGACGTCGAGCTCGAACAGCAGGCTGCCCGAAGCGATCCGGCGCTCGTACACGTAGCGGCGTCCACCGACGATGCGGTCGTAGGCGGCGACCACGCGGTCGAAGTATTCGCGATCGATGTTGTTGAACCCGGCCCGCGACTCCGAGACGAACCCCTCGGCCACGAACGCGCCGAGGAGCACGGCCGTGTCTTCGTCACACGCGCTTGCCGGTCCGCCCTCGGGCGCCGGCTTGCGCGCGATCACGACGCGGTCGCCGGGGCCCATCCGCTCCATCAGCTTCCACGCGAAGCTCGGAACGCCGGCGATGCTCTCGAGGCACAGGACCGGATGATTGCCGGTGCCGATCAGCTCGTACCCTTCGATGGTGCGCACGCGCAGCGTCGGATGAGCGCCGGAGTGGAACAACTTCGAGGCGCGCACGACGTGTCCGGCGCGGCCACAGACGTCGACTGCGACGTCGTGATCCGATTCGGGCCCTGCATCCGGCACGATCGCATCGATGCGCCGCGTGCCCGCGGGCGTGGCGACGCGCGTGCTTCCGTCAACGCAGTAGCGCATCGCCGCAGCGGAATCGCCGTCGATGCTGCCAAAATTCCCCTGCCCGTCCACGAGCGGATAGCGCATCACCCAGTCCTGCGCCATCCGGACGAGCGTCGGATAGACGACCTGCTCGCCGTGCGGGTGGTAGTTGCCCGACGTGTCGCCGGCGATCTTCGCGCACTTGCGGAATCCGCGCCCGGGCGCGAGGTTGAGATCGTTCATCGCGACCAGGATGCGGCGCTGCGACGGCTTGAGTCCGTCGCGCACGTCGGGCAGCGCACGCGAGACGATGACCGACATCGAGTAGTCGATGTAGCTGGTCTTCATCTCCGACTCGATGCTGACGTCGATGATCTTCTGTCGGTCGTTCAACGCCATGTCGGCTCCATCCTCGCGGGGATCCCGCGCATCCGTGTCACGGTCGGCCGCCGGCGCCCGTGCGCCAGCGCCATTCGAAGGCGGCGGTCAGATAGCGGTGCGTCGCGCCGCGCGAAAGCTCCTGATAGCGGACCATCACGCCCGCCGAGTGGCGGTCCGAGAGCCGGCGCGCGAGCCCGAGGCCGGCGCCGACGCCGGCCGAGGTCGCCGATCCGAGCCGAGCGCCGCGCACGTCGTCGGTCGAGCGGTAGAGGCCCCACGTGACCGCGACGGTCGGGGCCCAGCGCTTCGACGGCAGCTCGCCCTCGAGGCGCCACGTCACGCCGGCGGTCTGGCGATGGAGCGACGAGACCGGGCCCAGATCGACACCGCCGGCGACGAGCCGCGTCGTCTGCTGGCCGAGGTCGTCGGCGAAGCCCATGACGCCGACATGGAAGTGGTCCTCGATCGGCCAGAGCAGCGCGAGCGAGAGCGCCGCCCCGCCGTTGTCGGGCGTGCCGTCGATCGCGGTCGTGGCGCCGATGCCGGCGACCACGTCGGGGCCGGCGTGCGCCGCCGGGGTCATGCACAGCGTCGCGACCAGCGCGACGAACGCCGTGAGGGCCGGCGCGCCGGCCGATGCGGGACGCGGCGTCATCACACGTCGAGGTTCCGGACCATCAGCGCGTTTTCCTCGATGAACTGGCGCCGCGGCTCGACCTGTTCGCCCATCAGGATCGTGAAGATGCGGTCGGCCTCGACGGCGTCCTCGTTCGTCACGCGCAGCAGCGTTCGGGTCTCGGGGTTCATCGTCGTCTTCCACAGCTGGTCGGGATTCATCTCGCCGAGTCCCTTGTAGCGCTGGACGAGGATGTTCTTCTTGCCGAGCCGGGCGGTCGCCTCGTCGCGCTCCTTCTCGTTGAAGCAGTAGATCTCGTCCTTGCCCGACTTGACGAGGAAGAGCGGCGGCTGCGCGATGTAGACGTGGCCCGCGTCGATGAGCGGCCCGAGCTCGCGGAACAGCAGCGTGAGCAGCAGCGTGCGGATGTGCGCGCCGTCCACGTCCGCGTCGGCCATGACGATCAACTTGTGGTAGCGCAGCTTCGTGATGTCGAACTCGTCCTTGACGCTCGTGCCGAGCGCCGTGATCAGGCTGCGGATCTCCTCGTTGCTCAGGATCTTGTCGAGTCGCGCCTTCTCGACGTTGAGGATCTTGCCGCGGATCGGCAGCACCGCCTGGTAGCGGCGGTCGCGGCCCTGCTTCGCGCTGCCGCCCGCCGAGTCGCCCTCGACGATGTACAGCTCGCAGTCCTTGGGATCGTCCCACGCGCAGTCGGCGAGCTTGCCCGGCAGCGAGCCGCCGTCGAGGATGCTCTTGCGCCGCGCGAGCTCGCGCGCCTTGCGCGCCGCCTCGCGCGCGCGCGCCGCGGCGAGCATCTTCTCGACGATCTTGCGCGCGACCGGCGGCGTCTCCTCGAAGAACTCGCGCAGCCCCTCGCCGACGATGCTCTGCACGACGCCCTTGACCTCGCTGTTGCCGAGCTTGGTCTTGGTCTGCCCCTCGAACTGCGGATTCTGCATCTTGATCGAGATCACCGCCGTGAGGCCTTCGCGCACGTCCTCGCCGCTGACCGCCACCTTGGCGCGCTGCTGCAGGCCCTCCTTCTCGGCGTAGTGGGTCAGCGTGCTGGTGAGCGCCGAGCGGAATCCGACCATGTGCGTCCCGCCCTCGACGGTGTTGATGTTGTTGACGAACGAATGCACCGACTCGGCGTAGCTGTCGTTGTACTGGAGCGCGATCTCGGCGACGACGCCGTCGCGCTCGCGCGAGAAGAACACCGGCTTGGCGTGCAGCACATCCTTGTTCTGGTTCAGGTACTTCACGAACTCGATGATGCCGCCCTTGTAGTGGTATGTGACGTTCTTGTTGTTGCGCGCATCGGCGAGCTGGATCTCGAGCCCGTTGTTGAGGAACGCGAGCTCGCGCAGACGGCCGGCGAGGTTGTCCCAGTGGAACGTCGTGTCGTCGAAGATCCCGCCGTCGGGCATGAAGCGCGTGGTGGTACCCGAGCCGCGCTTCGCCACCGCCGCCGGCGCCGCGGCGGACTGCATCGCACCGGTCGGCTTGCCGCGCTCGTAGCGCTGCGTGTAGAGGTGGCCGTCCTTCAGCACCTCGACCTCGCACCACGCCGAGAGCGCGTTCACGACCGACACGCCGACGCCGTGGAGCCCGCCCGAGACCTTGTAGGTCTTGTCGTCGAACTTGCCGCCGGCGTGGAGCGTGGTCATCACGACCTCGAGCGCCGGCTTCTTGACCGTCGCGTGCATATCCACCGGGATGCCGCGGCCGTTGTCGCGCACGGTGCAGCTGCCGTCGGTCTCGATCGTCACCGTGATCTCGGTGCAGAAGCCGGCGAGCGCCTCGTCCACCGAGTTGTCCACGACCTCGTAGACGAGATGGTGCAGGCCGCGCACGCCGACGTCGCCGATGTACATGGCGGGGCGCTTGCGCACCGCCTCGAGGCCTTCGAGCACCTGGATGCTGGTGGCGTCGTAGTGGTGGCCCTTCGGTTCCGCCGTCACACTGGTCTCTCCTTCTCGGGTGTTCACCGCCGGATCCCTCCGCGGGCGTTGATGAAGTTCAGGTCGCGCACGAGCGGCGCGCCGAGATGCTGGTTCAGTTTTCTCACGAGATCGCGCCGGAGCATGGTGAGCTCCTGGAGCCAGGCCGATCCTTCGACCTCCACGAGGAGCGTGCCTTCATGGAAGCCCACGGCGCGCGTGTGTCGCGCCACTCCGGGGCCCACGGCGACCGGCCACTCCGTGACCGCGCGCCAGCCCATGACACCGGCCTCCAGTCCGAGCTTCCGGAGGAGCGCCGGGAGGACGCCCGAGATCGACTGCACGATCAACCCGCCGCGTCGGGCAACCGCAGCGGCATCACCAGGCACAGCAGGTCTTCTTCGCTCTGCGATGGACCGCCGACCGGTTCCACGACGCCGGCGGCCAGCGCGTTGTTGAGGCGGAAGACGATGCGCTCGCTCTCGATGCTCCGAAGGATGTCGATCAGGTAGTTCGCGTTGTACCCGATCTCCATGCCCTCGCCGTGGAAGTCGGCGGCGAGCGTGTGCTCCCCCGCTCCGAGCTCGGTCGCCGACGAGACGCCGAGGCGCCCCTCCGCCACCGAGAACCGCACCTGCCGCGTCACGTTGTCCGCGTGCGACGCGACGATGTCCACGGCCTCGAGCAGATCCTTCCGGTTCACCTGCAGATCGCGCGGGTTGTTCTTGGGAATGACCTGTTCGTAGTTCGGGTACGGACCCTGGAGGAGTCGAGCCAGGATCTGCACCCGGTATTCGCCGACCTGCGTGGTGAACCCGGCCTGATTGCGGCCGGCGGCGATCTCGATCGCGACCGGGCTGGTCGCTTCTTCGGCGGTGCGGCTCACCGCCGCCAGCGCGCGGCTCGGCACGATGACGCCGTCCTTGCCGAGCCCGGCGAATCCGCCCTTGCGTCCGGTGCGGGCGAGGCGATGGCCGTCGGTCGCGACGAACGTGATCTGCTTGTCGCCACCCTGCACGAACACGCCGCCGAGGTTGGGACGCGTCGCGTCTGTGGACGCGGCGTAGATCGTGCGCGCGATCAACCGCGAAAGGATGTCGCCCGGCAGCGTCACCTGGTGCTCGGCCTTGAGCTCGGGGACGCGCGGAAAATCGTCGGCGGGCTGGATCGGGAAGCGCGACCATCCGGTGCCGTCGCCGTAGCGAACTTCGCACTGGTTGCCGGCGATCGTGATCTTGAGCATGCCGCGCGGAATCTTGCGCACGACCTCGTTGAAGTGCCGCGCCGAAACCGCGGCCCGTCCCGGCGTCTGAACGGTGCACGGCACGGTGACGGCGGTCGTCACGTCGAGATCGCTCCCGGTGACGCGGAGCCCGGTCTTGTCGGCTTCGAGGAGCAGGCACGAGAGCAGCGGCATCGGGCTCTTGGTCGAGACCGAGGCGAACGCTTTTCCGACCGCGTAGCTCAAGTCTCCCTGCTGGATGCCGAGTTCCATCGCGGTCGCTCCCTGACGGGTAGGAAGTTCAAGTGCGGTCATCAGTTCCAAGCCTCTTCGCGGGGTTCATCCAGGGGCGTTTTCAGAGCGCGCCCGCATGATAGGAATTGTGGCCTGTTTCCGCAAGGACATTTGATAGCTTTAACCTATTGTCTTTCAATAAGTAAGAATCTAGTTACCGTAGAGATTGTGGACTCTGGGGAAGACGCGCTTTGCGATCCTTCAACTGACTGCGGCAGAACGCGATGAACGCCGCGCGCCGGCTGGGGAGAAACGGCGCTGCTTTCCACCGCTCCCCCCACGGGCACGGCGTGGCGCCATTCCTTCCCCATTCGTCCACGATTCCTCCCCCGCTCATCCCGACGAGAGCGTGGAAACGAGACCATTCACCTTGTCGGCGATGACCAGATCGCCCGCCATCAGACTCGACACGCGCTCGCACGCGTACATCACCGTCGTGTGATCGCGGCCGCCGAAGAGACGACCGATCTCGACCAGCGAGAGATCGGTGAGCTGGCGGATGAGATACATCGCCACCTGCCGCGGCAGCGCGATGCTCTGCGTGCGCCGCTGCCCGCACATCGCCTCGATGCGCACGCCGAAGCGCTCGGCGGTCGCCGAGAGGATGCGCTCGGGCGCCATGCGGTCGGGCTCGGGATTGACGTAGTGCTGCAGCACCTCCTCGGCGAGCGGCATGGTGATTTCCTGATGCAGCAGCGAGCCGAGCGCGAACACGCGCACGAGGCAGCCCTCGAGATCGCGCACGTTGTTGCGGATGCGGTCCGCGATCAGCAGCAGCACGTCGTCCGGGAGCTTGACGCCCTCGCTGTCCTGCTCGCAGAGGTTCTTGAGGATCGCGAGCCGCGTCTCGAGATCCGGCTGCTTCATGTCGGTGACCAGCCCCTGGTTGAAGCGCGAGACCAGCCGCTCCTCGAGCATCGGGATGTCCTTCGGGGCCTTGTCGGCGGTGACGACCATCTGCTTGTGCGCGTCGCGGAGCGCGTTGAACGTGTGGAAGAACTCCTCCTGCGTGCTCTCCTTGCCGGCGAGGAACTGGATGTCGTCGATGAGCAGCACGTCCACGTTGCGGTACTTGTTGCGGAACGCGAGCGTCTGCGCGTGCTGGATCGCGTAGATCATCTCGTTGGTGAAGCGCTCCGCCGAGACGTAGTAGACGCGCGCCGTGGGCCGCGACTCGCGGACCGAGTGGCCGATCGCATGCAGCAGGTGGGTCTTGCCGAGGCCCGGGCCGGCGAAGATGAAGAGCGGGTTGTAGGCCCCGCCGGGACGGTCGGCCACCGCGCGGCACGCGGCATTGGCGAACGTGTTGCTCCCTCCCACCACGAAATTCTCGAAGCGCAGCCGCGGATTGAGCCGGCTGTCGAGCCACGCGCGGTCGCCGCGCGGCGGCTTCGCCGGCGCGGGCTCGCGCGGCGTCGCGGGTGGAAGGCGCGTCTCCGCCGCGGCGGGCGCGGATTCGCGGGCGGTGAAGCGGATCTCGGGCTCGGTGCCGAGCACCTCGGCGAGGCTCTGGCGCAGCGAGCGCAGGTGGTACTGGTGGATCCAATCGACGAAGAACGTGTTCGGGACTTCGAGCTCGACCAGTTGGGGGCTGAGCGTGAGGGGCACGATCGGCTTGAGCCAGGTGTCGAACGCCTGCTGGGTCTCGAGCCGGTTCTGCACCGCCGTCAGCACCTGCCCCCAGAGCTGTGTCGTCGCTTCGGGCAGCACGGGCTGGACAGCCATCTCTGCGGTCCTTGCATGAGGGGTTGCGAGTACTCCACAGGGCTCGCAGCGCCGGGAATCCGGTTCTCTTCCGACGCTGCGGGCCGTGTGGACGACGATGTGGAAAGTTGGGGCACGACTTATCAACACACATGACCGACCACACAACCGACAGATTTACAGCAACTTGCGTGGTGAGGAACCTCCCATCCTCCACACGCTTTCCACACGGCGTGGAAACCCTCTCGCCGAGGGAAAAAGAACGCCCTGGCCCGGCGCGCGGCAGCGCAGGCAAGCCCAAGTCGTTACATGTTTTATGTGGTTTCGGCCCAAGCTCGGAAAACGCACCCGGTCGAGGTCGTCTCCGAGGGGGCGGAACGCTAGCACCCGACCCCGGCGGTCGCAAGGCCGAACCGGACGGACCAGCATGGGCGCCAACGCGTTGTCGGACTTCATCATCCCGTAACCGGCACGTCCGTGCCCGCACATGCGGGCAGCGGCTCCAGGTCTCGCGGCAACCCGCTAAAAGGGCAGATTCACGCCGGTTGCGAAGCCGACGTCGTCGTTGAAGCGGTCGGCGATGAACACCTGCATCTCGGCCACGATCCGGACCTCGGGGGCGAGCCGCGCCTCGAGGCCGAGCCGCAGCGGGAGTGAGAGGTCGGTGTCGCGCAGGCCGAACGCGTCGCGGCTGACGAAGAGCAGCGCGAGCCCCGCGTACGGCGCGAGCGGTCCGTTCTCGCCGCCCACCGTGCGGCCGACGACGACGGTGGGTCCGAGCGTCACGACCTTGAAGGCGTCGCCGGTCTCGACCGCGAGCGCCGCGCCCGCGGAGACATCCACCGCCGACGCCGCGCTCTGACGCCGCAGCTGCCAGCGCACGTCGGTGCCGAGGCGCAGCGTCGTGATGTCCTTGCCGGCGCCGCCGCGGTTCAGGCGCGAGAGCCCGCCGTGGAAGCCGAAATCGACGTCGGGGTAGAAGCTCAGGCGCAGCTGCGCGAGGCCGCCGACCTGGTTCTGGCTCGCGGTCAGGTAGCCGCCGAACGCGTGGCCGTTGACCGGCAGCGTCGCCGCGCTGTTGAACTGTCCGAATACTTGCGCGACCGCCGCGTGCGGCGCAGCGATCGCCGCGAGCGCGAGCGCCGCGGCCCATGCATGCTTCACCGTGAACCTCCCGGAGGTGGTCGGACTGGGAGCGCGCACGCACCGTCGCAAATCACAGCGACGCCGGTCAAGCGCGAAGCGACCGCCGCCGCGCGCGCGGCGCGTCAGCGCACGACGTCGTAGAACGCCGAGGCCCACTCGGCGCGGGTCGTGAAGCCGAGCCGGCGATAGACCGCGAGCGCGGGCGCGTTGAAGTCGTTGACGAACAGGCACACCGCGCCGCAGCGCTCGAGCAGCCGCGCGCAGAGCTCGGCGAGCCCGCGCCGCGCGTAGCCGCGCAGTCTCATCCCGGGCGGCGTGTAGACGCCCGACACCTGCGCCGCGTCGCCGGTGAGCGCGCTGACGCTGGCGCGGAAGCGCAGGCCCTCGGCGTCGCGCCACAGGTACGTGTGGCCGTCGCGGCACTCCTCGTCCACGCGGCGGCGGAAGCCCTCGGGATCGGCGAGGCGCGGATCCTCGTCGAGCTCCTCGAGCCGCAGATCGGCGCCGGTCGCGTAGACCGCGGCCGCGTCCTCGCCGCGCGCGGGGGAGAGCTCGGGCAGCCGCTCGAACGCCGGCAGCGCGCCCCGGGCGAGCGCCATGTAGACCTGCGATCGCTCGAGCCGCGGCATGCGCCCCGCGCGCGCGAACGCGCGCACCAGCGCCTCGACCGCCGCGCGCGGGCCGATGACCTGGAAGCGTCGCGGCATGAACGCGAGCCGCTGGCGCGCGGCGTCGGCCAGCGCGCGCAGCGCCGCCGGATCGTCGCCGAGCGGCAGGACCGCGCCCGACTGGCCGCCGATGTGCAGCAGGCCATCGATCGCGCCGTCGCGGCGAATCGCCCAGTACTCGTCGCGCGGCGCGGCGAGCGCATCGCGCAGCACCAGCGCCATCAGATACACGTTGAGCACCGGATCGCGATTGAGATACGCGAACACGTCGGTCAGGTCCATGGGACCGAGGCGGTCGGCCGTGACCGGGCCGATGCGGGGTTGGGGCACCATGCGCTTGCAGGATACCGCGATCGCCCCCTAGCATCCCGCGCCGGCGGAGGCGTGATGTCCGAGCTCGTGATGCTCATCGAGGATGAGAAGGAGATCCGCGAGCTCGCCCGCTACAACCTCGAGCGCGCCGGCTACCGGGTCGCCTCGCTCGCCGACGGCGAGCAGGGGCTCGCGCGCGTCTTCGCCTCGCGCCCGGACCTGCTCGTGCTCGACCTCATGCTGCCCGGGCTCACCGGCCTCGAGGTGCTGCGCGAGTTGCGCGGCGAGCCGGCGACGCGCGATCTGCCGGTGCTGGTGCTCACCGCGCGCTCGACCGAGATGGACCGCCTGCTTGGCTTCGAGCACGGCGCCGACGACTACCTCGTCAAGCCCTTCAGCCCGCGCGAGCTGGTGGCGCGCGTGCGCGCGTTGCTGCGCCGCGCGCGGCCCGAACGCGCCGAGGGATCGCTCGCGGTCGGCGGGCTGGTCGTGGACGCGCGCCCGCACGACGCGCGCTGGAACGGGCGCGCGCTCGATCTCACGCGCCGCGAGTTCGCGCTGCTCGCGTTCTTCGCGCACCACGCCGGTCGCGTGCTCTCGCGCGAGGAGCTGCTGCGCAAGGTGTGGGGCTACGACTACGTCGGCGAGACGCGCACGGTCGACGTCCACGTGCGAAGGCTGCGGGTGAAGCTCGGCGACGGCGGGCGCGCGATCGAGACCGTGACCGGCGCCGGCTACAAATTCATCGCCGGGCAGGGCGACGGCGCGTGAGCCGATGACGCTCTCGCTGCGCGGCCGGCTGTTCGTCACCGCGGCGCTGGTGGTGGCGGTCGCGATCGCACTCTTCACCGTGCTCGCCGGCCGGCTCGAGCGCGGCTGGATCGTCGCCCAGCACGAGGCGACCCTCGAGCGCACCGCGCGGCAGGTGGCGCTGCGGCTCGCGGCGGAGCAACCCGCCGATCCCGAGGCGTTCGCGGCCGCGATGGGCGCGCTCATCGGGCTGCGCGTCACGCTCATCGACGCGACGGGTCACGTGCTCGGCGACAGCGACGTGCCGCCCGCGCGGCTCGCGACGCTCGACAATCACGCCGGCCGGCCCGAGGTGCTCGCCGTGCGCGGCGGGGGCGTGGGGCGCGCGCTGCGCCACAGCCGCACGCTCGACGTCGATCTGCTCTACGTCGCGGTGCCCGCGCCGGCGGGGGGACGCATTGCGACCGTGCGCCTCGCCGAGCCGCTCACCGCGATCACCGCGCTCGACCGCTCGCGCTGGCGGCTCTCGCTGGCGGGCGCGGCGCTCGCGCTGGTCCTGACCGCGCCGATCGCGTTCTGGGTGTCGGGGCGGCAGGTGGAGCGCGTCGCGGCGCTCGAACAGGCGGCGCGCCGGCTCGGCGCCGGCGACCGCGAGGCCCGCGCGCGCGAGCGGCCCGCGGACGAGATCGGCCGCCTCGGCGCCGCCATCAACGCGATGGCCGCCGAGCTGCGCGCGCGCCTCACCGCGCTCGAGCGCGAGAGCGAGGAGCGCGACCGCATGCTCGTCCACTTGAGCGACGGCGTCGCGCTCATCGACGATCAGGGCCGCGTCGTGCGCATGAACCGCAGCCTCGCCGTGATCCTCGGCGCCCCGGCGCCGGCGCCGCCGGGCACGGCGTTCCCCGAGTTCGTGCGCTCGCCCGAGCTCGACGAGCTGCTGCGCGAAGCGCGCGGCGGCGGCCGGCCGCTCGAGACCGACCTGCGTCTGTGGGCGCCCGAGCCGCGGCTCGTGCACGCCAGCGCGACGCCGCTCGTCGGCGACGCCGTGCTGCTCGTGCTCCACGACCTGACCGAGGTCGAGCGTCTCCATCGCGTGCGCCAGGACTTCGTCGCCAACGTCTCGCACGAGCTGCGCACGCCGCTCACCTCGCTGCGCGGCTACGCCGAGACGCTGCTCGACGGCGGCCTCGACGATCGCGAACGCCGTGAAGGGTTCGTGCGGGTGATCCGCGATCAGGCGACGCGGCTCGAGGCGCTGGTCGAAGACCTCCTGTCGCTCGCCGAGCTCGAGCGCCCCGGGCTCGTGCTGCGGCCGCAGCCGTTCGCGTGGGGCGATGCGGTACGCGCGCAGGGGGTGGCGTTCCGCGGCGCGGCGGAGAAGAAGGGAATCGAGATCGTGCTCGAGGGCGAGGCCGGACCCGAGGTCACGGCCGACCGCGCGCGCGTCGAGGCGGCGGTTGCGAACCTCGTGGACAACGCGATCAAGTACACGGAGAAGGGCCGCGTCACGGTGCGCTGGGGAAGCGAGGGGCCGTGGGCCTGGTGCGAGGTCGAGGATACCGGGCAGGGCATCCCCGAAGCCGATCAGCCGCGCGTGTTCGAGCGCTTCTACCGCGTCGACAAGGCGCGTTCGCGCGACCGCGGCGGCACCGGCCTCGGCCTGGCGATCGTCAAACACATCGCCGCCGCGCACGGGGGAGACGTGGCGGTGCGCAGCGCGCCGGGGGCGGGGAGCACGTTCCGGTTCACGGTTCCGCGGGCGCCCAACGCCCGCGCCTGATCCCCAGGACCACCCCGGCGGGCGCAATTCTGGCATTTGCGACAGCGTGCGCCGGAGTATGCTTGAAACACGGGCAAGCCACGCGTCGGCCTTGGGCCGGCGCCCGACGCTCATGCTGCGCACGGAGGAGGATGAACCCATGATTTCCGCCCTCGACCAGCCCCCGCCCGATGACGAGTCCGACGTAGCCACGCTGCGGGAGCCGATGCTGCTGCGCCGGAAGCGCGGCCGGCCGCTCGAGATGACGCAGAGCGAGGTGCTGGCGCGGATCCGCCAGATCGCCGCGACCGCCAACGGGCTGTTCCGGATCCACCACACGCACAGCGACCTCTACGCCCGGGCGCGGCGCCAGTTCGGGTCGTGGGCCGCGGCGGTCGGCGCGGCGGGCGTGGACTACCTGGGCGCCGTGAACACGGCGCGCACCCGCGCCACCGAGACCCGGCGCGAGCGGCTGCGCAGCCGCACCCGCCGCACGTAGCACCCGCCGCACGCAGCACCCGGCGCACGCAGCACCCACCGCATTCGCCCGGCGCCCCCGGCCGGCGCGAAGGCGGGATCGCCCCACCGTCCGTTTTTACCCCGCCGAAACATCGAAGTCGTCCGCCCGTTACGCGGCATCGCGTCTCATGCCCGCGAACGCTTCGCCGGCCCTGAACGGCCGCCACGGATCGGACACGGATGGAGGGAACGACCATGAGACGCGCGGTGCTGATCCTCGCCTTGATCGTCTGGGCCGCGCCCCTGCGTGCCCAGAGCGGGACGCCGCCGACGAGCGGCGGGCCGACGCCTGGGGATTCCACCGCGGCGCCGCCGCCGATCCCGATCGCGACCCCGACGGCGCCCGACTTCCCGCGCGGCCGCATCAGCGGCTACGCGTTCGGCGATTACTACTACAACGTCACCGGCGACCCGACGCACCTCTACAACGGCTCGGGCCAGGACGCGGACAAGGTCAACATCGACAACTCGAGCGCGTCGCAGATCGGCCGCGACCTGAACGGCCTCCAGATCCGCCGCATCTACTTCCAGCTCGACAACGATCTCACGATCCGCGTCGCGACGCGTTTTCGCCTCGAGGCCGACAGCAAGTCGCTGACCTCGGACGGCAAGATCGGCGTCGCGGTGCGCACCGCGTACGTCCAGGTCAAGAGCCTGTTCACGCGCTCGGATCTCTACCTCGGCCTGCTCGCCACGCCGATCTGGGAGAACTCCGAGGAGTTCTGGCAGTATCGCTCGATCGAGAAGACGATCGCCGACTTCCGCGGGCTCGGCGGTTCGATGGATCTCGGCGCCGAGGTCAAGGGGTTCGCCGATCCCGATCATCACATCGGCTACGCGGTCATGGTGGGCGATGGCACCGGACAGAAGCCGGAAGACAACCGCTACAAGAAGTTCTACGTGACGCTGCCCGTGCGCTTCGGCGATCTGCGCATCGAGCCCTTCGTCGACTACGAGGGCGGCTACAACGGCACCGAGAAGGCGACGTTCAAGACCTTCGCGGGTTGCGAGTTCAAGCAGGGCGCGGTCGGCGTCGAGGCGGTGGATCGCGTCAACCACCGTCCCGCCGGCAATCAGGAGCCGCGCGGCGTCTCGGTGTTCGCGCGCGTCACGAACGGCGCAACGGTCGCCGGCTTCGCGCGCCTCGACGTGTGGAACAGCGACCACCGGCTGGCGGACCGCGTGGACTCGAAGCTCTGGATCGCGGGCCTCGACTGGCAGCCGGTGCGCGACGTGCACATCATGCCCAACGTCGAGGCGACGCAATTCATCCGCCGCGGCACCGCCGCCCCGCCCGCGCACCATGACGCGCAGGCGCGGATCACGTTCTACTACCGCTACAGCCGCCCGCAGTCGTGAGCGGGGGCCAGGGAGCCGTCATGCATCGACGCATTCGCAACGCCGCCCTCCGGCACGCGCGCTCGTGGGCCGTCCTCCTCGCGCTTGCATCGTGCGCGTCGCCGGCGGCGGCGCAGAAACTGACCGGAGCGGGAGCGACCTTCCCGTATCCGATCTACTCGAAGTGGTTCGACGTCTACAAGCAGAAGACCGGCGTCGAGATCAACTATCAGTCGATCGGCAGCGGCGCCGGTATCCAGCAGGTCAAGGCCGGCACCGTGGACTTCGGCGCGAGCGACGCGGCCTTGAGCGACGCACAGCTGCGCGACATGCCGCGCGCGATCGTGCACATCCCGACCGTGGGCGGCGCGGTGGCGCTCGCCTACAACCTGCCCGGCATGACCGGCGCGCTGCAGCTCACGCCCGAGGCGATCACCGGCATCTACATGGGCCGCATCACCACCTGGAACGACAAGCGCATCGCGGCGGTCAACCCCGGCGTCGAGCTGCCGGCGGCGCCGATCCTGGCCGTGCACCGCTCGGACGGCAGCGGCACGACCAACATCTTCGTCACCTACCTCTCGCTCGTGAGCGGCGAGTGGAAGGAGCTGGTCGGCGTCGGCACCGCGGTGAGCTGGCCCGCCGGCGTCGGCGGCAAGGGCAACGAGGGCGTCGCGGGCGTGGTGCGGCAGACGCCGGGCGCGATCGGCTACGTCGAGCTCGCGTACGCGAGGCAGAACCGCCTGCCGGTGGCGCGGGTCAAGAACCGCGCGGGCAACTTCGTCGAGCCGACGCTCGCCTCGACGACCGCCGCGGTCGAAGCCTCGGCCAAGGCACTGGCCAGGGACGTGCGCGCGCCGATCGCGAACGCGGCGAGCCCCGAGGCGTATCCGATCTGCGGCCTCACGTTCCTGCTGGTCGAGCGGCAGCCGCGCGATGCGGCGAAAGGCAAGGCGCTCGCCGACTTCATCGCCTGGGCGATGAAGGACGGGCAGGGCATGGCCGACGATCTCAACTACGCCCGGCTGCCGGCGGCGGTGGTCGCGGTGAACGAAGCGACGCTGGCCTCGCTGGTCGCGGCGGGGAAGCCGTCGCACTAGGATCGAGCCCGCCATGACGTCGTCCGCCCCGGCCATCGGTCGCCCGCTCGCCCGCGCGGACGTCCGCGCGCGGGCCGGGCTCGCCGACCCGGCGTACCGCGCGCTGCTCACGCTGTTCGCGGTCGGCGTATTCGCGGTGCTCGCGCTCATCGTGTGGGAGTGCGCGCGCGGCGCCGCGCCGTCGCTCGCGGCGTTCGGGTGGCGGTTCCTCGTCTCGGCCGACTGGGACCCGGTGGCCGAGAAGTTCGGCGCGCTGCCCTACCTCTACGGCACGCTGGTCACGTCGGCCATGGCGATGCTGCTCGCGGTGCCGCCGTGCATCGGCGCGGCGGTGTTCCTCGCCGAGCTCGCGCCGCGCGGTTTCGGCGCGGTGGCGTCGTTCCTCGTCGAGCTGCTCGCCTCGATCACGAGCATCGTCTTCGGCGTGTGGGGGCTGTTCGTGCTCGCGCCGTGGCTGCGCGTGGTGATCGAGCCGTGGCTGATCGCGCACCTCGGCTTCCTGCCGCTCTTCCGCGGCTTCCCGTTCGGTCTCGGGTTCCTCAATGCCGGCATCGTGCTCGCGATCATGATCGCGCCGACCATCGTGTCGATCTCGCGCGAGATCCTGCTCGCGACGTCGCGCACGCTGCGCGAGGCGTCACTGGCGCTGGGCGCGACGCGCGCCGAGTCGCTGGCGGTGACGCTCGATGCGGCGCGGCCCGGGATCCTGGGCGCCATGATCCTGGCGCTCGGGCGCGCGCTCGGCGAGACGATGGCCGTGACGATGGTGATCGGCAATACCAACCGCATCTCGGCGTCGCTGCTCGGCTCGGGCGCCACGATGGCGAGCGTGATCGCCAACGAGTTCACCGAGGCGACCAGCAAGCTCCACCTCGCGGCGCTGATCGAGCTCGCGCTGGTGCTGTTCGCGGTGACCGTCGTGCTCAACGCCGCGGCGCGCCTGCTGGTGCGCTGGACGACGGGAGGGAGGCGCGATGTCGCCGGCGCCGCGTGACCGCCTCGCGGCGCTGCCGCGCGGCGGACCGGGCCTCGCGCGCCGCGCGTGGAACGCGCTCGTGCTCGCCGGCTGCGGCGCCGGGCTCGCGCTCGTGCTGCTGCCGATGATCATGCTCGTGGCGCACATCGTCGCGCGCGGCCTGCCCGGGCTCTCGCTCGCGT
The DNA here is from genome assembly GCA_016178725.1 of Candidatus Eiseniibacteriota bacterium. Taxonomy (GTDB): domain Bacteria; phylum Eisenbacteria; class RBG-16-71-46; order RBG-16-71-46; family RBG-16-71-46; genus WS-11. The sequence continues at coordinate 40,077 of JACOSV010000058.1, forward strand.
TCTTCGTCTCGATGCCGAAGCCGGTGGGCGAACCGGGCGGCGGAATGGCGAACGCGATCGTCGGCACGATGATCCTGGTCGGCGCCTGCGGCCTGATCGCGGTGCGGGTCGGCGGCGGCACCGGGCTCTATCTCGCCGAGTACGGCCGCGGCCCGTTCGCCGGCGCGGTGCGTTACGCGGCCGAGCTGCTCGCGGGCGTCCCCTCGATCGTGGTCGGCGTCGCGGCGTACGGCCTGGTGGTGCTCACCATCGGACACTTCTCGGCGATCGCCGGCGCGATCGCGCTCGCGATCCTCATGCTGCCGACGATCGTGCGCTCGACCGAAGAGGTGGTGCGCCTCGTGCCACGGTCGTACCGCGAGGCGGCGCTCGCGCTCGGCGCGCCGCGCTGGCGCGTGGTGCAGTCCGTCGTGCTGCCCGCCGCGTCCGCCGGCATCGTCACCGCCAGCATGCTGGCGCTGGCGCGCGCGGCCGGCGAGACCGCGCCGCTGCTCCTCACGGCGCTCGGCAACCGATTCTGGTCGGTGGCGCTCGACCAGCCGATCGCCTCGCTGCCGGTGATGATCTTCGATTACGCTCGCGCCCCGTACAGCGACTGGAACCAGCAGGCGTGGACGGGCGCGCTGGTGCTGCTCCTGCTGGTCACCGCGGTGTCCGCGATGCTGCGCCTCGCGGTGCGCCGGATCGGATGAGGAACGCTCGATGAAGCCCCGCGCCGGATGGATGAGCCTCGCGACGCAGACGCGGCCGCCGAGCGTCGCGCCCGCGCGCGGCGAGAGCGCGCCGCCGCCGCCCGCGCCGGCCGCGTCCGCGCCCGGGGCGCCGCCCGTCGCCGAGGCGCCCGACGCGATCTCGGTGCGCGACTTCAGCCTCTTCTACGGCGCGCACCCGGCGCTCAAGCACATCGGCTTCGACGTCCCGGCGCACAGCGTCACCGCGATCATCGGCCCATCGGGCTGCGGCAAGAGCACGCTGCTGCGCTCGTTCAACCGCATGAACGACCTCATCGCCGGCGTGCGCACCGAAGGCGAGGTGCGCGTGGCCGGGCTCGACGTGAGGAGCGCCGACGTGGTCGAGCTGCGCCGCCGCGTCGGCATGGTGTTCCAGCGGCCGAACCCGTTCCCGAAGTCCATCTTCGACAACGTCGCGTTCGGGCTGCGGCTGCTCGGCATCCGCGACCGCGCCGAGCTCGAGGCGCGCGTCGAGCAGAGCCTGCTCCGCGCCGCGCTGTGGAACGAGGTGCGCGACAGGCTCAACCGCTCCGCGCTCCAGCTCTCCGGCGGGCAGCAGCAGCGCCTGTGCATCGCGCGCTGCCTCGCCGTCGAGCCGGAGGTGATCCTCATGGACGAGCCGGCCTCGGCGCTCGATCCGACCGCGACGGCGCGCATCGAAGAGCTGGTGCTCGACCTGAAGCGTGCGTACACGATCGTCGTCGTGACGCACAACATGCAGCAGGCGGCGCGCATCTCCGACCGCACCGCGTTCCTGCTCGACGGCGAGCTGATCGAGATCGACGAGACCCCCCGGCTGTTCACGAGTCCGAGCCGCAAGCTCACCGAGGACTACATCACCGGCCGGTTCGGCTAGACGCGGCGCGCAAGGAGCCATCGGGCATGGAACGACACTTTCATCAGGAGCTGGATGCGCTGAAGGCGCAGCTCCTGCTCATGGGCGGAGGCACCGAGGCGATCGTCCAGAAGTCGGTCGAGTCGCTCAAGCGCCGCGACCCGCGGCTCGCGCGCGAGGTGATCGAGGACGACCGCGCGATCGACCGGCTGGAGATCGACATCGAGGAGCGCTGCGTCGGCCTGCTGGCGCTGCGCCAGCCGCTCGCCGGCGACCTGCGCGTCATCACCGCCGCGCTCAAGATATCGAACGACCTCGAACGCGTCGGCGATCACGCGGTCAACATCGCCGGCGGCGCGCTCAAGCTGGCCGAGGATCCGCCGCTCAAGCCGCTGGTCGACATCCCGCGCATGGCCGACATGGCGACCGGCATGCTGCGCGAGGCACTGGACGCGTTCGTGCGCCGCGATGCCGCCACCGCGCGCCGCCTGTGCACGCGTGACGACGACGTCGATGCGCTCAACCGCCAGCTCTTCCGCGAGCTGGTGTCGTTCATGATCGAGGATCCCGCGACGATCACGCGCGCGATGGAGCTGATCCTGGTCGCGCGCAACCTCGAGCGCGTCGCCGATCTCGCCACCAACATCGCCGAAGAGGTGGTGTTCATCGCCGAGGCGCGGATCATCAAGCACCACGCCGATGAGACGCCGACGGGCGGGCGGCCGCACGCCGGCACCGCCGACTTCGGGCGAACGTGAGCGCGACCCCCGTGGCCGACCGCGTGATGATCATCGATGACGAGCCGGAGATCCGTGATCTCATCGGCTACCACCTCGAGCGCTCGGGATTCCAGGTGACCGCCGTGGGCGACGGGCAGGAGGGGCTGCGCCGCATCTTCGAGTCGCCGCCTGACGCGCTGGTGCTCGACCTCATGCTCCCCGGCGTCCACGGCATCGAGATCCTGCGCGAGATCCGCGACGAGGCCGCGACGGCCGATCTGCCGGTGATCGTCGTCACGGCGCGCACATCGGAGATGGACACGCTGCTCGGGTTCGAGAACGGCGCCGACGACTACGTCACGAAGCCCTTGAGCCCGCGTGAGCTGGTGGCGCGCGTCCAGGCGCTGCTGCGGCGCTCGCGCGTCGGCCCCGGCCGGCGCACGATCGACGCCGGCCCCGTGCGCATCGACACCGCCGCACGCGAGGCGTGGTGCCGCGAGCGGCGGCTGATGCTCACGCCGCGCGAGTTCGGGCTGCTCACCTACCTCGCGCGCCGCGCCGGGAAGGTGGTGTCGCGCGACGAGCTGCTGCACCGCGTCTGGGATCGCGACGTGATGGCCGGGACGCGCACCGTGGACGTGCACATCCGGCGGCTGCGCAGCAAGCTCGGCGCGGACGCCGGCGTGATCGAGACGGCGATGGGCGCCGGCTACAAGATCGCCGCGCGCGCCGAGCCGGAGACGCCCGCCTCGAACGCCTGACCGCCGGGGCGGCACGGGTTCGCCGGCCCGCCTCGGCGCACCCGCCGCGATCTCGCCGCCCCGCGCTTGCCCGCGGCGCACGCGCGACCTAGCGTAGCGCGCCATGCTGGCATGGGTCCGCGCCGCGCTCGTCCTCGTCGCGCTGCTCTTCGTTCCCGGGCTGCGCGATTCGTTCGAGCCGCCGAAGGCGGCGGTCGTGCGCGCCGCCGGGCTCGCGCTGCTCGTCTACGTCGCGACCGCGCGGCGTCGCGGCGCGCCGCCGCGCCGGACGGGGATGGACGCGGCGATCGCCGCGTGGCTCGCGATCGAAGCGCTGGCGACGCTCGCATCGCGGTCGCCGCTCGTGAGCGCGATCGGCGAGCCGATGCAACGCGAGGGGCTCGTCACGTCGCTCGGGCTCGCCGGTTGGTACGTCGCCACACGCGCGACGCACGGCGTCGCCGCCGCCGGCGACGATGCCGCCGCGGGCGACCGCGCGATCGGGACACTCGGCTGGGCGATCGCGGCGATGACGGTGGCCGCGCTCTATGCGCTCGCGCAGGGGGCGGGATGGGACGTCTTCCGCTGGACCGGCTCGGCCGTGTACGGACCGGGCGGCGCGATCGAGCGGCCCTCGGCGACGTTCGGCCATCCGAACCTCCTCGGCGTCGCGGGGGCCGCCGCCGCGGCCGCGGCGCTCGCACTGGCGATCGCCGCGCCGCGCCGCCGCGCCGCCTTCGCGATCGCCGCCCCGGTCATCGCGCTCGCGACGCTCGCGACACTCTCGCGCGCGGCGTGGCTCGGCCTCGCGATCGGCGCCGCGATCGGCGCGGTGCTCGCCGTGCGCGCGGCGACGGCCGTCGCGGGCGCGAACCGTCGCGGCGTCATGATCGGCGGCGCGATCGTCGTGGCGGGCGGCGCGCTGGCGGCGATGGGCTGGGGCGCGCGGCTGGCGGCGCGCTTCGCGGACCTGCTGGCGCCCACCGGCGGATCGGGCGCGAGCCGGATCGAGATCTGGCGCGCAGCGCTCGCGGCGTGGCGCGCCCGGCCGTGGCTCGGCCAGGGCCCCGACACGTTCGCGCTCGTGTTTCACCGCTTCCAGACGGCCGCGTACTGGCGCGTCGAGTGGGCCGGGCTCCCGTACCACGCGCACTCGGTCGTGCTGCACGCGCTCGCGACCCGCGGCCTGCTCGGCGCGGCGGTGATGCTCGGCGCGTGCGTCTCGGCGGCGCTCGCCGCGCGCCGAGCGTGGCGCGCGCGTCCCGCGTCCCGCGCCGCGATCGCGGCGATCGTGGCGGCGCTGGTCGCGGTGGCGGTGGCCGGACAGCTCGGAGCGTTCGGAACCGCGGGCGCGCTGTGGATGGTGCTCGGCGCCGCGCTGCTCGCCTCGCTCGGCGGCGACGACGCCGCGACGCCGGACGCGGCGCCGGAGCGCAGGCCGCCGTTGTTCGCGCTCGCCGCCGCGGCGATCGTGGCGTTCGCGATGGCGGCGCTCGGCGTTGCGGACATTGCGTCGTCGGGGGCGGCGCGCGCGGCCGACCTCGCGCTCGCGCGGGCGCGGGAGGGCGATGCCGCGGCGCGGCTCGAGGCGCGCGATGCCGCGATCCGCGCGGCGCGGCGATCGCCGTGGGACGACGCGTATCCGCGACTCGAAGCCGAGGCCGATCTCGGCGTGGCGGTCGCGGGCGGCGACGCGGCCGCGGCGCTGGCCGCCGGCGAGCGGGCGGCGCGCCGCGCGCTGACGCTCGAGCCCGAGCGGGTCGAGAACCACGAGCAGCTCGCGCGACTGCTCGCGGCTCGCGCGGCGATGGGCGATACCGCTGCACTCGCGGCGGCCGAAGCGGAGATCGATCGCGTGCGCGCGGGGGCGCCGATGAACGCGCTCATGCTGGGCGGGTGCGCGCGGCTCGAGCTGTTGCTCGGGCGCGGCGATCGAGCGCGGGCGATCGCGGCGCACGTGGACTCGCTCTACCCGGAGCGCGCGCCGGCGCTGCCGGAGCTGCGATGACGCACGCGCCGCGCAGCGAACCGGCGCGTCGCGCCCTGTGGCTCGCGCGCGCGGCGCTGGTCGTCACCGTGCTCGCCGTGATTCCGGGGCTCGACGAGATGTTCGAGCTGCCGAAGGTCGCGGCACTCCGCGTCTCGGGCCTGGCGTGCCTCGCCTGCGCGGTCGCGTCGGGATGGCCGCGCCGCAACGCGCTCGGGCTCGCCGATACGGTCGCGTGGATCTGGCTCGCGGTCGAGGCCCTCGCGACCGCGTTTTCGGTCGCGCCGCTCCGCAGCGTCAGCGGCGTCGCGCTCCAGCGCGAGGGGCTGGTCACGTCGTGCGCGCTGATCGGGATCTTCGTGGCGGCGCGCGCCGCCGCGCGTGAGGCGCTCGTGACGCTCGACCTGGCGTGCGCGGCGATCGGGATCGCGAGCGTGCTCGCGATCCTCCAGTGGGCGGGCGCCGATCCGTTCGCCTGGGCGAACACCGCCGTGTATTCGGGCCGCATGCGCCCGTTCGCGACGCTCGGCCATCCCAACACGCTCGGCGTCGTCACGGCGGCGGCGGCGGTCGCCTCGGCCGCGCTCATCGCGCGTGAAACGCCGCGCAACGCCCTGCGCATCGGCGTCGCCGCGGTCGCCGCGATCGCCACCGTGCTCACGCTGTCGCGGGCAGCGTGGCTCGGCTCGGCCGCCGGTCTGCTGACCGTCGCGATCGTGCGCGCCCGCGGGCAGCGCGTCACGCGCCGGGCGTGGATGATCGCGGCCGGCACCGCCGCGGCGGCGTTCGCGCTCACGTTCGCGACCGGCGCGGGGCACGCGGTCTGGACGCGCCTCGCCGAGCTCGCGCGTCCCGCATCGGGATCGGTCGGCAGCCGACTCGAGATCTGGCGGTCGGCGCTGGCGATGGGCGCCGCGCGGCCGCTCACGGGCTGGGGGCCCGCGACGTTCGATCTCGTCTTCCCGAGCGTCCAGACCGCGGCCTACTGGCGCACGGAGTGGGGCGGGCTCCCCGAGCACGCGCACTCGATCCTGCTCCACGCGTTGGCGACGCGCGGCGCGCTCGGCGTGATCGCGGGCGTCGCGTGGCTCGCCCCGCTCGCCCTCGCGCTGCGGGCGGCCGGCTCGGCCCGGGAGGGCCGCGATGCGCGCGGTCCGGACGCGCGGCTGGTTCCGGCGCTCGCGGGCGCGATCGTCGCGATCGGCGTGAGCGGCGGATTCGGCGCGATCGGCATCGCCGGCGCGACGCTGCTCGCGGCGGCGTGCGGGATGCTGGTCGGCCTCGGCGGCGCGGTGCCCGCGGCCGCCGGCGGGGCCCGCGTGACCGGCCGAACGACGGCGATTCCGGCCCGGGCGGCGCTCGCGGTTGGCGCCCTCGCGGCGATCGTATCGGCCGTCGACATCCAGGCGTCGCGCTTCGCGCACGAGGCACGCACGGACCTCGCGACCGCGCCCGACCTCGCGCCGGCGCCGGCACGCGCCGCGCTCGCGTTGCGCCCGTGGGACGACGCGATGGCGCGGCTCGTCGCCGACGCCGCCTTCGTCGCGGCGCACGGCGATATCACCCGGCTCGGCGAGGCCGAGGCCGCGGCGCGGCGCGCGGTCGCGCTGTCGCCGCGCTCGGCGATGAACCACGAGCAGCTCGCGGGCGTCCTCGCCGAGCGCGCCCAGGCCGGCGATCCCGTCGCGCGGCGCGAGGCGGACGCCGAGTTCAGTCGCGCGCTCGACCTCGCGCCGCGGAGCGCATTCATCATGATGGAGGCCGCGCGCTACGCGAGCCTGACCGGGCGCCAGCGCGACGCGATCGCGATGGCGGAACGCGCGAGCGCGCTCTATCCGGCCGAGGCGCTGCCGCACTCGATCGTGGCCGCGGCGGCGATCGCGGCGGGCGATTCCGTGCGCGCGCTGGCCGAGGCGCGTGCCGCGCTGCCGCTCGAGTGGCGCGGACGCGGCGACACGAAGGCGGCGGTCGCGCGGCTCGCGGCATCGCTCGGCGGCGGACGATGAGCGCGGCGATGCGGCGCGGCGCCGCGACGGACGGACAACGCGCGCCGGACGGCGCGGCCTGGTCGCCGGCCGTCATCCTCACCGCGACGGCGGTCGCCGCGACGATCCTCGTCTTCGTGCCGGGATTGTTCGAACAGTTCGAGACGCCGAAGGCGGAGGTCGTGCGCATCGCCGGCCTCGCGGCGCTCGCGTTCGCCGCCGCCCGCGCGGTCGCGGGCGCCCGCGCCCGCTGGATCGTGCTCGACCTCGCCGTCGCGGCGTGGCTCACGGTCGAAGCGCTCGCGACGCTGACGTCGGCCGCGCCGGCGATCAGCGTGCTCGGCAGCGTGCCGCAGCGTGAAGGGCTGCTCACGTCGCTCGGTCTCACCGGCCTCTACGTCGCGGCGCGGGCGTCGGCGCGAGGCGTGGAGGGGCCGCGGCGCGTCTTCGACGCGCTGCTCATCGCCGCGAGCCTCGCGTCGCTCCATGCGCTGCTCCAGGCGGCGGGACTCGATCCCTCGCCGTGGCACGGCACGGCCGACTACGGCGCCGGCGCCGCGTATCGGAGGCCGTTCGCGACGCTCGGCCACCCGAATCTCATGGGTCTGGTCGCGGCCGCGGCGCTGCCGGTCGCGTGGTGGCGCGTGTCGGCGCGGGAACGCGCGTCGTTCGCATGGTGGCCGGTCCCGGCGCTGCTCACCGCCGCGGTGACGGCGAGCCTCTCGCGGGCCGCGTGGCTCGCCGCACTCGCCGGGTCGGCGGTCGCGATCGCGCTGCTCGTCGCCGCGCACGGCCGCGACGCGATCCGCCGCGTGCGCGTCCCGACCGCGCTGGCGGTGGTCGCGCTCGGCGCGGCGGCGCTGTCCCTGCGCGCGACGCTCACGCAGCGCGCGACCGAAGTCGTGACCGGCGGCTCGGGCGCGAGCCGGCTCGAGATCTGGCGCGGCGCGGTCGCGGCATGGCGCGCGCGTCCCTGGCTCGGCCACGGGCCCGACACGTTCGACCTCGTGTTCCCGCGCTTCCAGCCCGTGGCGTACTGGCGGCTCGAGTGGAGCCTCGCGCCGTTTCACGCCCACTCGATCGTGCTCCATACGCTCGCGACGCGCGGCGTGATCGGGCTGATCGCGGTCGCGCTGGTGGCGGTGGCGGGCGTCGCGGCGCTGGTCGCGGCGTGGCGAGCCGGCGGCGCCGCGCGCGCGCGCGTGCCCGCGGCGGCCGGCCTGCTCGTTGCGCTGATCGCGGCGGGCGGATTCGGCGCGCTCGGGATCGCGGGGGCCGCGATCGCGTGGATCACGACGGGCCTGATCGCCGGCACGGTCGCGGGGCCGCCCGCGCCGCGACCGGAGCCCGGCGCGGCGCCCGCGCGATGGACGGCGCTCGCCGCGGTCGCGGCGGCGCTCGCGTGGGCCATCGCCGAGATCGCGGGATCGTGGTGGGCGGGCGAGGCGCGCGAGCGCATGCGGCCCGCGCCGGCGCTCGCGGCCGTCGCCGCGGCGAAGGCCGAGGCGTGCGCGCCGTGGGAGGATGGTTACGCGCGGATGCGCGCCGAAGCGCTCGAGCGCGCGGCGCAGCAGGCGCCGGATCGCGCCGCGGCGCTCGCCGAGGCGGAACGCGCGGCGCGACGGGCGATCGCGCTCGCGCCCGCGCGCGCGCTCGATCACGAGCGGCTGGCGAGCGTGCTCGCCGGCTCGGTCGCTCCGGGCGACAGTGTCGCCGGCCGCGCGGCGCTCGCCGAGCTCGCGCGCGCGGTGACGCTCGCGCCGAGCGACGGGCTCGCGTGGATCGCGCTCGCGCGCCTCGAGCTCTACGTCGGGCGCCCCGCGGCGGCGTGCGCCGCGGCGGAGCGCGCCGTCGCGCTCTATCCCGATCGCGCCGAGCCCCGGGCGATCCTCGCCGACGCGCGGCGCGCGCTCGGCGGCGCGGGCGCCATGCGCTGATCGCGGGCGCCATGCGCTGATCGCGGGCGCCATGCGCTGATCGCGGGCGCGCCGCCGGCACCCGGTCGCCGTGCTAGGCTCGCGCGCCGTGCCCAGCGATCCCGCGCTCCCGCACACGCCCGCCGCCCCCGACGCCGGCGATCCCGGCGCCGGCAGACGCAACGTCCTCGCCCTCGGCTGGGCGTCGCTGTTCACCGACATCTCGACCGAGATGATCGTCCCGGTCTTGCCGGCGTTCGTGACGAGCACGCTGCGCGCCTCGGTCGCGAGCCTCGGCGTGATCGAGGGCGTCGCCGAGTGCACGGCAACCGTGCTGCGCATCTTCTCGGGCTGGTTGTCGGACCGCATCGGCCGGAGGAAGCCGTTCATGCTGTTCGGCTACGGCCTCTCGACCGCGGCGAAGGGCGTGATGGGCCTCGCCGGATCGTGGGGCGCCGTGCTCGCGCTGCGCTTCTCCGACCGCGTCGGCAAGGGCCTGCGCAATCCGCCGCGTGACGCGCTGATCGCCGATTCGGTGCCGGCGGCGCGGCTTGGCTGGGCGTTCGGGCTGCATCGTGCGATGGATTCGATCGGCGCCGCGATCGGGCCGCTCGTCGCCTATGCGATGCTGCGCGCGTTCCAGGGCGAGCTGCGCCGCATCTTCGTCCTCGCGGCACTCCCCGCGGTGCTGGCGATGATCGTGCTCGCGCTGTTCGTGCGCGCGCCGAGGCGCGCCCCGGCGCAACCGCGCTCGCTCGGCGCCGAGCTCGGCGGGCTCGGGGCGCCGGTCTATCGGTTTCTCGCGGTCGCGATCGTGTTCTCGCTCGGCGGCAGCAGCATGGCGTTCGTCCTGCTCCGCGCCGGGCAGGCGGGACTCGGGCCGGCCGGCGTTCCGCTGGTCTACGCGCTCTACAACGTCGTGTACGCGTCGCTCTCGTGGCCGATCGGCGCGTGGTCCGACACGATCGGACGCCGGCCGCTGCTCATCGCCGCGTACGCGTTGTTCGCGGCGTGCTACGCGCTCCTCGCGTGGCAGGCGACCGCCGCGGTCGTGATCGCGGCGTTCCTCGGCCTCGGTGTCCACAGCGCGCTGCTCGAGGGCTCGCAGCGCACGATGCTCGCCGACCTCGTCGCAAAGGAGCGCCGCGGCACGGCATACGGCCTCTACTACGCGGGCGTCGGCGCCACGCTGCTGCCGTCGAGCATCGTCGCGGGCTGGCTGTGGGACCGGTTCGGCCCGCCGGTCACGTTCGCCGTCGGCGGCGCGCTCGCCTCGCTCGCGGCGCTGCTGTTCCTGATCCTGCTCCCGGCGCGCGACGAGCGCCGCGACCGGCCGAGCGCGGCCTAGGGGCGGGAGGCGCGACCATCGCCATGCCGACGCTCGCGGATCTCGGAGAGCACGAAGTCCTGCGGCGGCTCGCCGCGGCGCGGCGCCCGCCGCCCGGCACGCGGCTCGACGCGGGCGACGACGCCGCGGTGCTGCGCCTGCTCGCGGGCGGCGATCTGGTGGTGACGACCGACGCACAGGTCGAGGGGCGCCACTTCCTGCCCGCGTGGAGCGACGACGCGGCGGTCGGCGCGCGGCTCGCCGCGGCGAACGCCAGCGACCTCGCGGCGATGGCGGCGCGACCGCGCTGGGCGCTGCTCTCGATGGGCGTGCGCGCGACGCACGACGTGGACCGTCTGCTCGACCTCCAGCGCGGGCTCGACGCCGCGCTGGCCCGGGACGGCGCGGGGCTCGTCGGCGGCAACCTCACCGCGGTCGAGGGCGCCGAGTGGTTCAGCCTCACGCTGATCGGCGAGACCGCGGGCGCGCCGTGGACGCGGAGCGGCGCACGGCCCGGCGACGCGGTCGCGGTGAGCGGATGCCTGGGCCGCGCCGGCGCCGGCGCGCGGCTCGCGGGCACGCTGGGCGATCGGGCGCGTGCGCCCGAGTGGTCCGCGCTGCTCGACGCGTGGCTCGCGCCGCGCGCGCGCGTTTCGCTGGCGCTCGCACTCGCCGCGGCCGGCGGCGTCACGGCGGCGATCGACGTCTCGGACGGGCTCGCCGCGGATCTCGGCCGGCTGTGCGAGGCGAGCGGGGTCGGCGCCGATCTCGACGACGCGGCGTGGGCCGACGATCCGGCGCTCGCGGCCGCGGCGGCGGCGTGCGGCACGACGCTCGAGTCGTTGCGCTATGGCGCGAGCGACGACTACGAGCTGCTGCTGACCGTGGATCCGGAGCACCGCGCCGCGGTCGCCGCCGTCGCCGCGGGCGAGGGCGTGCCGCTCACGTTCCTGGGCGTCATGACGGGCGCCCCGGGCGTGCTCACGCGGCGCGGCGCCGACGGCCGCGCCCACGCGCTCGCCGCGCGCGGCTACGACCACTTCGGAGCGGAAGGCTGATCGGGCGGGTGCGCTCGGGCGGCGTCCGGCGCGAAGCGCTAGCGGCGGTAGATGGTCTTGACGCTGCCCCAGGTCTGAGTCCGCGTCGGGACCGGCGTGGTGCACAGGCCGGGCGAGCCGAAGCTGGGGGTCGTGAGGTCGACCCAGCGGCCGACATCGTGCGAAAGTAGGACGTCCGGGCAGTACTTGATCGAGTGGCCGGCCGCGACCAGCGGCACGAACGTTCCGGGGATCCAGAAGAAGTCGCCCGCCGCGACGCCCTCGTTGGCCTGGCTCCCCGCGCCCCACTCGACGTAGTCGATCAGCATGTCGCCGTTGGTGAGTGCGTTGCCGGGCGCGATCGAGTTGGGGACGTAGAGCGCGAGCGCCCCGGCGCTGTTCGGCAGCCCGGTGCCCGGCACGAAGCTCGGGATGTACACGTCGGTGTTGGTGCTGGCGCCGCTGACGTTGAGATGGACGACGACGCGGCCCATCGACGGCACGACCACGTTGCTCGTCGGCAGCTCGGTGCCCGTCCCGGTGCCCGACACGTTGATGCGATAGCGCCCGAGGTTTCCGGTCGCCGCGCCGAAGTTCGTGATCTCGATCAGGTCCTGCCCGCTCGCGCGGTTGTACTGGACCTCGGTGATGCGGAAGTCCGAGACCGGGACGGGCGGGCCGCTGATGGGGTCGGTGACGATGATGCGGCTCGCCATGTCGGGGCCGTGGATCGCGCAGAAGTAGAGCACCGTGCCGAGCACGCTGCTCTTCCACGCGTAGCGCGTGAAGCTCCCCTGGCCGAGGAACGAGGGATCGCTGTTGAACGTGAGGTCGGGCGTCATGGTCAAGGAGTCGCCGCTGGTCACGGTGTGCATCAGCGTTCCGGTCCACACCCAGACGACCTGATCGCCGAGGTTCACGTTCACGACCCGCGTCGAGTACTCGGAGCTGGGACCGACGTCGACGCGCACCTGGCCGGCGTGGGCGGCGGGGGCGAGCGCCAGCGCGAGCGCGCCGGCGATCAGCGCGAGGCGGAGATCAGCGCGACGTGCGGCGGCCACTCGAACCTCCGGCGACGGCGAACAGGTCGCCCTGCTTGCCGACGGGGCGGAGCTGTCGGGCCTCGTGCTCGAGCAGCCAGCGTTTGCGATGCAGACCGCCGCCGTATCCGGTGAGCTGGCGGTTGGCGCCGATGACGCGATGGCAGGGCGTCACGATCGCGATCGGATTGTCGTGGTTGGCGAGGCCGACCGCGCGGGAGGCCTTCGGCTGGCCGACGCTCGTGGCGATCTCGCCGTAGGTGCGCGTCTCGCCGTACGGAATCCGGCCGAGTGCCCCCCACACCTTGAGCTGGAACTCGGAGCCGACCGGATCGAGCGGCAGCTCGAACTCGCGCAACGTGCCGAGGAAGTACGCCTCGAGCTGCTCCGTGACGTTCTTGACGTCGAGCAACGAGGGCTCCCACACGGCGTCGGGCGCGTCCGCTTCGTGAGCCGCGATCATGCGCTTGAGGCTCTTGCGGTCCATGAACTCGACATACCGAAGGCCTTTCGAGGTGCGTGCCAGGAAGAGGAGGCCGATCGGCGGTGGCGCCGACATCATGTGGTAGGCGATCCGCACCATGAAAGGATAGCCGAGCCTGCGCCGGGCGGCCAAGCCCGACTTGGTGTTTCCGGTCAGCGGGCCGGGGGGTTCAGGCGCGGGAAGAAGCGTCCGGTGCGGTCGCGATAGGCCCGGAATCCGTCGCCGAACCGGCGTTCGAGCATGGCGTCCTCGCGCCTGGCGCGGTTGCGGAGGAGTAAACCCATCACGAGCACGAGCGGCAGGGCGATGCCCCCGCCGAACGCGAGCGCGCCGCCGAGCGCGATGAGCCAGGCGCCGAGGTAGCCGGGGTGGCGGATGCGCGCGTAGAGGCCGCCGGTCTCGAGCGCGTGATCGCGCTGGAGCGCCACGCGCGGCGAAAAGCGCGCTCCGAGCCGTCGCATCGCCGCGATCCGGATCGCGAATCCGATCCCCGAGAGCGCGACGCCGATCCAGCGCCACGCGGGCGGTCCGGGGATCAACCAGAGGCCCAGGCGCTCGCCGATCGCCGCCGCCGGCGCGACCACGAGCGGCACGACGAGGAGCGCGAGCATGACGCCCGGCGATTCGGCATCGCGCTCGACCACGTCCTGGCCCGCGACCGGCCGTAGCAGCGCCAGCGTCACGCCGCCTAAGGTCCACAGCGCGAGCAGGGCGAGCGCCCGGTGGTGGGCGAGGAGCGCGGAGACGCCGTCGAGCGCCGCCGCGAGCAGCAGCGCGTCGATCGCCGCGATGAGGAGCGCGAACGCGATCGTGCGCACGGGGTGCGGCCGGGGCCGCGATCCAAGTGGATTGCGCGGCGCGGCGACGCGCGGGGGGTCGGTCGTCACGCGGCGCAGTGTAGCGTGCGCCGCGCGGGTCCGCGCTACTCGTTCTCGACGATCAGCTCGCGGTGGTCCCAGTCGAACGTGAGCCGCTGATTCTTGAAGAAGTCGTGCGAAAGGATCGCGTCGCGGCGGACGCCGTGGCGCCAGAGCTCGGCGTCGTCGAGCGCGCCCGACCAGCCCGTGACTCTGTCGCGCACCAGCGGACCGACGGTCACGGTCGGCACGGTCAGCGACGCCCACGGCCTGCCCTGCAGCCAGCTGCCCGCGCCCTTGATCGCGCGCGACAGCGCGCCGGGCTTGACGCCGACCTCCGAGAACACCGCTTCGGGCGCGCCGACGCCGCAGCCCGCGAGACCGGTGCCGACCACCATCGCCATCGTGCGGCCGCCGGCGATCGAGCCGCGCACCGTGAGCTCGGATTCACCCCAGATCTCGAACGGCACGCGCTGCGCGCGCGCGGTCGCCAAGGCCGGCGTGCCGGCCTTGCGCAGGATCAGCACGCGGTCCCGGTAGTCGATCGTCGGCGTGAAGCGCTGGAGCAGCGCGAGGCCGATGACGCCCGCGACCGGCTCGTCCTGCGGATTCACGGTGTTGCTCCAGCTCCGCAGGCCCGCGACGCCGGCCGGCACGTCCTCGATGCGCAGGCCGCCGAGCTCGAGCCTCTGCACCACCGCGTTCTGCACCGCGATGCGCGTGCCCTCCCAGAACACCGGCACCTGCGTCGGCATGATGGTCACGTTGCAGCGCCGCGCGAAGCTCTGATCGAGGATCAGGTCGCGCGCGCCGGTGTCGAGCCCCATGAGCACGCTCTGGCCGTTGAGCTTCACGCGCAGGAGTGGGATCGGATAGCTCTTGTTCCACTGCACGCGGGCGACGTCGGGCCCGGTGATGCGGAACGGCGGATGCTCGGCGAGCCACGTGAGCATCGGCACGCGCCCCGCCTCGTTGACCTGCGGCGCGAGCTCGGCGGCGCGCGCCCACTCGCCGCGCCGCAGCCGCGCCGCGTAGAGGTCGGCGAGCGCCGCCGGATCCGGCCCGGCGAGCGTGAGCAGGCTCTCGGCCTCGGCGAGCCTCCCGGCGAACAGCGCGAGCTTGCCGATCGCGGCAAGCGCCGCCGGATCATTCGGGCGCACCGCGAGCGTGCGGCCGAAGATCGTCGCGGCATCGGCGGTGCGGCCGAGCCGGAGCAGCGCGACGCCGAGCGAGTCGAGGCGCACCGGATCGTTGCCGTGGTCGAGCGTGTCGCGCTGCGCCTGGCGCAGCAGGAACTGGGCGTCGCGGTAGGAGGGATCGGGCTGGAGCCAGTCGCCGCGGGCGACCGGCGCGAGGACGGCGAGCGCGAGCGCGAACACGACCGCCCGCACACCGCGCCGCGTTCGCCGCGCCCCGCCGCGCGTCATGTCACGCATCGAGGAACCGGCGCGCGGTGCGCAGAAGGACCTCGGCGCCGATCGCGAGACAACCCTCGTCGACATCGAACTTCGGATGGTGGTGGCCGTAGACGAGGCCGCGCCCGGTGTTGCGCGAGCCGACGGCGATGAAGCAGCCCGGCACCTGGCGCAGGAACGCCGAGAAGTCCTCGCCGCCCATCGTGCGCACGTCGTCGCGCACGTTCTTGGCGCCCACGACCTCGGCCGCGGCCTCGCGCGCGATCGCCGCCCTCGCCGGATCGTTCACGGTCGGTTGGTTGAAGCGGTGGAAGTCGATCTCGACCGTGCAGCCGAACGCCGCGGCGACGCCGCGCACGATGCGCTCGAAGTGCCCGGGCAGCGCGCTCCACACCTCGCGGTCGAAGACGCGCACCGTGCCGTTCATCCACGCGCTCTCGGGGATGATGTTGAACGCGGAGCCGGCCTTCAGCTGCGTGACGCTCACCACCACCTCGGCGAACGGGTTGACGCTGCGGCTCGCGATCGTCTGGAGCGCCGCGATCATGTGCGCGAGGCACACCACCGGATCGGTGCCGAGGTGCGGCATCGCCGCGTGCGCACCCTTGCCGGTCACGGTGACCGTGAACTCGTCGACCGCGGCCATGAACGGGCCGGGCGTCACCGCGATGTGGCCGAGGTCGAGATCCTGCCAGACGTGGAGGCCGAACGTCGCGTCGGGTTTCGGATCGGCGAGCGCGCCTTCGGCGATCATCGTCTCGGCGCCGCCGCCGCACTCCTCGGCGGGCTGGAAGCACAGCGTCACCGCGCCCTTCATCGACTCGCGCTCGGCGACCAGGCGGCGCGCGATGCCGAGCAGGATCGACGTGTGACAGTCGTGCCCGCACGCGTGCATCACGCCCGCGGTCTTCGAGCGGTAGGGCGTCTCGTTCTCCTCGTGGATCGGCAGCGCGTCCATGTCGGCGCGCAGCAGCACCGTTCGGCCGCGCGATCCGCCGCGCACGGTCGCGAGCACGCCGGTCTTCGCGACACCGGTGCGCGGCGTGAGCCCGAGCGCGCGCAGGCGCTCGGCGACGATGCCCGAGGTGCGCACCTCGTGGAACGCGATCTCGGGGTGCTGGTGCAGGTCGCGGCGGGTCGCGACCATTTCCTTCACGATGTCCTCGGTGAACGTGGGCGTGAGCGTGGGCATGGCGGACCTCGTGGTCGAACGGGACGGCGTGACGCGTTGGGCCCGGCAGTCTACCCCGCCGCCTGATCAACTCACAGGGCGGCGCCGCCGGAGACGACCCACGCGAAGCCGGGGATGCGCAGCACGCCGCCCGAGCGGAAGCGGGCGGCGGCGCGGGCGAAGCGGCGGCGGAGCCGCGCCCGGTCGGCGAGGGAGAGATCGACGTAGATGTCGCGCAGCGGGCCGCGCACGCCGAGGCTCATCGCCATCCCCTCCTCGACGCTGCCCCACACCAGCGGCGCCGCGACGCCCTCGGTCCGCACGCCGCGGAATCCGGCGGCGCGCATCAGCCGCGCCAGCTTCCCGGCGCGCGCGAGCCGCAGCGGATTCGGCGTGGTCTCGGGGTCGGCGGGCGGCGCCGTGACGAAGGGCCGCGCCACCTCGGCGCGCAGTCGGAAGGTGGGATTCCGCGCCGCCGGTCCCCAGACCGCGAATGCGGCGCGACCGCCCGGGTGGAGCGCCGCGCGCAGCGCCGCGAGCGCCTCGGCCACGTCGGGGACGAACATCAGCGCGTAGCGCGAGACGATGCGGTCGAAGCGGCCGCGCGCCGCGGCCGCGACGCGCGTCATGTCGCCGGCGCGGAAGCGCAGGTTGCGCACGCCATGGAGCCGGGCGCGGCGCCGCGCCACCGCCAGCATGCGCGGCGAGAGATCGGCGGCGAGCACCGAGCCGCGCGGGAGGACGAGCTGCGCGATCGCGATCGCCGGATCGCCCGAGCCGCAGCCGGCGTCGAGCACGCGCTGGCCGGGGGCGAGCCGCAGCGCACGGATCAGCGCGGGATCCACGGCGGCGAGTCCGTGGAGGAACGTCGCTTCGAAGCGCTCCCAGCCGGCGGCCGTGCGGTCCCAGTCCTTGCGCACGGTCGCGCGCCAGCGCGCGCGGTCGGACGATGCTCCACCGAACTTCTTCTTCGTCGTGTCCGGCGCCGCCGGGGCCGGCGGCTTCGCCGGCGCGGGGGCCGGCGCGGGCGCCGGAGCCGCCTTCTTCGTGGTGTCCGGCGGCGCGGCCTTCCGGGTCGTATCGGGCGGCGCCATCTTCTTCGTGGTGTCCGGCGGCGCCATCTTCTTCGTCGTATCCGGCGGCGCGGACTCGCCCTGCCGCAGCAGTCGGCGGCGCTCCGACTCCTTGCGCAGCACGTCCTTGTTCTGCACCACGAACTCGACGCGGCGGTTCTTCGCCATGTTGAGCACGTTGGTGTTGGGCACGATCGGCCGGCTCTTGCCGTAGCCCCTGGCGGTGAACTGCTCCGCCTTGAGCTTCGGGAACTTCGCGATGAGATAGGCCAGCACCGAGTCCGCGCGCGCCTCGCTCAGCTTCTGATTGAGCTTCTCGGAGCCGCGCGAATCGGTGTGGCCGCCGACCTCGATCTTGAGCTCGGGCCACTGCGTGAGCACCTGGCC
Organism: Candidatus Eiseniibacteriota bacterium; assembly: GCA_016178725.1. Lineage (GTDB taxonomy): Bacteria > Eisenbacteria > RBG-16-71-46 > RBG-16-71-46 > RBG-16-71-46 > WS-11. Next base: position 57,781 of record JACOSV010000058.1, read on the forward strand.
GACGATGTCGAGCGTCGGATACGACTCGGGCAGGACGTTCGCCTTCGCCGTCTCGAAGTTCACGTTCTGCAGCCGGATCATGCCGGTGTCGAGCAGCTCGGTCTCGCGCTCGACGACCTCGATCGGGCAGCCGTCCTTGTCCACCTTGAGACCGGGCGACGTGTCGGGGCAGCGGTCGAGGCCGTCGCACACGCCGTCGCCGTCGGAGTCCTTCGGGCAGCCGTCCTTGTCCACCGTGCAGCCCTTCGGCGTATTCGGGCACTTGTCGAGCCCGTCCAGGACGCCGTCGCCGTCGGAATCCTTCGGGCAGCCCCTGGCGTCCACCGTCGCGCCCTTCGGCGTGTCGGGGCATTGATCGACGCCGTCGCACACGCCGTCGCCGTCCGCGTCGCTCGGGCAGCCCTTCGCGTCCACCTTGCAGCCCTTCGGCGTCCCCGGGCACTGGTCGAGCCCGTCGTAGACGCCGTCGCCGTCGGAGTCGATCGGGCAGCCCTTCGCGTCCACCTTCGCGCCCTTCGGGGTGTTCGGGCACTGGTCGAGTTTGTCGGGCACGCCGTCGCCGTCGGTGTCGCGCGGCCGCGCGCCGAGCGCGAACGTGATCCCGGCGCCGATCGTGACCACGTCGGTGCTGGTGAGCGCCTGATTGTTCGGGATCCAGTGCTGATCGCGCGCCTCGAAGCGCAGCCCGACCTGATCGGTGAGCCAGAAACGCAGCCCCGCCGCCAGCTCGAGGTTGCCCTGGTTCAGATGATTGCCGGGCGCGCGCACCTGGGCGCCGCCGAACCCGGCCGAGACGAACGGGCCACCGCTGCGGCGCGCCCACGGCGTGAAGGCGAGGTTGCCGGACGCGTGGATGTAGTTCACGTCGGCGCCGCCGACCATGAGGTCCTCGCCGCTCGGCGTCACGTCGCCGGCGAGCTCCAATCCCCACAGGGTGTTCGGGAACCAGCCGAGCCGTCCGCCGACCGCGCCGGCATCGCGCAGGGTGAAGCCGTTTGACCGGATCGCCGAGTCGAACACGGTGAATCCGCCGAAGGGCGTGACCTCGAAATGGGCGCCGATGGGTTCGGCCGGAACCGGGGCCGCCGTCGTCACGACGAGCAGCGCCGCGGCGATGACGGACAGACGCACGCGCACGAAACCTCCTCCACGCAGGAAGGGACGGCCGGGTCAGCGAACGGCGGGAATCCGGCGGACATTAGCGGGGGCGGCGGCACGGGGCAAGCCGCGAACGCCTGCGTCGCGCACGCCGCGCTCCGACGCGCCGCACCGGCGCACGCGTCAGAAGGTGCTCTGGAGCTGGAGGAAGCCTTTGTCGTGGATGTTGGTCAGGACGTAGCGCTCCTTGTCGAAGAGCCGCAGTCCCTCGACGCCCTGCATCGAGACGCGCCCGAGCTTGAACCCGACGCCGACGTACGCACGATCCTCGTAGCGCGAGCCCTGCGAGTTCGGGATCGCGTAGCCCGGCTGATAGACGGTGACGCGGTCGCGCAGCGCGCCGAAGCGGACCGTGAAGCGCTCGTCGCGCGCGTAGCGCGCCTCGATCTGCATCATCCGGTCGGTCCCGGCGAACGCGCGCGGCACGGTCGCCGACTCGACGTTCCCGGTGCGCTCCTGATAGAGGCCGCGCCACTCGGCCGCCCAGTGCGCCGCGAGCGCGTGCGTCAGCGTGGTCTCGAGCGACCACTGGCGGCGATAGTCGTGCAGATAGTCGTTCGGCGTGCCCACCGTCCACACGCCGCTCTTCGCCTGATGGTTCACGGTCGCGATCGTCCAGTCGAATCCCGCGGTCCGCGCCTCGAGCGACCCCCAGACGTACGAGCCCCAGAGCGTCGTCAGGTGATCGAGGTCCGGGAAGGCGTACGAGACGATGATGCGCTTGACCTGCGGCGTGAGATAGCGGCCGCCCATCTCTGCGCGCCACGCGGGGCGGTGGACGGCGAACGAGAGCGCCGGCTCGAACGGGTGCTTCACGAACGGCTCCGCCGTCTGGCCGAGCGTCGTCTGGCGGAACGCCCACAGGTTGTTGAAAAAGTCCTCGAGCCCGAGCACCGCGCTCATCTGGAACACGGTCGTATCGGCGCCGACGTCGAGGCCGAGCGCGAAATCCTGGCGCGACTTGTCGTGGAACGGCCGGAACATGAAGTACGGCGTCCCGAACCGGGTCGCGAGATGGAACGAGAAGTCGACGAACTGATAGTCCACCGCGTCGTTCTCGCGGTCGGTGAACGTGAGCCCGAACCACGCGTTCCGTGCCATCGACGCGCGCAGCTTGGCGTCGATCGAGGTGAACCACTGCCCCGAGGTCAGACAGCCCTGGCCGGTGCGGAGCGCGAGCGGCGCCCGGCACCATTCGGTCTCCCACGCCTCGGGCGTGCGCGACATGACGTGGTCGAGCAGGCTCTCGTCGTCGCGCTCCTGCTCTTCGACGCTGAAGGTCGAGAACTCCTCGGTGCCGGCGCACGCGCGCTGCGGCGCGAGGGCCGCGAGCGCGAGGGCGAGCAGCAGCGGGATCGAGCGGGCGCGCCCGCTCACGCGTGCGCCCGGGCCGCGACGCCCGTGGTCTTCCACTCCGTGTAGCGATCGACGAACGCGCGCGCGCGGCGCGTGATCTCGTCGAACTGTCCGGCGGCGGCGAGCCGGGGGTCGGCGAGCGCGGCGCCGAGGCCGATCGCGACGGCGCCGGCGGCGAGGAACGGGATCGCGTTGTCGAGCGTCGTCCCACCCGAGGCCATCAACGGGATGTCGGGCAGCGGGTCACGGATCACGCGGATGTAGGCGGGCCCGCCGGCGACGCCGACGGGATAGACCTTGATGAGGTGCGCGCCGAGGTCGCGCGCAGCGACGATCTCGGTCGTGGTGTAGGCGCCGGGGCAGTACATCACGCCCGCGTCGAGCGCCACCTTCGCGACCGCGGCCGACGTGTTCGGCGCGATCACGAATTGCGCGCCGGCGTCGAGCGCCGCGCGCGCCTGATCGGCGGTGAGCGCCGTGCCGCATCCGACCACCGCGCCGGGGAGATCGGCGAGCGCCCGCATCACGCGCGGCGCCTCGGGCACGGTGAACGTGATCTCGAGATGAAGGATGCCGCCCTTCGCGACGGCGCGCGCCGCCTCGAGCGCGTCATCAGGCGTGGCGGCGCGGATCGCGGCGACGAACGGGCGCTCACGGAGCGCGGTGAGGGCGGAAGGTTCCATGGTCCGCGCGAGAATCTAGGCGCGGAGCGTCGCGGCGGCAACCCCGAAGGCTTGCCGGGTCGCGGCACGGCGTGCACTATCGGTCGCCGATGGCTTCGTCTCCCTCCGCCGGCGCGCGGCGCGTCCTCGTGTGGGTCGCGGTGGCGCTGCTCGCGCTCGCCGCCGCGGCGTACGCGACGGTGCGCGTGCTGCTCCCGCCCGAGCGCGTGCGCGCGATGGTGCACGAGCAGCTCGCCGGCGTACTCGCGCGTGACGTGCGCTACGGCGACGCGTCGGTGTCGCTGTGGCCGCCGATCCGGCTCACCGTGAGCCAGCCGGGGCTCGCCGAGGTGGGCGGGTTCGAGCGCGGCGCGCTGTTCGAGGCGCGCGCGATCCATCTCGATCTCGACGTGTTCGCGCTCCTCGGCCGCCGCGTCGTCGTGCGCAGGCTGGTCCTCGACCGGCCGAAGCTGCACGTCGTGATGCGTGCCGACGGCACGACCAACCTCGACGGCATCATGAAGCCCCCGCCCCGGGGCGCGCCGCCCGCGAAGCCGATGGATCTCGAGCTGAAGCAGATCGCGATCGTCGACGGCCGCGCGCTGATCGACGATCTCAAGTCCGGCCGGCGCACGGCGCTCGGGATCGAAAGTCGCACGGCGCTCGCGGCGGAGGTGGGCGGCGCGCGCCTGGCCACGTCCGGCACGACGCGGATCTCCGATCTCCGCAGCGGCCCGCTCATCGCCGCGCGGCTCGGGGACCTCGGCGGCCCGCTCGCGAGCCTGGTGTTCACGATCGAGCACGACGGGAAGTTCGACGCGCAGCGGAAGCGGCTCGCGCTCGGACGGCTCGCGCTCGACCTCGGCCGCGCGTCCATCACCTGCTCGGGCGTCGTGGACGATCCCGGCCCGCACGCGGCGATCGATCTCACCGCGCGCGGCAGCGCCGTGGATCTCGGCGCGGTGCTCGGCTACCTCGCGGCGGCCGACGCGCAGGCCGTGCACGGCGTGAGCGGCGCCGGGCGGCTCGACTTCGACCTTCGCGCCGTCGGCCGGCTCGGCGGTGCGGCGCTGCCGGCGCTCTCCGGCGTGCTCACGGTTGCGGGAGGATCGTTCCGCTACGCGGGTGCCCCGGCGGGCGTCGAGGCGCTCGGCTTCACGGCGCGATTCGCGCCCGACTCGCTCGCGATCGGCGATCTCGCCGCGAAGATCGGCGGCCAGCCGGTCGCGGCGACGCTGGTCGCGACCCGCTTCGCCGATCCGTGGGTGCGGTTCTCGGCGCGCGGCGACGTCGATCTCGCCGCCGTCGGTCCGATGGTCGCGCCGCGCGACACGAAGCTCGGCGGCCGCGTCGCGGTCAACGTCGCGGGCAGCGGCCGCGCGAAGGATCCCGGATCGCTGGCGCTCGACGGCGGCGCGATCTTGAAGGGCGTGAGCGTCCGGTCGCCGATGCTGCCGAAGCCGGTCGAGGACGTGCACGGCGACGTGCGGTTCTCGCAGACCCGGGCGAGCGTCACCGGCTTCGGCGCGCGCGCCGGCAAGTCGTCGTTCGCGCTCGACGCCACCGTCACGCGCCCGCTCGCGCTGTTCGGGCCGCCGGCGCCGTCCGCGGGCGCCGCGCCGGCCGCGGGTGCCGCGATCGCCGCGCCAGTCGCGCCCGGCGCCGGCGCGTCGACGTCAATACCGCCGGCGACGATGGACTTCACGCTCACGTCGCCCTATCTCGACCTCGGCGAAATCATGCCGACGACGGCGGGCGGGGCGCCGGTGCTGCCGAACGCGGTCGGCGGCGGCCGCGTCGCGATCCGGCGTCTGATCGACCAGAAGCTCGACGTGCAGGACGTGGCCGCGACGGTGACGCTCGCGCCGCGGGTGATGACCGTGACGCAGTACGCGATGCGCGCCTACGGCGGCCGCGCCGCGGGCACGGCGAAGTTCGATCTGCGCGATCCGGCGAAGCCGGCGTTCGACGTGCAGTCGAAGGTGGACAGCCTCGAGGCGGACGCGATCCTCTCGGCGTGGACGCCGGCGAAGAACCTGCTCCATGGCGCGCTCTCGACGAACCTCCAGCTCTCGGGGAGCGGCGCCAGTCCCGCGGACCTCAAGCGCACGATCACGGCGGTCGGCCTCGCGCTCGTGGCCGACGGCACGTTCGGCCCAGGGCCCACGCTCGAAGCGCTCGCGCGCTACGTGCACGTGCCGGCCCTCAAGACCGTGAAGTTCAAGGACGCGAAGGTGCCGTTCCGCGTCGAGCACGGCGCGGTCGTCACCGATCCGGTCGTGCTCTCGGGTCCCTACGGCGACTGGCGGCTCATCGGGTCGATCGGCTTCGACGGCGCGCTCGACTACGCGGTGAGCGCGACGCTGCCGAAGGAGGTCGCGTCCGCGCTCGGCGCGAACGCCGCGCTCGCGGCCGGCGCGCTGTCGGACGACCAGGGCCGCATCCTGCTCGATCTGCGCGTGCGCGGCCCGGCCGCCGCGCCGTCGGTCAGCTGGGACACGGGCGCGATGCGCGACCGTATCGCCGGCCGCGTCTCGCAGGCGATCGCCGGCCAGCGCTCGCGGCTCGACTCCACGGCACGCGCGTTCGCCGACACGCGCACGCGCGCCGCCGCCGACAGCGCGCGCAACGTGATCGAGCAGGCGAAGCGCGCCGCGGGGGACAGCCTCGCGCACCGCGTCGGCGACGTGTTCAAGGGATTCTTCTCCGGCGGTCGCGACACCACGAAGCACTGATGAGGGGAGGCCGAATCATGTTCCAGGAGTTCAAGAAGTTCCTGCTCCAGACCAACGCGCTGGCGCTCGCGGTCGGCGTGATCATCGGCGCCGCGGTCGGCAAGGTCGTGAGCTCGCTGGTCGCCGACATCCTGATGCCCGTGATCGGCGTGATCATCCCGGGCGGGGCGTGGCGCGACCTCAAGTTCGTGCTCACGACCAAGCCGGACGGCACGCCGGCCAACGCCATCACCTACGGCGCGTTCATCGGCAACGTCGTGGACTTCGTGATCGTCGCCGCGGTGGTGTTCATGATCACCAAGTCGCTGCTCAAGCCCGCGCCCGCCGCACCCGCGCCCGCGACCAAGGAATGCCCCGAGTGCAGGGAGACGATCCCGGCGACGGCGCGCAAGTGCCGGATGTGCGCCAGCGCGGTGTGAGCGCACGCGGGGCGCTGCTCGTGAATCGTCGTTGGGCGCACGCGATCGTCGCGGCGATCGTCGTGCTCTCATGGCTCGCGACATCGTGCGCGACAGCGGGGGAAGCACGTCGTGTGGGCGCAACGCACGACGCCACGTACGTGACTCTCGTGAAGGGCGACACGCTGTTCGTCGAGCACGTGCGCGACGCGGACGGTGGCTTCATGGGCGAGATCATCGCCAGAGACGGCACGCCCTGGATCCGCTATCGCGCGTGGGTCGGTTCCGACGAAGCGATCATGCGGATCGATCTCTCCATGACCTCCATGGGCGCCGCCCGGCCCGGTGATGTGCCACGGCCGCTCCTCACCGCGCGGCGCGAGCGTGACCGCGTCGTCATCGAGCCCGCGGAGCCGGGTCTCGGCATCACACGAACGGACGCCGCGGTGGACAGCGCGGCCTTCCTGACGATCGGGTCCTCGACCGGCATGACCGAGCAGGCGATACGGCGCGTCCGCCATATGGGACGTGGGACGGTTCGGCTCCGTGAAGTCGAGGCCATGGGCGGGCAGCTCTGGGAGGCGACGTTCACTCCCGGCAACCACGGTGCGCTCACCGTGACCGTCGGCCCCGAGACGTGGCGGTTCACGCTCGACGCAGGGGGCTCGATCCGCAGCGCCGACTGTCGGCTCGATGGCCGCATGCCGGGGTTCCGCGAGCTCGAGATCCATCGCATCGATTCGCGGGCACCGCTCGCGATCCGCCGCCCCGTCACGCTTCCCGACACCGCCGGACAGGTCAAGATCGATCGGCTGAAGGTGCGCTGGGCGCGCCTCGACGCCGTCGAGCGGGAGTTTCGGCGCACGCTGCACGAAGGCAGGGCGACCGCGATCCGCGTCGCGGCAGAGTCAGCGGTCGAGGCGATGGGCCTGCGCGGTGGTGCCTACCAGTCCATGCTCTGCACCGACGTCGCGATGGCCTTGCTCCGGGACGGTGACAAGACGTTCGCGCTCCTCTACGCGCATCGCGCGGTCGCCTATGCGAACAGCCACGACGTGCTGAGCTTCGGCGATCAGGGATTGCTCCAGGCGCGGATCTCCTCGCGTCGGGCGCTCGCCGAAGCGTTGTTCGCGCACGGCCACGCGGACAGCGCGTACCTTCTGGTCCGGCAGGCCATGGCGTTGCCGCGCGAGGAGGACGAGCTCGCGCTCCAGCGTGATCTCCGCCTGACGCTGGCGGGATTCCAGGAGTTCCAGGGCCGGCCGGACGATGCGATCGCCACCCTGTTCGAGGCCGTGGCGCTCGACACGTGCCATGACCTCCTCGCGCGTGCGCCGCTCCACCGGGTGTGGATGCGCCGATTTGGTGAAGACACCGATCTCGACCAGCGGATCGAGCACGCCCGCGAGCGGAAGTGGGCGAACGAAGTCCTCGGAGGCGGGGGTCCGATGCTCGATGGGGCGCGGGCGCCGGAGTGGGCGCTCTCTGATCTCAACGGCGCGGTTCGGCGGTCGTCGTCGTTCGCGGGCCGGCCGACCGTGCTTGTCTTCTGGGGCGGGTGGACGAGCGCCAATCGATCGATCCTGAGAACCGCGGAGGACTGGTATCGGCACCGGTCGACGTGGGGCGTGAACGTGGTGAGCATCAACTGGGAGCTGCCGGGCCCGGGGCCGGTGAGCCGGGGGCTCGCCGCCGAGGCCATCGCGCGCGGGGGCTACCGCCTTCCCGTTCTGCTCGATCACGATCAGGCGGTGTTCAAGCGCTTCGGCGGCGAGCTATATCCGGCGATCGTCCTCATCGGCCGAGACGGCAGGGTTCGGCTCAGCACTTCCGGGGGCATGGCGGCGCGGAATCAGAAGCTGAGCGCTTCCGTGCGGGCCCTGGGGCGGGCGCTGTGATGCGGCATGCGGGCGCGCAAGTGCCGGATGTGCGCCAGCGCGGTGTGAGGCGTCAGGGCTTTCGCGCCAGCGCGTACACGACGTTCGTCTCGACCGAGCGGACGCGGTTGCGGGCGATGAAATCGACGGTCGCCGCGCGCACGCGCTCGCGCCCGGCGCCGTCGGGCCGGTCGGGCGTGCCGCGATAGCCCGAGACGCGCACCGCAGTCCAGAAGACCTCGGGCGTCGCGATCGGATGTGATCCCGCCACCGCGACGATCTCGGCCGTCGCGACGCCGCCGTCGCGCAGGACCGCGGCGAGCGAGGCCGGATCGCAGATCCGATCCCACGGGTTGAATCCTTTGTAGAGGTCGGGTCGCACCTCGCGCACCGCGTCCCAGAACACGGTGTTCACGGGCTCGAAGAAGCGCGGGCCCCAGGTGGTGACGGCCAGCGCGCCGCCGGGCGCGACCTCGCGCCACAGCGCGCGCACGGCGGCGGCGATGTCCGGAACGAAGAACACCCAGAACACGCACACCACCGCGTCGAAGGGCGACTCCGGCAGCCGGAGGTCGAGCATGTCGCCAGCGCGGAACTCGACGTGGCGCAACCCGCGCGCTTCGGCCTTGCGGCGCGCGAGCGCCAGCAGGTGCTCGGCGAGGTCGACGCCGATCACGCGGCCGCCGTCACCGACCGTCTCGGCGGCGGGAATCGCCGAGGCGCCGCTGCCGCAGCACACGTCGAGAATGCGGTCGCCGCGGCGCGGCGCAAGGCGTTCGATCGTCGCGCGCCCGTAGCGTTCCCAGAACGTGTTCGCCGGATCGTCGAAGCTGTCGGCGGCGGCGTTGTACGTCGTGCGGGCGCGGGCCCTCGCGTCGTCGAGCTCGGTCATCGGCGGCAGTCTAGTGATTCACGGCCGCCCCGTCCTTCCACATGCGCTGCCACCAGCGCATGTGGTCCTCGGGCCGCGACCAGTCGGCGGCGAGCGCCATCTTGTCGCGGATCTTCGCGAGCTCCCAGCCGGTGAGTTCGGCGACGTTGCCCGCCTCCTTCGCGCGGCGGTCGGCGAGTCCGGCGCGATAGGCGACCGCGCCGGGGCAATCGCCCTCGCCCTTCCACTCGTGACGGATGACGTACCGGTCCTGGAAGTTCGCGCGGTCGCTCGTCTCCTGGAACGCGAGGTCCTCGGGGAAGTGCTCCGCGTCGTAGCGCACGTGGAGGCGCGTCACGAACGGCGTCTGCCCGCCGCGCTGCGGGCCCGTGGCCGCCGCGATCCAGAAGCAGCCGAGCTGGCGCAGCTCGTCGTTCGAGAGCGGCTGGCTCGCGCACGGATCGCACCAGCCCATGTCCCACGCGTACTCGGTGAACACCACGTCCATGCCTTCATGGCGCACCTGGCGCGAGAACATGTCGCGGTAGAAGTCCTTGAACTCGGCCTGCACGAACTCGGGCACGTCGCGGTCGGAGGGGAGCTTCACGGTGCGGTAGTTCGTGGTCTCGACGCGGCCCTTGCGCGAGATCGCGTAGACGAACATCTCCTGCGCGCCGTCGGCATTCACCATGCCGAGCCGGATCGGCAGCGAGAACCTGGGCGACTCGAACGCGACCTGGATCGGACGCAGGTACGTGAACCCGAGCTTCTGCTGCTCGCCGAGGTTCACCTTGGCGACGAAGAACTTCATCCCCTGCTTGATGTAGCTCGCGAGCACCGACGAGGCGCCGTTCGGGATGCGGTAGCCGTTCTCCTTGAGCCAGCGCTCGAGCCCGCCGCTCTCCTTCGCCGAGAGGATCAGGATGTCGTACTCGCCGACCGTGTACTGCGCCTCGATCGTGACGCCGAGGCTCCGGCCTGCGCGGACGGAGATCTCTTCGAACGACTTCGCGACGCCGGCGGTTCGGGACGCGCGGAGCTCCATCGCGTCGCTCGCGACCGGGCACGGGTCGGGATCCCAGTACTCGACCAGCCGCGGCGCGGTGAACGCGTCGAGATGGTCGATGAGCGACTTGTCGCCGATATGGATCTGGCTCTTGTCGAGCACGACCGGCACCGGCACGACGATCGCGAACGCCTTCGGCTCGCCGCGAAAGTCGTTGGCCATCGTCAGCACGGTGCGGTCGCCGTCGCGCACCAGCGCCACCTGCGAGGCCTTGTTGAAGATCTTCGCGTCGCCGCTTGCGACGTAGAAGCCGCAGAAGGCGTGGGCCGCGCGCGGCGACACGAGCGCGGAACCCAGGACGACGGTGAGCAGCAGAAGCGTGAACGGGCGTTTCATGCATGCCTCCTCACAGCGCGACCGGCGCCGGCGCGCGGCCGGCGAAGTCGCTCGGTTGAATGCGGACGGCGGCAGGGGCGGCGCCCGCGGCGATGACGCTCCGTGTCGTGCGATCGCCGGATGCGGCGACCGCGGGGGTCCACTCATGGCGCGCGCCCGGCAGCAGCCGGTCGATCCACGGCGCGGCGAGCGTGAGGGCGGCGAGCGACCACACCGGTCCATTGGCGCGGAAGAGCGCGAACTGGACGATCCCGGCGCCGATCGCGACCAGCGCCCCGAACAGCACGCGCCCGGCGCGCGAGTCCGGCGTGGTGCGCGGGTCCGAGATCATGTTGAACGCGAACTGGAGCAGCAGCCCGCTCTGCAGTCGGTGGATCGGGATCGTGAGCGGCTCGCAGAGCCAGAGCGAGCGGCCGAAGAGGATCGCGGCGTACGCGCCGAGGAACGCCAGCGTCACGTCGGCGCGGCCGGCGCGCATCACGACGGTGAGTCCGGCGCAGACGATCAGCAGCGCGACGAACGCGACGTGCCCGTACTGGCCGGGAGAGATCCAGCCCGCGCCGCTCGCGAGCATCACGACCAGCGCGAGGTTGGTCGGGTTCCAGAGGTGCTTGCCGCGGACGCGCAGCACGAACTTGCTCGCGATCGCGATCGCCGCGGCGAGCATGGCGGGCGCGATGCCGTGCGTGCGGAGCAGCGTGCAGAGGCCGATCGCCGAGATCAGCGCGCTCAAGGGATCGAAACGCGGCAGCCGGGCCATCCGCCCGCAGAGCCACTGCGTGGCGAGCGCCGCGCCGATCACGGCGGCGATCTGCGGAGCGCCGATGCCGAAGCCGAGGCCCAGGACGCCGTAGGCGAGCAGCGCCGAGAGCATCGCGATCTGGAACCAGCGCGGATCGCGCCGGGCCGGCGATGGAGTCCGGACCCGACGCGTCACGAGCTCGCGCCGCTCCCCTCGCAGCGCCCCGGAGGATGTGGCGCCGCGCGCCAATTGGTCATCGCGGCGCGCCGTAGCGAGGTTCCCGAGGCGCGTGTCCCTCGCGCGCCGTGCGGGTGTGGGAGCGTTCATGCCTCTCCGTACTCCGGTCGGGCCGACTCATTCCAGCGCCGAGAGGGAACGGGAGGCGGGGGGAACCCGCCCGTGAGCGGCGTTCCTAGCCGCGAGCACACTGCAAGACGCATTCCGCGGCGCCGGCCGCGGCAAACCGTTGTGCGCCCGTGCGGGCGCAACGCGAAACGACGCGCCGGACCGTTACCCTCGTCACCGCTTCGGTAACAAAGGTGACAGTGCCGGGCCCGTGCGTTCGCGCCGCGCCGTTCTCTACCGTGCGGCGCCCGTGAACCACGCATCCAGAGCGCACGCGCGCCCGGCCGCCGCGCGCCGGCCGCCGGTGCTCCGCGGCGCGCACGACGGCGAGCGCCACGCGACGTGGCTCGAGGTCTTCTTCGACCTCTGCTTCGTCGCGGCGGTCGCCGCGCTCACGCAGGAGCTGCGCGCCCATCCCTCGGTCGAAGGGCTGCTGCGCTTCGCCGGGCTCTTCGTGCCGGTGTGGTGGGCGTGGACCGGCTACAGCTGGTACGCGACCGGCTTCGACAACGACGACGACGTCTATCGCTCGGCGATGCTCGCCGCGATGCTGGCGGTGATCGCGCTCTCGGTGGGGATCGGCGGCGTCGCGAGCGGACGCATCGCGGGCTTCGTGCTCCCGTACGCGTTCATGCAGGGGCTGCTCGCGCTGCTCTTCCTGCGCTCGCGCCGCCACGCGCGTCACGAGCGCGCGTTCACCACTGTCTACGCGCTCGGCGATGCGCTGGGCGCCGCGCTGTGGCTCGCGTCGCTGTGGGTGCCGCCGGCCCTGCGCGTGCCGACGTGGACGGCCGCGATGCTCGTGCTGATGACGACGCCGATGGTCGCCGCGCGCGCGATGCCGATCGAAACGTTCGACGCCTCGCACATCGCCGAGCGCTACGGCCAGTTCACGCTCATCGTGCTCGGCGAATCGATCGTCGCGGTGGCGGCGGGCACGGCGGCGACCGGGTGGAACGCCGGCGCGCTGGTCACGGCGGCGATGGGCTTCGGTCTCGCGGCGTGCGTGTGGTGGGTGTACTTCGAGTTCGTCGAGGCGTCGGCGCTCGCGCGCGGCAACCTCGTGCGCGCGTTCGTGTGGGGCTACGGGCACCTGTTGATCTTCGCCGGCATCGCCGCGGCGGCGGCCGGCGTGCTGCTCGCGGTGATGGCGGCGGCCGGCGGCCGCGCGATCGGCGCCGCGGCGGGCGCGATCCTCGCCGGCGGCATGATCGCCGAGCTCGCCGCGATCGCGCTCATCCGCCTCACCGTGCGCGGCGGCGACGCGTCGGTCGCGGCGCGGGTCGCCGCAGCACTCGCGGCGGCGCTGCTCGCCGGGCTCGGCGGCGGGTTCGAGGCGCCCGCGTTCGTCGGCCTGCTGTTCGCGATCGTCGCGGCGGAAGCGCTGTTCGAAATCGTGCGGGCGAGGCGTTCGGCCGTCGCGTAGCCGCACTCGTCCCGCGGCAGGGCGCGCCCGTCCTGTCGCGGCGCGGATTCCGTTGCGGCCCGGGCTTCGGCTCCCGCACTCTCCCGGGCCTCATTCCCACGCTTCCCCGTCACGCACGACACGAGGAGACACGCAATGACCTCCGCAGCACGCGTTGCACGCGCCCTGATCGGCGCACTGTTCCTGCTGGCGCTTGGGCTAGCCGCGCGCCCGGCCGCGGCCGGAAAGCCGATCGATCCGGCGAACATGGACACGTCGGTCAAGCCCGGCGACGACTTCTACCGCTACGCCAACGGCAAGTGGCTCGAGTCGAACCCGATTCCCGCCACCGAGAGCCGCTGGGGTTCGTTCTCCGAGGTGCTGGAGCGGAACTACGCCGTGCTGCACGAGATCCTCGACGCGACGTCGAAGCAGACGGGCGCGAAGAAGGGGAGCGCCGAGCAGCTGGCCGGCGATCTCTACGCGAGCGCGATGGACTCGGCGCGCGCCGAGGCGGACGGGGTGAAGCCGCTCGCCGATGAGTTCGAGCGCATCGCCGCGATCAAGACCGCCGCCGATCTGCCGGCCGCGATCTCCCGCTCGCAGACGATGGGCGAGCGGGTGCCGTTCGTCCTGTTCGCGCAGCAGGATGCCAAGGCGAGCACCGAGGTGCGCCTGCAGCTCGTGCAGGGCGGTCTCGGACTCCCGGACCGCGACTACTACACCAAGACCGACGACGCCTCGAAGAAGCTGCGCGACCAGTACGTCGCCTACGTCGCCAAGCTGTTCACGCTGCTCGGCGACGACGCCACGACCGCCGCGGCCGAGGCCAACACCGTGCTCGCGTTCGAGACGCAGCTCGCCAACGCTTCGATGACGCGCGTCCAGCGCCGCGATCCCGAGGCCACCTATCACAAGATGACGTTCGACGAGGTCGTCGCCCTGACGCCCAACATTCCCTGGGCGCGCATGTTCGACGACATGGCCATCAAGGACCGCGGCGCGATCATCGTCGGCATGCCGGACTTCATGAAGCAGGTCAACACGATGATGACGGCGACGCCGGTCGCCGACTGGAAGACCTATCTGCGCTTCCACGTCATCAACGGCGCCGCGTCGGAGCTGAGCTCGGCATTCGTGAACGCGAGCTTCGATTTCCACGGCCGCGTCCTCACCGGCACGACCGAGAACCAGCCGCGCTGGAAGCGCGCGCTGCGCACGGTGGACGGCGGCGTCGGCGAGGCGCTCGGCCAGCTCTACGTGGCGAAGACGTTCGGGCCCGAGGCCAAGGCGCGCGCCAAGGCGATGGTGGACAACTTGCGCGCCGAGCTGCGCGACCGGCTTTCGCACCTCGAGTGGATGAGCGACGCGACGCGCCAGCAGGCGGTCAAGAAGCTCGATGCGTTCACCGTCAAGATCGGCTACCCGGACGTGTGGCGCGACTACTCGGCGCTCACGATCGACCGCGGCGCGCTCGTGCTCAACGAGAAGCGCATCGCCGCGTTCGAGTGGAACCGCAACATCGCCAAGCTCGGCAAGCCGGTGGATCGCAAGGAATGGGGCATGACGCCGCCCACCGTGAACGCGTACTACAACCCGCGCATGAACGAGATCGTGTTCCCGGCCGGCATCCTGCAGCCGCCGTTCTTCGACGCCGGCGCGGACGATGCGGTGAACTACGGCGGCATCGGCGCCGTGATCGGCCACGAGATGACGCACGGGTTCGACGATCAGGGCCGCAAGTCCGACGCCGACGGCAACCTCAAGGACTGGTGGCAGACCGAAGACGCCGACAAGTACAAGGCGCGCTCGCTCATGGTCGAGAAGCAGTACGACGGCTACGTCGCGATCGACTCGATGCACGTGAACGGCAAGCTCACGCTCGGCGAGAACACCGCGGACCTCGGGGGATTGAGCGTGGCCTACGGCGCGCTGCAGAAGGCGCTCGCCGGCAAGCCGCGCACGAAGATCGACGGCTTCACGCCCGAGCAGCGCTTCTTCCTCTCGTACGCGCAGATCTGGCGCTCCAACACGCGTCCCGAGGCGCTCAAGCTGCGGATCAATACCGACCCGCATTCGCCGGGCCGGTTCCGCTGCATCGGACCGCTCTCGAACATGAAGGAGTTCCAGGATGCGTTCGGGATCAAGGACGGCGACCCGATGATGCGTCCGGTCGCGGACCGCGCGAAGATCTGGTAGCGCGGTAGCGGGTCAGGCGGAGGCGGGCGGGCGCGGTCGCGCCCCGCCCGCCTTCGGCTTTAGCCGACGGGCGCCGGCACTTCGGCGCGGTCGATCTCCTCGATCCACACGCGCAGCAGCTCGGCCGCGGCGAGCACCGAGACCGGCTGCGGCCACTCGCCGGGCGTGGGCGCGCCGCCGCGCGGGCGCGCGGCCGCATCGCCGTGCCGCGGCGCCGCGAAGCTCGCCGGCACGTGCGCCGTCGAGGCGCGATCGAGCTCGGCGCGCAGCGTCTCGATCCAGCCGCGCACCTTCGTCTGCGCGCCGGGGCTGCGCTTGTAGACGCGCAGCGTCGCCGTGATGAACGGCCCGATCCATTCCGGCGCGGCGACGCTGGCACTCGAGGCCTCGCGCAAGCCGAGCGGCGTGAACAGCTCGCGCTCGAGCGTCGCGACCAGCCGCACGGCGAGGGGCGGCGGGAGCAGCGGCGGCGTGAGGCTCACCGCGAGGAGCTGCGACGGCGCGATGCCGGCGCGCGGGCCGGCATCGGTGAGCGAGTCGAACAGGCAGCCGCGCTTCTCGTCCCAGAACGCCTCGACCGCGCGCTTCTGGTGCTCGCGCGCCCAGGCGAGGTAAAACGCGCCGCTCTCCTTGCGGCCGGTGAGCCGCCCGAGTTGCGCGGCGGCGACCAGCGCGTGGAACCAGAGCGCGTTGAGCTCGGGCCGCGCGCACGCAGCCTCGCCCTCGCCGGACCACAGCAGGCCGTCGGGCGCGACGCGGATCCCGCCGCGCGTGCCGGAGCGGTACGCCTGCATGATGCTCTCGATCGCGGGCGCCAGCGCCTCGACCGCGAGCTCCTGGTCCACGCTGCGCCGCGCCAGCATCTCCGCCGCATGCACGAGCCACAGTGCCGGCGCGGGATCGCCGTAGCGCGGTCGTCCGCTCTCGGGATCGAACGACTCGGGCGCCAGCCCTTCGTTCAGATACTCGACGTAGCCGCGCAGCACCTCGCGCGCCGGCTCGAACGCACGCAGCGTGATCAGCGCCGGGAGCGCGCGCAGCGTCTCGGCGCCGCGCTCCGCGCCCGCGGGCAGGGCGGTGAGGAGCGTCATGCGGCCGTCGCGTTCGATCAGGCCGTCGGTGAGCGCCGCGGCGAAGCGCGCGACCCACGGCTCGCCGGCGTCGATGAGCGGCGCGGCGCGGCGCGCGAGCGCTTCACCCGGGCCGCCATGCGCCGCGGCCGCCTGACGCGCGGTGAAGTCGGCGCCCGAGATTGCGGCGCGCATCCAGCGCTCGCGCCGCGCGAGCTCGTCCTGCTCGAGATATCGCACGCACTCCGCGAGCGTCCTGGGCGGCGGCGTGCCGAGTCGTCCCTCGACCGCGAGCGCGCGGAAGAGGTCGTCCTCGATCGCGGCGACCACGTGCATCGCGCCGCCGACCGGAAGATCGTGCTCGAGGTGGCCGGGGATGAACCCGTCCTCGCTCGCCTCGGCCGGCGCCGCGGCGGTGCGGCTCCGGCCGCGCGCGGGCGGAGCGAACGCGCGGTCGGCGGGGTAGACGAGCCCGCGCTGCTGGACGTGCGCGGGCAGGAACGCGCCGCCGTGCCAGAGCGTCAGCGCGGGCGTTCCGGCGAGCGACTCGATGCGCACGCGGCCCGGAACGCCCTGCGTCGCGCCGGCGAGGTCGGCGCCGTCGGCGACCAGCGCGTTCGGATTGCGCGCGACCAGCACCGGGCTCACGTGCAGCCGCGCGGGCGGCCCGTCGAGGTGGCGCCACGTGACCGCGACCGCGTGGTGGCCGCGGATCATGAACACCGACTTCTCGATCGTCGTGCCGCCGGCCCGCCAGCGCCACGTCGGCCACGGATCGTCGCGGAACGATTCGAGCAGCAGATGGCCGGCCGGGCGCGCCTCGTGCGGCGCGTCGGGCGTGGCGCCGCGATGGAGGTTGGTCGCGAGGTCGAAGCGCTCGGCGCCGACCTGCACCCGCTCGTCGAGCCGGAGCAGCGCGGTCGTGAGGCGGCCGTGCGCGGTGGCGCCGATCAGGAGCGCGTGCGTGCGCCGGGTGTGCGCGCCGGCGGCGGTGCCGGAGGCGAACCCTCCGCGACCGTCGCCGATCAGCCACTCCCTGGCGGTCGCGATGCCGAGGTCGTTGAGGACGTCCTGTCCGAGCTGCATGGGCCGGGACACCATAGCATGGGCGGCGGCGCGTGACGCCGCGGTCAGAAGGCGGCCGGCCGGTCCACCAGGGACGCGAGCGGCACGATGCTCACCCCGCCGAGCCGCTTCGGCTCGAGCGCGTGCGCGAGCCAGCGGCGCGTGAGCGGCGTCGCGCGGACGAGCGCCACGACGTGGCCGCGCTTCCGCGCCGCGGCGAGCACCGCGGTCCAGCGCTTCTCGAGCGCGCGCGCGTTGTCGCCGCGCGTCTCGCCGTCCAGCACCTCGTCCGATTCGGCGTAGACGACGCCCATGTCGGAGGCGAGCGACCTGCACACCGCGCCGGCCGCGGGCGCGACGTGGAGGAACGGCACGTGCCGGCGCTTGAGCTCCTTGTACACCGCGCGCATCACCGTCATGTCCTGGGTCGCGAGCGAGCCCATGTGGTTCGCGACGGCGGCGACCGCGCCCGCCTGATCGAGGTAGCGGCGGGTGAGCCGCGTGATCTCGCCCGACTTCATCGAGACGAGCAGCGCGCCCGGGCCGGGATTGATGCGCGGATAGTTGAGCGGCTCGAGCGGCAGGTGCAGGACGAGCTCGCGCGAGCGGTCGCGCGCGTGCGCCATCACGCGCTCGCTCGCCGGCCCGCCCGCGACCACGGCGACCGCGAACGGCTGCGGCAGCGTGAAGAACGAGTCGGCGGCCGCGGCGTCGTCGCCGAATCCGTAGAGCACGAGCGCGAGGCGCGCCGTGGCGGCGGCCGCCGCGCGCGCGCCGCCGGGCGCACGCACCAGGATCACCTCGTGCGTCGGCCGGTGCGGCAGGCCGACCAGCATGTGCACCGACTCGGCGCCGGGATCGGTCCAGCGCTCGGTCGCCGACATCACCACCGCGCCCGCGTTCTCGAGCGAACGCGTGATGGCGTAGTTCGCCTGCAGCAGCGACGCGTTGGGCGCGAGCCCGACGCGCCAGCGCATCGGCGCGGCGCCGCCCTCGACCGGCGTCTCGCTGACGCTGTCGCGCGGCACCGCGACCGAGGCGAGGCCGAGCCGGATCGGCTTCGCGACGAGTCGGATGAGATCGGCGCGCGCGCCGAGGCCGGTCGCGCGGGCGATCAGCAGCCGGCCGCCGTCGGAGCGCACGAAGCGCACGCCTTCGCCGATGACGAACAGCGCGAGGGCGATGGCGGCGATCACGCCGAGCGCCTTCGGCGTGACGAGCGGGCCGCGCGACTTCCGTTTGCTCATGGCGATCGTGGGCCGGCACGGTACGCAGGGGGGGCGCGCGTCGTCAACGCCGCGCCGCCTGACGGGCCGCCCGCACCGGCGTCCCGGGCCGGACCCGCCGGCATCGGTCTTCAGGGCGGCGGGGGAACGGGGTCGCGAACGCCCGGTCGAGGGTCGATTGGAGCCCGCGGGACGCGGCTTATTTGCACATCGCTGACACGAATGCGGACTTCGAATGACAGGCTTATCGCGTCACGGCCGATAACGATCTCGCGCCCCGCTCCCCCCGCACGCCCGGCGCATCACTGGAGGTGCTCTGTGTCTTCTTCGCGAATCGTGTGCGCCCTTTCCGCCGTCATGCTGATCGCCGCGTCCGCGGCATGGGCGTGCGACAAGGACAAAGCCGCGGCGACCACCGCCGCGAATGGCGCCTGCACCGCCGGCATGGCGGCCACCGCCGCGAACGGCGCCTGCACTGCGAGCATGGCGGCGACGTGCACGGCCGGGATGGCGGCCGCGTGCAAGGCCCACATGCAGGCGAGCGGTGCCACCGCCGCGACCGCCTCGTCCCACGCCTGCTGCGCGAAGGGCGCGGCGACCACCGCGGCCAAGGGCCGGACGCTGAACGTCATGGCCGCCGCCGGCGGCCACTGCGACGGGGGCGGCATGGCCGGGATGGCGACCGCCGATCTCCACGACGATTGCGAGGCGTGCCTCGACATGGCGAATGCGAGCGAGAGGCTCGACGCCGCCGGCGCGCACCGCCAGACCGTGCGGCTCAAGAACGGCGTGATGCTCGTCTACACCGCCGACTCGCCGGCGCACGTGAGCGCCGTGCAGGCCGCGATCGCATCGCGCAACGAGCACCTCGCGCACTACGTCGCGGTCGGCGACAAGGTGCGGCTGTGCAACGGCTGCAAGGCGATCCGCGGCGCGATCGCGAGCGGCAAGCTGAATCGTGAGGTCGTGAACATCCAGGGCGGCGTGCTCACGCTGCTGACCTCGAGCGATCCCGCGATCGTGACGAAGATCCACGAGATGACCGACCAGAAGGTGGCGGCTCGCCTCAAGAGCTAGGCGTGTCGCCGGCCCGGCGGCGGGGCGGCAGGGGATTCGATCGCGGGCCGGACCGAGCATCGGGCCGGCCCGCTTCGTTGCTGCGAACGCGGTTCGAGGGCTAGGCTTTTCGACCGATGGGCATCCCACCATTCAGCCGTC
The DNA here is from genome assembly GCA_016178725.1 of Candidatus Eiseniibacteriota bacterium. Taxonomy (GTDB): domain Bacteria; phylum Eisenbacteria; class RBG-16-71-46; order RBG-16-71-46; family RBG-16-71-46; genus WS-11. The sequence goes on from JACOSV010000058.1 coordinate 77,510, forward strand.
GCGTGCTCGGCATCCTCGGGCTCGGCGTCGTGCTCCCCGCGACGCTCCTTGCCGGCCTCGGGATCTACCTCACGCTGCGCGTCTCCGACGTCGTCCGCTCGCAGAGCGCGCGCTACGACCGCTACATGGCGCAGCAGATCACCGAGGGCTTCGAGGTCGAGCTCTTGAGCGACCTGCGCCACGCGCTCGCGCCGGCCGAGAACGCGGCGCGCGAGGGGCGCGGCCGCGATGCGATCCTTGCCGCGCTCGCCTCCGACGCCGGCGACTTCGGCGAGGCGCGCTTCATCCCGCTCGACAAGCTCGACAACTACGACCTCCTGCTGGTCGAGCACCAGCCGATCGTCTTTGCGCCTGGGCCACGGCCGGGCGAATGGTTCACCGGGCTCCTGATCCACGATCCCGACGGGCAGGTGTCGGGCGTCGGCGGCTGGATGCTCGATCCCGCGACGTTTCTGCAGGCGCGACTGCGCCCGCTGTTCGAGGAGCACCTGCCGCAGAACGAGCGCATGTACGGCGGCATCGAGTCCACCCGCGGGCTGGTCGTCCGTCTCACCGGTCCCGACGGCCGGCGCATCGTGCTCGGCGGCGAGGCCGGCTACGAGCCCACCGCGTACACCGGACGCCTGACCGGACCGCTCGCGGGATTCAGCGTGCGCGTCGCCGCGACGCAGAACGCGCCGGTCGTGTGGGCGCAGCGCTTCGTCATCCTGCTCATCGTCTTCATCGTGCTGATGGGCGCCGTGCTCGCCGGGGCCACGTTCTTCGGCCTGCGCTATACCGTGCGCCAGCTCGAGCTCGCGCAGCAGAAGGCGAGCTTCGTCTCCAACGTGTCCCACGAGCTCAAGACGCCGATCTCGCTCATCCACCTCGCGGTCGAGACGCTGCTCATGCGCCGTTTCTCGTCGCAGCAGGACGCCGAGCGCTTCCTCAACACGATCAACCACGAGGCCATGCGCCTGAACCGGATCGTGGATCACATTCTCGAGTTCGCGCGGCTGGAGGCCGGCAAGCAGACGTTCCGGTTCGAGGCCGTGGACCTGCTTCCGGTGGTGCGCGACGCGGTGGAGAGCTTCCGCCTGCGGCTCGAGAGCGAAGGCTTCCGGCTCGACGTCGAGATGCCCGCCGATCTGCCGCTGGTGCGCGCCGACGCCGCGGCGCTGTCCCAGTGCGTGCTGAACCTGCTCGACAACGCGCTCAAGTACTCGCGCACCCGCCGCGAAGTGCGCGTGACGTGCGCGGCCCGCACGGACGAGGCGGGCGAGCCGCGCGCGGTCGTGATCTCGGTACAGGATCGCGGCATCGGCATCCCGCCGCGCGATCAGAAGCGCATCTTCGAGAAGTTCGTCCGCATCGAAACCGGCCTGGTGCACGACGTGAAGGGCACCGGGCTCGGGCTGTCGCTGGTGGATCAGATCATGCGAGCCCATGGCGGCCACATCGAGGTCGACAGCGCCGTGGGCGAGGGCAGCACCTTCACACTCGTGCTCCCGGCGATCCGTTCGGTCGCCGCGGGGGCGCGGTCCGAGCCGCAGGAGAACGCGGCGGCATCATGAGACGGGAGGAAGCGTGGACGCGATGAAGCACGTGCTGATCGTCGAAGACGAAGAGGGTCTGCTGGAAGGACTGGCGCACAACTTCCGTTACGAGGGCTACGACGTCCTCACCGCGCGCACGGGGCCCGAGGGGCTCAAGGCGGCGCTCAAGCAGAAGCCGGACCTCGTCGTGCTCGACATCATGCTGCCCGAGAAGGACTGCTTCACCGTGCTCAAGGAGCTGCGGCTGCGGCATCGCGAGATGCCGGTGCTGGTGATCACGGCGCGCAACTTCGAGGCCGACGTGCTCAAGGGCTTCGACCTCGGCGCGGACGACTACCTGACCAAGCCGTTCGGCATCAAGGAGCTGCTCGCGCGCGCCAAGCGGCTGATCCAGCGCGGCCCGAGCGCCGCCGGCTCACCCGGGCCGACCGTCTACACGTTCGGCGACGTCGAGGTGCGCTTCGAGCCGCGCGAGGTGCTCAAGACCGGCAAGCAGGTGGCGCTCTCGTTCAAGGAATTCGAGCTGCTCAAGTACATGATCGAGCACCGCGGCCGCACCGTGTCGCGCGAGGAGCTGCTCGAGGAGATCTGGGGCGTGGACGAGGAGCTGGGCGTCACGACGCGCACCGTGGACACGCACGTCTCGAACCTGCGCTCGAAGCTCGGCGCGGGGTTCGCGCAGCCGTTCATCGTCGCCGTGCACAAGGTCGGCTACAAGTTCGTCGAGCCCTGAGCGGGTGACCCCCGGCCGCACTTCCGGGTCCCGCGGCACGGCGCTCTCGGCCGCCCTCCTGCTGGCGCTGACGGCAAGCGCCTGCGCGTGCCACGAGGCCGCGGATTCGTCGGCCGCCGCCCCTGCGCCGTCCGCCGCCGGCGACATGGCCCGACGTGCCGCCGAGGATCATGACGCGCATCGCACGGGATTTGCTCCGCTCGACCGGGAGCGACTAGCTCTTCTTCTCGGTCGGGCCCATCGGGCCCGGATCGCGCCTCGGACTAGCCGAGCAGCTCGAGGTCCGCCAGATCCCGAGGGCGTCCGAGCGCGCGTTTGTTGCGGATCAGCTGCTCGCGGCCGATGAACGGGCAGTCGAGATCGCCCATCTTCCCGCTCACGCGATCGCGCCAGGCTTCGTCGAACGATACGCCGGTCAGCGACGTGAGCACGTCGATCCGACGCGGCGCGACGCCGATCTGATAGACGATCCCGGGCGTCCGGAGATCCGCCTCGCTCAAGTCCTGGAGTGGAGCGCCGAACGCCTCCAGCGCGCGATGCACCCGGGCGGCGTTCTCCGCCGTGGGCTCGACCCAGATGTCGAGGTCGCCGGTCGCGCGCGGTCGCGCATGCAGCGACACGGCGTATGCGCCGACGATCAGATAGCGCGCTTCAGCCGCGGAGAGTTCGCGCAACAGCGCGATGAAGTCGTTGCTCACCGGCGTCCCATCCCTTGAACCGCCAGAGTTCGAGGCTCAACTGCCACGCGGACTCGAGCCGCTCCTCGGGCGTGAGGCGCGCCCAGAACGCCCGGTCGATGCGATCGGCATCGGGGCCGAGTCGCGCCTTCTCGCCCGTGATCGGAGTCGTGCGACGTCCATCCATGCGGCGAGCCTACCACGGCGTCGCCGCGTCCGATTCCGTCAGCTCTTCTTCTCGGTCGGCCCCACCGGGCCGGGATCGTGGGTCGAGGGCGGCACGGTCTTGATGTAGCGGTAGATCGCGCGCAGGTCGTCCTCGTCGAGCTTCATCAGTCCCTGCCACGGCATCGGTGAGCCGGGCAGCAGGCGCCCGGCGCGCAGCCGCGTGACGAACTGATCCTCGCTCATCGATCCGAGCCGGCCGTGCGTGGGATCGACGGTGATGTTGGGCGTCGACCAGTAGCGGCCCCGCTCGTCGGTGATGAATCCCGCCGAGCCGCCGAGCCTGGGCCCCGTGAAGGCGCCGGTCTTCTCGTCGCGCTGCGTGTGGCAGCTCACGCACAGCGCCACCGATTCGACCAGGTAGCGTCCGTTCTCGGCCGTCGCGCCCCGCGGACTCTTCGCCGTGACGTCGGGCTTCGGCCCGACGGGGCTGGCGAGCACGGTCGCCTTCAGCACGCTGCCCAGCGCCGAGTACCGATGCGCCGACACGACGTTGTGCACCGGCGGCTGCGCCTTGAGGTACGACACCACGGCGATCAGATCTTCGTCCGAGAATCCCTGGAATTCCATGAACGGCAGCAGCGCGCGGCCGTCGATGCCGACGCCGCTGCGCAGCGCGCGCGCGATCGCCTTCGCCGGCGCGGCGCCGATTCCGGTCTCGGCGTCGGGCGTGATGTTGCGCACGTAGAACGTGCCCGGCGGGATGTCGAAGACCCGTCCGCCGATGAGCGGCACGTCGGCGCCGCTCAGCATCGCCTGCACCTGCGTCGTGTCGCCGTGGCACTGCGCGCAGTTGGCCATGTCGCGGACGATGTAGCGCCCGCGCGCGACGACGGCGCTGTCGGTGGACGCCTCGAGGGGCGGATACGGCGTCGCGGCGAACGAGAGGTGCTGCCGCGAGGCGACGAAGACCGCGATCCCCGCGACGAGCACCACCACGAGCACGACCAGGATCAGCAGGACCTTGCGGATCATCGACGCCTTCCTTTCCGGTGACGGGTGGACATCCTCACGGCCGAACCTCGGACGACCCGCGCTCCGCCGCCGCGCGCGCGAGCCGCGCGAACTCCTCGAGCGTCAGCGTCTCGCCGCGGCGCTGCGGATCGATCCCCGCCTGACGGGCGAGCCGCGCGACCGCGTCCTTGCCGAGCGCGAGCGTCTCCTCGAGCGTGTTCATCAGCTGCTTGCGGCGCATGTGAAACGAGCCGCGGATGACGCGGAACAGCAGCGCCTCGTCGGGCACGTCCACCGGCGGGTGGTCGCGCAGGAAGAACCGCACCAGCATGCTGTCCACGTCGGGCCGCGGCCAGAACGACGCGGCGGTCACGCGCATGAGCGGCTCCATCCGCGCGTGGTAGCGCGCGAACAGCGTCAGCGCGCCGTACTCGGGCGTGCCGGCGGCGGCGGCGAGGCGCTCGGCGTACTCCTTCTGCACCAGCAGCACCGCACGCGTCACCACCGAGCGCTGCGCGAAGATCCGTTCGAGGATCGGCGTGGTGATGTTGTACGGGATGTTGCCGACCACCACGAGCCGTTCGGCGCCGTGTTCGGCGGCGAGCGCCGCGAGATCGAGCTCGAGGAAGTCGCCCTCGATCAGATCCACGCCGGGGAAGCCGGCCGCCTCCTCGCGCATCGCCGCGGCGAGCCCGCGGTCGAGCTCGACCGCGATCAGCTTCCGCACGCGGCGGGCGAGGCGGAACGTCAGCGCGCCCGCGCCCGGACCGATCTCGACCGCCACGTCGGCGGGATCGAGCCGCGCGTGGTCCACGATGCGCTCGGCGGTCTCCTCACGGATCAGGAAGTTCTGGCCGAAGCGCTTGCGCGGCGAGAGGCCGTGCACGGCGAGCAGATCCTTGACGCGGGCGGCTTCGCCGGGCTCGGTCGCGGCGCGGCGGCGCACGTACGCGGAGGCGCGCGGCGCGCGCGGCGGACGGACCATCGCCGCAGTGTAGGCGAGCCGGCGCGGCGGCGTGAAGTCCGAAGCCCGTGTCGCGGCCCGGCGCGCGGCGAACGCCGCGGTCTACGCGCTCAGCTTCTGGATGCCGCCGTCGAGCGCTTCGCGCGCCATGTCGCGCGCGTAGGGATCGGCGCTGGTCGCCACGATCTGCCGCAGCGCCGCCTGACCGTCCTCGCCCAGATCCATCAGCGCGTACGCGGCGTGATGGCGCACCCACCACGAGGCATCGGTGAGCCGCGCCGCGAGCGCGTGAATCGCGAGCGGCGTGCGCACGCGTCCCAGCGCCCGCGCCGCCTGCGCGCGCACCTGCCAGGCGTCGTCCTTGAGCGCGGCGATGAGCGACGTGCCGCACTCGATCGCCTGCAGCAGGCCGAGCGCACGCGCCGCGGCGGCGCGCATGTCGACGTCGCCGCCGGCGAGCCGCCGTTCGAGCAGCGGTCGGGCGGAGCGCTGCGCGCGCAGCCCGATCACGTCCACCATCGCGATCTCGAGCCGCGGGTGCGCGACGCCGCGCGTCAGCGCATCCTCGATCACGGTGGCGCCGCTCCGGCCGTAGGCGCGCAGCAGCGCCGCCAGCGCCGCGCGCGGGCGCTTCGCCAGCGCCTGCGGATGCGCGAGCAGCCAGCGCAGCGCGCCGCGGTCACGGTAGCGCGCGAGGGCCGCCGCCGCCGCCTGCGTGACGATCTCGGGTCCGCGCGCCATCGCTTCGCGCAGCAGGCGCCACGACGCGCGGGAGCGGAGCAGCGCGAGCCGCCGTGCGGCGAGCACGCGACGCCACGGCGAATCGTCGGTGAGCGCGCGGCGCTCGGCCGCGGCGTGGCGCAGCCGCGTCAGCGCGGTCGAGAGCCGCAGCCATTCGGCGCGGTCGAGCTTGAGCGGGAGCGATTCGAGCACGGTCCATGCGGTGCCGGCGTCCGCGGCATCCATCGCGCGCAGCAGGTCGGCGGCGCCGACGGTGTCGTCGAAGAACGCGGCGACGGTGCGCGTGAGCTCGGCGCGGCCGCGGCGGGCGCGCAGGCGCTGGCGGCGGCCCACGGCGCGCACGCCGAACACGGTGGTCGCGATCATCATCATGACGACGATGATCGCGATCACGGGCGGCATCCCGAGATCGGTGGAGATGGACATGCTCGGCCTGTTTTCGGCAGGTCCGGCCCGGCGCTTGAGCGTTACGCGGGGCCGCCCGGCGGCGCGCGGAAGAGATCGCGCGCGTTGGCGGTGGTGATGCGGTCCACGTCCGCCGCCGTCCAGCCGCGCAGCTCGGCGAGCCGCGGCACGATCCGCGCGAGCAGCCCGGGCTCGTTGCGGCGCAGCGAGCGCGGCTCGGGCTCGAGATACGGCGCGTCCGTCTCGAGCACCAGCATCTCGGCGGGCGCCGTGCGCACCGCCTCTTCGAGCGGCGCGTGGCCGTACGTCAGCACGCCGCCGATCCCGAGCTTGAAGCCGATCGCCGCGGCGCGCTCGACCGCCGCGGGCCCGTCGTCGAAGCAGTGGAGCACGCCGCCCGCCGCCGGGCGCATCGTCTCGAGGATCGCGAGCGTCTCCTCGAGCGCCGAGCGCTGGTGGATCACGACCGGCAGGCCGAGCTCGTCGGCGAGCCGCACCTGCGCCCGGAACCAGCGCTCCTGATCGGCGCGCGGCGCGTGATCGCGGTAGAAGTCGAGGCCGGTCTCGCCGATCGCGACGACGCGCGGATGGCGCGCGTGGTCGCGCAGCGCGGCGAGATAGTCGTCGCCGACGCGGCCCGATTCGCCGGGATGCACGCCGACCGCGAGGTAGACGTTCGCGTGCTCGCGCGCGAGGTCGTGCGCGCGCGGCACGATCTCGGGCGCGTAGGCGATCTCGATCAGATGCGTGACGCCGGAGTGGCGCGCGCGGTCGAGCACGTGCACACGGTCCTTGTCGAAGCGCCTGTCGCAGAGATGGCAGTGCGTGTCGATCATGCGCCGCCCATCGCCGCGAGCCGGTCCGCCGCCTCGGCGGCTCGCGGGCGGTCGGCGGGCCGCATGGCGAGCAGCGCCTCGATCAGCTCCTGGAGCGCGGTCGGCGTCGCGGCCGGGAGCGGCGGCGGCGGCTCGGACGCGACGCGCGTCGCGACCGCCGCGACCTGCGCGCCCCCGAACGGCGGATGGCCCGAGATCATCTCGTAGAGCAGGAGCCCGAGGCCGTAGGCGTCGGTCGCCGCCTCGGGCGGCCGGCCGAGCGCCGTCTCGGGCGCCATGTACTCCGGCGTGGCGTCGAGCGTGCGCGGGCCGCCGTCGGCGACGGCCTGCGTGCAGAAGTCGGCGACCTTCGCCGCGCCGTTCGCGGCGAGCAGCACGTTCTCGGGCTTGAGGTCGGCGTGCAGGACGCCGAGCCCGTGCGCAAACGCGAGCGCCGCGGCGACTGCGCGTCCGGTCGCGAGCGTCTCGCGCAGCGGCACGGGCCCGTGCTCGACGCGCTCGCGCAGCGTGCGGCGGCCGACGATCTCCATCGCCACGAACGCCATGTCGCCCGTGTCGCAGACGTCGAGCGTCGCGACGATGTGCGGGTGGCGGAGCGCCAGCGCGCGGCGCGCGCTCGCGAGCCAGCCGTCGCGCGCGGCCGCGGTGGCGATCAGCGCGGGATGCGGCACCTTGATCGCCACGGCAACGCCGGACCGCGTGTCCTCGGCGCGGTACACGGTCCCGCTGCCGCCGGCGCCGAGCAGCTCCTCGATCCGGTAGTGGGCGAGCGTGCGGCCGATCATCGTGGTCTCGCGACGGAGCGCGGCGCGGCGGGCGCGCGACGCGCCTACGCCCTGGCCTCGAGCTCGATGCGCGGGAAGAGGCTCTTCACCTCGCCGAGCGTGCGGCCGGCGACCGGCGATGCGGCCGGCGCCGCGCCCGCGAACGACGGCCGCGCGTCGTCGCCGCGCGCCTCGCCGGGCGAGCCGGAGAGCGCGAGCAGGCGCCACAGCTCCTCGCTCTTCGCCGGGATCGCCGGCCACGCCGCGATCGCCGTGAGCCGCAGCGTCTCGAGCAGGGCGTGGATCGCGGTCGCGAGCTCGGGCTCGCGCGCCGGATCCTTGGCGAGCGCCCACGGCTTGACGCGCTCGATGAACTCGTTCGCGCGCACCACCGGAACCCACGCCGCGGCGAGCGCATCGTGGATGCGCAGATCGCCGAACGCCTGCGGCACGTCGTCGGCTGCGCGCACCGCGGCCGCGATCAGCGCTTCCAGCGCCTCGCGCGCCGCGGCGTCCTGAAGCGCCTCGGGCCGCCACGTCGCCGGCGCGGTGCCGGCGAAGTATTTGTGCACCATCGTGACGCTCCGGCTCGCGAGGTTGCCGAGATCGTTCGCGAGGTGCGTGTTGCAGTGCTCGACCAGTTGCTCGAGCGTGAACTCGCCGTCGCGGCCGGTCGGGATCGCATCGAGCAGGTAGAAGCGCAGCGCGTCGGCGCCGAAGCGCTCCGCGAGCTCGACCGGGTCCACCACGTTGCCCGCGGACTTGGAGAGCCGCTCGCCGCGCGCGTAGATGAATCCGTGCACGTAGATCTGGCGCGGCAACGGCACGCCCGCCGCGAGCAAGAGCGCCGGCCACAGCACGCAGTGGAAGCGGCTGATGTCCTTGCCGATCAGGTGCAGCGCGTTGGTGAACTTCTTGGTCGTCGTGCCCGCCCACGCGGCGCCGGGCTTGCCCTGCCCGTCGAGGTCCTGGAACGCGTCCTCGCGCGCGGCGCCCGGGCCGGCGACTTCGTTCTCGCGCGCGAGCCACCACAGCGAGTACTTGCGCTCGGGCCAGCCGATCGCCGAGAGGTAGTTGAGCAGCGCGTCCGCCCACACGTAGACCGTGTGCCCTTCGGCGCCGGCGATCTCGTCGGGGAGCGCGACGCCCCACGGCACGTTGGGGCGCGTGACGCTCACGTCCTGCAGCCCGTCCTTGATCACGTTGAGCACTTCGTTGCGCCGGTACTCGGGCTGGATGAAGTCCGGGTGCGCCTCGACGTGCTTGAGCAGGGCCTCGTCGTACTCGGAGAGGCGGAAGAAGAAGTTGGTCTCGCGCACCTTCTTCGGCACGGTGCCGTGGATCGGGCAGCGCCCGTCGCCGTCGAGATCCTTCTCCTGCTTGAACTCCTCGCAGCCCTCGCAGTAGAGGCCTTCGTAGGCCTCCTCGAACAGCACCGGCTCGCCGGTCTTCGGGCTGCGCGCGTCGTGCAGCCGGCGGAAGAGCTCCTGCACCGCCAGCTCGTGGCGCGGATCGGTGGTGCGTATGAACTGGTCGTACGAGATGCCGAGCACCTTCCACGCCTGCTTGAACGCCGGCACCAGCTCGTCTACGAACGCGCGCGGCGTCTTGCCCGCGGCCTCGGCGGCGCGCGCGATCTTCTGCCCGTGCTCGTCCGTGCCCGTGAGGAAGAAGACGCTCTCGCCGCGCTGACGGTGGAAGCGGGCGATCGCGTCGGCCAGCACCTTCTCGTACGCGTGGCCGAGGTGCGGCCGGCCGTTCACGTAGTCGATGGCGGTGGTGATGTAACAGCGGGCGGGCACGGGCGTCTCCGGTCGGTGAACGAGGCGCGGCAGTATAGCGGAAAGGCCGAGCGCCCTTTCCGCGCCGGCCCCGTCTGCGTGATAGTCGCCGGGATGCTCCGTATCTGGAGGCGATGACCGTGGACAACGCGCCGTTCGCGAGGCTCTGGACGTGGGCCGTCCCCGCCGCCGAGGTGGACTGGGAGGCGGTCTACACCGAGCAGCTGCCGCGCATCTACAACTTCTTCCGCTACCGGGTGGGCGACGGAGCGGTGGCCGAGGATCTCACCTCGATCACGTTCGAGAAGGCGTGGCGCGCGCGGCATCGCTACCGCCGCGACCGGGCGCGTGTCGGCACGTGGCTCGTGGTGATCGCGCGGCGCGTGGCGGTTGACCACTACCGCGGCGCGCGGTGGCACGAGCCGCTCGACGCGGCGGAGCGGATCGCCGGGGGCGCGACGCCCGAGGAGATCGCCGAGCTGCGTTCGGACCTCGACCGGCTCGGCCGGCTGCTCGTGACGCTGCCCGGGCGCGAGCGCGATCTCGTGGCGCTGAAATACGGAGCCCGGCTCACGAACCGCGCGATCGCCGACCTGACCGGGATGAGCGAGTCGAACGTCGGCACGATCCTGCACCGCACGGTGCGGGACCTCCGTGCCCGATGGTGAAGGGGGAGACGATGGACGAGATGGACGATCGCTTTCTGGAATCCTACGCGCGCGATCCGCGCGCCGAGTTCGCGGGTTCGCTGCGCCGGCGGCTGGCCGAGAGCGACGCGGCGCCGCGCCGCGGCTTCGCGTGGCGGCCGGCGCTCGCCGGCGCCACCGCGCTCGCGACGGTGATCGCGCTGTTCGCGTTCCCCTCGGTGCGCGCGTTCGCGCAGTCGGTGCTCGACCTGTTCCGCGTGCGCAGCTTCGTCGCCGTGTCGTTCGATCCCGAGCGGCTCGAGAAACTGCGGGCGATGAAGCAGGACAACACGATGGTCGTGTTCGACCGCAAGGAGGTGCTGCAGGATCCCGGCAAGCCGACGATCGAGCCCTCGGCGGGCGCGGCCTCGGCGCTCGTGGGGTTCAACGTGGCGAGCCCGACCTATCTCCCGGGCGGCCTGGTCGCCGACACCGTCGCGGTGACGGGCGAGGGCCGCGCGCGCCTCGGCATCACCACGTCGCGGCTGCGCGACCTGCTCGCCCAGCTCGACCTGCGCGACGTCGAGGTGCCGGCGAACCTCGACGGCAAGGATCTCTCCCTCCACATGTATCCGGTGGTGTCGGAGAGCTACCGCCACGGCGAGCGGCGCATGCAGCTCGTCCAGTCGCGCAGCCCCGACATCGCGCTGCCGTCCGGCGTCGATCTGGCCCGTCTCGGCGAAATGGGCCTGCGCATCCTCGGTCTCGACGCCGGCGAGGCGCGCCGCGTCGCGCGCTCGATCGACTGGCGCAGCACGCTGGTCGTGCCGGTGCCGCTGAACGCCAGCTCGTTCCGCCCGGTCACCGTGCGCGGCAACTCCGGCCTGCTCGTGACGCTCGCCGAGTCGTCGTACGGCCGCCGGCAGCGCGCCGGGACGGTCGTGCTCTGGACCGAAGGCGATCGCGTGTTCGCGCTCGACGGCACGCTCTCGCCTCCCGACATGATGCAGGTGGCCGAGTCGGTCCGTTAGTCTGGACGCGGCATGAACGGGCTGGCCGTCGAGACGCACGGACTGCGCAAGCGCTTCGGCGCCACGCTCGCGGTCGCGGACCTCTCCCTGTCGGTGCGGCGGGGGGAGGTCTTCGGCTTCCTCGGCCCGAACGGCGCGGGCAAGACCACGTCGCTCAAGATGCTGCTCGGCCTCGTGAGCCCGAGCGCGGGGCGCGTGTCCGTTCTCGGCGCGCGGCTCGGCGACCGCGAGGCGCGCGCGCGCGTCGGGTTCCTGCCCGAGCACTTCCGATTTCAGGACTGGCTCACCGGTCGCGAGCTGCTGCGCTTCCACGGCCGGCTGTTCGGCATCCCGGCCGCCGAGCTCGAGCGGCGCGCCGACCGGCTGCTCACGCGCGTGGACCTCGCCGACGCCGCGCACCGCAAGCTGCGCGAGTACAGCAAGGGCATGGTGCAGCGGATCGGCCTCGCGCAGGCGCTGATCAACGATCCCGATCTCGTGTTCCTCGACGAGCCGACCTCGGGGCTCGATCCGCTCGGCCGCCGCCTCGTGCGCGACGTGATCAAGGAGCTCAAGGCGCGCGGCACGGCGGTGTTCCTCAACTCGCACCTCCTCGGCGAGGTCGAGGCGACCTGCGATCGCGTCGTCTTCATCCAGCGCGGACGTACGATCCGCGAGATGGCGCTCGGCACCGACGCGGCGGTGATCGAGGTGGAGCTGCGCCTCGGGCCGCACGACGGCGCGACGCTCGCGGCACTCGCACGGATCGCGGTCGCGGCGCCCGCGCCGGCGGCCGACGGCCGCACCGTGCGGCTCACGGTGGCGGGCGAGGACGCGCTGTCGGCGATCGCGCCGCTGCTCGTCGAGCGCGGCGTCACGCTCTACGAGATGCGCGCCGGCCGGCCCTCGCTCGAGGCGCTGTTCCTCGAGATCATGGGCGAAGGCCAGAGGCCCGGCTGATGCGCCGGCTCATCGTCATCGCCCACCTCACGCTGCACGAGGCGTTGCGCCGGCGCGTACTGCTCGCCGCGCTGATCGGCGGCGCGGCGTTCCTCGCCCTCTACGCGATCGGCTTCCACTTCATCGTCCGGGATCTCGCGCACCAGACGCGGATCACGCTGCTCGAGCGCCGCGTGGCCTTGAACGGCATCACGCTCGCCGGGCTCTTCGCGGTCAACCTGCTCACCGTGATGAGCGCCGTGCTGCTGCCGCTCGACACGCTCTCGGGCGAGATCGCCTCGGGCTCGATCCAGACGCTCGCGGCGAAGCCGATGCGCCGTGCCGAGATCGTGCTCGGCAAGTGGCTCGCGCACGTCGCGGTCGTGCTCGGCTACCTCGCGGTCATGGCGGGCGGCGTGCTGCTCGTCGCCCGATTCACCGCCGACTTCGTGCCGCCGGCGATCGCCGACGGTCTGCCGCTCATGGCGATCGAGGCGGTGCTGCTGGTCTCGATCTCGATCGCGGGCGGGACGCGCTTGAGCACCGTCACCAACGGCATGGCGGCATTCGGGCTCTACGGCATCGCGTTCGTCGGCAACTGGGTCGAGCAGATCGGCACGTTCGTGAACAACGCCGCGGCGCGGAACGTCGGCACGGTCGCGAGCCTGATCATGCCGGCCGAGGCGCTGTGGCAGCGCGCCGCGTGGTTCATGCAGCCGGCGATCATGCGTGATCTGCACGCGACGCCGTTCTCACCCGTGTCGGTGGCGAGCCCGGCGATGGTGTGGTGGGCGGCGGGCTACGCGATCGTCGCGGTGCTGCTCGCGGTGCGCGGGTTCCAGAGGCGCCAGCTCTAGCCCTGCGGCGGGGGCTCGTCCGGCGCCGCGCCGCCGCCGTTGCCCTTCTCGTTGTCCTTGCAGTGGCAGTCGCCGCACGCGTGGTACGGGCCGGGAGGCAGGTCGGCGTAGGCGACGCGGTGCTCGCCGCCCTCGTTGTCCCTGAGCCACACCGCTTCCTGGAAGATCTCCGTGCGGGTCACGACCAGAACGCCCTTTCCGGTCTTGAGCTTCGTTCCGGGCGGCGGCAGCCGGTCGTGGCTGTCGCGGTAGCTCGTCAGCTCGTAGGCGAGGCAGCACAGCAGCCGGCCGCACGCGCCCGAGATCTTGCTCGGGTTGAGCGAGAGCTGCTGCTCGCGCGCCATCTTGAGCGTCACGGGATGGAAGTCCTTGAGCCAGGTCGAGCAGCAGAACGCGCGGCCGCACGGACCGCAGCCGTCGAGGCGCTTGGCCTGATCGCGCACGCCGATCTGGCGCAGCTCGATCCTCGTGTGGAAGCGGGCGGCGAGATCCTTGACGAGCTCGCGGAAGTCCACGCGGTGCTCGGCCGAGAAGTAGAACGTGATGCGGTGGCCGCCGAACGCCACCTCGACCTCGCTCAGGTCCATCTTGAGATCGCGGAACTCGATCCGGTCGCGGCAGAACTCGAACGCCGTGCCTTCGAGCGCGTGGTTGTGGTCCTCCTGGTCCAGGTCCTCCTCGGTGACCTTGCGGATGATCTCGCGCGTCACCGTGCCGGGACGCTTGAGCGCCACGAGCTGCGGATCCTTGAGGAACACGTCGCCGATCGTCTCGCCGTGCTCGGCCTGGACGATCACGCGATCGCGGAGCTTGAGCCAGAGGTTGCGGGAGTTGAGGAAGAACTCGCGGTGCGACGCACGCAGGGCGACCTGCACGATATCGGCCATCCGACTGCCTCTATGACGGACGAGCGTCCGTATCGAACGCCGGCGGAGCGCCGGCGAGAGTTGGTGAAGCGTCATCCGGCGGGGACTTGGACCGCGATCCGAAGCCGGCTATGAAGAGCCTCCGCGTCGGCGGAGGACGTGATCGAGACGCGGAGAAGATAACGCAGGCTCGGCGCCGTTTCATCCGCGTAACGCGGACGGCGTCCGGCGGCGGTCAGGGGATCAGGGCGAGCTTTTCGACCCGTGCCGGCGCGGCGCCGGCGCGCACCACCGCCAGATAGACGCCGGCCGGGAGCCGGGCGCCCGCGGCGTCGCGGCCGTCCCAGTCGAGCGTGTGCGGCCCGGGGGCGAGCGCCACGCCGTCGAGGAGCACGCGCACCGTGCGGCCGCTCACGTCCGTGATGCGCGCGTCCACGCGCGATTCGGCATCGAGCGAGAACGCGAGGCGCGTCGCGACGCGCATGGGATTCGGCGCGGCGGCGAGCGCCACCGGCGGCAGCGCCGGCAGGCCGGGCACGTCCACGGTCGGCACGCCGCCCGCGCCCGCGATCCGCTGTGCGTAGAGGTCGGCGCTCGTGCCGCGCTGATCGGACCACGCGATGATCGCGCCGCCCGTGCCGTCGGCCATGATCGAGTTCAGGTACTGGTCGCCGGCGGCGCCGCAGTACACGGCGCCGTTCGCGCTCCATCCCGCAGGCAGCGTGCCCGCGCCGCTGACCCGCAGCGCGTAGACGTCGGTCGCCGCGGCGCCGGTGCGCTGGTCGTTCCACGCGATGAACGCCCCGCCCGCCGCGTCGCTCGCGACCGCAGGATCGAATTGGTTGCCGTCCGCGGTGCAGATCGCGAGACCGTTCGCCGGCCAGCCGGCGGCGATCGCGCCGGCGGGCGTCGCGTGCTGGGCGTAGATGTCGCTCAATCCCGCGCGCAGGTCGATCCAGGCGACGAACGCGCCGCCCGCGCCGTCCGCCGCGATCGAGCCGCCGTACTGTTCGGCGAGGTCGGTGCAGATCGCGAGGCCGTCGGCGGTCCACTTCGCCGCGCCGTCGGCGCCGATGCGCTGCGCGTACACGTCCGAGTTGTCCGAACGATGGTCCTCCCACTCGACCAGCACGCCGCCCGCGCCGTCGCTCGCCGCGTGGAGCTCGATCTGATCGCCCGCGGCGGTCGTGACCGGGACGCCGTTCGTCGCCCACTGCACCACGCCGGAAATACTGACGCGCTGCGCGAACACGTCGCCGTTGCCGGCGCCGTTGCGGTCGTCCTCCCAGACGATGATCGCGCCGCCCGCGCCGTCCGTGACCGCGACCGGGAACCGCTGGTCGCCGGCGGCCGCGCAGATCGGGATGCCGCTCACGGTCCACTGCGCGATACCCGCCGTGTTGACGCGCTGGGCATAGATGTCGCCCAAGCCGCTGCGGAAGTCCTCCCAGACCACGATCGCGCCGCCCGCGCCATCGCGCACGATGCTGGGGTGTCCCTGCACGCTGGTGAGCGTGCACACGTCCACGCCGCTCGCGGGCCAGCCGGCGGCGATCGCGCCGCCCGCGTTGACGCGCTGGACGTAGATGTCGGGGTTCGATCCGCCGGCGCGGTAATCCTCCCAGGCGATGTACGCGCCGCCGACGCCGTCGGAGGCGATCACGGGCGCCACCTGATCCTGCGCCGCGGTGCACAGCGCGCGTCCATCGGCCGGCCAGCCGCTGCCGAGCACGCCGTTCGGTCCGACGCGCATCGCGTAGACATCGCTCGCGGTGCCGCGGCGATCCTCCCAGACGGCGATCGCGCCGCCGGTGCCGTCGGGCGCCATCACCGGGTAGTTCTGGTCGCCGCTCGCGGTGCAGAGCGCGCGGCCGTCCACCGGCCAGGCGGCGTGCGCCGGCGCGGCGCACGCGGCGAGCGCCAGGGCGCAGAGGGCGGCGCGAACGAGCGCGCGATCGAGTGAGCGCATGCGGAGCATCGTGCGAATTCTATCGGCGCGACGGCGGCCCGCGCGCATCCAGCCGAACGGGCGGCCGAGTTCCGGCCGCCCGCCCTGCCACGCGCGTTGCATCGTGCACGAACGCGGCGCGCGCGCGTGCGCGCCGCGCGGTCGCGCGGTCCGGCGGCGCAGTCCGGCGGCGCTAGTAGGAGATGCCGAACGTCACCGGGATGATCTGGGTCTGGAACGTCTTGAGGCTGCCGAACGCGCTGTTGAGGCCCTTGTCGGTGTAGATGTTCTCCACCCGGCCCTCGACGAACGCGGAGATCTGACCGAGCCGCAGCTCGACGCCGACGCCGCCGTTGATGCCGAACTGCGTCTTCGACGTCGACGTGCCTGTGCCGTCGTCGGCCTTGAAGTTGAACGCGCCGACGCCGGCGAGGACGTACGGCTTGATCGGCCCGACCGGGAATCCCAGCGTGATGTCGCCGAGCCCCGAGAGCACGCTGCCCGTGCCCTGCGTCGCCGTCGGTGTGGTGGGCGGGGCCTTGAAGTCGAGCTTCTCGTAGCCGAGCGCCGCGCGGAGACCGAAGGGCAGCCGGGGCGGGGAGAACGACACCCAGCCCTTGCCGTGGAACCCGGTCTTGAACGCATCCTTGGCGTCGCTCACCGGCACGCTCAAGCCGCCGCCGAATCCGAAATGGACCAGACGCGACGATTCCTGCGTGGCGGCGCAAACGCGGGACGTGGGCAGCGCGACGAGGCAGGCGAGCGCGAGCGAAGAGGCGAAGAAGCGCTTCATGGCGGACCTCACGAGGTGGGGGAGCCCGGCGGCCCGGGCGGGGGATCTGCGGCGCGGCGGAGCATGGAATCGCGGCTGCCGCGCGTCAATCGCGTTCTCGTGCGCAGCGGACGACGAGCGCCGCGGCGCGCGTCAGTAGTCCCAGCGCGCGGCGGGATGCGGGGGCCAGTCGCCCTCGCCGAGCGGCCGGCCGCCGACGCGCGCCATCGCCGAGAACAGCGTCATGTCGGCGCTCACGTTGCCGTCGATCGAGCGCAGCGCCTCCTCGAGCACCATCAACCGCCGCCGCACCTCACGCGCGTCGATCGTCTTCGCCTGCCGGCGCAGCTCGGCCTCCTGATCGCGGTTCGCGAGCATCTCCGCGGCCGCTCCGTAGCGGACGCGCAGCAGGTCGCGCAGCCACAGCTCGTGGAACTCGATCATCCGCCGCAGCGACTCGCGTCCGGTCTTGCCGTAGCGCATGAACCCCTGCGCCGCCTTCCACAGCTCGCCCGCCTCGCCCTTGATCGCGGGGCCGAGCAGCGCCATCGCCTCATCGCGGATCGCGCCCGGCCCGGGATCGCGCAGCGTCAGCGCGCGCGTCAGATTCCCGGCGGCGAGTGCGGCGAGCAGCCGCGCGTCGTCGGCCGCCACGCCGGCGCGCGCGGTGAGGAACGAGCGCACCGTCGACTCGGCGAGCGGGGCGAAGCGCACGCGCTGGCAGCGCGAGCGGATCGTCGCCGGCAGGCGGTTCGGCCGCGACGTCGTCAGCACCCAGACCGCGGTCGCGCCCGGCTCCTCGAGCGACTTGAGCATCGCCGAGTACTGGTCCTCGCGCATGCGGTCGGCGTCGCGCACGACGACCACGCGCCGGGCGGCCTCGAACGGGTGATAGGCGAGGTCGCGCAACAGGTCGCGGGTGAGCGAGAGTCGGATCGAGGCCGCCTTGTCGTAGACGAACGCGAAGAGCGGGTCGTCGCGCAGCGCCGTGACGGTCTCGATCACGGTCTCGTCGAGTTTGCTCTCTTCCCCCGAGACCGGGAACAGGAACTTGAGATCCGGATGCTGGAGCGTCGCGGTCCTGGCGCACGCCGCGCATGCGCCGCACGCGTCGTCGAGCGGCGCGCCCGGCGCGTCGGCCGGCGCCGCGGGCTCGATCGCGTCGAACAGGCTCGGCGCCGCGGCGGCCGCGGGTGCGGCGCCGGCGGCGCGGTCGCACAGCAGCGCGCGCGCGAACGCGAGCGCCGCCGTGCCCTTGCCGACGCCCGGCGGACCGTGGAAGAGATACGCGTTCGCGAACCGGCCGCCCTTCACGACACCGCGCAGGAACGCGGTCGCGGTCGGCTGATCGAGCAGGTCGGCGAGTCGGACGATCGGCATGGCGCCCCCGCTACCGGAGCCAGGTCGCGGGATCGAGCGCGCTGCCGCCCTTCCGTACTTCGAAGTGGAGCCCCGGGCCCTTGAGCGAGCCCGCCTCGCCGACGCGGCCGATGATCTGCCCGGACGCGAGGTCCTGGCCGACCGCGACGTTGATCTCCGAGAGGTGCGCGTAGAGCGTCCGGTAGCCGTCCCCGTGGTCCACGATCACGATCGGTCCGTACGAGGCGTAGTCGTCGCTGGTGTACTCGACGCGCCCCTTCGCGACGCAGCGCACCGCCGTGCCGATCTCGGCGGCGATGTCGATGCCGTTGTTGTTGATCGTCGTGCCGAAGCGCGGATGGACCTCGGGGCCGAAGTGCCCGACCACCTCGCCGCGCACCGGCCACTCGAGCGCGCCCGCGCCCTTCGCGAAGTCGCCGCTGTAGGCGGGCGCCGGCTTGCCCCCGGCGACCGCGGCCTTCCGCCGCGCTTCGAGCGTCGCGAGCAGCTTGGCGATCGCGCGCGCGGTGCGCTCGAGCTCGGCGGCGGCGGCCTCGTACGATTCGCGCTGCGTCTTGATGGTCTCGACCTGCTGCGCGCGCGTCTTCTGCTGCCCCTGCAGACGCTGGTTCTCGCCGGTCGTCAGCTTCGCGGTGTGCTCGATCTGCTTGATGTGCCCCTGCAGCCGCGTTTCGAGCGTCGCGACGCGATCCTTGCGGTCGTGCACGTCCTCCATCAGCTGACGATCCTGCTCGGCGACCATCTGGAGGAAGTCCCAGCGCGCGAGCAGCTGCGCGAACGACTCGTGCGAGAGCACGACCTCGAGGTCGCTCGCGGGACCGTACTTGTAGATGTTGCGCAGGCGCTTCTTGAGCCGCGCGCGCGCTTCGGCCAGCGACTGGATGCTGTGCTCGAGATCGGTGCGCGTCACGTCGAGCTGCTGATCGAGGTTCTTCTGCCGCTGCGAGAGCCGGCGGAGCCGCACGCGCGTGCCGGCGAGCTCCCGCTCGGTGTGGCGCAACTGGCCGACCGCCCTGTTCTCCTGCCCCTTGAGCTCGCTCGCCTTCTGGCGGTTCTCGCGGATCTGACGCTGCGTCTCCTCGAGCTGGAGCCGCTGCGCGCGCTCGAGGCTGTCCTGCTGCGCGGCGGCCGGCGCGGCGGCGATGCATGCGCCCGCGAGCAGCGCGGCGCACGCGACGCCCGCGCGCCGGGCCGCCCGGACGGCGCCGCTCATGGGCCGACCGAGCGCAGCACGCGCGAGAGCGCGAGCCACGCCGCGAACCAGGCGAGCGCGATCGCGACCACGAAGAACCCCAGCGCCCACACCGGGGGCAGGAACACCATGCGGATCAGCTGCGCGTCGAGGAGGCGTTGCAGGCCGAAGACCGCGGCGAGCGCGAGCAGCGCCGCAAGCCCGACCTCGAACACGGCCTCGATCACGAACGGCCAGGCGATGAATCCGTCGGTGGCGCCGAGCCGGCTCATGATCTCGACCTGATGGCGCCGCGCGAGCACGGTGAGGTGGATCGTGTTGTAGACGACGAAGCCCACCGCGATCGCGACGATCAGGCCGACGGCGATCGTGCCGAGACGCAGCCCGTTGCCGAAGTGATGCAGTCGCCGCACCCACTCGGCGCCGTAGCGCACGTCCTCGACCTCGGGGAACCCGGACACCTGCCGGGACGCGGCGTCCATCGCCTCGGGCGTGAGCAGCGCCGGCTTCAGGCGAATGCGCAGTGAGGCGGGCAGCGGATTCTCGTCGACGCCGTCGAGCAGCGACGGATCGCCGACCTGCCGGCGCAGCGCCTCCCACGCCTCCTCCTTGCTGACGTAGGTGACCGCGCCGTAGAGCTCGCTCAACCGCGTGATCAGCGCCTGCCGCTCGGCGGGCGTCACCTCGTCGCGCAGGTAGACGATCATCTCGCGCCGGTCGCCGAGATTCGTCACCGCGATCTGCGCGTTGTACGACAGCATCATGAAGCCGCCGATCAGCGCGAGTGCGGCGGTGAGGACGAAGATCGCCGTGGTGCCGAGCCCGCGGTGCTGGCGGAACGATCGCGACGCTTCGCGGAAGTAGAAGGCGTGCATCGTCAGGCTCCCGGCGCCGGCGGCGCGGCGTCGGCCGTGGATGGCGCGGGGTCGGCGCCCGCGGCGGCGGTCGCGCCGGTCGCCGCGCCCGCGAGCCGGCCGTCGCGGATCTCGATCACCCGGGCCGGCAGCGCCTCGGCGACCTCGCGCCGCGTCGTGACCAGCAGCAGCGCCGCGCCCTCGTCGTGGATGCGGCGCAGCAGCGTCAGCACCTCGTCGGCGCTCTTCGGCTCGAGCGCGCCGGTCGGCTCGTCGGCGAGGATCGCGGCCGGGCGATGCACGATCGCGCGCGCGATCGCGACGCGCTGCCGCTCGCCCGCCGAGAGCTCGGCGGGAAACGCCTCCTGCTTCTGGTGCATGCCGACCTCTTCGAGCGCGAACAGCACGCGCGGGATCACCTCGTCGTCCGCGAACCGTCCGGCGATCCGCACCGGCAGCGCCACGTTCTCGAACACCGAGCGGTCGGCGAGCAGCCGGAAGTCCTCGTAGATGATGCCGAGCGTGCGCCGCAGCAGCGCCCGCTGCGAACGCTTGAGCCGGCCGCTGCGGAACGTGCCGACGGTGACCGCGCCGCTCGTCGGGCGCATCTCGTGCGTGATCAGCCGCAGCAGCGTGGTCTTGCCGGCGCCGGTGTCGCCGAGGAACACGACGCACTCGCCCTCGTCCATGTGCCACGACACGTCCTCGAGCACGAGGCGGCCAGCGAAGCGCTTCGAGACCTGATCGAAGGTGATCATCCCGGCCAAGCTAACAGAGGCCGGGGAGCCGCCTCAACGCTCCGCGGCCGCGTACGGCCGGGCGTCGGCACTACCGGGCCGCGCGCCGCCGGGGCGGCACCGGCGCCGCGACGGCGGCGAATGCCCGCTCCTCGCAGCGGATCCGCACCGCGAGCACGAGCGCCTGCGCGACGCCGAACGCCGCGGCGGTGCGCCACGCGCCGAACATCATCGCGCCGGCGATCGTCTCGATGAACACCGCGAGGTAGTTGGGGTGCGCGAACCACCGGTACGGGCCGCGCACGATGCGCGGCGCGCCGGGCAGCACGAGCACGCGCGCGCTCCAGCGGTCGCCGAGCGCGCGCATCGCCGCGAAGCGCAGCGCCTGCGCCGCGATCCAGCCCGCGAGCCACAGCGCCGCGAACCGCTCCGGCCGCGCGCCCACGCGCAGGATCTCGGCGACGAGTGCCATCGGATAGAGCGCGTGGACCAGCACGATCCACGGGAAGTGCGCGGCGCCGAACTCGCGCGCGCCGCGTGCCCGGAGTGCGCGATCGGCGCGCGCCGAGACGGCCAGCTCCCAGAGCCGCTCGGCGACGAAGTAGACGAGGAACGCGACGAGCGCGGCGCCTACGGGCGCGGCGCTCACGCGCGCGCCGTGCTCACGCCGCCGCGCCGCGCATCAGCAGGTACTCGGCGCAGAACCCCGGCCCGAGCGCCGACAGCACCGCCGTCTCGCCGGCGCCGATCGCCTGCGCCTCGAGCGCTCGCTCGAGCACGAACAGGCACGTGGGCGAGGACATGTTGCCGTGGTCGCGCAGCACGGCGCGCGCGTGGGCCAGCGCGTCGCGGCCGAGGCCGAGCGCCTGCTCGTACGCGGCGAGCACCTTCATGCCGCCGGGGTGGGCGACGACGTGATCGATCGCCTCGAGCGAGAGATCGTGGCGGCCGAGGAACTCGGCGAGCCCGGGGCGCACGCGCTCGCGCACGATGGTCGGGATGTCGCGCGCGAACACCACGTGGAGCCCGCCGCCGTCGACGTCCCAGCCCATCACGTCGAGCGTGTCGTTCCAGAACGTGCTGGCGCTCGCCACCAGGTCGAGCGGCCGGCGCCCGTTGGCGTGCGGCGCCTCGTCGTCCGGCCCCGCGACGACCAGCGCGGCGGCGGCGCCGTCGGCGAACAGCGACGCGGCGACCAGATTGCGCTTCGAGAGATCGTTGCGCTGGAACGTGAGGCTGCACAGCTCGAGCGCGACGAGCAGCACGCGCGCGCCGGGGCGCGCGAGCGCGAAGTCGCGGGCGCGCGCGAGCCCCGCCGCGCCGCCGGCGCAGCCGAGGCCCCAGATCGGCGTGCGGTGAAAATCGGAGCGCAGCCCGAGCGCGTTGGCGATCCGCGCGTCCACGCTCGGCGCCGCGATGCCGGTCGAGGAGACGAACACGAGGTGGTCGATGTCGTCGGGCGCGAGGCCGGCGCGCTCGAGCGCGCGCGTCGCGACCTCGCCGCCGAGCCGCACCGCGTGCTCGATGTAGAGCGCGTTCTTCTCGGCGAAGTCGTGGTCGCGCGCGTACCATTCGAGCGGCGCGCACACGTGGCGCTCGCGGATCCCGGCGTGCTCGAACACCGCCAGCAGGCGGTCGTGGTCCTCGCGCAGCACGTCCCGGAACAGCCCGCGCGCGAACTCGCGCGCGTCCGCCTGCGTGACCGCGTGGGGCGGCACGGCGGTCGCGAGCGAGACGAGCCGCGCGATCATGGCTCGACGACGAGCGTGCCGGTCATGCCCTTCTTCGCGTGCCCGTCCACGTGGCAGAAGAAGGTGTAGGAGTCGGGCCGGGTCGGCGTGAAGCGCACGCGCGCGGCGCGCATCCACGTGCCTTGGTTCACCGTGAGCCCGGGTGCCGCAATCGTGAAGCTGTGCGGGATCATGTGGCCGCTGTTGTGGAGCTCGAGCTCGACCGGCTTGCCGGCGTGGACGACGATGCGATTGGGCTCGAAGTAGAAGCTGTGCAGATGGACCGTCACGCGCTGGACGCCCTGCGCATCGGGCGTGGCGACGGCGCTCACGACCGGGCGTCGGAGCCCCGATGTGCATCCGGCGAGGAACACGAGGGCGATCGCCGCGGCGGCGGCGGTCCGCGAAGTGCGTTGCATGCGAATCTCCCGACGATGAAGGGACGTCTTCGCGGGGGGATGAGTGGTTGGATGCGCGGCCGGGCCTGGGCGATCCGCGACGATTCGCGTCTAGGTCTTGTTGATCTTGATCTGCGCCTTGGCGCGCAGCCCCTTCACGTACTCGTCGAGCCGCTCGCGGAACATCATCTCGCCGACCGCGGCGGGCAGCTCGTTCTTCACTTCCTCGAGCGTGTACTCGTGCTCGGGCTTCCGGTCGGTGATCTTGAACACGTTGAACCCGGCCTGATTGACGAGCACCTCGCTGACGCCGCCGACCCTCACCGTGTCGAGCCCGGCGCGGATGTTGGGCTGCAGCGTCGCGACCGAGAGGAAGCCGATGTCGCCGTCGTCGGCGTGCGGGCCGGCGTAGCGGCTGTAGCGCTTCGCCACGGCGCCGAAGTCCTTCGCCGTGAGCGCCTCGGCGCGCGCCCTGTCGGCGGTCGCCCGGGCGCGCGCGACGTCGTCGTCGCTCAATGGCACGCGGATCAGGATGTGGCGCACGTGCGCTTCGAGCAGCGGCGTGCCCTGGGCGTCGGTGCTGTCGCGTCCCGCCGCCGTCTTGAGCGTGTCGCGGTCGAGCCCTTCGACGAGGTGCCAGCCGTACGCGGTGCGCAGCGGCTCGCTCACGCTGTTGAGCTTGCCTTCGAACACCGACTTCTCGAACGCCGGGTCCATCGTGCCCTTGACGAGGTAGCCGAGGTCGCCGCCGGAGCGCGCCGACGTCTCGTCGTCCGACGTCTCGCCCGCGACCTTCGCGAACTTCTCGCCGCCCACGATGCGCTTGCGGATGCCTTCCGCCTTCACGCGCGCCGCCGCCTCGGTCGCGGAGTCCGCCGTCGCCGGGATCTGGATCACCGACATGCGGAGTTCGGCCGGCGCCTTGGGGAACTTGTCCTTGTGCGCCTTGAAGTAGATCTCGGCCTCGGTCTGGCTCGGCGTGCGCTTCGGGACCTGCTTCACGACCAGCCGCTGCACCATCGCGCTGCGCCGCGCCTCGTCGCGGAAGCGCTCCATCAGCCTCTCCTCGGTCATGTTCTCCTTGCGCAGCTGCTCCTGGTACGCGGCGGGCGTCGCGAAGCGGCCCCTCACGTCCTGCAGCACGTCGGCCGCCTGCCGGTTGACCTCGGCGTCCGCCACGGTCACGCCATGGCGCTTGGCCTCGGCGACGATCAGCTTCTCGTCGATCAGCTGGTTCAGGATCTGCGTGCGCAGCGTGTCCACGGTCTGCGAGTCCACCTGGGCCTGCGCCTTCATCAGGTACAGATAGAGCTGCTCCTCGACGTCGCTCTGCAGCACGACCTCGTCGTTGACGACCGCGGCGATGCCGTCGAGGCGCCGCGCGCCGGCCTTGCGGGCGCCCGTGCGCGCGGGCGTCGCTCCCGCGGTCGGCCTGGCCGCCGGTCGCGTCGCGGTCGGGGTGGTCGCGGGCCCGGCGCCGAGCACGGCGAGGGCGAGGACGACGAGGATGGGACCGCCGAATCGTTTCAAAGCAGGAGCCTCCGGAAGTGGAACCGGCGCCGCCCTAAGGTCGCGCGCCGCACACGGGCGACGATCGCACGCGACCACCACCCTCGAGAAACAGCGGCGGAGTATAGCCGCACCCCGGCGGAGGCACACAGCAATTTGCCTGCCGCACAAGGCCTTGACAGCGATCGCCGCGCCGGCGCGCACGGCGCCGCGCATGCGGCGTTCGCGGCCGTGGCGCGCCTGCCGCGCTCGTCGCCGCATGGCCGCGCCGGTCGGCCGCGGACCGGCGCGCACGCGGCCGGGCGCTATCCTCGTCGGCCGGACCGCGCACCCGGGCGGCGCTCCGTACCGGCATTCGTGCTTCGTTCACGCCCGGCTCGTGTGGGAGATTCGCAACCGTGACCCATGAGTTCCGCGCCCGCCGCGCGCTGGCGGTCGTGGCCGTGGCGGTCGCCTTGAGCTTCGCGGCGCCGCGCTTCCTCACCCACACGCCCTATCCGCGCCTCGGCGTCTCGCTCACGATCGACGCGGCGCGCGGCCTGCCCAAGGTGGCGCGCGTCCTCGGCCCGCCGGCCGAGGGGTTGCTCCGCGACGGCGACGTGCTGATCTCCGTCAACGGCGAGCGCATGCGTGCGCCGTCGCTGCGGCCCTCGGCGCCGCACGATCGGCTGCCGCGCGACGTCTTCACGCTCGAGTTCGAGCGCGACGGCCGCGTCATGCGCGTGCTCATGCCGCCGGTCCACCTCTCGCCGTGGCAGCGGCTGCGCGCGCTGCTCGTGCCGCTCACGGCGGTGGTCGCCGCGCCGCTGGTCGCGTTCTGGCTCGTGTGGCGGCGGCCCGACATCGGCACCGCGTGGACATTCCTGCTGTTCGCCAATCTGCAGGCGGTCGCGGTCGTGCACGAGGTGTATCGCACGCCCGACTTCGAGCCGACGGGCCTGTTCAAGAGCTACCTCGCCCTCTACGGCTGGCTGGTGTGCTTCGCGCCGGCGTCGTTCATCCATTTCATGTCGGTGTTCCCGCGCCCGCGCTGGCGGCCGGGCGCGATGGCGCGCAGTCCGTGGTTCTGGCTGATCGTCGCCGGCTACGTCACGCCGCTCTACTTCATCGCGCGGCTGATCGCGGACGGATCGCTGCCGCAGCAGCCGTTCGCGGTCTATCAGACGCTGGCCATGGCACTCGGCGTGGTTTCGATCGTCGAGCGCTACGGGCGCCCCGGGCGCGGCGACTGGCATCCGACCCGCAGCCAGCGCGGCCTCGCGCTCGGCGTCGCGCTCTTCCTGCTGATCGGCGCGGCGCTCGGCTGGGCGCTCGAGAACGAGGCGTTCGCGGCGCTGCTCCAGTTCTCGGGCTTCCGGCTCATCGCGGCGGCGGTGAGCTTCACGCTGCTCGGCACGCCGTTCGTCATGGCGTTCCTGATCGCGCGCGACCCGGTGTTCGATCCGCGCCGGCTGCTCGAGCGCGGGCTCCCGTACGCGCTGCTCTCGGGCGTGCTCGCGGCGCTCTACCTCGGCATCGTCGTCGCCGGGCAGCGGCTGTTCGCCTCGATCACCGGCGAGCAGGCGCTGGTGATCAACGTGGTCGCGGCGCTGGTGGTGGCGTTCGTGTTCGCGCCGCTGCGCGTGCGGCTGCAGCGCGCGCTCGACCGCCTGTTCCGCCGCGACGTGATGGCGCTGCGCGCGGCGCTCGATCAGGCGGGGCGCGAGCTGCTGCGCGCGCTCGACCGCGACGACGCGCGCGCCTCGGTCGAGGCGGCGCTGCTGCGTGGGATCGGCCGCCGGGTCGCGCTCGACTGGCCCGAGAACGGTCCGCCGCGGCTCGCGGCGGGCGAGGAGCTGCCCGAGCACGCGCAGGGCGCGGTCGAGAACCTGCTCAATCAGGCCGGCATCCGGCTCGAGAATCTGGCGCTCCAGGAGCAACGCGGCGCCGCCGAGCGCCGAGCCGTCGAGCTGCGCGAGGCCGCGACCCGCGCCGAGCTGCGCGCGCTCCACGCGCAGATCCAGCCGCACTTCCTGTTCAACGCCTTGAACGCGCTCTCGTATCTCACCGAGACCGATCCGCGCGCCGCGCAGCGCTTCACCGAGCGGCTCGCCGACATGCTGCGCTACACGGTCGAGGCGGGCGGCCGCAGTGCCGCGCTGCTCGGCGACGAGATCGCGTTCGTCGAGGACTACCTCGGCATCGCGCGCGAGCGCTACGACGGCGAGCTGGCGTTCCAGTTCCGCGGCGCGCGCGAGCTGCTCTCGGTGACGGTGCCGCCGCTGCTGCTCCAGCCGCTGGTCGAGAACAGTCTGAAGCACGGGCTCGCGCCGGACGCCGAGGCGCTCCATCTCTCGCTCGACGCCTGCCGCCGCGACGGCTGGCTCGAGCTCACGTTTTCGGACGACGGCACGGCCAACGGCAACGGATCGCGCGGCCTCGGCGTCGGCCTCGACAATCTCGAGCAGCGCGTGCAGCGCTTCGCCGGCCCCGGCTCGAGCATGAGCGCCGGTCCGCGGCCGGAAGGCGGATTCGCCGTGACCATGCGCTGGCGCGACCAGGGTGCGGAGGTGAAGCGATGAGGATGTCGCAGCGGAAGCATGCGCCCGACGAGCGCGGCGGCGAGGGCGGCGCATTGCGCGCCGTGATCGCCGACGACGAGCCACGCGCGCGCCAGTTCCTCGACCGGCTCCTGAAGGAGCACGGCGAGGTCGAGGTGGTCGCCAAGGCGAGGAACGGCGCCGAGGCGCTCGCCGCGGTCGGCAGGCACCGGCCCGACGTCGTGTTCCTCGACATCCAGATGCCCGACCTCTCGGGGCTCGAGGTGGCGCGGCACTTCATCGGCCGCGAGCCGCCGGTGGTCGTGTTCGTCACCGCCTACGACCAGCACGCGGTCGAGGCGTTCGAGGTCGCCGCACTCGATTATCTCCTCAAGCCGATCCGCCGCGAGCGGCTCGCCGAGACGCTGCGCCGCGTCGCGCACGAGGTGAAGAGCGGCGCGCGCGCCGCCGGGCAGGAGGCGGCGGTGCGCGCGGTGCTCGCGAGCCCCGA
This sequence comes from Candidatus Eiseniibacteriota bacterium, assembly GCA_016178725.1. GTDB lineage: Bacteria > Eisenbacteria > RBG-16-71-46 > RBG-16-71-46 > RBG-16-71-46 > WS-11. Next base: position 104,973 of record JACOSV010000058.1, read on the forward strand.
CGTGCAGCAGAGCCTCGAGCCGCTGCGGCGATTGCCGGTGCGTTTCCGGCGCGAGGTGCGGCTGCTCGATCTCGAGCAGGTGTCGCGCATCGTCTCGCGCGACCGCGTCGTGCTCGCGTGCGCCGACGGGCGCGAGTATCTCGTGGACTACACGCTGCAGGAGCTCGAAGAACGCCTGCCGCCCGGCCAGTTCGTGCGCGCGCACCGCGCGGCGCTGGTCAACATCGACGCGATCGAGTCGTACGGCGGCGAGGACGGCGTGCTGGTGCTGCGGCTCAAGGACGGCACGCGCGTCGAGGCGAGCGAGCGCCGTGCAGCCGAGGTGCGGCGGAAGTTGCGGTAGGGGGCATTCCGGCAACTGGCTGCGCGGCCAGTTGCCACAATCCGGATGCGTTCCTACTCCGCGCGCCGCCCCGTCAGCGCAACGTGTACGCGGGTCAACGCAGCAAGCCGCCGGTGGACTCAGGGGGCGCCGTGGCGCGGATCTCGGCGTCGCTGCCCGGTCGCGGACGCGTTGCGCCGGCGCTGGAACCCGCCCTCGATTCGCTCAATTGAACGAAGACCGCTCCGAGAACGGTCAGCGTCGAGATCGCGATGCCGACCGAGCGCACGATGCGTTTCGTATGCCGATAGCCTCCGCCGTGTCCGATCTTCACCCTTTTCTTGACCGGACGCTTCTCGTCACCGATCGCGACCTCGCCGAACAGGCCCAGCACCTCGCACTGACGGACGTATTCGTCGCCGAAATTCGCGTAGATCTTGTGGTCTTCCTCGATCTTGCGATTCGTGGCCGACACGATGACCGCGGCGAGCAGGCTGGTCACGGCAGCCACCGACCAGGCGAGCGTACCCGCGTGCGGAATCGGGTGGCTGGGCACGATGATCGCCGCGAAGATGGCGCCGATCGCCGTGAGCAGGGTGGTGAGCAGGCTGATCGCGTCGCGCTTGTGCGCGAGCTCGGAGTCGTGGTACGCGCGCATCGCGTCGAACAACTCGCGCTTGTTCGCGTCGTGAGTCTTGCGCGCCTCGGCATCGAGCATACGGGGGTCCTCCGTGGTCGCCATCCTACTCCGCGCGCAGCGCCTCGATCGGGCGCTCGCGACGTCAGGCTCCGGATCGATGCGCGCCCTCTTCGGCCCCGAGCGGCTCGCCCGCCGCCGCGGCCTGCACGGCATGGCGAAAGTCGAGCGGCGACTGGATTCCCGAGAACGACTCCCGGGTCCCGCCGCTCCCGGTGACGACGATGTCGCCGTAGCCGAAGAGGCGGCCCGCAAGGCTCTGGCTCACGGCGATCGCCTCGATCTTCGGCAACAGCAGCTCGATCGAACGCGTGCTCAGCACGCCGACCTTGATGATGACGCGCCGGTTGGTGACCGCGAACTCGGCGCTGCGCCGGCGCGTCCGGGCGATTCCCATCATGACCAGCGCCGCCAGGGCCGGCGGGAGAGCGAGCAGCTTCGTCCCGGATCCGAGGGCGACCACGATCAGCGGCAGCAGCACGAGCAGCGCGATCAGGATCGGCACCACGTACGACTTCCAGTGGAGCAGCGTCCGGTACGTCACCGTCTCCCCGGGCAGCAGATGCCTGTCGACGTAGCCCATCTCGCTCCTTTCGCCCCGATGTCGCGCGCCCCGGGATCGCGGTCGCTACTCCGCGCGCAGCGCCTCGACGGGATCCATGCTCGCGGCGCGGAGCGCGGGCGCGACGCCGGCGCCGATGCCGACCACGAGCGCCATCGCGATCGCCTCGACCACGATGAGCGGCGAGGTCGCCGACGAGAGCCCGGGCACGCTGTGCGAGAGCGTCCAACCGCCGGCGAGACCGATGAGCAGTCCCGCGATCCCGCCGCCCGCCGCCGTGACCGCCGACTCGAACAGGTACCAGACCAGGATCTGGCCGCGCGTCGCGCCGATCGCCTTGGCGAGGCCGATCTCCCCGACCCGCTCCTGCACCACGATCCACATGATGGTCATGATGCCGATCGCGCCCACGAGCAGGCTGATCGCCGCGATCCCGGTCACGACGCCGGCGATCACGCCGAGGATGCGGTCCACCATCCCCTGACTCTCCTTCTGCGTGTAGATCGTGAAATCCACGACGCCCTGATGCCGCTCCTTGAGCAACGCGGTCGCGCGCGCGCCGACGGAGTCGATCGCGTCGTTCGATGCGGAGAGCAGGTCCACCTCGTCGGCCTCGAGCTTGTTGAAGAGCTGGAGCGCGCTCGCGACCGGGATGAACGCGGTGTCGTCGAGATCGAAGCCGAGGAACTGCCCCTTCTGCTCCATGACGCCGATCACGCGGAAACGCGTCTCGGCGATGCGCACGATCTCGCCCAGCGCGTTCGCATCGCCGAACAGCTCCCGCTTGAGCTTGGGGCCTAGCACCACCACCGGCGAGGCGCGGTCGAACTCCATCTTCGGGATGAAGCGCCCGTTCGCGACGTGCATGGACCACACGGTCGGCACGTCCGAGGTGGCCCCGTAGACCATGACGCGCCGTCCGCGCGCCCCCCAGCGCACGAGGCTCGAGCCGTACGCGGTCGGCACGGCGCCGACGACGCCCGGGATGCGGGCGAGCAGCCGCGCGTCGTCCATCGTCAGCTTGCGCGTGCCCGCGCCCATGAGGCCCGGCATGCCGCGCGTCTCGAGCTTGCCGGGATAGACCGCGACCAGCGTCGTTCCGAACTGCGTCATCTGGCCCATGATGTAGCGGCGCGTGCCCTCGCCGATCGAGGCGAGCAGCACGACCGCGGCGACGCCGACGGTGATCGCGAGCGCCGAGAGCCCGTAGCGCAGGCGGTGCATGCGCAGCGCCTCGAGCGTCAGGCCGAACAGATCGGAGAACGTCATCCCTGCTTGCCGCGCAGCGCGTCGGCGGCGTGGAGCCGCGCCGCGCGGCGCGCCGGCATGAGCCCGAACGAGACGCCGGCGACGATCGCGAGCGCCAGCACGAGCAGGATCCAGCCCGGATTCGGCTTGAGCGGGATGAACGTCCACACCGCCGCGGCGATCAGCACGGCGATCACGCCGCCGCCGATCCCGATCGCCGCGCCGCCGCCCGAGAGCATCAGCGCCTCGGCGAGGAACACCTCGAGGATCTGACGCCGCCGCGCGCCGAGCGCCTTCAGCAGTCCGACCTCGCGCGTGCGCTCGCTGACCGAGACCAGCATGACGTTCATGATGCCGATGCCGGCGACGGCGAGCGAGATCGCGGCGATCCCGGCGAGGCCGGCGGTGAGCGCGTCGATCACGGCGCCGAACGTCTTCAGCATCGCGTCCTGCGTCATGAGCGTGAAGTCCTCCTGGTTCTCGTGGCGCTGCATGAGCACGGCCCGCAGCTGTCGCTGCGCGATCGGCACCGCCTCGGGCGCGACCGCCTCGGCGAGCACGCGGAACAGGCTCGACTGGTCGAACATCTTGAGCCCGACCGACACCGGCACGATGACGAGATCGTCGTAGTCGATGCCGATCGAGATCCCTTTCGGCGCCAGCACGCCGATCACGCGCAGCCGCCAGTCGCCGATCCGCACCAGCTTGCCCAGCGGGTTCTCGCCCTGGAACAGCTCGCGCGCCACCTTTTCGCCGAGGACGACGACGCGATCGCCGACGTGCGGGTCGCCGGGCGGCAGGAACTGGCCGGTCGAGAGGGCGAGCTTGCGCACGTCGATGAAGATCGAGGTGCTGCCGATCACGCGGATGTCGCGGCTGCGGCCGCCGTACGCGATCGGTCCGCTGCCGAGCGACATCGGCGCCGCGCGGCGGATCGCGGGCGACTGGCGCTCGATCGCCGCCGCGTCCTCGAGCGTGAGATCGCGCGTGCCGCCGCCCGGAATCGGCATGCCGGTGGTCTCGATGCGCCCCGGGATCACGATGACGAGGTTGCTGCCGACGCCGGCGAACTCGCGGACGACGTACGCCTTGGCCGCGTCGCCGAGCGACGTGAGCATCAGCACCGCCATCACGCCGATTGCGATCGCCGCGAGCGTCAGCCCCGTGCGCAGGCGATGGAGCGTGAGCGTTTCCCACGCGAGGTGGATGAGATCGGCGCGGCGCATCAGCGGCGCGCCTCGGGGCGCATGCGACGCATCGTGGCTCGCCTAGCCCATCCGCTCGTCGGCGGTGGGCCCGTAGATCATCGGCACCGGGATGTCGAGCAGGCGCAGGTACACCGTCATCTGGCCGCGATGGTGGCTCAAGTGGCTGATCGTCTGCCGCACCATCACGCCGCGCGGCATGGACATGAACACGCGGCCCTTGTTCGTGAGCGACCACATCACGTCGTAGTCGGCGTCCTTGGACGCGGCGATCGCCGTGCGGGCCTCACGCGCGTTCTTGTCGAACGCTTCGAGCAGTCTGGGCGTCGGCTCGAACGAGTAGCCCGGGAATCCGCCGAGGTCGAGCTCGGTCGCCGTGAGCGTGTTCGTGATCCAGCCCGGCATGTTCGACAGCAGCTGCGCGAGGTGGCCGAGCGCGAACGACTTGACGTGCGGCTTCCACGTCCCTTTGTCGGTCGGGACGCGCTCCAGCACGCGCCGGGTCGAAGCCATCTCCTGATCGAACTCCGGGAGCAGCGTGTCGCGGATGCTCATGGGATACCTCCTCGTGTCATTCCTCGACGATACATCCGTCGCGCATGCGCAGCGCGCGGCGGGCGTGGCTCGCGACGCGCGGATCGTGCGTGACGAGCACCAGCGTCAGTCCGCCGGCGTTCAGCCGCTCGAGCAGCGCGACGATCTCCTCGCCCGACGCGGTGTCGAGATTGCCGGTCGGCTCGTCGGCGAGCAGGATGCTCGGCTCCATCACCATCGCGCGCGCGATCGCGACGCGCTGGCGCTCGCCGCCCGAAAGCTGGTCGGGCCGGTGTGTCATGCGCTTGCCGAGACCGACCGCCTCGAGCGCCGCGCGCACCCGGTCGCGCCGCGCGCGCGGATCCATGCCGGCGAAGATCATCGGCAGCTCGACGTTGCGCGCCGCGGTCATGCGGCCGACGAGATGGTACGACTGGAAGATGAAGCCGATGCGCTTCTGGCGCACCTCGGCGAGCCGGTCCTCGGAGAGGCTCTGCACCGGCTCGCCTTCGAGCTCGTAGACGCCCGAGGTCGGCGTGTCGAGGCAGCCGAGCACGTTCAGCATCGTGGACTTGCCCGAGCCCGAAGGGCCCATGATCGCGACGAACTCGCCGCGGGCGATCGCGAGCGAGACGTCGTTCAGAGCGCGCACTTCGGATTCGCCGACCTGGTAGACGCGCGAGACGTGGTCGAGCCGGATGACCGCGCCGTTCCGCGCCTCCGCCGCATCGCCGCGCGCTTCGGCGCCGACGGCCATCACGGCTTCCCTGCGGCCGCCTTCGCGACGGCGCGCGCGCCGGCCTTGACGCCCTGCTTCTCGAGGCTCGTGATCACCGTCTCGCCCTCGCGGACGCCGCTCACGACCTCGGTCCAGTCCCAGTTCTTGAGCCCGATCTTCACGTCGCGGCTCGCCGCCGCGCCCTTGTCGAGCACCAGCACGCGCTTGCCCTCGATCACGGCGTTGGTCGGCACGCGCAGCACGTCGGGCCGGCGGTCGAGGATGATTTCGACATCGGCGGACGTGCCGGGCTTGGGCGTCGGCGCGCTCGGATCCTTCTTGAGCTCGACCTCCACCTCGAGCGTGCGGTTCTGCTCGCGCACGTCGTTCACCACCGGCGCGACGCGGCTCACCGTCGCCTGCCATACGCGCCCGCGATACGGATCGAGCGTGACGCGCGCCGGCAGGCCCTCGCGCACGCGGCCGATGTCGATCTCGTCGAGCGGCGCGCTGACGTACAGCGGATCGAGGCTCACCACCTCCATCACCGGCTGCCCGGGGATCACCGACTCGCCGACCTCGACCAGCCGCTCGCTGATCACGCCGTCGAACGGCGCGCGGACTTCGAGGTGCGCGAGCTCGTCGCCGGCGAGGCGCACCGCGGCCTCGGCGCGTCGCGCGCGCGCGTCGCCGCCCTTCTTCACCGCGTCGGCGCTCTCGAAGCGCGACTTCGCCTGATCCATATCGCCCTGCGACACCATGCGCGAGGCGAAGAGCGACTGCGTGCGGTCGAACTGCTGTTTGGCGAGCGTCTGATCGGCCGCCGCGGCGTCGGCGGCGGCGTGCGCGGCCTCGAGGTCACGGCGCGCCGCGTCGAGCTGCGTCGTGGCGGTCGAGGCGTCGAGCAGGAGCAATGACTCGCCGCGCCGGACGCTCGATCCCTCGCGATGCGGGATCGCGGCGACGCGGCCGGCGCGATCGGCGCCGACGCGCGCGCGCAGCCGCGCCTTGACCGTGCCGGCCTGACTGTTGGTCACCGCGTCCTCGACCACGCCGCGCGCGACCGTGACCACCTCGACCTCGACCGGCCTGGGGCGAAAGACGGCGACCCGCAGCAGCACCAGCAGCGCCACGAGCCCGGCGGCGATCAGCCACCAACGCCCGGGGAGTCGCATCAGCTTCCCGGGGTCGCGGGGGCGGGCGGCCAGGGGACGCGGCGCAGGCGATCCGCGTACAGGAACACCGGCCGCACGGCGTGGCGCAGCGAATCCGTGAGCGCCGCGAGGCGCGACTCGCGCTTGATCTCGGTCGCGACGTTCTGGAGCTGCTGCACCGCACCGGGTGAGAGCGACTCGAGCGGCGGCGCCGCCACCGTGCTCTCGATGAGCTGGACGATCCGCCAGCCGGCGGGCGTCGCATACGGGCCCGCGATCTCGCCCGCGTGCATCGTCGCGAGCTTGGCCGCGAACGCGCCCCAATCGGTCGCGTTCGGGAACGTCAGCGACTCCTCGCGCACGTGCGCGCCCGCGCCGGCGGCTGCCGCGGCCTCGCGCAGGCTCGGCGCCTGTCCCGCATGCGCGGCGAGCTCGGCGGCGGCGGCGGAATCCTTGAGCGTCACGCTCTGCACCCGCGCCTTCGTGAGCTGCAGGAATCCCGACTTGTAGTGGTCGTAGGCCATCGCGACGTCGGCCGGACCGACGGCGATGCGCTGCATGACCTGGCGCGTGTAGTAGGCGTCGAGCAGGAAGTTGTCGAGGCGGTCGCGCATGCGCTGCTTGAGCTCGGGTTCGTCCTGCAGCCGGCGTGTCGTCGCCTCGGCGACCGCCGCCTGATTGACCGCCTGCGCCTCGATCCAGCGCTCGACGACCGGCGTCGCGTCGAGGTTCGGCCGGCCGGCGCTCTCGCTGGCGAGGTCGTCGTAGGCCTCGCCGAGCGTGTAGCGGCCGCCCAAGTACGTGGCGAGCACCTGATCGCGCGCCGGGCCGAGCGGCGCGACGGAGGCGACCGAGCCGCCGGTGCGGAACTGCGACACCATCGCCTGCGGCGCGCCGGGCACCACCTGCACCTGATAGAGCTCGCGCAGGTTCTCGATGAGGCGCAAAGCGGTGACGCGCTGCTTGCGCTGGCGCAGCGCTTCCATCAGCTGCGCGCGCTCCTGCTCGTATGGCGCATCGGTCGCGGGCTTGCGCGCGTCGAGGCGCAGCACGAACCAGCCCTGACCGCGCACGCCGATCGGCCCGATCAGCGTGTCGAGCGGCCCGGTGCGCACGATCTCGTCGAGCGGCGGCATGAGCGCGCCCGCCTGCACCAGGCCCACGTCGCCGCCCGCCGGCACCATGCCCGACGGGTTGTAGCGGTTCGCGACGGTGGCGAAGTCCAGGCCGCGCGCGATATCCATCGCGGCGTGCTTCGCGACCTCCTCCGTGTACGTGAAGATCAGACGCAGGTGCGTCGCGGTGCGCCGGCGCTCGTAGAGCGTCCGCGCCTCGGCCTCGCTGACGCCGAACGGTCCGCCGGCGAGGCGCTGGAACAGCGCCTCGCGCAGCAGCTGGCGCTCGAGCGTGCCGCGGAAAGCGATGAAGGCGGGCGTGCCGTCCAGGTGCTCGGCGATCGCGCCCTCGACCAGCAGCCGGCGCTGCACCATGTCGGCGAGGAGTCGCGCGCGCGCGCTGTCGGGCGATCCGGGGTACTGGCGGAGCGACACGCGTGCCACGTCGTTGAACTCGGCCATGGTGATCGGCCGCGTGCCGACGACGGCGAGCACGTCCGCGCGGTTCGAGCAGCCGGCGAGCGCCCATGCCGCGAGCAGGAGCGCGGCGCGCGCGAGGGCGCGCGCGGGGCCGCCCGGGCGACGGGCGCGGGCAACGTCTCCGGCGCCGTCGGCGACGCGGCAGCGCGGCACGGGACCACCTTTCATCGAGGGGAGCATGTCAGAGAAGGCCGACGGGAAACCTAGCCGAGCACGCGGGGACCCGCAAGCGCGCGGCGGCTAGCGGAACACCCAGTGCGCGACGCGCGTCTCGAGGCTCCAGTAGATGAGCGCGTACGCGGCGAGATCGAACGCGGCGTGCGCGATCATCAGCAGCGGCAGCGCTCGCGTGCGCGCGTAGATCGCGCCGAACGCCAGCCCGGTGAAGACCGCCTGCTCGGCGCCGGGCAGACCCTGATCGGGCAGGTGCATCGCGGCGAAGAGGAGCGCCGTGCCGGCGACGGTCGCGAGCGCCGCCGCGCGGCTCGTGCCGATCCGCCGGCCGAGACGCTCGAACAGGAAGCCGCGGAACACCGTCTCTTCGCCGAAGCCCGCGCCGGCGATCAGCGCGTAGAGCATCCCCGGCGCGGCACCTGGATTGCCGGCGAGGAAGTGATACGTGCGGTTGATGGGATCGGCGCCGAGCATCGGCATCACGAGAGCCTTCATCGCGAGCTTGAACGCGGCGCCGAAGACGACGCCGAGCGCGATCGTGCGCGGCCAGCTCGCCGGGCGGACGAAGCCGAGCGCGCGCCATGGCGTGCGCGAGCGCCACGCCCACAACAGCACCAGCGCGCCGTTCAGCGACACGAACACGCCGTTTGCGAGGAGGATCACGAGGACCGCGGCGAGGCCGGTCGGTCCGAACCCGCGCAGCGCCCGGGCGAATCCGTCGTCGTCCGGCGCGGCGCGCGTCACGGGCGTGTCGGGGCTCGGCGCGTCGCTCATTTCGCCTTCGCGAAATTAGCCTCGAGCACCTCGACCAGCGCGCGGGCGCGATTGAGCAGCAGGAGCCCGTCCCCGCGAATGCGCAGGCCGAACTCGCGGCCCGACGTGAACTCGATCTGGAAGTTGACCGTCCCGACCACGGCGCGGATCTCGTCCGGCTTGAGCGGTCTGCGCAGCGTCATCTCGACCACGTCGTGTAACACGCGCAGGCTCTCGAGCGCGCCGGCGCCGAGCACGCGCAGCCGCCGCAGCTCGACCAGCGCGACCGCCGGCTCGGGCAGCTGGCCGAAGCGGTCCATCATCTCGAGGGTGAGATCGTCGAGTCCGCCCAGGTCGCGCGTGTCCGCGAGCCGCCGGTAGAGCGCGAGCTTCTCGTGCTCGTCGGGCACGTAATCGTCCGGGAGGTACGCGCTCCAGTCGGTGAGGAGCCGCGGCTCGGGCCTGACCTCGGCGGCCGCGCCCTTCAGCGCCGCGACCGCCTCCTCGAGCATCTTCATGTAGAGATCGAATCCCAGCCCGACGATGAATCCGTGCTGCTCGGGCCCGAGCAGATTGCCGGCGCCGCGGATCTCCATGTCCTTGAGCGCGATCTTGAACCCGACGCCGAGCTCGTCCAGCTCCTCGATCACGCGCAGGCGCTTCGAGGCATCCTCGGTGAGCACCCGCCGCGAGGGCACGAGCAGGTACGCGTAGGCGCGCTGCGCCGAACGCCCGACGCGTCCGCGCAGCTGGTAGAGCTGGGCGAGGCCGAGCGTGTCGGCGCGATCGAGGATCAGCGTGTTGACGCTCGGGATGTCGAGCCCCGATTCGATGATCATCGTCGAGACCAGCACGTAGTGCTTCCGGTCGAGGAACTCGAGCATCACGCGCTCGAGCTCGCGCTCGGCCATCTGCCCGTGCGCGACCGCGACCTTCACCTGCGGCACGAGCTGCTGCACCTTGAGCGCGGCGTTGTGGATCGTCTCGACGCGGTTGTGGACGAAGAACACCTGCCCGCCGCGGTCCACCTCGCGCAGCAGCGCGTCGCTGATGGGCTCGTCGTCGCTCTCGCAGATCTCGGTGTGCACCGGCAGCCGGTCGCGCGGCGGCGTCTCGATCACCGACATATCGCGCGCGCCGGCGAGCGAAAGGTTGAGCGTGCGCGGGATCGGCGTCGCGGTGAGCGCGAGCACGTCCACCGTGCGCGTGAGCTGGCGCACGCGCTCCTTCTGCGCCACGCCGAAGCGGTGCTCCTCGTCGATCACGACGAGGCCGAGATCGCGGAACACCACGTCCCTGGACAGCAGCCGGTGCGTGGCGATCAGGATGTCCACCTTGCCCTGGGCGAGCCGCGCGAGCACGTCCTTCTGCTCCTTCGGCGTGCGGAAGCGCGACAGCACCTCGACCACGATCGGGAAGTCGGCGAGCCGTTCCTTGAACGTGAGGTAGTGCTGCTGCGCGAGGATCGTCGTCGGCACCAGCACCGCGACCTGCTTCATGTCCTGCACCGCCTTGAACGCGGCGCGCACCGCGACCTCGGTCTTGCCGTAGCCGACGTCGCCGCAGATCAGGCGGTCCATCGGCCGGTCGGCCTCCATGTCGCGCTTCACCTCGTCGATCGCCGTGAGCTGGTCGGGTGTTTCCTCGTACGGGAACGCCGCCTCGAGCTCGTGCTGCCACACGGTGTCGGGCTTGAACGCGTGGCCGGGCAGCGCGTGGCGCTCGGCGTAGGCGCGGATCAGCGCCTCGGCCATGTCCTGGATCGCGCGCTTCGCCCGCGACTTCTGTTTCTGCCACGCGAGCGAGCCGAGGCGGTGGAGCGACGGCCGCGCGCCTTCCTCCGCCGCGTAGCGCGAGACGAGGCCGAGCTGCTGCACCGGCACGTAGAGCCGGTCCTTTTCCGCGTACGAGATCTCGATGCAGTCGGTCTCCTGGCCGTTGAGCGTGAGCCGCTGCAGCCCGCGATAGACGCCGATGCCGTGGTCTTCGTGCACGACGAAGTCGCCGGCCTTGAGCGACGAGAGCTCGGCGAGCGAGAGGCCGCCGGCCTTCTTGAGCCGCCGCCGCCGGCGCTTGTAGCGCGCGAAGATCTCATGGTCGGTGAGGACCGCGAGCCCCGCGTGCTTGAGCGTGAACCCGGCGCTGATCAGGCCGACGCCGAGGGCCGCGTTACCAACATGGATCGCGGCGCCCGCCGTCCCGATCGCGGCGCCGACGTCGCCGAGCATCTCGGCCAGCCGGTCGCGCTGGCCCGGGTTGTCGCACAGCACGACCGCGTCGATCCCGTGCGCGTCGAGCTCGAGCAGATGCGCACGCAGCTTCTCGGTCGAGCGCTGCAGCGGCTCGGCCGGCGCGCACTCGATGAACACCGTGCGCGCCGCGCGGGCACCGCGATTCATATCGGTCACGCGGCCCGTGGTCGCCGCGTCGGCGATCGTGCCGACCCAGTCGGCGCCGGCGCGCGTCTCGCGCAGACGCTCGTACGCCTCAGCGGGCAGGAACAGCGCCTCGGGCGGCGAGATCGCCGGGTAGTGCGCGCGCGCCTCGTCGTACTGGCGCGCGACGGATTCGATCAGATCGTCGCGCCGGTCCGCGAGCGCGCCGGGATCGTCGCAGACCAGGAGCGCGTCGTCGGGCAGATAGTCGGCGAGCGAGCCGAGGTCGGTGTCGTAGTGCGCCGCGAACCGCTCCATGCCCTCGTGGAAGAGATGGAGCGGCGCGCCGTCGCGGTCGCCGTTCGCGCCGTCCAGGTCGCGGGTGCCCGCCGCCGGGCCGCCAGCGCCGCGGTCGGAGAGGAGGCCGCCGGCCTTCTCGTCGCCGGCGGCCCGCAGCCGCGCGGCGATCGCCTCGATCTCGTCCGGCTCGACGACGACCTCGAATCGCGGCAGCACGGTCGCCTCGGCGAGCTGCTCGATCGAGCGCTGCGTCGTGGCGTCGAAGCGGCGCAGCGAGCGCAACGTGTCGCCGTCGAATTCGAGCCGCAGCGGATCGGGCGAGCCGACCGGATAGACGTCGAGGATGCCGCCGCGGCGCGCGAAGTGGCCCGTCGCCTCGACCTCGGGGAAGCGCTCGTAGCCGAGGAACACGAGCCGCTCCATGATCGCGCGCGGATCGGCGTCGTGGCCGACGCGGAACGTGAGCAGTGCGCGCAGCAGCCGTGCCGGCCGCGGCACGCGCTGCAGCACGCCGCGCGCCGTGGCGAGCACGATGCGGCAGTCGTCCGGCTCGCGCGCGAGACGCCCGAGCGTCTCGAGGCGCTGCGCCGTCAGGCCGGGATGCGGCGAGAGCGAGTCGTAGGGGAGGACCTCGGGGTCCGGGAACGCGAGCACCGCGCCGGCGCCGGCGAAGTACTCGAGATCGTCGCGCGCCTCGTCGAAGGTCTCCCCCGGGCCGACGAGGTAGAGCACGGTGCGCGCGGTCGCGCGGCGCAGCCACGCCGTCATGAACGCGCGCGCCGAGCCGGTGAGGCCGCGCACCGCGACGCGGGCGCCGCGCGAAGCGCGACCCGCGCCGCGGCGGTCGCCGGCGAGCGTTTCGAAGATCGCGCGCGCCTCGGGCAGCCGGTCGGCGTACTCGAGCAGCGATTCGGCGAGCGTGTCGCGCAGATACGTTTCGGGCATGGCTCCTGATGCGCGGTCACGCCGTGCGCCGCACGATGCAGCGCACGCTCCAAACGCGAAAAGCCGCCGCGGACGTTCCGGGGCGGTCGATCCATTCACGACAACGCCTCGCCGATTCGGCGAGGCGAGAGGACGCTACCAGAGAGTCGCCGCGAAACCTACCGCGTGCCCGTTGCTCCAGGGGCCGGCTCGGCGAGCACCTTCGCGAGCACGCGCTCGAGGTCCGCGTACTGGAGATCGCAGCGCGCGTGCGCCGGATCGCTCGACGGGTGGTACTCGCCGCCGCCGTGCACCCAGCGCACCACGCCCTCGCGGTCGATGAGGAACGAAACCGACGTCCAGTCGCGATCCGGGTGGCCGTCGAGCCAGTAACGGTCGAGAGTCTGCCAGTCGCGGTCGAGCGCGAGCGCACCGTGGAACCCGAGACGCTTCGCGAGGGCCGCGACGTGCGCGTCCTTCACCTCGTGCGGCGGCTTGGGATGGAACACGCCGACGCAGACGAGCCCCTCGGCGGCGTGCGCGATGCGCAGGCGCTCGATCGCGGGCAGCGTCGCCGCGCAGAAGTAGCAGCCCTCGTTCCACCACCGCACGAGCACGACCTTGCCGCGCAGGCCCTCGAGGGAGAGCGGCGGGCCGATCCAGCGCGTGAACGTCCATGCCGGCGCCGGCTTGCCGATCATCTCGACGCCGGAGTCGGGATCGTCCGCCAGGGCCGCGTGCGACATGGGCCGCGCTTCGCGCGGCGCCCGCATCGCGTGGTCGTGCATCGCCTCGGGATCGTGCGCCGCGCCGGCGCGCCCGCACGCCCGCGCCGCGACCGGCGCGGCGATCAGCAACGCCGCGCCGGCGAGGGAGATGAGCATTCGCATGGTCCAGAGAGAATAATGCGATGCGGCGCCCGGCCCAATCCTGATATAGGCTGCCCGCCAAGAGCCACGATCACCATCGGATGGATCGGCCGCGCCCATCGAGGAGGTGTCTCATGCGGGCTGCACGAATCGCACTCCCCCTGCTCGCCGCCCTTCTCTGCGCCGCGAGCGCGCACGCGATGCCGCCGAGCGCGGCCGCGCACATCGATCCCAAGGCCCCGTGCTATCGCTGGCCGGCCGTCGACTGGGACGGCGACGGCGTCTTCGACCGCATCGATCGCTGCCCCGACACGCCTAAGGGCTGCAAGGTGGATCAGTGGGGCTGCTCGCTCGACAGCGACGGCGACGGCGTCTGCGACGGCATCGACCGCTGCCCCGACACGCCCAGGGGCCAGAAGGTGGACGCGTACGGCTGCTCGGCGTCGCAGCGCACGACCGCGCACGTCGCGCCGCCGCCGGCCGAGCCGCCACGCGAGGTGCCGAAGCCGGCGCCGGTGCCGCAGCCGGCGCCGAAGTCGGTGAGCGAGAGCGAGCGGCAGCTGATCGAGAGTGGCCGCATCCGGCTCGAGAACGTCTACTTCGAGACCGCGAAGGCCAAGCTGCTGCCCGAGTCCGAAGCGTCGCTGCGCGAGGCCGGCGAGGCGCTCGAGAAGTTCCCGAACCTCCAGATCGAGGTCGAGGGCCACACCGACACGCGCGGCACGGCGCCGTACAACAAGCGCTTGAGCCAGGCGCGCGCCGAGACGGTGCGCTCGTGGCTGCTCGAGCACTATCACCTGCGCTCCGAGAACTTCGTCGCGCACGGCTACGGCAAGGAGCGCCCCGAGACCAAGGAGCGGAACGACGAGGAGCTGCTGCGCAACCGCCGCGTCGTGCTCACCGTGAAGAATCCCGAAGATCTGCCGAAGGGCGTGAGGGTCGAGAACAAGAAGTGATCGCGCCCAAGGCGCGGAGGAGATGCGATGCGTGTCATGTTCGGAGCGACCTCGGTGCTCGCGGCGGCCCTGTGCGTGGCCGCCGCGGCGAATGCGGAGCAGACCATCACCCGTGCCCACGTGCCCAGGGCCGTGCTCGCGGCGTTCGCGAAGCAGTGGCCGAACGCGAAGGTGCGCGGTTACAGCCGCGAGGTCGAGAAGGGCGAGACGACGTACGAAGTCGAGAGCCGTGAGGGCGACGTGAAGCGCGACGTGTCCTTTGCGGCGGACGGCAGCGTGTCGGTCGTCGAGGAGACGATGCCCGCCTCCGCGCTTCCGGCCGGAGCACAGAGCGTGCTCGCGGGGCTCAAGCCCGCGGCGAAGGTCGGCGCGGTCGAGAAGGTGACGCGGGGCGCGACGGTCGAGTACGAGGTCCACGTCCGCCAGGGCGCGAAGGCGAAGGAGATCGTCTTCGACCTCGAGGGCAAGCGGACGAAGTAGCGTTCACGCCGGCGTCTCGGCGCCGGTCCTGGCGCCGAGTCCCCAGCGCGCGAGGATCGTCTCGGCGACGAGCAGCATCAGCGCCGTGATCACGAACCACGTCCACAGCTCCCGCCCGTAGCGCGCCTCGCGCACGCGCCGCGTGAGATCGGCGCCCGGGCGCAGCACCTGCGCGCGGCCGTCGGGGAAGCCGGCGATCAGCGTCGCCTCGGGGAGCGGCGTGAGATCCGACTCCTCGGCCGGCGGATTGACGGCGAACGTGTTGCGCAGCGCGCCGTTCTTGAGCACACGGTAGAGACCCGGCTGCTCGATCGGCGCCGAACGCAGCCGCGTCGCGCCGGACTCCGCGACCAGCTCGCTCGGCACTTCGTGCCCCGACGTGTCATCGATCCGCCACGTGCCGGTTCCGGCCGGCGCGGTGTAGCGGTCGCCGGGCGTGAGCGAGGCGGCCGCGGTGCCGCGCGCGAGCACCTTCACGGACTGGTGGATGAGCGGCAGGAACGCGCCGCTCACGGGGAAGTCCGAGGCCTGGGCGTCGAGCGCCGCGGTGAAGACCAGTGCGTGCGGCGCTTCGACCAACGCCGGGCGCGAGCGATCGAACTCGAGCAGGACGCGGGCCGCGCTTCGCGCGGCGCCCGCCACGCGGGCGCCCGCGCCGCCACGTCCTGCGCCGCTCGCGCCGCCACGTCCTGCGCCGCCACCGGCCGCGCTCATGTCGAGCGCGCGCGTTGCGTGGAATCCGGCGGTCGAGAGCGGCTCGCCGGGCCGGGCCGGGAAGCCCGCCAGCGCCGGATGCCCGGCGATCGCGCGCTTGAGCCGCCACACCGCGCCCGCGGGCGCCTGCTCGACCGGCCCGATCGCGCCGACGCCGAGCTCACGCAGCAGCGATCCGTTCCAGAACGCGGGATCGGCGCGCCCGCCGAGGACGACCATCACGCCGCCGCCGGCGCGATGGAAGTCGAGCACCGCCTGCTCTTCGATAGGCCCCATCCGCGCGAGATCGTCGAGCACGACGACGTCCGCCTCGGCGATGCGCGCGGGCAACGCGGTCGCATCCACCGTCGTGACCTCGAGCCCCGAGGCGGGCGAGCCGGCTTCGAGCGCGAGCCGGAGCGGCGAGGGCGGACCGTCCTCGCGCAGCAGCACGCGCGCCGCGCCCGCGTGGCCGGCGGCGAAGACGCGGCGGTTGTCGAGCGCGAGCGCGTCGTCGGGGATGATCGCGACACCGCCCTGCTGCGGCAGGCGCGCGAGCGGGAGCAGCGTCGAGCCGTCGCCCTGTTCCGGCATCGGCAGGAAGCCGCGCCCGAGCTCGGCGTTGTCGGTCGCGTCGCGCACCTCGACGCTCAAGTCGCCCGGCGGGCCGCCGTAGGACGTCGCCGAGACGCCGAGTGCCGCGCCCGATTCGCTCGGCTCGAGCGCCGCATCGGTGAGGCCGACGTTGGCGCGATGCGCCGCCGCGAACGGCATGAGGTAGACGCGCGCCCGATCCCACGGCCCCGCCGGCGCGCGCCACGCGCCGGCGCCAACGCCGCCCGCGCCCGCGCCGAAGCCGGTCGCTTGGAAGTCGGAGATCCAGAACAGCTCGCGGTTCAGGGCATGGCTCTCGGCCAGCGCGCGCGCCGCGAACTCGAGCGCGCGAGCGTGATCGGTGGCGCGCGCGGTCGCGACCAGCGCCTGCGACGCCGCGCGCAGCCGGCCCGCGTCCGCGATCGGTCGCGCCGAGAAGGGATGCGGACCCTGGTCGTAGGGGACGAGCAGCATCTCGTCCTCGGGCCCCAGCGTCGCGAGCAGGCCCTCGACCGCGCGCCGCGCCTCGCCGATCGCCGTGCCGCCCGCGCTCGTCGCGCCCATGCTGCCGCTCTGATCCACGAGCGCCACGACCGTCGTCGCCGCGCCGCGCGCCGGGCCGAGTGTCCCCTTCACCGCCGGCCGGCTCATCGCCAGCGCGATCGCCGCCACGGCGAGCGTGCGCAGCAGCAGCAGCAGCCACTGGCGCAGCTTGAGCCGCCGGATCTCGCTGCGGTTCACCTCGGAGAGGAACTCGAGCGACGGAAAGCGCGTCTCGCGCGGGCGCCGGCGTGTGAACAGATGGATCAGGATCGGGATCGACGCGGCGGCGAGGCCGAACAGGAACAGCGGATTGAGGAAGCTCATCGCGCGTACGCCGTGAACCGGCCGCTCGCCGGATCCCACACGTCGATGCCGGTCACGGGATGGATCTCCCATCCGGTGGTGCGGCCGATCGTCATCGTGTGCGGCGTGTCGTACTGGACGTCGTAGAGCAGCCAGCCGTGGAGGCGGACGCGCCGCGCGCGCCGGTCCCAGCGCGTGTCGCCCGATCCGATCGGCCGGAACAGCGCCGCCAGCGGCTCGAACTGCCACGTCGCCGATCCCCGCCGCCAGCGCGCCGGGATCTCGGCGGTGACGTAGCGCTCGTTCGGCCACGAGGGCACGCTGTCGGTGGCCGCGACCTCGAGATGGATGTCGCCGTCGCTCGAGGTGAGCATGCCCTCGATGTAGCCTTCGAGCGTGACGCCGCGACGCTCGATCGGCGCGTACGCGCTCATCGCCTCGCCGTGCGGGAGCGCCCCCATCACGGCGAACGTGATCGGCTCGAGCGCGGCGGGCGCCTCGAGACGATCCTTCATCGCACGCAGGTGATGCGCCTCGGGCGAGGCGAGCGGGCCGATCCCCGCGAGCGTCAGGAACCCGGCGAGGCCCGTCGCGCCGAGCGCGAGCGACAGCAGCGCCGCGATGCGCATCGTCATCGCGCAGCGCTCGGCGGGGCCGGAACGCGCGCGATCACAGCAGTCGCGCCCGCTTCTCGAGGTAGGCGAGCAGCGCCTGATCGAACGGCGTGCGCGTGTCGAGGCGGACGTAGTCGATGCGGTTCTCGCGGCACACGCGCGCGTACTGGGCGCTCCATGCGGCGAGGCGCTCGCGGTAGCGGCGCGCGATCTCCCACGGCTCGGTGGTCAGCCGGTCGCCGCTCTCCATGTCCACGAACGTCGCGGTGTCGGTGTACGGGAATTCGATCTCGTCGGGATCGAGGATGTGGAACACGACGACTTCGTGCCGGCGGTGGCGGAAGTGTTGGAGCCCGAGCAGCACCTCGGCCGGCTGATCCATGAGGTCCGAGAGCAGCACGATCAGCCCGCGGCGCTTGATGCGCTCGGCGAGCTCGTGGAGCGCGGGGCCCAGCTTCGTCCGGCCCTGCGGCTCGAGACCGCCGATCGCCTTGAGCAATTCGTCGAGATGGGAACGCACCGCGCGCGCCGGCAGGTAGCGGAGCGGCTTGTCGGCGAAGAGCATCGCGCCGACCGCGTCCTGCTGATGCAGCATCAGGTAGGCGAGCGCGGCGGCGAGCGAGCGCGCGTAGTCGAGCTTGCTCATCGCCGCGCGCTCGGAGCGGAACGCCATCGAGCCCGAGAGATCGAGCAGCAGATGGCAGCGGAGGTTCGTCTCCTCGGTGTACTGCTTGACGAGCAGCCGATCGCTGCGCGCCCACACCTTCCAGTCGAGGTTCTTGAGCGGATCGCCGGGCATGTACGGCCGGTGCTCGGCGAACTCGACGCTGAAGCCGTGGAACGGACTGCGGTGCATGCCGGCGATGAAGCCCTCGACGACGAGCCGCGCGCGCACGTCGAGGTGCGAGAGGCGCGCCACGACCGCGGGGTCGAGGTAGGCGCGGGCGCCGGCGGCGCTCATGCCCACGCCGTCCACACCATCTCCTGCGCGTGCGTCGTGTACGGCGCCCCGTCGAATCCGCCGGAGAGCGCCCAGCGCGAGAACCCGGCGGCCTGGAGCAACAGCTCCATCTCGGGGACGAACGTCCAGCGGAGCGTGAGCCGGTCGCGCAGCGTCTCGGCCACGTAGCCGCGCGCGTCAGAGACGCGCACCTCGCGCTCGCCCTTCAGCACCTGCCGCACGCGGTCGTAGTGATTGCGTGCGTAGATCGCGACCGGAAGCCCGGACTCGGGATCGTCCCACTCGCGCTCCATCTCCAGCTCGTCGCCGGCCGACGCGATCCGCTCGAAGCTCGGGAACCAGAGGTTGTAGACCAGCACCCCGCCCTGGGCGAGGTGCGCGCGGATGCGGCCGAGCGCCGCGAGCTGGTCGGCGGTGGTCGTGAGGTGCATGAACGCGCGGAACGGGATCGTGACGAGGGGGAAGCGCCGTGGCAGCGTGAAGTCGCGCATGTCGGCGACCTGGACGCGCGGCGCGAGGCCGAGCGCCGCGGCCTTCCGCTGCAGCACCTCGATCATGCCGGGATGGATGTCGATCCCCTCGATGTCCACGCCGGTCTGCAGCGTCGGCAGCAGGATGCGCCCGGTGCCGCAGCCGCATTCGAGCACCGGCCCGCCGGCCGCCTTCGCCCGCTCGACGTAGAACTCGAGATCGTCGCGATACCACGAGTAGATGAAGTCGTAGCGCTCCGGCTGGACGTAACCCTCGATGTCGCGCGCGTCCATGATCGCCCGGGCCGCGCTATGCGGCGGCGGTTCGACCGCCGCCGCCGGTGCCGGGACGGCGGCCCTTCCAGACGAAGTAGACCGGGAAGCCGAGTGCGGCGATGCCCACGCCGGCCCACGCCTTCCAGCCGCTGTCGTGTAGATCGCTGACGATGATCATCGCGGTCGCGACGATGAAGAGCAGCGCCGGGAATGGGAAGAACGGCGTGCGATACGAGGGCGCGGCGATCCCGCCGCGCGACTCCTTCCGGCGCTGGACGAACAGCGCCGCGGTCGTGAGCGCATAGAAAGCCCAAGACGTCGTGACGAACCAGCCCGAGACGTCCTCGAACCCGCTCGCGCACCAGAGCCACACGCACGAGAGCACGCCCTGGATCCAGAGCGCGAGCGACGGGGTGCCGCGCCGGGGATCGAGGCGGGCGAGCGGCTTCCACAACAGGCCGTCGGCGGCCATCGCCTGCGTCACGCGCGGGCCGGTGAGGATCGCGCCGTTGGTCGTGCCGAACGTCGAGACCGCGACCAGCACTGCGAGCGCGCGGGCGCCCCAGTCGCCCATCAGCCGGTGGATGGTCTCCGAGCCGACCGCTTCGTAGCGCGCGACGCCGTCGGCGCCGAGCACGTGGTAGTAGGCGATGTTGGTGAGCACGTAGACGGCGATCACGAGCCACGTGCCCCACACGATCGCGATCGGCAGCGTTCGCTTCGGCTCGACGATCTCGCCCGCGACGTACGTCGAGTCGGTCCAGCCGTCGTAGGCGAACAGGATCGAGATCATCGCCACCGCGAACGCGCCGAAGCTGAACGCCGCGACCGGCGCCGCGGCCGCGACCGGCGTCGCGGCGTGGCTCGTCGGCAGCGCGAACGCCGCGACGCACAGCATGGCGATCCCGACCACCTTGAGCGTCGTGAACAGCGACTGCGTGCCCGCGCC
The DNA here is from genome assembly GCA_016178725.1 of Candidatus Eiseniibacteriota bacterium. Taxonomy (GTDB): domain Bacteria; phylum Eisenbacteria; class RBG-16-71-46; order RBG-16-71-46; family RBG-16-71-46; genus WS-11. Next base: position 125,242 of record JACOSV010000058.1, read on the forward strand.
TTCCTTCGCGCCGAGCCAGTTGATGAACGTGAGTACGAGGATCGCCGCGGCGCCGCTGGGGAACTCGGCGGACTTCGGCAGGTGCAGCACCTGGCAGAAGTAGAGCGCGAAGACGCTGGTGATCGAGGCGATGACCGTCGGCTTGATCACCCAGAGGTTGGCCCACCCGAACACGAAGCCGAACGCGTCGCCGAAGCTCTCGCGGATGAACACGTAGAGGCCGCCGGTCTTGGGGGAGGCGACCGCGAGCTCGGCCAGCACCAGCGAGCCGCAGATCGAGAGCACGCCGCCCACGACCCACGCCGCGAGAACGATCCAGAATCCCGAGAGATGCTGCGCGACCGAGTGCGGCGAGCGGAAGATCCCGGAGCCGATGATGTTGCCGACCGTGATCGCGGTCGCGGCGTAGAGCCCGATCTGTCGCTTGAGCTCGATCGGCTCCGCGGGCGTCGTCGCGCCGGAACGAAGCGCGGTCCGCTCGTTCATGCCGGGCTCACGAGCGCTTGCGCAGGAAGGAGAAGATCGCGGCCAGGCCGCCGACCACCAGCAACCCCTGGATCACCCGCAGCAGACTGATGACCCAGACGATGCCGATCGCGAGCGCCGCCCAGCGGAACCATTCCGATCCGCCGCCCGTCATCCGGCTGATGACGAACAGCACAAGCAGCAGGAACGGGGCGATGACGAGAAACCGCGCCGCGCGCAGCAACCGGAACATGATCGCCCCCTCTGCCAGGTCGAGAACGGCGCGCCCCGCGGGCCCGCGTCACTCGCTCGGAACGCTCTTCAGCAGCTCCTCGATGATCCGTTCGGGCTTGATGCCCTCGGCCTCGGCGGTGAAGTTGGTGACGATGCGGTGGCGCAGCACGGCGGGCGCCACCGCCTTCACGTCCTCGATCCCCGGCGCGAAGCGGCCGTGGAGCACGGCGCGCGTCTTGGCGCCGAGCACGAGGTATTGCGAGGCGCGCGGTCCCGCGCCCCACGACACCCACCGTCCGACGTTCGCGGCGCCGTCGCCCGTCGCCGTCCCGGCGTCGCGCTCGCCCGCGCCGGCGCGCGTCGCGCGCGCGAGCCGCACCGCGTAGCGCACGACGTGCTCGGCGACCGGCACGCGTCGGATGAGCTTCTGCAGCGCGAGGATGTCCGCGGCGCCGAGCACGCGCTCGAGCCTGGCCTCGTACGCCGACGTGGTGCTCGCGACGATCTCCTCCTCCTCGGCCTGCGACGGGTAGTCCACCCGCACGTTGAACATGAAGCGGTCGAGCTGCGCCTCGGGCAGTGGATACGTGCCCTCGAGCTCGATCGGGTTCTGCGTCGCCAGCACGAAGAACGGCAGCGCGAGATCGAACGTCTGGCCGCCCGCCGTCACCTGCTTCTCCTGCATCGCCTGCAGCAGCGCCGCCTGCGTCTTGGGCGGCGTACGGTTGATCTCGTCGGCGAGGACGATGTTGGCGAACACCGGGCCGGCGATGAAGCGGATCTCGCGCTTGCCGGCGGCGCTCTCCTCGAGCACGTCCGTGCCGGTGATGTCGCTCGGCATCAGGTCGGGCGTGAACTGAATGCGGTTGAACTTGAGATCGAGCACGCGCGCGAGGCTCGAGACGAGCAGCGTCTTGGCGAGGCCCGGAACGCCGACCAGCAGCACATGGCCGTTCGCGAACAGTGCGGTGAGGAGCTGCTCGACCACCTGATCCTGGCCGACGATCACCTTGCGCAGCTCGGTGAGGATCTTTTCGCGTGCGGACTTGAGTGCGGCGACGGCCTGGAGGTCGGTAGCGCCGGTGTCGAGCGTCAAACGGGGCCTCGGGACGAGTCTCGGTGGGTGCCTGGGGCGGGCTCGGACGGTCGGCGTCCCGACCGCGGTGGGTGAATCGCGGCAGCCTAGCATGCGCCGCGCGCGCGCTTCAATCGCGGTCGGGATGCGTGTCGCGCACGGGCCGCTCGATCCGGGATGCGCGCCTCGACACGCGCTCGTGCCTTCTTTTTCGACGCCCGTAACGTTCACGTCATGGTGTTGCCATGGCGCGTGCCCCACGATTCGCGCATTCGGCGACCCGGTTCGCATGCGCTGCATCCTTGGCCTCCGCGTCACAGCCAGTCGGCCGGGCGGCCGCAGGTCGGCCGGGGCGATCGTGGGATCGACCCCGGCTCGACTGTTTTCGGGATGCCTGACGTTGACAGCCGCGAACCCCGCGTCGAGAGTGCGCGCGTGGACCGCGACCCCGCTCTCGACCGCATCGTCGATCGCCTGCGCGTCAACCTCCGCGATGCCGGGATCGCGTGCGCCGACGCCGACATCGTCCGCATCCTCGAGCTCGATCTGCTGCGCTTCGTCGTCGGGTTCGATGCGGTTGCGGCGGGCGTTCCCGCCGACGCACTGCCCGATCATCTCGGCGATCCGCTGCGGCCGGACCGGGCGGCGACGGACGAGGGCGGCTCATCCGCCCCGATCTCCGACGCAGCGGCGGACACGATCGTCGGTATCGCGGAACAGATCCGCACGCGCAAGGTGTCGCCGGTCGAGCTGACGCGCGCGGCGCTCGATCGCATCGCGCTGCGCGACGCCGAGCTCAATGCGTTCCAGCTCGTCCTTACCGATACCGCGATCGCCGCGGCGCGCGAGGCCGAGCGCGAGATCGCGGCGGGCGGATGGCGCGGGATGCTCCACGGCGTTCCGATCGCAATCAAGGACCTGCTCGACCTCGCGGGGACTCCGACCACCGCCGGCTCGCGCGTGCGCCCCGCCACGGCGGCCGCGGCGGACGCGACCGCGGTCGGGCGATTGCGCCAGGCCGGCGCCGTCATCGTCGGCAAGACGCGGCTCGCCGAGTTCGCCTACTCGCCCGGCTCCAACAACTCGACGTTCGGCCCGACGCGCAACCCGCACGATCCGTCGCGCGACACCGGCGGATCGAGCAGCGGCTCGGCGGCGTCGGTCGCGGCCGGCATGGCGTTCGCGGCCCTCGGTTCGGACACGGGCGGATCGATCCGGATTCCCGGCGCCCAGTGCGGACTCGTGGGCCTGAAGCCGACGTACGGCCGCGTGAGCCTCGCCGGCGCCGTGCCGCTCTCGTGGTCGCTCGATCACGTCGGGCCGATGACGCGCTCGGTCGACGATGCGGCGCTGCTGCTCGGCGTCCTCGACGGCGCGGACGCGTGCGACCCGCGCACGCGAGATCTGCCGCTCGCGCCATGGAGTGCCGTGCGCGACCGCGGCGTGCGCGGGCTCACGATCGGCGTGGTCGAGGACGACGGCGACCCCGAGCCGCTCGCGTCGGACGAAGGGCTTGCGGCGTGGCGCGCCGGCCTCACGCGTCTCGACGCCGCGGGCGCGACGCTCGTGCCGGTCGCCCTGCCCATGCTCGCGACGCTCCGCATCCTCAACGCGCCGATCCTCGCGACCGAGGCCGCGCGCTATCATTCCCCGGCGCTGCGCGCGCGACTCGGCGACTACGGCGAGTTCGCGCGGCTGCGGCTGATCGCCGCGCACGCGTTCGCGCCGTCGGCGTACACGATCGCGCAACAGGCGCACGCGGTCGCCCGCGCGGCGCTCGCCCGGGCGCTCGAGCGAATCGATCTCTTCAGCACGCCGACGATGCCCGGCGTCGCGCCGCCGCTCGGCGTGCCCGCCTCCACGCGCCACACCGCGGCGATCAACGTGCTCGGCTGGCCGGCGATCACCGTGCCCGCCGGCCGCCGGCGCCGGGCTCCAAGCGATTCAGGCGGGCGCCGCGCTCCAGATGGTTCACGCGGCCCGCTGCCGCTCGGGCTGCAGCTCGTCGCGCGGCCGTGCGACGAAGCGACGCTGCTGCGAGCGGCGCGCGCCGTGGAGCGCGGTTATCGGAGCTGCCCGCGCCGCGCGACCGACTCGGTCACGGCCGCGTGACGCGCACGACGCGCACGCGCCCTCGCGCCGCGCCGCCCTCGCGCCACACGACCAGCGCCGCTGGGCCCGCGGGGGCGAGCCACGCCTGATCGGCGTCGGCGCCGAGGAAGACCCACGGCGCCCGCGCGTCGTCCACGACCGAGCGGATCGCGATCACGCGCCGCGTCGTGTCGGCGCGCGGCCGCGCCTCGACCGCCGCGAGCATCGCCCCGCCCCACGCGACGATGTGCGGGTTCGCCGTGCCCGTGAGGCTGTCGTCGAGCACGCGGTCGGTGCGTTCGCCGTCGACCGCGATATCGGCGCGGAAGTTCGTCCCGCCGTCGTGCGACTCGGCGATCGCCGTGCCGCCCGTTGCGGTGCGGTAGGCGATCGTCACTCCGCCTGTCTCGTCGACCGAGATCGCCGGCCGCGATCCGTCGTGCGCGCGCACGGTGATCGGCCGGTTGTCCGACCAGGTGCGTCCGCCGTCGCCGCTCGAGGCCGAGAACAGCGCCGTCGCGCCGTCGGTGGCCCGGCCGCGCTCGCGGTCGTCGCACCAGGCGGCGAAGAGCGCGCCGTCGTGGAGCGCCGTGATCGCGGCGCGGCCGTGGAATACGTCGCGGCGATCGTCGAGGTCGTCATTGATCACGACCGGCGCGGAGAAGCTCGCGCCGTCGTCGTCGCTCGTCCGCACCAGGAGATCCACCGCGCCCGATCCGTCGCGACGCGCCTCGGACCAGGCGAGCAGCACGCGCCCGTCGCCGAGCCACGCCATCGGCCGGTTCTCGGCATCGGACCGCACCGCGCCCGCCCGCGCGTTGATCCGCGCCGGCGCGGAGAAGCTCGCGCCGCCGTCGCGCGAGATCGCGACCCAGGCGTCCACGCCGGGGGGATTCGAGGTGGTCCAGGTGAGCGCGACGCTGCCGCGGGCGTCGGCCGCGACCGCCGGCTCGGCGGCCGCGCGATCGGCGAGGAACTCGGGCGTCACGTCGCGCACGTCGGCCCAGTCGGCGCGCCGCGCGCAGCCGGTGGCGAGGATCGCGAGCGCGATCGCCGCGGCGATCGCGCCGGCGCGCGGCACCCACGTTCTAGGGCAGTCGAACCACTTTCGCATGATGCGTCCCGGCGTCGTCGTCGCAGCGGAGGAGGTAGAGGCCGGGACGGACGAGCGCGCCGCGCTCGTCGCGTCCGTCCCAGAGGAGCGCGGGCATTGTGCCATCGAGTCGCACCCGGCGCACCACGCGGCCCGCGACGTCGACGATCCGCACCACGCTGCCGGGCGGCGCGTCGATGCGTGTCGAGGCGCGGAACGGATTGGGGGATGCGGCGAGACGCGGCGCGCGTCGGACGGGCGGCGGGGCCGCGACGACGCCGTCGCTCGACCGGCGCACGGCGCCGATCGCGGTGAACCCGAACCGCGCCTGGTCGGGCGGCAGCGGAATCCACTCGGACGAGTCGGCGCCCGGCTCGCGATAGATGTAGCCGCGGAGCGTGAACGTTCGCGCGCCGCGCGCGATCACCTCGGCCCACGGCGTCCAGTACGGCGCACGCGCACGCATCGTGGACGTGCCGGCGATCCGCGGCCACACGCGCACCGTGTCGGCGAACGAATCGGGGAGCGTCACGGTCGCGGTGACGGCGATGCGCTCGAGCGCGAACGTGCCGAGACGGTCGAGCCGGCCGGGACCGGGCTCGGTGACGACGAGCGTGTCGGGCCCGTCGAGCGCGAACGCGTCGGCGGCGACCTCGTCGTGCCAGATGCCGAGCGCGGGACGCACGGCGGCGAGCGCCGCGGCCGCGTCGAGGCGGCCCCAGCCGGTCTCGGCGTCGCGGCCCGGCGCGCCGATGTCGTCGGCGCTCTCGCGCACGATGTGCTGGAAGTCGGCGTCCATCAGCTCGGGCCGCGCGGCCGTGAGCAGGCCGAGCGTCCCGGTCACGTGCGGCGCCGCGAAGGACGTGCCCGAGACCAGCGCGTAGCCCGGATACACCGCACCGCCCGGCGTGACGTAGGTCATCCACGCGCTCCAGATGTCGTCGCCGGGCGCCACGAGGTCGAGCCCGGGACCGAACGACGAGTACGCCGCGCGCCGGTCCCATCGGTCGCTCGCGCCGACCTGGATGCCGAGCCCATCGGCGGCGTATGCCGCCGGGTACTGCGGCGTCGTCCCGCCGTCGCGTCCGCCGCGGTTGCCGGCGGCGGCGACGACGATGCACCCGTGCGTGATCGCCTGGAGCATCGCGAGCCGCTCGAGCCGGCTCGCGCCCGCGCCCGCGAACGAGATGTTGACGGCGCGCGCGCCGACCGCGGTCGCGTAGAGGATCGCGCTCGCCATGTCGAACGAGGTCGCGCTCCCGGTGTGCCCGGGCGCCATCTTGATCGGCACGATCCGGCAGCCGAGATTCGCGCCGCCGTCGCCGCCGCACACGCCGGCCATGCCGAGCGAGTCGAAGTGCACGCCGTCGTTAGTGCGCGCCGCCATCACCGCCGCGACCGGCGTGCCGTGTCCGAAGGAGTCGGCGAACGACGGGCTCGGATCGAGCGTCACGTTGCGCCCGAGCGTGAGCCGCCAGCCGCCGTCCGGCATCCGCGCCTGGAGCTCGGGCTGCGCGGGATCCACGCCGGTGTCGGCGACGGCGAGGAGCACGTCGTTCGCGCCGGCGCTCGCGGCCCATGCGGCGCGGGCGTGGATGTCGGCGTTCGCGACGCCGCCCATCACGCCCGCGGGCCCCAGGTTCATGAGCGCCCACTGACGCGTGTCGCGGAACATCGGATCGTCGGGAAACTCGGGCGCGCCGGGCGCGACGGTCGGGATCGCCGGCATCGGCCGGACGCGCACCACCGCCGCCTCGCGCACGCGGTTCGGCTCGACCCACTCGACGTCGGGATCCGCGTCGAGCGCGCGGCGGGCGCCCACGGCGGCGAGACTGTCGGGCGCCGTGACGAGCAGCACGCGCGACGGATCGAGCGCGTCGGGCAGACCGGTGGGCGCCGCGCGGAACGCGAGCGCCTCATCGAGCCGCCGCGTCACGGAAAGACCGAGCGCGCCGGCGCGCACCGCGAACGATCGCGCGCGATCGGCGGCCGTGGCCGATGTGCCGGCGGCCGTGGGGCGCAGGAAGACGATCAGCTCACGGGCGGGCGCCGCGTGATCGGTCTGGATCGCGGCGCCGGCGTGATCGGTCTGGATCGCGGCGCCGGCGTGATCGGTCTGGATCGCGGCGCCGGCGGCAG
>JACOSV010000059.1 GCA_016178725.1 Candidatus Eiseniibacteriota bacterium
ACCGCGGCGCCCGCGTCCACGCGTTCGCGGTGGTGCCCGGTGCGGACGCCGGTCTCGTGCAGCCGCCGGCGGCTCAACGCCGAGGTCAGGCGCTCGTCGTACATCTCGACCAGGATGCCGGCGCGCTCGCGCAGCGCCGCCGCGAACGACTCCGCCTGCTCGGCCGCCTCGCCGCGCTCGCCCGACATGTGGAGCGGGAGCCCGACCACGATGCGCTCGGCCTCGCGCTCGATCGCGACGGCGAGGACGCCCGCGAGCCCGTCGTCGCGACCGCGCACGGTCAGGGTCGGAAGCGGCGTCGCGATCACGCCGGTGGGGTCGCTCACCGCGAGGCCGATCCGGCGCTCGCCCCAGTCCACCGCGAGGATTCGCACTGCGGGAACGTCAGTCGGCGGGATGTGCCGGCGGCCGTTTCTTGGTGAGGCGGCACGTCGTGCCGCTCGTCGAGAAGTCGTAGTCCACGCCGTCCATGCACGAGCGCATGATGTAGATCCCGCGCCCGCGCGGATCGAGCAGGTGCTCGGGCGACGTCATGTCGCCGTTGATGGACTTGAGGTCGAAGCCGGGGCCGGTGTCGTGGACGACGATCTCGAGCGCGTCGGGCTTGACGTTGAACTCGATGTCCACCGGCAGGCTGGCGTTCCGCTTGTGGCCGTGCTGGATGGCGTTGGTGCCCGCCTCGATCACGGACATCGTGATCTGCGAGCGCGCGTCCTCGTCGAAGTCGAGCCCCTCGGAGAGCATGTCGGCGACGCGGTCCAAGACGCCGAGCAGCTCGAGCCGGCTCGGGATGCGTACGGAGATGGTTTCGGCCTGCGTCGTGGATTCGGGCATGGGCGCTGTCTAGTGGGGACGGCGGACCTGGTACGCGCGCAGCAGGGCGAGCACCCGTTCGAACGCTTCCGGTAGCGGCGAGTCGAAGCTCATCCGTGCCCCGGTCGCCGGGTGGAGCAACTCCAGCTCGATGGCGTGGAGCGCTTGTCGCGGCAGGCACGACGTCACTTCGGCCGCGAGGCTACGCTCGGATTCGCGAAGGCTCAAGTCCCTTTTGGCGCGCCCGTAGACCTTGTCGCCGATCACCGGGTGCCCGATGTGCTCCATGTGCACCCGGATCTGATGCGTGCGTCCGGTGTCGAGGTGCGCCGCGATCCGGGTCGCGATCCCCAGCCGCTCGACCGCCTCCCAGCGCGTGCGGGCGGGCTTGCCGCCGCGCGGCACGACGGCCATGCGCTTGCGGTCCCTGGGGTGGCGGCCGATGGCGGTCTCGATCGCGCCCGACACGGCGCGCGGAACGCCCCACACCAGAGCCGCGTACGTGCGGCGCACGGCCCGCGACCGCAGCGCCTCGACCAGCGCGCGATAGGCGCGCGGCGTGCGCGCGACGACCATGAGCCCCGACGTGTCGCGGTCGAGCCGGTGGACGATTCCGGGTCGTCCCGCCCCGCCGACGCCCGCGACCTCGGGGTAGCGATGGAGCAGCGCGTGCACCAGCGTGCCCTGGCGCACGCCGGCGCCGGGATGGACGACGAGTCCGGCCGGCTTGTCGATCACGACGATGTCGGCGTCCTCGTGGACGACGGTGAGCGGGATCGCCTCGGCGATCAGCTCGCTCGGCTCGGGCGCCGGCACCTCGACGCGCACGCGGTCGCCGGCCTTCACGCGCTGCGAGGCGCGCGCGGCGCGGTCGTTGACCGAGACGTGGCCGCCCTTGATCAGCGCCTGCAGCCGGCTGCGCGAGAGATCGGGCTGCGCCGCGGCGAGGAAGCGATCGAGCCGCTCGCCGCCTTCGGGCGCCGCGACCGTCAGATCGAGCGCGCGCGCGCGGCGCTCGCCTTCACTCATCGCGATGTCAGGGCGCGGGTGACGTGTGCGGCGCGGCGTCCGACGCGTCCGCCGCGTCCCCGCCGTCGGGCGCCGCGCGCCCACCGTCTCCCGCCGCCTCGCGCTTCGGCCACGCGATCGCGAACAGCACGACGCCGATCGAGACCGCCGAGTCGGCGACGTTGAACACCGGCCAGTGCCAGCGGCCCCAGCCGATCTCGATGAAGTCCACGACCTCGCCGAAGCGCACGCGGTCCACGAGATTGCCGAGCGCGCCGCCCAGGATCAGCGCGAGCGCGATGCGCCGCGCCGGGCTCGGCACGCGCTGGCGGAGGAACAGGTAGACGATCGCGACCGCGGCGATGATCGAGAAGACGTAGTACGGGAACGGCAGGCCGGCGCCGAGACCGAACGCGACGCCCGAGTTGCGCGTGTAGGTGAAGCGCATGAACTCGCCGATCACGCCGAGCGACTGGTGGCCGGCGAGCGTCGCCGTGGCCCAGCGCTTGGTCCACCAGTCGGCGGCCACGATCGCCGCCGCGATCGCGAGCAGCGCCGGGATTCCCGGCCTGGGCTTCACGAAATGCCCCGGGCGGCCCGCTCCTCTTTCTCCTTGCACGACAGGCACAGCCGCGCGGTCGGCATCGCCTCGAGCCGCGCGCGCAGGATCGGATTGCCGCACGATTCGCAGACGCCGTACTCGCCGCGCGCCATGCGGCGCAGCGCCTCGTTGATCTCGAGCAGGATGCGGCCCTCGGCCGACGCGAGCTGGAACGCTTTCTCGCGCTCCATCGAGTCGGTGCCGACGTCGGCCATGTGGAACGAGTAGCCCGAGAGATCGCCGGCGCTGTCGCGCGGGTTCACCTTGAGCACCGTGCTCTCGTAGTGGCCCATCTCCTTCATCACGCGCGCGCGCTCGTCGCGCAGGCGTTGCTCGAATTCCTGATAGTCCTTCGCCGTGATCGGCTTGCCCGCCGCTGCGCCCGGCGTGCGCTCGGTCTTCGGGCGCACCGGGATCGGGATCGGCTTCGGCGGCCTGCCCGTTCCGCGCGCGACCGACTCGGGCGGCAGCACGCCGAGCGGATGCACCGGCGCCGGCGGCTTCGGCATCTTCATCTTCTTCGCGGCGGCGCGCTTCTTCGCGGCTTCGATCGCGAGCAACGCGCCCTTCGGGAGCTTGGGCGGCGTCTTCGCCTTGCTCTTCGCGGCCGGCGGCTTCGCGGGCGGCTTCGCGACGAACGGCTTCGCGCTCGACTTGGCCGGGACGGGCTTGCGGGCGACCTTGGCCGGGCGGGCGAACTTCTTTGCCGCCTTCGTGGTCGCGGGCTTGCGCTGGGTGGCCATGGATACCTCCGGACTCAACGGTTGAACGGGCTCAACGGTTTTCGGCTGACGAGAGCCGCGCTTCACTCACTTCTTCGAGCCGCCGCACGACCTCGGTCACGAGCCGCATGAGCGTGGGCGCGACACGCCCCGCGACGCGGAGGACCTCGGGAATGCTGACGGGCTTGAGATGGTCGGGGAGACACGTGTCGGTGACGACGTTGAAGGCGAGCACGCGCTGCCCGCCGTGCACGGCGGCGATCGTCTCGGGCACGAGCGACATGCCCACGACGTCGGCGCCGATCCAGCGCAGGAAGCGGTACTCGGCGGCGGTCTCGAGATTGGGCCCGGCGACGGCGACGAACACGGCGCGCTGGAGCGGGATCTCGAGATCGAGCGCGACGCGTTCGGCGAGCGCGATCAGGCGCCGCGTGTAGGGCTCGCTCATGTCCGGGAAGCGCGGGCCGAGCGATTCGTCGTTCGGGCCGATGAGCGGATTGTCGCCCATGAGATTGATGTGGTCGGTCGTCACGACCAGCGAGCCCGCCGGCATGTTCGGGTTCATGCCGCCGACCGCGTTGGTGATGACGAGCGTGCCGCAGCCGAGCGCCTTGAGCACGCGCACCGGGAACGCGACGTCCTGCATCGCGTAGCCCTCGTAGTAGTGGACGCGGCCCTTCATCACCGCGACCGGCCGGCCGGCGAGTGTGCCGAGGTGCAGCTCGCCCGCGTGGCTCTCGACGGTCGAGACCGGGAAGCCCGGGATCTCGCGATACGGCACGACCGCGTCCACCGCGAGCGCGTCGGCGAAATCGCCGAGCCCGGTGCCGAGGATGATGCCGATCTCGGGCGTGACGCGCGTGCGCGCGCGCACGAACGTCGCCGCCTTCTCGATCCGCGTCTTGAGATCGCCGTTCGTCACGCTCGCCCGCCGGTCCCTTCGAGCGCGGCCGCGATCAACGCCCGCGCCGTGCTCTCGTTCATGCCGTCCACTTCGACCACCTTCGACCGCGACGCCGCGCCGCGCTGCACCCGCACCGCCGAAACCCTCACGCCGAGCGTCGCGGCGATCAGCGCCGTGACCGCGCGGTTCGCGCGCCCGTCCTCGGGCGCCGCCCGCACCGTGAGCTTCAGCGTTCCGTCCGCCATCCATCCCACCAGACCATCCGCGCGCGCCCCGGGCTGCACGCGCACCGCGAGCCGCGTCACCCGATGCGCAGGGCCAGCCCGTGCAGCGAGGCGACCAGCCACGACTGCACGAACCAGATCAGCAGCATGGCGATGAACGGCGCGAAATCGATCCCCGAGAACACGGTCGGGAACAGCCGCCGGATCGGCGCGCAGACGATGTCCGACACGCGCTCCAGGAACATCACGATCGGGTTGTTCGGATCCGGCCGCACCCACGACAGCAGCGCGTTGATGAGCACGACGATCATCAGAAGCTGCAGCACCACGTCCAGGATCTTGGCGATCGCCTCGACCAGGTTTCCGATCACGAACATGTCGTCCCTCCCTGGACGTTCCGCCCGCCGAAGAGCGCGGTGCCGATACGGACCAGCGTCGCGCCCTCCTCGACCGCCACCTCGAAGTCGCCGCTCATGCCCATCGACAACTCCGGCAGCGGACGCCCCAGCGTCTTCTCGGCCCTGTCCCGCAGCGTGCGCAGGCGGGCGAACCCGCTCCGCGCGTCCTCGGCGCGCCCGACCGGCGCGCCGACCGTCATCAGACCATCGAGCGCGAGACCCGGAAGTCCCGCCACGTTCTCGAGCAGCGGATCGAGCGAATCCGGCGCGACGCCGAACTTGCTCGCTTCGCCGCTCACGTTGACTTCGATCAGCACCGGCAGCCGGCGCCCGGCCGCCGCGGCCCGTCGCGACAGCACCTCGGCGAGCGCCGCAGAATCCACGCCGTGGATCAAGTCGAACAGCTCGGCGGCGCGCGACGCCTTGTTGCGCTGCAGGTGGCCGATCATGTGCCACCGCGCCGCCGTCCGTCCCAGCGCTCCCACGTGCGTCTCGGCCTCCTGGACCCGGTTCTCGCCGAGATCCGTGAGGCCGCAGGCGACCGCCTCGCGCAGCGCCGCCGCGGCGACCGTCTTGGCCACCGCGACCAGCACCACCGAGCGCGGGTCCCGCCCCGCGCGCGCCGCCGCCCGGGCGATGCGGCCCGAGACCTCGTCCAAACGAGCCCGAAATGCGGGGACGGCGTTCACAAGGACGCGCGAGGGTAGTCGCGGCCCGCGGGGGCTGCAAGCGGTAAAACGCGGGCCGGAAGCGGCCGTGGGGCGTTGAAGATGCGGGCGCGCCGGCCGCCGGGCCGCGCGTGGCCGCGCCGCGTCACAGCAGCGTGATCGGGATCTCGAGCTCGATCCGGCTCGACCACGTCGCGGCCAGCCGCGGGCCCGCCGGGCACGACGCGCACGACGTCTCGACCTCGATCAGGATGTGCGCGGCGCCCGATTCGAGATCCTTGAGCGACCCGGCGGGCACGATCCAGCGGCCCTGCGTCATGTCCACCGCCGTCACGGTACGTGTACCGACCAGCGAGACGCGATACCAGACGTCGGTGACCGGCTGCAGCAACACGATCTGCAGATCGTCCATGCGCGAGACGCCCTGTCCCGGCAGCGGGCGCGTGACCACGGGATACGGCGCGAGCTTGACGCGCACCGTGTCGGCCGGCACCGCGCCGCCCGCGTTCATGAGCGTGAGCCACGGGTTGGCGCCGGCGCGCTCGTCGGGATCGCGCCCCGCCTTGTAGCTCACGCCGCCCTTCTTGCGCGCGTCGGCGCGCAGCGGCTTGCCGTCGAGCGTCACGGCGCCCGCGTCGAGTCCCGGCCCGCGGCCGCCGGCGCGATACTCGACGCGCACGTCGCCGCTGAACACGCGCAGGCCGCCGCGGCTGTCGGCGAGCTCGGCGCTTCCCTGCGACGTGATCTGGACGACGATGCCCGTGTCCGCCGCGGCCGGAGCCGCGGCGGCGGGCGCGCCGCGCCCGGCGAGCGAGAGCAGCACGATCGTGAACAGCGCGTGGCGCATGAAGAGTGGTGGAGGCGGCGGGAATCGAACCCGCGTCCGAACGTCGGTCCTCGAGAAGATGCTACAGGCGTGTCCGGCCGATTAAGTCTCGCGCGCCTCCGCTCCGACCGGCGGGATCAGCGGCGCGCCAGCTCGATTGGATCTCGTCCGCGGCCCACGAGCGAGGGCGTTGGACCAGCCCGCGTTTGTCTGACGCTCGCACCGGACCCCACGGGCGGGATCCGGGCGACCGTCGCTGCAGCTAGGGGTTACCTAGGCAGCGAGAGCCATCTGCTCGTTGGCAGATGATAGTTCCCGCTTTTTTGACGAGGTCACGGGTCCCCGGCCTGCACTTCTTGATTCTCGACACCCGTCGAAACCTGTACGCCCCCCCATGACAATGGCGCCCCCGGCGGGGGGACCTCCGAAAGCGCTGTCGAGCGCGTTGCGAAGGAAAGCCGGGAGCGCCGGACCTAATGCTAGACCCGAGCCGCGGCCGTTGTCACCGGGTTTCGATGCGACCGCGCGCGCGGGGATCGGGGCGCATTCGCCGCCGCCCCGGAACCGGTGGCGTCAGAACGGAATGTCGTCGTCCGGTGCGCTGCCGAAGTCGCCCGCCATGCCCTCGTCGCTCGCCTGCGCGGGCACCGTGGCCTCGCTTTCGCCGGCCATCGGCCGGCCCTCACCGCCGCGGCCGCCGAGCATCTGGACGTTCCGCGCGACGATCTCGGTGGTGTAGCGCTTCTGGCCCTGCTGATCCTGCCACTGGCGCGTGCGGATACTGCCCTCGACGTAGATCTGCCGGCCCTTGGTGAGGTACTGCCCGCAGATCTCCGCCTGCTTGCCCCACACGACCACGCGATGCCACTCGGTGGCTTCCTGCTTCTGACCGCTCTTGTCGGTCCACTTCTCGGTGGTGGCGAGGCGCAGATTCGCGACCGCCTGCTGACCCTGCGTGTAGCGCAGCTCCGGGTTCGCGCCGAGATTGCCGACGAGGATGACCTTGTTGACGCCGCTCATATGCGACTCCTTTCGAGACCGATGGGGTCCCCGTCACGGGGGCCCTGGGGGCGAAGAGCGGCGAGCATAGGCGTGGCGCAGCGCCGAGGCCAGCGGGAATCTAGGGGCATGCGGGGCGCCGTCGCGGCGCGCGGCGCAGGGATGCGACGGCGCGCCTACCGCGCGCGGACGACGATGCGGGTGATCGCCTTGCCCTCCGCGTCGAGCCGCAGCAGGTAGACGCCGGACGGCGCCTCGCGCCCCGAGTCGTCGCGGAAGTCCCATGCGATCTCGTGCGGGCCGGCGGCGAAATCGCCGTCCACCAGCGTGCGCCGGCGGCGGCCGCTGATCTCGTACGCCGCGAGCCGCACGTGCGTCGCGCGCGGCAGCGCGAAACGGAGACGCGAGGCGACGCGGGCGGGGTTGGGCGCCGGCGCCGTGAAGGTCACGCGGTCCGGCATCGTCTCGGGCCCGACGCCGACCGGCGCGGGACAGAGGAAGTCCACCTCTTCCGAATGCGCCTCGACTCCGTTCTGCACGATCAGGTGGGCGCGGAAGTATGCGGGAACGTGATCCACGATCATGTACAGCGAGTCGTCGAAGAACCATTCCTCGGGAATGCACGACGGCGACCGCGACGTGAAATGCGCCGAGCCCGCGCCGTCGACCGAGAACTGGAGCGCCGCGGGCGCCTCGCCGTCGAGGACGACGGCCGGTGGAATCGCGTTGACCGTGAACGGGTCGAAGCGAACGTCGCACAGCGGACCGAACGCGCGCTCGTCGTGGAACCGGAAGCGCAGGCGATAGCGGAGCGGGTCGGTCGAGGCGATCTGGCACTGCCCCTGCGCGACGAACGAACCCGCCGTCGCGGCCGATGACGCGAGGGTCAGCGCCGCCGCGATCACGACGGCGCGCGTGATGTCGGATGGTCTCATCGTCGCACCCGCCTCTCCGGCCGGCGCGCGGGATCGCGGACGACGGCCGTCGAATGGGCTACACCCCCGCGGCGCCGCCGGTTCCTCGCCCCGGCCGAACGCGATGGCCTGGCGCGCGGCCGCCCGCATTGACGCCCGCGCGCGGGCCCGACTATCCTCGCCGTCCGCTTACGCACGGTGTTCCGGGGCGTGGCGCAGCCCGGTAGCGCACCTGCTTTGGGAGCAGGGTGTCGGAGGTTCAAATCCTCTCGCCCCGACTTGCTTGACCGGCGGCACGCCGCCGCGTGACTTGCGTGGTAAGCGGCGCCGCCGGGTGCGCCGGAATGAACCCCGCGCCTGTAGCTCAGATGGATAGAGCAACGGATTTCTAATCCGTCGGTCGGGGGTTCGATTCCCTCCAGGCGCACCAGTCGTCCCGATTTCGGCCTGATGTGTGGTGGGTGTAGCTCAGCTGGTAGAGCACTGGACTGTGGCTCCAGGTGTCGCGGGTTCGAACCCCGTCATCCACCCCATCTTCTTCCCCGCCGTGGCCGCCTCGCCCCCGCCGCGCGTCACACCGCGAGCTTCGCGTCGAGCACCTCGCGCACCTTGCGCGCCAGCGCCTCGAGCGTGAACGGCTTTTGGAGAAATGCCGCGACGCCCTCGCGCACGCCGTGGCGCAGCACCGCATCGTCCATGTAGCCCGAGATGAAGAGCACCTTCATCCCCGGGTGCTCCGGGGCGAGCTGCGCGGCCAGCTCCGGGCCACCGATCCCGGGCATCACGACGTCGGTCACCATGAGGTGGATCGGCTCGCCGTGGCGCGCGACGATCGCGAGCGCCTCGCCCCCGTCGCCGGCCGGGAGCACGGAGTAGCCGCGGCGTTCGAGCATGTCGCGCACGAGGCCGCGCACCATCGTCTCGTCCTCGACCAGCAGCACCGTCTCGGTGCCGCGCGCGGGCGCCGCGGGCGGCGGCGGCGGCGCGTCCGACGCGGCCGACTCGAGGCGCGGCAGGAACACCTTGAACGCCGAGCCCTTCCCCGGCTCGCTGTAGACCCAGATGTATCCGCCGCTCTGCTTGACGATGCCGTACACGGTCGCCAGCCCGAGGCCGGTGCCGCGCCCGTGCTCCTTGGTCGTGAAGAACGGCTCGAAGATGCGCGAGCGCGTCTCCAAGTCCATGCCGATGCCGGTGTCGGTCACCGCGAGCATCACGTAGGGGCCGGGCGTCAGCGGCACGTGGCGCTGGACGTACGCCTGGTCGAGCTCGGCGTTGGCGGTCG
Organism: Candidatus Eiseniibacteriota bacterium; assembly: GCA_016178725.1. Lineage (GTDB taxonomy): Bacteria > Eisenbacteria > RBG-16-71-46 > RBG-16-71-46 > RBG-16-71-46 > WS-11. Next base: position 9,363 of record JACOSV010000059.1, read on the forward strand.
CGATCACGATCCGGCCGCCGTGCGGCATCGCGTCGCGCCCGTTGATCGCGAGGTTGAGCACCACCTGCTGGATCTGGCCCTCGTCGGCGAGCACGCGCCCGAGCGTGGGATCGAGCATGACGTCGAGCTTCACGTCCTCGCCGATCAGACGCTGCAGCATGCGCGACGTGTTGCCGACGACGAGGTTGAGATCGAGCTCGCGCGGCTCGAGCACCTGCTTGCGACTGAACGCGAGCAGCTGGCCGGTGAGCGCCGCGGCGCGCTCGGCGGCGTGCCGGATCTCCTCGGCGGCGCGCCGCAGCGGCCCGCCCGGCGGCATCTGCTCGAGCATCTGCTCGGCGTACCCGAGGATCACCGTGAGCAGGTTGTTGAAATCGTGCGAGACGCCGCCCGCGAGACGGCCGATCGCGTCCATCTTCTGAGACTGGCGGAGCTGCAGCTCGCTCTCGCGCAGCGCCGCCTCGGACTGGACGCGCTCGGTCACGTCGCGGAAGCTCCACACGCGCCCGACGCTCGTGTCCTCGATACGCTGCGGCCGCGAGTAGCGCTCGAACACACGCCCGTCCTTGAACTCGATCACGTCGAAGCTCTCGGCTTCGGGCTGCGAGTAGAGCTCGCGGATCTTGGCGACGAACGCGTCGGGATCCCTGACCTGGCTCAAGACGAACGCGATCGCGCGATCGTCGTCGCGCGAGTCGAGGATCGGCTGCGGGATGCGCCACATGACCGCGAAGCGCCGGTTGGAGCTCAAGATCTTGCCTTCACGGTCCACGACCAGGATGCCGTCGGCGGTCGCGTCGAGCGTCGCGCTCAACACCGAGAGCGCGCCGCGCAGATCCTGCTCGGTGTCGGGCGCCGTGGGCGCGGCGCTCGTGGCGGCGCGGCCGCTGCGCCGGCCGAGCGTCCATGCCGCGGCGGCGATCGCCGCGACGAGCACGACGAGGATCAGGGTCTGGATCATTGCGCTCCCGCGTGGACCGGAGGGACGGGGCCGCGGGGGGCGGCCGGGCGACCACGATAGTGCCGGGCGGGCGGGCGCGAAAGCGCGTTACGCCTCGAGCCGGGCGGCGAGCGCGCGGATGGCGAGCGCGCGATGCGAGCGCGCGTTTTTCGACGACGCGTCGAGCTCGGCCAGCGTCCGGCCGAGTTCGATGATCTCGAACACCGGGTCGTAGCCGAATCCGTGCGCGCCGCGCGGCGCGTCGGTGATCCGGCCCTCGATCACGCCGCCGCCCACGCGCTCGCTCCCGTCCGGGAAGCGCGCGACGCAGACGGAGCGGAAGCGCGCCGTGCGCCGCGCGGGCGGGACGCCGCGCAGGCGTTCGAGCAGCAGCGCGACGTTGTCGGCGTACGTCGCGCGCGGCCCGGCGAAACGCGCGGCGTGGGCACCGGGCGCGCCGTCCAACGCGTCCACCTCGAGGCCGGTGTCGTCGGCGATCGCCGGGAGCCCGGTCGCGGCGACGGCGGCGAGCGCCTTGATCCGCGCGTTCTCGATCAGCGTCGCGCCGGTCTCCTCGGGCGCGGTCGCTCCGGCGAACTCGTCGAGGAATCGCAGACGCCGGCCGGGCGCCGCGAGCAGCGCCGCGAGCTCGCGAGCCTTGTCGCGGTTGAACGTGGCGACGACGTACGTGGTCATCGCGGGCGGCGGGCGCGTGCCGGGCGTGGCGCGGGCGCGGCCGCCGCGCTCATGCGCCGGGCAGCAGTCCCGAATCGCCGAGCAGCTTGCGCTGCGCCGTGACCACGCGCGCGATGCCCAGGCGCGCGAGCTTGAGCATGCTCTTGAGCTCGGCCTCGGTGAACGACACCGATTCGCCCGTCCCCTGCACCTCGACGAACCGCCCACCGCCGGTCATCACGACGTTCATGTCCACCTGCGCCGTCGAATCCTCGAGGTAGTTGAGATCGAGGCACGGCGTGCCGGCGACGACGCCGACCGAGATCGCCGCCACCGTGTCGCGCAGCGGCGGGCCGGTGAGCTTGCCGCGGTTCGAGAGCGTGACGAAGGCGTCGTGGAGCGCGACCAGCGCGCCGTCGATCGCCGCGGTGCGCGTGCCGGCGTCGGCCTCGATCACGTCGCAGTCGATCATGATCGTGCGCTCGCCGAACGCGGTGAGGTCGGTGACGGCGCGCAGCGAACGGCCGATCAGGCGCTGGATCTCCTGCGCGCGGCCGCCGGTCTGCGCGGTGCGCGGCGTGCGTTCGCCGGTCGAGCGCGGCAGCATCCCGTACTCGGCGGTCACCCAGCCGCGGCCCTGGCCGCGCATCCAGCCCGGCACGCGCTCCTCGACCGTCGCGGTGCACAGCACGCGCGTGCGGCCCATGCTCACCATCGCCGAGCCCTCGGCGTGCGCGAGCACGCCGCGCTCGAACTTGAGCGGCCGGAGCTGGCGCGGGCTGCGCCCATCGGGACGTACGTAGGCGGGCAGCGGCTTCGCCTGCGCCTCGCGCTCGCGGATCGCCTGCGGCTTGCGGGTCATCGCGTTCCTCCTCGCGACGCGGCGGGATCCTGCCGCGTCCGTTCGAACCACGACGCGTCGGTCTCGTCCACGATCGTCGGCGCCGGCAGCGCGCGGCCGAGGAACGCTTCGGCGATGCGCGTGAAGTTGCGTGGCTCATCGCTCAAGAAGTAGCGGTGCTCGGGGCGGCCGGCGCCGGCGAGCTGGCCGCGCTCGGCGAGCAGCGCCGCGACCGCGCGTGCCGCCTCGGCGCCCGAGTCCACCAGCGTCACCACCGGGCCCATGAGATCCGCGAGCAGCGGCGCGATCAGCGGATAGTGCGTGCAGCCGAGGATCAGGCTCTCGAGCCCGGCGTTGCGCAGCTCGAGCAGGTACTCCTCGGCGACCTGGCGCGTCACCGGGTGCGCGATCCAGCCCTCTTCGATGAGCGGCACGAACAGCGGGCACGCGCGCGCGATCACGTGCGCCGCGGGCGCGAGTGCGGCGATCGCGGCGGGATACGCGCCGCTCCCGACCGTTCCGTACGTGCCGATCACGCCGATCCGCCCGTGCGGGCTCGCGTCGACCGCGGCGCGCGCCG
>JACOSV010000060.1 GCA_016178725.1 Candidatus Eiseniibacteriota bacterium
CGCGACGAGGACGGCCGCGTCTCGCTGTCGCCGCCCGCGCTTGCGGAGCGCATCCTCGCCGGGCTCGATCCCGATCGTCTGCGCGCGATGCATGCCGCCGCCGCCGGCGCGCCGGGACTCCCGCCCGCCGAGCGTTTCCGCCACCTGCGCGGCGCGGGACGCGCCGCCGAGGCGCTGGATGCGGCCGACGCCGCGCTCGCCGGCGCCCACGACGACGGCCTCGCGGCGCTCGCGGCCGATCTCGCCGAAACCGCGAACCCGGACAGCGCGGGCGCATGGCACGCGCGCGCCGGCCGCTCACTCGCGGCGCGCGGACGCTACGCGCGCGCGATCCCGCACTTCGAACGGGCGCTCGCGCTCGCGCGCGATGCCGACGAGCGCTGCGAATGCTGGCACCGGCTCTCGACCTGCTACCTGCGCATGGGCCGCCTCGCCGACGTCGAGCGCGTCGCCCGCGAAGCGCCGGCGTCGTCGCCGCCGCCGGCGGTGCGGGCACGGCTGCGGAGCGACGCCGCGGCGCGGCACGCGGCGCTCGGCGACGGCGCGGGCGCGATCGCGGCGGCGCGCGAAGCGCTGGCGCTCGCCGACGAAGCGGTGGACGACGAGGCGATCGGCATCGCCGCGAACACGCTGGCGCGGACGCTGCTCGACGCGGGCGACGCCGCCGAGGCCGACGCGCTGGCGAAGCGGGCGGCCGCGTCGTACCGCCGTGCCTCGCACGGTCTCGGCGAAGCGCGCGCGATGGGCACGCAGGCGGCGGCCGCGCACGCGCGGGGGACGCTCGACGCGTCGGAGCGCATCTATCGCGAGGCGATCGCCGCCGCGCGCGAGCGCGGCTACCGGCTGGTGCTCGAAGAGCTGCTGATCGGCTATTCGCAGGTGCTCACCGAGACCGGACGCTGGGACGACTCGCGCGCCGCGACGACCGAAGCCGCGCGCATCGCGCTCGAGGACGAACGCCCCACGGGCGCGGCGCTCGCGACCTCCAATCTGGCGCAGATGGACGGCCTCACCGGCCGGCCGCCCAGCGCCGCCGCCGGGGCGCGCGCCGCCGTGCGGCTGACGCGGCGGTATCTGCCAAGCTGCCTGCCGCTCGCGTGGCGGTCGCTGGCGCAGGCGCACCGGATCGCCGGCCGGCTCGCGCGCGCCGAGCGCGCGGCGCGGCGCGGCCTCACGCTCGCCATGCGCAGCGGACGTGCGTTCCATGTGGACTGGTGCCGGATCGAGCTGGCGAGGACCTGGGTCGCCGCGGGCCGCTGGCCCGAGGTGGCGACCCTGTGCGAGGGCGCGGTTGGGGCGGCCGAGACCGGGACGGTCGGCCGGATGGTGCTGACGACGCTCGCCGGGCGCGCGGCGCTGCGCCGGCGCGCCGAGGCGGACGCGGAACGGCATCTCGATTCCGCGGCCCGGCTGCTCACCGATCGCGCCGCGCCCTACGCGCGGGCCCAGATCGTCCAGCTGCGCGCCGAGGTGGCGCTGACCCGCGGCCGCATCCGCGAGGGCATGGACGAAGCGGGCGCGGCGCTCACGGCGCTCGCCGGCCTGCCCGCGCCCGCCGACCGCGCGCAGGCGCAGATCGAGTTCGCGCGGCTCGCGCTCGCGGGCAGCAGCGACGGGCGCATCCCGGTGGGCGAATGGCTCGACGACGCGGCGGCGACGTTCGAGCGGCTCGGCGACCGCCGCAGCCGCGAGCGCGCGCTCGGGCTCACGGTCGAGTGGCTGCGCCGCACCGGCGGCCGCGGCACGGTCGGCGCGCGCGACCGCAACCTGATCGAGTCGGTGAGCCGCCTGCTCGACTCGCTCTCCGACCTGCGCGAGCTGACCGGCCGCGCGATGGAGCTCGCCGTCGAGCAGTTCGACGCCGAACGCGGCGTGCTGCTGCTCACCGAGCCCGAGAGCGGCCGGCTGGTGCCGATGGCCGAGCACGGCGCCGTGGACGCCGCCACCCGGCGCGACGCGGTGAGCTACAGCCGCCGCGTGGCGCAGCGCGTCGCCGAGAGCGGCGGCGCGGTGCTGATCGGCGACGCGCCCTCCGACCCGCGCGTCGCGTCCGAGAGCGTGATGGACCTCCGGCTGCGCTCGATCGTGTGCGTGCCGATGTACCTCGGCGGGCGGGTCATCGGCGCCGTGTACATGGACGATTCGCGCCGCCCCGACGCGTTCACCGACGCCGACCGCGGGCTGCTCGAGGGCTTCGCGCACCTCATGGCGGCGGCGATCGAGAACAGCCGCGGCCACGAGGAGGTCCGGCGCGCGAACGAAGCGCTGGTGGGCGAGAACCTGTCGCTGCGTCAGGCGGTCGGCGCGCGGTTCCAGGCGCAGAACCTGATCGGCACCAGCTCGGCGATGCAGCCGATCCTCTCGGTGCTCGAGCGCGTGGTGGGGATCAACACCGGCGTGCTGATCACCGGCGAGAACGGCACCGGCAAGGAGCTGATCGCGCGCATCCTGCACCACGGCGGCAAGCGCCGTCTGCGCCCGTTCGTCGCCGTCAACTGCGGTGCGATCCCGGAGTCGCTGCTCGAGAGCGAGCTGTTCGGCATCCTGCCGGGCACCGCGACCGACGTGCGCGGGCGCGACGGCAAGTTCGTCCAGGCCGACGGCGGCACACTGTTCCTCGACGAGATCGGGACGATGCCGCTCAACCAGCAGGTGGCGCTGCTCTCCGCGCTCGCCAACCGCGAGATCACGCCGGTCGGCGGCAGCAAGCCGATCCCCGTGGACGTGCGCGTGATCGCCGCGAGCAACCGCGACCTCCGACGCCTCGTCGACGAGGGCACGTTCCGCGAGGATCTCTTCTTCCGGCTCAACGTCATCCCGATCGAGCTGCCGCCGCTGCGCGACCGCAAGGCCGACATCCCGGCGCTCGCCCACCACTTCGTCGCGCACTTCGCGAAGCAGCAGGAGCGCGCGATCCCCGAGCTCTCGCCCGAGTTTCACGCCGCGCTGATGCAGAGCGACTGGCCGGGCAACGTGCGCGAGCTCCAGAACTACATCGAGCGCGTCCTCGCGATGCACCCGGGCCGCGTGCTGCGGCCGATCCCGCCGCCGCGCGATCTCGAGGAGCGCGGAGCGATGCTCCGCCTCGGCCGGTCGCGCCGGCTCACGGAGCTGGTCGAAGACCTGGAACGCCGCGTGCTCGAAGAGGCGCTCCAGAAAGCGCGCGGGAACCAGAGCGTCGCCGCGCGCGAGCTCGGCATGACCGAGCAGTCCATCCGCTATCGCATGCGGAAATACGGGCTTCCCAGCCCTCGCCAAGTTCTGCGAGTTCGCCAGAATCTGCGATAGCCTTACAACTCATTGTTGATAGAATAGTTGGCGACGGAATCGCCACTCGTTTCGCCGTTTTCGACGAGTCGCGGGCCGGTCCCGCCTGCCCGCCAAGGAGGGTGATGACGAACTAACTCGTCGGCATGCAGCCGGTTGCGCGAGCGCCGAGCCGCGAACTCCGGAGTGGCACGCTCTTCGCCTTGTGGGTACTCCGTCTGCCCCAGCGAGAAGAACGCACTTGTCAGGAGGCACTTCATGTTCGCCGCTAAGAGGCTCGCCGTCACCCTTGGTCTCGCGCTCACGATCGCACTCTGCTCGACCTGCGCGGCGCTCGCGCAGACCGGAGGTGGAAGCCCCAGCGGCGGTACGGGCTGCTGTTCGACCGGTGGCGACTCCGAGGGCGTGACCTTCACCCGCGGCGCCTCGATCGACGTGATCCTGCGCAGCTGGGTGCTCACGTTCATCGCCCGGCACCAGACCGCGACGAGCGTCCTGCGCCGGACGGCGGTCCGGTAGGTCATGCAGCGGCCGGACCCATCCCCGACCGATGAGCCGGCGCGAGGGGACGCCTCGACGGTGCCCTCCGCGCAGCTCATCCGCCTCCATCGCCACAGCCTGACCAACGTGGTGGTGGTCGGCGGCACGGCGACACGGCGCAACGAGGTCGCCCGGTCGTTTCACCGCGAGAGCCCGCTGCGCAACGGGGCCTTCTTCGTCGTCGACGCGGCGACGGACGATGACCGATTGCGGCAGGCGCTCGCGGCGTGGACGGGGGCGCCGGGGAGCGGCGAGCATCCGTTCGCGGGCGCGGCGCACGGAACGCTGTTCATCGACAACGGCGACCGCTTGTCGGCGGAGAGCCAGCGTCTGCTGCTGGCGCTCGGACGGCGGTTGCTCGGCGAGCCGGCGCAGGCCCGCGAGGTGCCGTGCCCTGGACGGATCATCATCGGCAGCGCGCGTCCGCTCTCCCGCGCTGTGGCCGAAGGAACGTTTCTCGAAACGCTGTACGACGCGCTCGACAAGGTGCGCGTCGAGCTGGAAGTGCCCCCCCCGGGGGAGCACTGATGCCCTCGAGTCGCGACGGCATCCTGTTGTTGAGCGCCCGGCCGGAGGCTCATGTTTCGCTTGTGGGAGCTCTGAGCCGCACCGGTGTGACCGTCCGTGTCGCACGCCGTCCGGTCCGGGCGCTTCGTCTTCTGCTCCACCGTCCCGCGCTGGTGCTGGTCGATCTCGCGCACCGCGCGCTCGACGGCGCCGTGGTCGCGGCGTTGAACCGCCGGCGCGGCGCGACGGTCGTGCTCGCGCTCGCGGGCGACGGCGTCGCGTCCGAGGACGACGCGTCCGCCGATCTCGCGATCGACGGCTTCTGCCGCCCCGACGAGACCCCGCCGGTGCTCCATCCGCGCGCCGGCCGCGTCGCGACCCGAACCTAGCCGACCCTGCCGCCGCGACCGTGAACGTCGCGCGGCGCGATCGCGTGTGCGGGAAACCCGCGCCGGTCGTTGACGCTCGCGCAACGGGCGACTAAAGTAGATGCTCGTCTGTAACCGATACCAAGGACGGTACGGTCTCTCGAACAGGAGGTTGCTGCATGTCACACCACGCCTGGCGGCGGTGGGGAATGCCGTTCCTCGCCGTCTGGCTCGCCGCACCGGCCATGATGGCCCCCGCGGCGGGCGCCGCGCCCGCCCCCTCCGCGGGCGCCGTGACCCACTCCGCTTCGCACACCCGGACGGCGGCGCACGTGACGCGCCGTCACCGCCGCCACGGCCGCCGGCTGCCGCCCGGCGGCGTGGTCTGGGCACGGCACGCCATCGTGCTCGACCCCGCGACCGACGAGGTTCTGTTCGACAAGAACTCGGGGTCCGCGGCGCCGTGCGCGAGCCTCACCAAGCTGATGAGCACGATGGTCTTTCTCGATCAGAAGCCCAATCTCGAGCGCCAGGTGGACGTCACCAACGCCGAGATCCGGGGCGGCGGCCACACACAGCTGCGCCGCGGCGAGCAGGTGAAGCTCGGCGACCTGCTCCACATGAGCCTCATGTGCTCGGACAACGTCGCGACGCGCGTGCTGGCACGCGAGTCCGGCATCGCGCCCGATAGCTTCACCATCCGAATGAACTCGCGCGCGGCCGATCTCGGCCTGGCCGGCACGAGCTTCGTCGAGCCCACCGGGCTCGACGAGCGCAACGTCTCGACCGCCGCCGACATCGCGCGACTGTTGCGCGCGGCGGCCGCGAACGATCTGGTGTCGGAGATCACCACCACGCGCGGCTACGAATTCCGCAGCCTCTCGGCGCGCGGGCGCGTGCGCATCCACCACATCTCCAACACCGACCGTCTGCTCTACGGCCGCTACGACGTGCGCGGCGGCAAGACCGGCTTCATCCAGGAGTCCGGCTACTGCCTCGCGACCTGGATCCGCACCGGCGGCCGCGACATGATCGCGGTCGTGCTCGGCGCGCCCACCAAGGCGACGCGCTTCGCCGACGTCGTGCGGCTGGTCCAGCACACGGCGACGCCGACCACGGCGCCCAGCGGTCTCTGACGCCCACGCTTCACGCTCGATGACCGCCCGCGATCGCGCGCGCGGCCTCTTCGTCGGGGCCGTCGCCGGGCTCGCGGGCGGACTGTTCGGCGTCGGCGGCGGGCTGGTGCTGGTGCCGATGCTCACCGGCGGGTTCGGTCTCACGCAGCATCGCGCGCACGGCACGTCGCTGGCGGTGATCGGCGCAACCGCGATCGCGGCGCTGTTCGTCTACGGCGCGCACGCCAACGTGCAGTGGGCGACGGCCGCGGCGGTCGCCGTCGGCAGCATCGTCGGCGCGCCGCTCGGCGCGCGCTGGGCGGGCGCCACGTCCGCGGCCGGGCTGCGCCGCGCGTTCGCCGCGTTCCTGGTGCTGGTGGCGTTCCGCCTGCTCTGGGATGCGCCGGTGGTCCGCGGGGCGGCGGCGCTCGCCGGCCCCGGCGCGCTCGCGTTCGACGTGGCGGTCGGCATCGCCTCGGGAACGCTCGCCGGGTTCATGGGCGTGGGCGGCGGAATCCTCATGGTCCCGGCGTTCACGCTCGCGTTTGGTATGACTCAACAACAGGCGCAGGGCACGTCGCTGGCGGTCATCCTCGTCACCGGCCCGGTCGCCGCGCTCGCCCACTCACGCCGTGGAAACGTGGCGTGGGGCCTGGCCCCGGCGCTGGCGATCGGCGCCGCCCTGGGGGCCCCGGCCGCGGCGTGGGCGGCGCAAGTCCTTCCGCGGGCCTGGCTCGGACGCGCGTTCGCCCTGTTCCTGCTCGCGAGCGCCGTCCACATGTGGACGCGGAAGCCGAGAGCCGCGCCGCCGGGTCCGACCGCATCCGAATCCTGATTCGCGGCGTCCGAGTTTGACGTCGCTGATCATGACGGCGACGTGTCGGGATCCCGCGCCCGGCAACGACACCGTGACCGCAAATTACATTCTTGTGCCTTGTGGCAGCGGGCAAGACTGCACTATGCTTTCGGCGGTTTCGCAACACGTCAGGGCCGCTGGAACGGCCCCGGGATGCATCCGCTGCCTGCGAGCGCGGAACCAGGGTCCTTCCTGTCGCAGTCGATCGGTCTGACTCGCCGATCGCGACGTCCGCCCCAGACACGAACGCAGCTCATGGGTAGCCGAGCACCGCTCTGCGTGCCCCGCATCACACCCGATGCACCAAGGAGAACGCACCATGCGCAAGTACGCTACTCCGCTCATCGTGCTCGGCCTCATCGTTGCGCTCGCGGCTCCCGCGGGCGCGGTGGTGCTGATGGCCGAGACCTTCACGTATCCGAACGGCAATCTCGCCGGCAACGGAACGTGGACGACGCACAGCGGCGCTGGCACCGACATCCAGGTGTCGACCGGTCAGGCGCTGGGCAACATGGCCAACGCGCCGGACGACAATGCCACGTTCGCAGCGCAGAGCGCGACGGCGAAGACGTACGTCTGTCTCCAGGTCAAGATCCCGACCCCGGCGGCGACGCCCGTGACCAACTACTTCGCGCACTTCAAGGACGCCACGACGTTCGACTTCAACGCGCGCATCTACGTGATGCCGAGCGGCAGCACGTTCACGTTCGGTCTCTCGACCGGCAGCTGCGCGTCGCCGTGTGTCATCGCCCAGTGGCCGAGCGCGCTCGCCTACGACACGTACTACGAGCTGGTCGCGTCCTACGATGCCGCTGCCGGTTCGGTCGAGCTGTGGGTGAACCCGACGGCGATCACGGATCCCAAGATCACGCACAGCACGTGGTCGGGCACGACGTCGCAGGTCGGCATGCTGGTCAGCGCGTACGCGCTGCGGCAGAGTACCGGCGGCATCCCGAGCGGCACGTCGAACTGGACCTACCTCGTCGACAACATCGCGGTCGGGACCACGTTCGACTTCATCTGCGCCGCGCCGACGCCGACGCAGAGCTCGACGTGGGGCAAGATCAAGACCGTCTACCGCTGATCCAGGCTTCGCGCATTCCCGACGGCGATCGCTCCTCCCGGAGCGGTCGCCGTCGTGTTGATGGGCGCCGGCCCGCCCGCGGACGCCGGCCGTGATGCGGCGGGGCCGCGCCGGTCTGATCGCGACGCTCGCGCTCGTCGCGGCCGCCGTCGCGTTCGCGCACGCGCCGGTCCTCGATGCCCGCGCGCAGTCGTTCGACGATCCGCTCTACGTCTTCGCCGACCCGCTGGTCCAGCATCCGAGCCTCGCATCGGTCGACCACATCTTCTCCGAGGTGCTGCGACCCTCGGCCGCCGGCGGCTACTACCTGCCGCTCTCGCTCACGTCGCTCATGGCCGACGTGGCGCTGGGCGGGAGCGCCGACGATCCGCGACCGTTCCACCGCACCGGCCTCGCGCTGCACGTGGTCGCGACGCTGCTGCTGACGCTGATCGTCCTCGCGCTGTTCGAGGCGCCGGTCCCGGCTGCGCTCGCGGGCCTTCTCTTCGGGCTGCATCCGCTCACGGTCGAGCCGGTGGCGTGGATCGCCGAGCGGAAGACGCTGCTCGCGGCGTGCTTCGCGCTGGCCGCGATCCTCGCGTACGTGCGTCACGCCCGCGCCGGCGGCCGCGTGCGCTACGCGGCCGCACTCGGATGCTTCGCGCTCGCACTGCTCGCCAAGCCGACGGTGACGCCGCTCCCGCTGCTGCTCCTCGCGCTCGACCGCTGGCCGCTCGGCCGCGATCTCCGGCGCTCGCTCGCCGACCTCGCGCCGTTCGCCGTGCTCGCGGCCGTCTCCGGCGTGATCACGGTGATCTCGCAGCAGCACACCGCGAGCGTCGTCGCCGCCGACCCGGCCCGGTTGCCGGCGCACGCGCTCTACACGCTCGGCGTCTACGTCGCGAAGATCGTCGTGCCGCGCGATCCGTCGAGCGTCTATCCGGCGCCCGCGAGCCTCGCGCTCTCGGCGCCCCAGGTCGCCGCGCCGATCGCGCTCGCGCTGCTGATCACCGCCGCGTGCGTCGCCCTCGTGATTCCCCGCCGCGCGCGCCGCGTCGCGCCGCTCGTCGCCTGGCTCGGCTTCGTCGCGATGCTCGCGCCGACGCTCGGGCTCGCGCGCTACAGCTGGGTGGAGGCGTCGGACAAGTACCTCTACCTGCCGGCGGTCGCGCTCGTCGTCGCGTTCGGCGCGGCACTCACGCGGGCGTGGACGGTCGCCCCGCCGCGGCGCGTCCCCGCGCGCATCGCCATGATCGCGGCGGCCGCGGCGCTGCTCGCGCTCGAGGCGCGCGGCGTGCGCGCGGCGCTCGTGCCGTGGCGGGATTCGCTCACGCTCTTCCGCTACATGGAGCGCGTTGCCCCCGATTCGCCCGCCGTCGAGAACCAGCTCGGCGTGCTGCTCGAGCGCTCCGGCGCGGCGGACGAAGGGCTCGTGCGCCTGCGCCGCGCCGTGGCGCTCGCGCCCGGGTTCGACGAGGCGCACTACAATCTCGGCATCGCTTTCGGTGCCCGCGGCGTGCTGGACTCGTCGCTCGCCGAGTTCCACGCCGCCGACCGGCTCCATCCCGACGACCCGCCGACCGTGTACAACCTCGGCGTCGCGCTGCGCATGAGCGGGCGTCCCGCCGAGGCCGAGCGCGAGCTCCGCCGCGCGCTCGCGCTCGATCCTCGCTCGGCCGCGACGCACGACGCTCTCGGCTCGCTCGAGATCGCGGGCGGACGCAGCGACGAGGCGATCGGGCACTTCCGCGCCGCAGTGACGCTCGCGCCCGGCGATCCCGCGCTCCAGTACCGGCTCGGCGTCGCGCTGCTCATCGCGCGGCGCGGCGCCGAGGCGATCGATCCGCTGCGGCGCGCGATCGTGCTCCGTCCGGACGGGATCGAGGCGCTCCACACGCTCGCCTGGGTGCGCGCGACGGCGGCGGATGCTGCGTTGCGTGACACGGCCGAGGCGATCACACTCGCGCGCCGCGCGGTCGCGCTCACGAACGGAGACGACCCGCGCGTGCTCGACACGATGGCCGCCGCCGAGGCGAGCGTCGGGCGCTTCGCCGCGGCGCTGGCGAGCGAGCACCAGGCGCTGGACCGAGCGGCCGCGCTGCCCGACTCGGTCGCGGCCGGCATGCGCGAGCGGCTGCGGCTCTACCGGAGCGGCCACCCCTACCGCGAACCGTAGGGGACTGGGTGACCCTGGGCGTGCGCGTCGCAACGGCGCATGGCAAGTGCTTGACGGCCCTGCGCGGTCCGGCCCACTTCAGTCCACCCGGCTACATGATGCGGCCCCAATCGATCCCGGTCACGACCCCCGCGTTCATGGGCATCGGGCGTGCCGACGTCGCCGACCCTCAAGGTCGGCAACGTGTTGGCGGAGTTCGCCTCGCCGCGCGTCGCCCGCCGGGAATGACGGCCGACGATTTGCTTATTGCACGTAAGGAAGGCGTGCCGGCCACGGAAGAACCGTTCCCGATTCCATCAGCGAATCGTCCGCAGCGCGAGACCCACATGCCCAGACCCTTGCGACCGCGATCGGCGAGCAACCGGCGCATCACGCGCAGCGTGCGTGCGCGTGCCGGCCTGCCCGAGCCCGCGACGCACACCGACCCGCGCGACGGCGCGCTGATCGCGCCGCAGCCGGCGGCGTTGCCGGTCGAGGTGGCGCGCCAGGCGCAGCGCGAGATGGATCGGCTGCGCCGTCTGCCTTCGGGTACGCCCGAAGCGGCGCAGGTGCGCAGCTATCTCCAGTGGCTGTGGTCGGTGCCGTGGCACGTCAGCGCGCCCGAGGACGCCGACCTCAAGCACGTCGAGGCCGAGCTCGTGCGCGAGCACCTCGGGCTCGCGAAGGCGAAGGAGCGCATCCTCGAGTTCCTCGCGGTGCGGATGCTCAAGGCCGATCTGCCGGGACCGGCACTGTGCCTGGTCGGCCCGCCGGGGACCGGAAAGTCGTCGCTGGGCGCGGCGGTCGCGCGCGCACTGCGGCGTCCGTTCGCGCGCATCAGCGTCTCGGGCACCAGCGACGCGGACGAACTCGGCGGCGTCGCGCGCAGCTCGCCCGGCGCGCAGCCGGGCAAGATCCTGCGCGCGCTGCACGAGGCCCGCGCGTGCAATCCCGTGCTCATGATCGACGGCGTGGATCGCCTCGTCGGCGAGGGCGGGCTCCAGGTGATGGAGCTCCTGCTCGAGCTGCTCGATCCCGAGAGCAACTCGCGCTTCACCGACCGCTTCCTCGGCCTCCCGGTCGATCTCTCGCACGCGGTGCTGATCCTGTGCGCGAACAATCTCGATCTCGTCCCCGACGCGCTGCAGGAGCGGATCGAGGTCATCGAGGTCCCGGGCTACAGCGAGGACGAGAAGCTCGAGATCGCGCGCCGGTTCCTGATCCCGCGCCAGCTCCACGACCACGGCCTCACCGCCCGCGACATCGCGATCCCCGAGAAGGCGCTGCGGGCGATGGTGCGCCACTACACGCTCGAGGCCGGCGTGCGGGGGCTGTCGCGCCAGATCGCGACCGTGTGCCGCAAGGTGGCGCGCGCGCGCGCGACCGGCGACGGCGCGCGCCACACCGTCATGCCCGAGTCGCTCGAGTCCTACCTCGGCCACCGCGTCTACGCGCCGGAGCCGATCGAGCGGCAGGACGAGGTCGGCGTCGCGCACGGGCTGGCGTGGACCGCGGCGGGCGGCGAGATCCTCGTCGTCGAGGCGCTCAAGATGCCGGGCAGCGGCCGCGTCCTGACGACCGGCCAGCTCGGCGAGGTGATGAAGGAGTCCGTGCAGGCGGCGCACTCGTACGTGCGGTCGCGCGCGGACGTGCTCGAGATCGACGCGGAGGCGTTCTCGAACTACGACATCCACATCCATTTTCCCGCGGCCGGCGTGCCGAAGGACGGGCCCTCGGCGGGCATCACCGTCGGCCTCGTCATCGCGTCGGTCTTGAGCGAGAAGCCGATCCGCCGCGACATGGCGATGACCGGCGAGGTGAGCCTGCGCGGCAAGGTGCTGATCGTCGGCGGGCTGCGCGAGAAGGCGCTCGCCGCCTATCGCGCCGGCGTGCGCTGCATGCTGTTTCCGGCGGTCAACGTCAAGGATCTGGACGACGTGCCCGAGGACGTGCGCGCCCAGCTCGAGATGGTGCCGGTCGAGACCATGGACGAGGTGTTCGCGCTCGCGCTCCATCGCGTGATCGTGCCACAGCGCGTCGCCGGCGACTTCGTGATCGAAGTCGGCGAGAGCGAGCTGCAGGACGACGACGAGGAGAGGCCGGCGCTGAAGCGCGCGTCGCGCGGCCGCAGAGGCTAGGCGGGCGCGGGGAGCGCGATCGCCGCGCCCCGCCTCACGCGCATCGTCTGATGTAGGGTCGCGGCCCTATGACTGCCCGCCCTCGGCGCGCGCCACGCGCGGCCGCCGTCCGCCGCCCCGCGGAGCCCGTACCGGCGATCGCGTCCGTCGCGGTCGGCGCCGGGGCACTCGCGCTCTACCTGTGGCTCGCGCCGCGCGTCACCGGCGATCAGGACGCGAGCGAGCTGACGCTCGCGCTCGCCACCGGCGGTGTCCCGCACCCGAGCGGCTATCCGATCTACGCCATGCTCGGCCACGCCTTCTGCGCGCTCGTCCACGGCACGGGCGCGACGTGGTCGTACGCCGCCAACGCCTGGAGCGCGCTCGGCGCCGGGGTCGCGATCGGCCTCTTCCACGCGCTCGCCGCGCGCGCCCCCGATCGGGCGGCGCCCGCGGGCCGGGGCCTGCGCTTCGCGATCGCGCTGGTCGTGACCGCGGTCGCGGCGCTCCATCCGGCGTGGACCATGGTGGCCTCGTATGCCGAGGTCCACAGCTGGCACCTCGCGTGGGCGGCCGGTCTCGCGCTCGCGTTCCTCGCGATCGTACGTGCGATCGACGCGCGGCCCGTGCGCTCCGATCGCGCCCTGTTCGGCGTCGCGTTCGGCTGGGGCGTCCTGTGCGGCCTCGGCGCCGCGCACCACATGACCGGCGGCCTGCTCGCGCTGCCGCTCACCGGGGGAATCGTGTTCACGCTGATCCGCGCCGGCCGCTGGCGCGCGACGATGATCGTCGCCGGCGCGGCCGGCGCCGTGATCCCGCTCACGAGCTACGCGTTCATCGTCGTGCGCGCGTTCCATCCCGCGGCGTTCCAGTGGCCGATGCTCGAGCCCTCGCTGGCGAGCGTCGCGCATCACGTCATGGGCGGCGGCTACGGGCGCTACTTCGGGCATTTCGCCCCCGCCGACATCCAGGGACCGCTCATCGCCGCGACCGTCTACCCGCTCCTCTTCCCGGCGCTCGCGCTGCTGGCCTTCGCCACGTGGCGCGCGGCGCCGCGGGAGCGGCTCGCGCGCGGCGCGCTCCTCGCGGCGGCGGCGCTCCAGACGATCGCCGTGTTCGAGTACGGCGTGCCCGACCCCGCGTCCTACTTCGTGCCCGCGATCTGGCTCGCGCTGCTCGTCGTCCCGATCGCCGTCGCGGCGATCGCGAGCCGCACGTTCGCCCTGCTCGCGGTGACGGCCGCGGCGATCGCGGCCCTCCCGGCCCTCGTGCCGTGGTGGGCGCAGGCGGTCGATCGCCGCGAAGGATTCGTCGTCGTCGACGCGCACCTGCGCGGCGTGTGGCGCGGGCTCCCGTTCGATCGCGGGTTCGTGCTCTGGCCGCGCGACATGTACTGCCGCTTCCGCGAGTACCAGATGTTCGACGGCGAGAAGCCGCAGATCTTCGTCACGAGCCCGAACCTGCTCACCTTCGATCCGCCGCGGCGCGAGTTCATCCGCCGGTTCGGATTCGATCCGCTCGACGGGCTCCACATGCGGTCGTCGGGCGATCTCGGCGAGGTGGCGGAGAACATCAACCGGCGGACGGCGCTGCCGGTCGCGGTCGTGGACCGCTTCGGCTTCGCGGCGACGGTGCTGCCGAAGCGATGACGCGGGTCGGGCCTTCAGCCCGATCCCACATCCTCGTCGCGCACCTGCCCGCCACGCTCGAGCGCCAGCAGGTACTCGGCGATCAGCGCGCGCGCCTCGTCGGCGTCGTCCGAGGCGACCAGGATCTCGCCCCAGGCCGAGGTGGACCAGTCGCGGCGCACCGAGCCGTACGCGGGCAGCGCGGTGCTGCGCAGCACGGCGCGCACGCCGTGGAGCTCGAGCATGCCCTGGAGCAGCGCGCCGGCCGCGGCGTCGGGGACGCGGTGGACCACGATCGCCGCGCCCTCGCCGCGCGGCGCGGCGGTGAGCACGACGCGGCATCGCGGGCACGCGACGATCGCGGGCTCGTACGCCGCGCCGCACTCCGGGCACCAGGCCATGCGATCGTTCAGCGCGCGAGCGCGGTCACGTGCTGGCGCAGCCGCGCCGCGGCCTCGGCGACGTCCTCGCGGCGCGTCGCGAGCGAGAGCCGCACCCACTCGCCGTGCTCGGGGCCGAACGCGGTGCCGGGGAGCACCGCGACGCCGAGCTCGAGCCACGCGTCGACCAGCCCCCACACGTCGCGTCCCTGGAGCGCGCCACGCACGTTGGCGAACGCGTAGAACGCGCCGCGCGGCGCGGGCACGCGGATCGCGTTCTGGCCGGCGAGCCCGGCGAGCAGCAGATCGCGGCGCTCCTGGTAGGCGCGCCGCATGGCTTCGACCGCGTCCTGCGGCCCGAGCACCGCGGCGCGCGCCGCGCTCTGCACCGACGGAAACACGCCGTGCGTCGTGTAGAAGGCGAGCAGCGGCCCCATCACCGCGCGCAGCGCCGGCGGCGCGACCATGTAGCCGACGCGCCAGCCGGTCATCGCGTACGACTTCGAGAACGTGTAGACGCTGATCGTGCGCTCGGCCATGCCGGGCAGGCTCGCGATGCTGACGTGCGTCGCGCCGTCGAACACCAGGTGCTCGTACGCCTCGTCGCTCACCACCCACAGGACGCGCTCGATCGCGACCTCCGCGATCGCCTCCAGCTCCGCGCGCGTCAGCACGGCGCCGGTGGGATTGTTGGGCGTGTTGATGTAGATACCGCGCGTCTCGGGACGGAGTGCCGCGCGCAGCCGGTCGGCGAGCCCGGCGGGATCGAGTCGGCCCTCGAGCAGATCGAGGTAGGCCGTGAGCGTGCGCATGCGCGCGCCCTCGGCGAACGCGACCAGCTTCGGGATCGCCATCCAGTGCGGCGAGAGCACGAGCACCTCGTCGCCGGCGCCGAGCAACGCCTGGAAGACCAGGAACAGCGCATGCGTGCCGCCGTTCGCGAGCACGACGTCGTCGGGCTCGCAGACGATGCGGTTCTCGCGCGCCAGCTTCTCGCACAGCGTCTGCCGCACCGCGAGCGTCCCGCGCTGATCGGGATAGTGCGTCTCGCCGGCGCGCGCCGCGGCGGCCAGCGCCTCGACGATGTGGGGCGGCGTGTCGAAGTCGGGCTCGCCGCGCTCGAGGTGCAGCACGCGTTCGCCGGCCTGCTCGCGCGCCCGCGCGGCGGCCATCACCTTGCCCAGCTCGGAGGTCATGCGCAGCAGCGGTCGGTCGGCGATCATGCGCGGCATGGGTTCGATCCTCGGGTGTCGGAGGGAGAGCGCGGCGCGGCGAATCTAGCACGCGCGCCGCGGCCGCGGCAGGCGTGCGGAATGCACGATCGCGGGCGGCACAGCGATTGCGTTGCATTCCCGCTCCACCGCTTCGCGTCCGGGCCGAGGGGGGACCCGCTCATGTCGAAGTTCGATCTCCGTGACATCTCGCAGCGGCTCTCCAGCTCCCGGGACACCGAGGGCGTGGTCTTCGAGTTCCTCGGTTATCTGCAGGCGACGCATGCCGATTGGCACGCCTCGCTGGCCTTCTACGAGGTCAGCCGCGACGCGCTGGTGAGCCTCTACGAGCGCAACGGCAGCAAGCTCGTGCGACGCGACGTGTCGGTGCCCGTGGACCGGCTGCCGGCGCGGCTCGTGCGAAAGTTCTTCCACCCGAGTGCATTCTTCAACGCGCCCAACCGGCGCTCGCTGCTCGCGCAGCTCTTCCAGGCGTCCCCGTTCTACGAGCCCGACGCGACCGAGGGGCCCGCGCTGCAGACGCTGACGGGAACTCCGCGCTGGGAGTCGTGCGTGTGCCTGCCGCTCGCCGACCGCGAGGACATCCTCGCGCTGCTCGTGCTGGTGAGCCCGAAGAAGAACGCGTTCGGCGCGCGGGTCGTCGGCGATCTGATCCCGGTGAAGAGCATGGCGGCGCTGGCGCTCGCCCAGCACCTGTACCGCAACGCGCGCCCGAGGGCCGAGGCCGAAGACGGGCGGGCGATGGCCGACGCGGCGTCCGACTTCCACGATCGCATCCGCCGGCTCGACTCGCGCACCGCCGAGCTCACCGACGAGAACCGCGTCAAGGCCGACCGCCTGCACGCGCTCACGGCCGAGATCGAGCAGCTCGACCAGAGCTCGAGCGCCTACAAACAGGAGCTGACGCGCGTGAAGGGCCAGCTGCACGCGCTCGAGGAGCAGTCGGCCGCCGCGTCCGAGCACCTCACGATCGCCTACTCGCAGCTCACCGAGACGCAGGAGCGGATGACCGAGCTGCAGCGCACCGTCGGATTCCTGAAGGACGTCTTCCAGGTGCTGGCCGAGGAGCACGACGGCCGCGACTTCACCGCGACGATGGTGGCGTGGTTCAGCGAGCACTTCGGCGTCGAGCGCTGCAGCCTGATGGTGCTCGATCCCGGCCGCGATACGCTGCGCATCGCCGCGCACCGCGGCCTCGATCCGGCGATCGCCGGCAAGGTGAAGGTGCGCCTCGGCCAGGGCATCTCAGGGTGGGTGGCGCAGACGCGCAAGCCCCTGTTCGTCCGCGTGCGCAGCGACGCGGACGGCGTCCAGCACACCGATCAGGACGCGTACAACTCGGATTCGTTCATCTGCGTGCCGCTCATCCACCGCGATCGCCTCGCCGGCGTGCTCAACTTGAGCAACAAGAAGAACGGCGTCGCGTTCGACGAGCTGGATCTCGACCGGGCGCAGCTCGCGGGATCGCTGCTGGCGATGTCGCTCGGCGCGCACGAGCAGGCGAAGCGCAGCGCCGCGTGGTCGTGACGCCCGGCCGCTCCTAGCGCGCCGTCTCGCCTAGCGCGCCGAGAACTCGGCCAGCGCCGTGCGGTGCGACGCGAACGCGATGCGGCGCGGGAGCCGCGCGAGACCGAAGTAGCGCGCCTCGATCGCGTCGTCGCCGGGAGCGACGCGTCCCGCGACGCGCTCGGCGGTGTAGAGGATCAGCACCGAGCGCACGCGCGGATCGTCGAGCCCCGCGTACACGCCGAACAGGCCCGTGAGCCGGGCCTTGACGCCGGTCTCCTCGCGCAGCTCGCGCACCGCGCAGCGCTCCGGCGTCTCGCCGTACTCCATGAATCCCGCCGGCAGGCACCATGCGCCCGCGGCGGGATCGTAGCGGCGGCGCACCATCAGCACGCCGGCACGGCCGGCGAGGATCACGCCCGCGGCCGGCGCCGGATTCCGGTAGTGGATGAATCCGCACGCGGGGCAGGTGGGACGCGGCCGGCCGTGGTCGTCGCGGCGGACGAGGCGCGTGCCGCAGCGCGGACAGTGGCGGGCGTGGCCGTGGGACGACATGGAGCGCGGACACTACGGGCGGCGCGGCGCCGCGCACAAGACGCCGCGAACGAAGGAGCCCGGCCGTCGTCGCCCGGCCGGGCCCTCCGCTCACCGCCGCGCGGAGGGAGCGTCGCGCTGCACCTTCCCGTCCTAAGGATTCGCCCCTTGCTGGCACCGTGCTGGTGGGACGGGTCGGATCGACGCCCCCTCGACGCGGCGGTGAAACCGCGTCGCGGGCTTCCCCGCGTTCAGTGGTTCCGGTCCTGATCCTCCAGTTTGCGCCGCAGTTCGCGCACCTCGTCGCGCAGCGCCCGCAGCTCCTGCTCCATCGCGTCACGGTCCTTGCCGTTCAGCTCCGAGTCGGAGCGGTCGCGGCCGAGGTCGCGCAGCACGCGCGAACGGATGTCGGGAATCCGGAGCGCCTGCCCGCGCGGCAGGACGATGGACTCGCGCGACGAGCGCGCCCCGAGATCGGCCTCGAGCGTCCGCCGCGCGCCACGGCGTGCGACGACGACCGAGACGCGGCCTTCGCGGTCGAGCGCGCGCTGCAGCTCCTCGACGCTCTCGACCGAGCGGTCGCCGACGCGCACGATCACGTCGCCCGCGCGCATGCCGGCGCGTTCCGCCGGCGTGTCCTTCACCACATCGGTGACGAGCACGCCCCTGCCGCCGGTCACGCCGAGCGCCTCGGCGAGACCTTCGTTCAGGTTCTGCACCTGCACGCCGAGCCGGCCGCGGCCCATCGTGCGGAGCATCGCCATCCCGTCGCCGTTCTGCATGTCGAAGCCGTCGCCGTTCCACGTGAACACGCGTGCGCGCGGTGCGGTGCGCGGCGCGCGCGCGGCCGGCGGCTCGGGCGTCTCGGGCGGCTCCGGAGCCACGGGGGTCTCGACGCTCTCGCGATCCCCGCCCTCCTCACCGTCCTCGGGCCGCGTGCCGAGGTGCGCGGTGAGCGTGCGCCGCTGGCTGTCGCGCATCACCGTGATCGAGACCGACTGGCCGACGCGGCACCCGCGCACCATGCGCGTCAGGTCCTCGGGGCTCGCGACCGCGCGCGAGTTGAAGCTCACGATCACGTCGCCGTTGCGCACGCCGGCGCGGTCCGCCGGGCCGTCCTCGACGACGCGGTTGACCAGCGCGCCGCTGCCGCGGAAGTCGAGTCCGTCACGCAGGTCGCGCGTGATCTCCTGCGTCGTGACGCCCAGCCACGCCGTGTCGTTCGACTGCGCCGCCGCGCGGCCGGTCATCGCGCCGGTCGCGGCGAGCATCAGCGCGGTGCCGAGCGCCGCCCGCATGATCCATCGCTTTCGCATCGGTGTTTCCCCCTGTGCTAGCGTGCTCGCGAGAGCGTTACGGGCCATAGGAACGCACCCGTTACAACGCCTCGCGACGCACTGTGGTTCCCGGAACTTCCCCGCGCCGTCCGCGTTCTCCGAGCCCAAACAGCCATGAAGGTCAACGATCTGCTAAGCCTGACCGTCACCGACGTGGCGTTGGGCGGGAAAGCGCTGGCCCGGAGCGAGGGCCGGGTGGTGTTCATCGATCGCGGGCTGCCTGGAGACGAAGTCGAGGCCCGCGTCACACGGATTAGACGCAACTTCGCCGAGGCAGGGTTGGGCGCGGTCGTGCGCGGATCCCCCGCGCGGGTCGAGCCGCCGTGCCCGCACGTTGCGATCTGCGGCGGCTGCCGGTTCCAGGACCTCGCCTACGACGCGCAGCTCGAGCTCAAACAGCGCCAGGTGGCCGAGACGCTCGCCCATCTCGGCGGCGTCGCCGCCCCGCCGGTCCGGACGATCACGCCCTCGCCCGACCGCTTCCACTACCGGAACAAGATGGAGTTCAGCTTCCATCCCGGTGCGGGCGACGGACCGGTGCTCGGGCTCCACGCGCGCAACGCGTTCGATCGCGTGTTCGCGCTCGAGACCTGCTTCCTGCCGAGCGAGCTGACGATCGAGATCGTGCGCCGCACGGCGCAGGTCGCGCGCGCGCGGCGCTGGAGCGCGTACGACCCGCGGCGCCACGACGGCATCGTGCGCCACCTCGCGGTGCGCCATCTGCCGACGACGGGCGCGTGTGCGGTGCACCTCGTCGCCTCCTCGGACGCGATCCCGGGGCTCGACGCGTGGGCGGAGGAGATCGCGTCGCTCTCGGGCGACATCCAGGCGGTGACGCTGCTCCTCAACCGCTCGCGCGCGAACATCGCGTTCGGCGAGGAGGAGCGCGTCCTGCGCGGCGGGCGCGTCATCGTCGAACGCCTGCTCGGCCTCGAGTTCGAGGTCACCGCGAACGCCTTCCTGCAGACCAACAGCCGGCAGGCCGAGGCGCTCTACGCCGCGGCGCTCGAGGCCGCGGAGATCGCGGCGGGCGAGACGGTGCTCGATCTCTACTGCGGCACCGGGACGCTCACGCTGCTCTTCGCGCGCGCGGCCCGGGGCGGCGAGGTCGTGGGCGTCGAGAGCGTCGACGACGCGATCGAGCGCGCGCGGCGGAACGCCGAGCGCAACGGGATCGCCGGCGTGCGCTTCGTCGCCGGCGAGGCGCGGCGCGTGCTGCGCGAATGGGCGCGCGGCGAGCGGCCGGGCGCCGTGCGGCCCGCCGTGGTGGTGGTGGATCCGCCGCGCGCCGGGCTCCATCCGCGCGTCGTCGCGCGCGTCGCCGAGCTCGCGCCCCGGCGCGTGGTCTACGTCTCGTGCAACCCCGCGACGCTGGCGCGCGACGCCAAGGATTTCGCGGCGCTCGGCTACGCGCTCGACGACGTGAGGCCGTTCGACATGTTCCCGCACACGCCGCACATCGAGTGCGTGGCGCGGCTCGAGCGGCGGCTGTGATAGCCTTTTCGCGCTCATGATCCCGCGCTCCGCGTTCCGTCTCGCCCTGCCCGCGCTGCTCGCGGCGGCTCTCGCCGCGCCGGCCCGCGCCGAAATCGTCGATCAGGGCACGTTCAAGCTCGCGATCGGCCAGCACCCGCTCGGCGTCGAGGCGTTCGTCTACGAATCGGCGCAGGACAGTCTGGTGGTGCGCGCGCGGCAGCGGCTCGTGGTTCCGCCGCGCGGTGACACGCTCGAGAAGGACGCCGACGTCCTCGTCGGCGGCACGAACTTCGCGCTGCGGGGCTACCAGTCGAACCGCATCTTCCACGGCAGGAAGATCGTGCGCGCGCTCGTGCTGGCCGACACGCACTACGTCGCGTATCGCGAGGGCGAAGGCACGGTCTCGACCGGCGACTCGTACGTCCTTCCGCCCGGGCGCCTCTACGTCATGGACTCGCAGGTGATGACGCTGTTCGACCTCATCTGCCGCAGCCTGCACGATGAGCGCTTCGAGCGCCGCCCGATCAACCTGCTGGCGCTCGGCCCGGTCGACACGATGCTCGAGGCCGCCGTCGTGTCGAAGGGCAGCGAGACGATCCGCTGGGGCGGGAAGCCGGTCGTCGCGCGCAAGCTCGACATCGTCGCCGACAGCCGCACGACGTTCACGGCGTGGACCGGACGCGACGGCCGGCTGTTGCGCCTCACCGAGCCCGTCAGCGGACTGCTGGTGACGCGCGAGCCGCCGCCGGTCAAACGGCGGACGACGCCGGCGCCGCGCCCCATGTCGGTGTCGCGGCGGCCGAAGCCCGGCGGCTGAGCCACTCGAGCAGCAGCCGCGCGCCGAACCCGGTCGCGCCGCGCGCCTCGTGCGGGCGCTCGCTCCCGGCCCAGGCCATCCCCGCGATGTCGAGATGTGCCCACGGCATGTCGCCGGCGAAATGGCGCAGGAAGATCGCGGCGAGGCACGCGCCGCCCTCGCGCGCGGCGGAGTTCACGAGGTCGGCCGTGTCGCCGCGCATCTCGGGCGCGTAGGCGTCCCAGAGCGGCATGCGCCACAGGCGCTCGCCGCTCGCCTCGCCCGCGGCGATCAGCGCATCCGCGAGCCGGTCGTCGCCGGTGAAGAGCCCGGCGGCGGCATGGCCGAGCGCGAGCGTGATGCTTCCGGTCAGGGTCGCGATGTCCACCACCGCGGCGGGCGCGAGCCGCCGCGCGTAGCCGAGCGCGTCGGCGAGCAGCAGCCGGCCCTCGGCGTCGGTGTTGGTCACCTCGATCGTCGTCCCGTCCAAGGCGCGCACGATGTCGCCGGGCTTGAGCGCGCGGCTCCCGGGCATGTTCTCGGCGGACGGGATCAGGCCGACGACGCGGAACGGGAGCGCGAGCGCGGGCAGCGCCGAGAAGACGCCGAGCACCGCGGCGGCGCCGGACATGTCGCCCTTCATCCGATGCATGTTCTCGCGCGGCTTGAGCGAGATGCCGCCGGTATCGAACGTCACGCCCTTGCCGATCAGGACGACGGTATCGCGCGGGGTTTCTCGCGGGGCGCGGGCGGGGGATACGCGCAGCCGGGCGTCGCGGCGCGTGTCTCCTCTCGGGTCTCGTCGGGGGACGCGCGCTCCCGGCCGGACAGCAACTTCGACCGTCCGGGATCGCGCGCCCCCCGCCCTCGACCCGGTGCCCGAATACTCGAGCACGATGAAGCACGGTTCGTGCGGGCTGCCGCGACCGACGGCGAGGAGCGCGCCCATGCCGAGGCGCTCCATCTGCGGGATGCCGAGCACCTCGATCGTCGCGCCGGCGAGGCCGGCGATCTCGCGGGCGCGCGCCGCGAGACCATCGGGCGTCAGGTCCTGACCCGGCGTGTTGGCGAGATCGCGGGCGAGGCACGTGGCGCGCGCCGCGCCGGCCGCGCGCGCGACCGCCGGCGCCATCGCCTCGGCCGCCGCGGCGTCACGCTCGACGAGCTCGACGCGCTCGAGCGGCCGCGCACCGGCGTCGCTGCGATACGCGGTGAAGCGATACGCGCCGAGCATCGCGCCCTCGACCGTGGCGGCCGCCGCCACTTCCGCATTGAGACCGCCGCGGCCGGCGCCGTGCGCGACGGTCGCGAGCGAACCGGCGCCGATGTCGCGGGCGCGGCGCGCGGCGGCGGCGGCAGCGAGCCGAACGCGCGCGGCATCGAGCTCCGCGCGCCGGCCGAGGCCGACCAGCACGAGCCGCGGCGCGCGGGGCCACGCGGGATAGAGGACCACGGTCTCGAGGAAGCGGCCGGTCACGTCGCCGCGCCGGCGCAGCCTGGCGATCGCGCCGGAGAGCCTGCGATCGAACGCTGCGGCCGCGCCGTCGAGCGGCGCGCCGCCTTCGAGGATGCCGAGGACCACCGCCCCCGCGCGGCCGGTCGTGATGTCTCCCCGCTTGAGCGTCACCTCCATGCGCGTCCTCCGATCGTCTTCGGGCGAGCGGCACAGTACCCGATGCCCGGGCCCAAGGCGCAGCGGCGCTCGCCGCGACCGGCGCCCATTGCGGCTTGTCGCGGTCCGCCGCGACTGGCATGCTACGGCCTCGATCGCGGCGCATGCGCCCCCACGGCGGCGCCGATCCATGGATGCCTCCGCGCTGGTGCGGAGGATGACGGCGCCGGCCCGGACGTCGGCGCACGAGAAGGAGTGACCCGATGCGCAGAGCCATTCTCGTGACTTCGACGCTGGCCGCAATCGCCGCGCTGCTGATCGGCTGCGGACAGAAGGCGCAGCAGGCGGCGCAGACGAGCAGCGACAGCCTGTTGTCGTCCAACCCGAGCGAGCCGGCGGCGGGCAACATCACGCCGCAGCAGAGCTACCAGCAGCAGCAGGCGCAGCCGCCGCAGACGGCGCCGGCGCCCAGACCCAGGCCCGCGGTGAAGCACACGTCCGCGCCGAGCGCTCCGGCCGAGAGGCCGGGCGTCACGGTTCCCGCCGGCACCGGGATCCAGATCACGGTGGACGCGCAGATCTCGTCCGAGACCGCGCAGCCCGGCGACACGTGGACCGGTCAGGTGAAGGAGCCGGTGGTCATCGGCACCGCGGCGCCGATCCCGGCAGGCAGCGTCGTCACCGGTGTGATCAGCGGCTCCGAGCCGGCGGCGCGCGGCAGCCGCGCGTTCCTCGTGCTCGCGGTGCGCTCGGTCACGGTGAACGGCAAGGAGCACGCGATCTCGGCCGGCGCCGACAGCATCATCGCCGGCTCGCCGCGCGCGCGGAACCTCGGCGCGATCGCGGGCGGCGCGGCCGCGGGCGCGCTGATCGGCAAGGCGGTGGGCGGCGGCAAGGGCGCGCTGATCGGCGGACTCCTCGGGGCCGGGGCCGCCACCGGCGCGGTGGCGAAGACCAAGGGGTATCAGGTCGTCATCAAGCCGGGGACCGAGATCACGTTCACGGTCAACAATCCCGTGACGATGCGCTGACGATCATCCGGCGCGCGAACGGGCGGGGCCACAAGGGCCCCGCCCGTTTCGTTTGCGCGCCCAGGTGTCCCGAAGCGGGAGCGCCGCGCGTCCGCCGTGGCCCCCGGCGTACACCGCGGCGCCCGCGGCGCTCGCGCCGCCGCTGCGGTCCAACGGGTTGCGTGCGCGCGTCGCGTGGCACGTGCCCTGCGAAAACGCTCCGGCCTCGGAGACGCCCTCGCCCTGGTCAACGCGCCGTTCCGTGCGGCGCCCGGAGGACTTCATGCCTGCTTCGCACCGCTTCGCGCTCACGGTTCCGCTGCTCCTCGCAATACTCCTCACCGGCTGTTCCAAGCAGACCACGCCGGTGACACCCGCCGGCGCGGGCGCCGCGAATCCGCAGGGTCAGGTCGCGTCGGTGATGTCGGACAATCCGACGCTCATCGACGACGACGCGTCGGAACCCACCGACCCGACGTCGGCGTCGGCCACGCCCGCCGAGATCTCGGCCACGGCCGGCACGTCGGCCGCCATCCGGCCGCTCACGTTCTGGCGCACGATCCGTGACGTCGAGCGCCGGTTCGAGTTCGCGTTCTCGGACACCGACTCGACCGGACAGCCGACGCGCGCGGTCGTGACGATCCACAAGTACTTCACCGGCTCATTCAACATCCTCGTCGCCGACAGCGTCGGCGAGGGCAGCCCGCCCGCGGCGCACGTGATCCACAAGCCGCTCGCGGACCACTGGGTGCGCCGCATCCTGCTGCGCCGCGTGTTTCTCGCCGACGAGGGCGAGCGCCCGGTGTGGCGCATCGTCGCGACCTCGGGCGTGCGGATCACGTCGAAGGACGCGACCTCGCACATCGTGAGCGTGCGCGTGCAGAGCGCGGGGCTGGACACGACGATCACCGATCCGCTCGCGTTCATCCGCCTGCGGGCGATCCTCAAGCTGGATCCCGCGAGCCCCGTGACGCTCACGGTGACGACCGGGCGCGCCGACGACGTCGTGCTGCTCTACACGCGCGATCGTCGCACGCGCTTCCACGCCAACGGCGACGACACGTACACGGCGATGTTCCAGGCGCCGGATCTGCTCGGCGTGCACCACTTCGGCGTCGACGCGCTCTCGCACGGCACGCTGTTCGACGACACGGCGCCGTACGACTCGCAGGCGTGGATCGAGCCCTACATCGTCCACCCGATCGTGATCGCGTCGGGAACGCCCGACTAATAAGCGCTGCCCCCCGTAGCGCTGCGTCGCGGCCCGTCCCCGTTCGCGGGGCGGGCCGCCGGCGTATTCAGGCGTCGGGGTCGCTCTCCGCGTCCCGCGCGCGGTTGCGGAAGAGGTCGGCCCACTCCTCGAGCTCCCGGCGGCTGACGGTCGCGGGCTTCTCGGGCGTCGCGTCGTCCGCAGCCGGGCTGACGATGCTCGTAAGGAAGAGATCGGCGAGCGCGACGTCGGCGCCCATCGCGCGCGCGTGGCGCGCGACCTCGAGGTCCGACGTGACGACGGTGACGCGCTCGTCGCGGTCCATGAGCTCTTCGACCAGCGCGCGGATCAGGTCGTCGGCCTTGGCGGGCGGGCGCGAGTAGCGCACCTCGACGCGCGCGCCGTGCTCCGGCCGATCGTCCCGCGGGCGCTCGTCGCTGCCGTCGAAGACGACGATGAAGCGCGCCTCGCCCACGCCGACCGTCCACGAGAGCAGGTTGACCAGCTTCGCGCGCGCCTCGCGCAGCGTGCGGTCCGGGCCCGGCTGGAGCAGCGGCGAGCGCAGGACGAGGTTGTAACCGTCGACGACGATCAGGCGGCTCATCGCCGCCTAGATTAGCGCAGGCCGCCGCGCGCCGTGTGCACGATGACGCCCGCGTCGCCGACGGCCCATCCGCGCAGCGCGTCCACGAACCACACGCCGTTCAGCTGACGACTGGTGTGCGCGGCCTGCGGCTGCCACGTCACGCCCGCGTCGTCCGTGCGCAGGATCGCGCCGCCGCCGTTGAAGCCGACCGCGTAGCCGATCGTGGCGTCGGGGTAGTGGACACCCCACAGCTGGTACGCGGCGCCGGCGTTGCGCAGCTCCCACGCGACGGAGTCGGGTGTCACGACCGTGCGCGGCGCGAGCCCGGCGTCGCCCACTGCCCAGGCCTCGGAGGCGCTGCGCCGCACGACCGCGCGCAGCGCCTGCGCGGCGATCGCCGGCAGGACGCGGAACACCACGTCGCCGCCCGTGTGCGTGCCGAAGATCTCGCCCACGTCGCTCACGAACCACACGTCGTTGACGCCCGCGGCCGCGACACCGCGCAGCGTCGCGCCGGTCAGAGTCTGATGGCTCCACGTGAGGCCGCCGTCCTGCGTGCGGATCAGCTGCCCGTTGCCGCCGACCACCCAGCCGTGCGCCGGATCGGCGAAGCACAGCGCCATCAGATTCTGTCCGGCGCTCACGTCGACGCGCGTCCACGTCGTGCCCGCATCCAGCGTGTGGAGCACGGTGCCGGTGTTGCCGGCGATCCATCCTTCGCCCGCGCTCGTGAACCACACCGCGTTCAGGTTCGCGGACGAGTTGGACGTCTGCGGCGCCCAGTGGACGCCCGCGTCGGCCGTGTGGACGATCGCGCCGCCGGACCCGACCGCCCAGCCGCTGCGCCCGTCGTCGAGGAAGAACACGCCGAGCAGATTGCGGGCGCTGCCGCTGGTCTGCGTGTACCACGCGGTGTCGGCGTACACGAACACGGTCGCCGTGTCCTTGCGCCCGCCGGCCGCGACGATCACCAGCGACACGCCCTCGCCGACGCCGGCGACGCGGCCCGTGGCGTCCACGGTCGCGACGGCCGGATCGCTGCTCGTCCACGCGAACGAGACCGACCCCGTGGGCTGGCCGAGCGTGTCGAGCGCCACCGCCGTGAACTGGGCGCGAGCGCCGACGCGCAACGTGTCCGTGCCGGGGGCGACGATCACGGCCGAGAGCGGCGGCACGACGACCGGCGCGGTCGGCGGACGGTTGTGGCACTCGCAACCCCCGATCGCGGCCAGCGCGAAGAGGATCAGGGCCAGCCGCGCGCCGCGCGGACGGAGCGCGTTCAGGTGGGGAATCGGACGCATGCGCCTTCCATGGTAGGGGAGTCGACGGCGGATGTGCCACGCGGGGCCGTGCCTCCAAGTGGATCGCATGGCGGCGCCGCCCGCGGGCCGGTCGCCGGGCTCTTCCGTGCAAGAGCGGGGCCCGGAGCCGGGCCTTGCGGTCGTGCCACTTACGTCCGGGGGCCGTGGGCCCGGCGGACGGGATTTGCACGGTGCATGCCGCGACCCGGCGCCCGCCCGGCCGCGGCCGTCGCGCCGCGGGGCCGCCGTGGGTTGTCGCCCTCATGGGCTTGTTCTAGTCTGCGCCGCCGACCCGCCGACCCGCCGACCCGCCGACCTGCCGACCCGCCGCGCGCCGCGCGGCCCCCAGACCATCGAGGACGCCATGCTCGAAGTCCGCGACGTGCTGAAGCACTACGACGGCCGCGCCGTGGTCCAGCGCGTGTCGTTCTCGGTCGCGCCGGGCGAGATCTTCGCGCTGCTCGGCCCGAACGGCGCGGGCAAGACCACGCTCATCCGCATGATCACGGACATCCTCAAGCCGGACGCCGGGACGATCACCCTCGACGGGGAGGCGATCGCGCGTCAGGGCGGGCAGCGGATCTCGTACCTGCCCGAGGAGCGCGGCCTCTATCGCCGCGAGCGCGTGGTGGAGGTGCTCTCATACTACGGCCAGCTCAAGGGGCTGACGCGGGCGGCGGCGCGCGAGGCGGCGGCGACGCTGCTGCGGCGCGTCGAGCTCGAGGAGTGGTCGAACCGCCAGGTGCAGGCGCTGTCCAAGGGCATGCAGCAGAAGGTCCAGCTCTGCACCGCGCTCATCGGGGATCCGCGACTCCTGATCCTCGACGAGCCGTTCACCGGGCTCGACCCGATCAACACGCAGCTGTTCGAGGACATCCTGAGCGAGCGCCGCGCCGCGGGCACGACGGTGCTGCTCTCGACGCACCAGATGAACAAGGTCGAGGAGCTGTGCGACCGCGCGCTGTTGATCAACCGCGGCCACATGGTGCTCTACGGATCGGTGCGCGACATCCGCCGCCAGTACTCGGGCAACACGATCGTCGTGCGCGCCGACGGGACGATCGGGAGCGTCGCCGGCGTCGTGCGGCAGGAATCGACGAATGGCGAGACGCGGCTCACGCTCGAGACCGGCATGACGCCGCGCGCCGTGCTGCAGGCGCTGCTCGAGCAGGGCGTCGCGATCGAGTCGTACACGGTGGCCTCGATGCCGCTCGAGGACATCTTCGTCCGCGTGGTGCGCGAGGGGCTGGGACTCGATCACGGCGAGAGCGGGCCGCCCACGGCGGACGATCTCGCGCCGGCAGGGAGCGCGCGATGAAGCTCTCCTGGCCGCGGGTCCTGACCGTCGCCCGGCGCGAGTTCCTGACCACCGTCCGGCGCAAGGCGTTTCTGTTCATGCTGATCGGCACGCCGGCGTACCTGGCGTTCGTCATGTCCATCTCGGCCGGCACCGAGGGCAAGGAGCGCGTCGCCGCGCTCAAGCAGCTCGAAACGCTCGGCGTCGTCGACTCGAGCGGCACGCTCGCCAACGGAGCGCCCGAGATCCGCACCGAGTCTCTGCCCGCCGACAATCCGTTCGCGCGCAAGAACGGCATGCAGAGCCTGGCGAAGATCGCGCCGCAGACGTTCACCACGCGCGTGCGCTTCTTCGGAGACGAGGCGAGCGCGCAGCAGGCGCTGCGCGACCAGTCGATCAGCCAGCTGCTGGTCGTGCCCGCGGACTACCTGCGCGACGGCACGCTGCGCCGCTACGCGCGCTCGAGCAACCTGTTCTCGTCCGCCGACCGGCGCGCGGTCTCGGGCTGGCTCTCGCAGAGCCTGGTGCGCGGCCGCGTCGACTCCATGATCGCCGCGCGCGTGGCGCGGCCCTCGGAGAAGGAGAGCTTCTACACGCTCAACGGGCGGAGCGGCCAGTTCGAGATCAAGGACGACAAGCGCGAGATGCTCGACTTCATGCTGCCGTTCCTGTTCTCGATGGTGCTCGGCCTGTGCATCATCATCGGCGGCCAGTACCTGCTGCAGGGCGTCGCCGAGGAGAAGGAGTCGCGCATCCTCGAGTCGCTGCTGTGCACGGTCAGCGCCGACGAGCTCATGGCCGGCAAGCTGCTCGGGCTCGGCAGCGTCGGCCTCGCGGTGGTCGGCATCTGGGCGGTCGCCGGGCTCGCGATCGCGAGCCCGCTGCTGGTGCTGGTGCGCGCGACGCTCTCGCCCGACCTGCTCGCGATCGCGCTCGCCTACTTCCTGATCGGCTACCTGTTCTTCGGCAGCATCATGACCGGCATCGGCGCGATGACGAACAACATGCGCGAGGCGCAACAGTTCGCGGTGTGGTTCACGTTCGCGAATTTCGCGCCGTTCATCATGATCACGCGCATCCTCGGCCATCCGTCCTCGCCGCTCGCGATCGGGCTCTCGATGTTCCCGCCGACCGCGTCCACGGCGATGATGCTGCGGCTCACGGCGCCGAACGCGAGCGTGCCGGCGTGGCAGATCGGGCTCTCGCTCGCGCTGCTCGCGGCCGCCGCATGGCTCGCGCTGCGCA
>JACOSV010000050.1 GCA_016178725.1 Candidatus Eiseniibacteriota bacterium
CTGCTGCGCCAGGCGACCGTCGTCGTCTCGCCGCGTGTCCGGGGGCTCAACACGCCGATGAAGGTCTACTCGTACCTCGACAGCGGCCGCGCGTTGCTCGCGACCGATCTGCCGACGCACACACAGGTGCTCGACGGCTCGGTCGCGCTGCTCGCGCCGGCCGAGCCCGCGGCATTCGGCGCCGCGCTGGCGCGGCTGCTCGCCGATGACGCGCTGCGCGCGCGTCTCACCGCCGAGGCGAAGCGCCGCGTCACGGCGGAGTGGAGCCGGGCGGCGTTCCGGCGCAAGGTGGATGCGTTCTACGACGAGGTCGAGGCGCGGCTCGCGCCCGAGCCGTGGCCGTTGCGGCTCTTCCGCCGCTCGGTGATCAAGCAGAGGAAGTGGCGCGCCGTCGCTGCGATGCTGCCTGCGGGCCCGCTCGAAAGCCGCCGCGGCCTCGACGTCGGCGCCGACAACGGCGTCATCAGCCTGCTGCTGCGCCGCGCGGGAGGCGCATGGATCAGCGCCGATCTCGACGCGACGACCGTGAGCGCGATCGCCTCGCTCACCGGCGGCGACGTGCGGCAGATCGGCGACGGACCGACCCCGTTCGCCGATCGGGCATTCGATCTGATCGTGATCGTGGACTTCCTCGAGCACATCCATGGCGACCGCGCGTTCGCCGCCGACCTCGCGCGCATTCTCGCGCCCGGCGGCACGCTGATCGTCAACGTGCCGCATCTCCTGCCCGGCTCGATCATGAACCGGATCCGCGACTCGGTCGGGCTCACCGACGAGCGGCACGGGCACGTGCGCCCCGGCTACACGCTCGCGGGCCTCTGCGACGTGCTCGGCGACGCGTTCGCGCTCGAGGCGAGCGCGACCTACTCGCGCGCGTTCTCGGAATCGGTGGACATCGCGCTCAACGCCGCCTACGCGTCACGCGCCGCCGCGGCCGCGCCGACGCGCAAGGGCACCGTCGTCACGGCTGCGGATCTCGAGAGGATGCGCGGGCACTTCCGCATGTTGTCGCTCGCGTATCCGGTGCTGCGGGCGTGGACGTCGCTCGATGCGCTGCTCGCCGGGCAGCCGGGCCACATCCTGATCGCGCGCTTCCGGCGCGTGTAGCGCGCCTCGCCTAGCCCTCGCCGATCTCCTCGGCGCGCACCCAGTCCTTGTGCTTGCCGACGCCGCGCCGCTCGAAGCGCGGCACGACGCGCACGTCCACGTCGACGCCGAGGGCCTCGCGCACCTCCGCCGCGAGCCGCGGGCGGACCGCATCGTTCCACGCCGGGCCCGCGGTGATGCGCAGCTCGACGCGACCGCCGGCGAAGTGCACGAACTGGTACTCGCGCACCGTGCCTTCGCGGCCGTGGTGCTTGAACACGTAGGAGGGAAGGTTGGCGTTGATGCGCCGGCCGTCGGGGAGCGTGACGATCCCGCCGGCGCGGCCCTGCACGCGACCGACGACCGGCAGCGGGCGGCCGCAGCCGCACGGGCCGGGCGCGGGATCGATCGTGTCGCCGACGCGATAGCGGATCACCGGCTGGCTGTAGTTGTGGAGATCGGTGAGCAGCACCTCGTGCGCGCCGCTCTCGCCGGGCACGTGCTCGACCACCACGGATTCGACCGGCACGTGGTAGCTCCCCTCCGGGCACTCGAGCGCCGCGACGCCGACCTCGGCGCAGCCGTAGCTGTCGGCGACCGCGCAGCCGAGCACCGACGCGATCCGCTCGCGTTGATGGTCGTGCAGCACCTCGGCGGTCGTGACCGCCGCGCGCCAGCCGAGCGCGCGGCCGTCGAGCCCCGCGCCGGCGATCGCGCCCGCGAACGCCGCGAGCGCGGAAGGGTAGCCGTACGCAAAGCGCATCGGCCGCCGCCGCGCGAGCGCGTAGAACTCTCGCGCGCGCGCGTCGTCGAGCGTGAATGCCGAGCAGCGCTCGCGATTGAAGAGCCGGTCGCGCCACGACGCCTTGCGCCGCGCCGCCTCGTCGAGCGCGCGGCCCCAGAAGTAGGCGTGCGGCTCGCCGACCGCGAGGCCGAACCAGCGCCAGCCGCGGAAGATGTTCGCGTGATGGTGCGCCCACGAGCGGTGGCTGCGTATCACCGACACCGGCGTCCCCGCCGATCCCGACGTCGCGGACACGAATCCCGCCGGCGCGCGGCTCGAAAGCAGGCGATCGGCCTGCTCCTGGAGCATGCGCTTCTCGAGCGGCGGGATGCGCGTCCACGCCGCGGGATCGGCGAGCGCCGCGTCGTCGAGCCCCACGGCGCTCCACGTCTCGCGGTAGTGCGGGACGGTCGCGAACGCGTGACGCAGCAGAGCGGTTTGCCGCGCGCGCTGCTGCTCGAGCAGCCGGTCGCGCGACCAGCGTTCGCTGTGCTCGAGATCGGCGAGCACCGCGGCGACCGGTTCGCCGCGCGATTGCTGGGCGGCGAAGTAGAGCCAGCGCGCGAGCGTTGAGTTCAGACGAGAGCGACGCGGCGGAAGATCATGAGCGGCTCCGGCGGGATGGTGAGGTCGCGCGGAATGTACACCGAACCCACGGCGGCGGGGCGAAAGCGCTTGACACCCGCACGCGGCGACACCTAGGTTACAAGTGCTTGTCCTGTCTCATATTGGGAGCCGAACGCATGCTGCTCTCCGAACTGCTCGCGCCCGCCGCGATCACGACGCATTTGCGGGCGTCCAACAAGCGCGATGCGATCGACGAGCTGGTGTGCCTGCTCGAGTCGGCGCACGGCCTCGAGAGCCACGGCGAGATCCTCGACCACGTGCTGCGGCGCGAGTCGATGATGTCCACGGGCATCGGCAACGGCGTCGCGATCCCGCACGGCAAGGCGCGCGCGGTGGATCGCATGCTCGCCTCGTGCGCCGTGTCGGTCGAGGGCGTGGATTTCGATTCGGTGGACGGCGAGCGTGCCCACCTGTTCATCCTGCTCGTCTCGCCCGAAAACGTGGGCACGCCCCACGTCAAGGTGCTGGCCAACATCTCGCGGCTGCTCAAGGAGGAGTCGGTGCGCACGAGTCTGCGCGACGCCGGGAACGCGAACGAGTTCATGGCCGCGCTTCGCAGCGCCGAGGCTCGTTTCCTGACCGTCCCGTCCTAACCGGCCTCCCGCAGCGCCCGTCGTCCGCGGCACGTCGGCCGAGCCGGCCCGCGCCGCCGCGCCATCCCGGAGGACGCGTGGGATTCC
Organism: Candidatus Eiseniibacteriota bacterium; assembly: GCA_016178725.1. Taxonomy (GTDB): domain Bacteria; phylum Eisenbacteria; class RBG-16-71-46; order RBG-16-71-46; family RBG-16-71-46; genus WS-11. The sequence continues at coordinate 3,178 of JACOSV010000050.1, forward strand.
TGGAATCCTGGACCGAGCTGTCGGTGTTCGACCTCGCGCGCCTCATGGCGCCGGTGGCGTTTCTCGTCGCGGCGGCGTTCCTGCCCGGCGTGCGCGTCGCGCGGATCGCCGCGGTCGCGATGGCGGTCGCAGTGCCGCTGCTGCGCGAGCTCGGCGCCTCGCCGCTCATCACCGCCGGATGGTCGCTGCTCTGGCTGCTGGTCGCGTGGGGCGCGGGCGTGCCCGAGGGCGTCGCGCGCCGGCCGATCGCCTCGACGCGCGGCGTCGTCGAATCGGGCACGGTCGGCCTCCTTCTTGGCGTCCTGCTGCTCGCGCTGCTGATCGCCGCCGTCGCGCGGCAGGGACTCTCGCCCGAAGACGCGCGCCGCGCCTCCTACGGCGCGTTGCTGCTCGTGATCGGCATCGTCCAGCTCATGCTGCGCCGCCACGCCCGCCGCGCCGGCGTCGCCTTCGCTTCGCTCGGTCTCGGACTCCAGGTGCTCGACGGCGCCGCGCGCGGGGCGCAGGTGCCCGGGACGCTGATCCCGGCCGGCGCGGTGCTGCTGGTGACGGCGATCGCCGCCGCGCTCGCGACGCGCGTCGCCGCGATCCGCGAACGGATCGCCGGCACGGCGTGGGTGAGCGACGCCCACGACCTCCACGACTGACATGACGCCGCTCCGCAGACTCGTGGCGCTCAATCCGGTCGCGACCGGCGGACTGCTGTGCGGCGCGGGCTTCGTGTTCCTCGCGCTGCCGCCGCTGATCGCGGCGGCGGTCGGGCTCGAGCTGATGGCGGCGGGATTCTGGGTGTGGGCGCGCGCCGCCGAGGATCGCGTCGGCCAGCTGCCGCGCTGGGCGTGGATGCGGCGACCGGCGTCGGCGCTCTGGCTCGCGACCGGACTCCACGCGGTGATACGCGACACCGGCGTCGCGGGGGCGCCGGTGTGGCCGACGCCCGCGGGCGCGATCGTGCGGTTCGAGGCGCTCGCGGTGCTGTGGGCGGCGCTCGAGCTGATGGCGGCGCTGCCGCTCGCGCGCCCGTTCTCGGATCGCCCCGGGCCGCTGCGCACGACCGGGCCGTGGCTGCCGGTCATGCTGCCGGCGGCGGGGTTCACGGTCGCGTGGCGCCACGCGGGCGTGTGGGCGGCGGTGCCCGAGGTGCGGAGCGCCGCGATCGTGCTGCTGCTCGTGACCGCGGTGCTCGCCGCGCTGCGCGCGTTCAGCCGCCGGCAGTGGACGGTGAGCCTGCGCTGGCTGGTGGTCGTGGACTGCTCGCTCGGCGGCGTTGTGCTCGCGCTCCGCGTCGTTCCGGCCGAATCGGCGCTGCTGCTCTGGCTCGGTGCGTGCGGCGCGCACGCGCTGCTGCTCGCCGGCGAGCTGAGCGGCGCGACGCCGCGGCGCGGCGTGGCGCCACGGCTGTGGCGGCTCGCGGCGTGGACCGCGCTCGCCTCGCTCTCGTGGCCCGTGCTCGCGACGCTCGGCTTCGCGCGCGAGGGCTGGGCGAGCCGGGTGCTCGCGCTCGCCGCCGCGTTCGCGGTGACGCTCGCGGCATGGGTGAGCGTGCGCCGCCTGATCGTAGCCCCCGAGCGGCGCGCGATGGTCCGGCGCGAGGCGGCGGTGTCGCTCATCCAGCTCGGCGCGCTCGGGACGCTCGCGTGCGGGCCGGTGGCGCTGATCTTCGCGTGGTGGGCGGGATTCGAGCCGGGGTGGCGCGACTCGCTCGCGGCACTCGCGCCGGCGATCGCCGGAGGCTGGGGCGCGGGGCTCGGCGGCGCCTACGGGCTCACGCGCGTCCGCCCGCGCGTCGCGGCGCTCGGCGAGCCGGCGCGGCGCGCGGCGCAGCGCGTGTTCGCGATCATCGTCCGCGTCGAGCGGCGCCTGGTGGCGCTGCTCGCGCGCATCGCATCCACGCTGGTTGCGCCGGCGCGCGATCTCCACACGGGCGACGCGCAGGAGTATCTGCTGTTCGTCGTCGGGCTCGCGGTGCTCGCGCTCGTGCTGCCGCTCCTGCGATGAGCGCCGGCCTGTTGCCGCCGGCCGGCGCCGCGACGATCGCGTCGTGGCTCGCGCGCTGGCCCGCGATCGCGCTGTTCGTCACC
>JACOSV010000062.1 GCA_016178725.1 Candidatus Eiseniibacteriota bacterium
AGCGCTGCCGCTGTTCTTGAACTACTACAACCAGGAACGTCCCCACGGTAGTCTCGGTGGGCGCCCACCCAGCAGCCGACTCAAGGCCCGGGTGTGAACAACGTCATGAGACTCCACAGCTAGCGGTACAGCGCCTTGATCTGACCCCACGTCTTCTTCTGCGCCGGAGTCGCGCCGTAGCAGCCACCGGGAATGCCCGTGCCGCTCTGCCACGTGATCCAGTTCTGGTTGATCGGATCCTGGATACTCTTCTGCAGCGGCGCGTTCGGGTGGTAGTCCAGAGCGACGACGGAGAGGACGAGGCAGACGCCCTGCGTGCAGCCGCCGCAGGCGCCGGTGCCCACGGTCTTCGTGTTGTTGATCGTCAGCTTGCAGGAGTAGTACTCGGTGCCCGCCGTGACAGGGCCGGCGTTGGCATTCGGCACCGCCCAGAAGGCCAGGATGCGGGCGCGATTCACGTTCACGGTGTACGAGCCGATGCCGCCCTGGGCCAGACCTTTCCAGAAGTCGGCGCAGGTGGAGGGACCGGCGGTGAAATCGGCGCTGGACGAGAGCGACGTCGTACGGCACTGGCCCGGGTTGAACAGCTGCCACCACGGGTCGAGCGTCGTCGACGCCGTCTGGAGATCGATCGCGATGTCGTTGCCGACGAGGTCGGGAATGTCGATGCCCGGATCGTAGGAGACGACGATCACGTTGCTGCCGATGTTCGAATTGCAGGCGAACGTCCGGTTCGTCGTCTCCAGCGTGCTGCAGTCGTTCCAGCTCAAGTTGAGTCGCCCGCGCCCGCCTGGCAGGAACCATCGCAGCTCGGTCTCTCTGTAGTTGACGTAGACGCTGCCGTCGCGGGCCGGATACGCCCACAACAGATCGCTCAATGGGTCGTAGAAGTTACCGGTGTCATCGATGCTGCACATCGGGCCTAGTCCGGTGTTGAACACTTGGATCCGTTTGTTGCTCGCATCGGCGACGTAGAGGTTCCCCGAGTGGTCGAAGTTGATCCCCCTCGGTGCCGAGAGCTGCCCCGGGTTGGATCCGAGCGAGCCGAATTGGCTCACGTACGGGGACTGTAAGGAATTCTGTGTAAACGGCCATGGCGTAGACTTCCTGCCGCAAGGAGGCAGATCATGGCCGAAGCGAATGAAGTGGATCAGCTGCTCGATCAGCTGTTGAAGGGCAAGTCTCCCGAGGAGATCCTCGGCCGGGACGGCGTGCTCAAGGGGCTCACCAAGCGGCTCGTGGAACGCGCCCTGGAGGGCGAGCTGACGACGCACCTGGGCTACGAGAAGCACGCGCTCGAAGGCCGCAACACCGGCAACTCGCGCAACGGCGTGACGGCGAAGAGCGTCCTGACCGGCACCGGCGAACTTGAGCTCGAGGTGCCGCGGGACCGTAACGGCGAGTTCGACCCGCAGCTGGTGAAGAAGGGGCAGCGCCGGCTGCCGGGCTTCGACGACAAGGTGATCGCGCTGTACGCGCGCGGGCTGACGACGCGCGAGATCCAAGGGCACCTGCACGACCTGTACGACGTCGAGGTGTCGCCGACGCTGATCTCGAATGTCACCGACGCGGTGCTGGAGGACGTCCGCAGCTGGCAGAGCCGGCCGCTGGATGCGGTCTACCCGATCCTGTACCTCGATGCGATCCACCTGAAGCTGCGCTCGAGCGGGGCGGTGCAGAACCAGGCGGTCTACGTGGCACTCGGCATCACGCTCGAAGGCCAGAAGGATCTGCTCGGCCTGTGGGTGGGCGAAACCGAGGGGGCCAAGTTCTGGCTCAACGTGCTGACCGAGCTCAAGAACCGCGGGGTGCGCGACATCCTGATCGCGTGCGTCGACGGGCTCAAGGGCTTCCCGGAGGCGATCGAGAATCTCTACCCGCAGACGCAGGTGCAGTTGTGCATCGTGCACATGGTGCGCAACTCACTGCGCTACGTGAGCTGGAAGGAGCGCAAGATCATCGCGCTGGACCTGCGCAAGATCTACGCGGCGCCGACGGCCGAAGCGGCCGAGCAGGCGCTCGAGACGTTCGCGCGCCGCTGGGACGCGCGCTTCCCTTCGATCAGCAAGTCGTGGCGGGAGAACTGGCAGCGGGTCATCCCGTTCTTCGCTTACCCGCCGGAGATCCGCAAGGTGATCTACACGACCAACGCGATCGAGTCGATCAATGCCTCGCTGCGCAAGGTGACGCGCAAGCGCGGCGCGTTCCCGAACCCGGACTCGGTCCGGAAGGTCTTGTACCTGGCGATCCAGAAGGCGTCCGAGCGATGGGCCCGGCCGATCAAGGACTGGGTCGCGGCGCTCAACCACCTCACGATGGTGTTCGAAGGGCGAGTCCCGAACTGATGATGCGGCCGCTTACACAGAAAACCTGACAGTCCCCACGTACGTGCCCGACGGCGAGAAAACCTCGACCCGGTTGTTCCCGTAATCGCTCACGTACACGTTGCCGGTCACATCGGTGGCGATCCCGAACGGTTGGTTGAACTGCCCCGGCCCGGATCCGCCCGTACCCCAGCTTCCGAGGAATGCTCCGCCGGTCGTGTACATGCTCACCCGGTTGCCCAGCTGTTCGGCGACGTACAGCACGGTGCCGTCCGGGGAGAGCGTCAGATTGTTCGGGTGTCCGCCGGCTGACGTGGCCCACTCCATCATCGGCGCCATCGAGGAGTCGAACTTGATGATGCGGTTGTTCTGCCGGTCCGCGACGTAGATGTGACCGGCCGGATCGACCGCCACTCCGGCGGGCTCGTTCAAGGCCCCGTGTCCGGGCACGGAAGGCCCATAGGTGGTGAGGTTCGTCCCGCCCTCCGTCTGCTCGACCAGTCGGTTGAAGAACGTATCACCCATGATGAAGTGGCCATTGGCGAGCTGCACGACCTGCGGCGGCGAAGCGACTTGGTAGTTCGAGGCACCCCCTGGGAAGAACTGACACGGCGCCGCCCACGACGGTGCGGCGAAGGCGAGCAGAGCGAGAGGGGCCGCGAGCCTGCGGATCATGGCCCCCAATGATCGCACGCACGTGATCGAGGGGTCAATCGCCGATTGGCATGGTGGATGCGAGATGCAGGTCGTTCAGTCCCCCGCCACATCCGCCCCCGCATGGGTGGATCATGCGTCTGGCTCCGCTGTCGCTGTGCCTCCTGCTCACGCTCCCGCGCACCTGCCCGCGCTCGCGACCCCGGCGTGCGCGCAGTCGTCGCTCAAGCTCAACGAGATCCTGCCTGGCCCGGCGCGCGACTGGGACGGGAGCGGCACGTTCTCGTCGCGTGACGACGAGTGGATCGAAGTCGTCAACACCGGTTCCAGCCCGCTCACGCTCGACGGCTTCTTCGTCACCGACGGCGACTCGATCCCGCGCTACGCGTTCACCGGGACGCTGGCGGCGGGCGCGTTCCTGCGCGTCACCGGCAAGGAATCGTTCGACTGGGAACAGGCGACCGGCCATCCCGCGTTCGGTCTCTCGCTCGGGAACAGCGGCGACTCGGTCATGCTGTGGCAGATCGTCGGCGCCGACACGATGCGCGTCGACAGCTACACGTTCACGAGCCACGAGGCCGCGGCCGACCGCTCGATCGGCCGCTCGCCCGACGGTACCGGCCCGTGGATCCTGTTCGACGGCCTCGATCCCTACACGGGCTCGATCGCTCCCAAGGGCACCGGCTGCGCGCCGACGCCGGGCGCCGCCAATGTCTGCAATCTGACGCCGACGGCGCACCCGACGTGGGGGGCGCTCAAGCTGCTGTTCCGCTGACGGACGCGGGCGACGTGCGGCGGCCCCAAGATCGCCGCACGTTTGCCCGCCGCATGGGCAGCGTGTAGTTTTTCCCGGCTTCGCGTCCCGCCCGATCGTTCCGGAGAGAGCCCGTGTCCCCGACCACGCCCGCATCGGCAGCGCTCGAAGCGGCGCACCGCCCCGGTCGTCTCGCCTGGCCGGCCGAGCAGCTCGCGGCCAAGGCGCTCGACATCCGCCGCGACATCATCACGCTGCTCGCCAAGGCCCAGACCGGGCACAGCGGCGGCCCGCTCTCCTCGGCCGACTTCGGCGCCGCGCTCTTCTTCCACGAGATCAACGTGGATCCGGCGCGCCCCGACTGGCCGGAACGCGACTTCTGGCACTTCTCGATCGGCCACGTCACGCCGGTCATCTACTCGCTCATGGCCGAGCGCGGCTATTTCCCGCTCAAGGACCTGATGAAGTTCCGCGCCTTCGACGGCCACGCGCAGGGCCACCCGTCGCGCCACGACACGCCCGGCATCGAAGTCTCGGCCGGCTCGCTCGGGCAGGGGCTCTCGGTGTGCTGCGGCGTCGCGATGGCGGCGCGCATCGACAAGCATCCGCGCCGCGTCTACTGCGTGATGGGCGACGGCGAGCAGCAGGAGGGACAGATCTGGGAGGCGGCGATGTTCGCCGCGCACTACAGGCTCGACCAGCTCTGCGCCGTGATTGACTACAACCGCAAGCAGATCGACGGCGACGTGCAGGACATCATGGGCATCAAGCCGCTCGACCAGAAGTGGCGCTCGTTCAACTGGAACGTGATCGAGTGCGACGGCCACGCCATGCCGGACATCCTCGCGGCGCTCGCGGCCGCGCGCGCGCACAAGGGCCAGCCGAGCGTGATCCTCGCGCACACCGTGATGGGGCAGGGCGTCTCGTACATGGCCGACGACTTCCACTGGCACGGCAAGCCGCCCAAGATGGATCAGGCCGAAGCCGCGTTGAAGGAGTTGGGCACCTCGTACGCCGACTGGTCGGCGCGGCTGCTCGCGAACTGATGGCCACGATCGAGATCAAGCCGACCGACACCGAGGGCGCGAGCAACGATCCGCGCGCCGACGCCTCGATCACGCTGCCCGACAAGGTCGAGATGAAGAAGACGCGCGAGGGCTTCGGCCGCGCGCTGGCGGACCTCGGCGAGCAGGATCCGCGAATCGTCGTCCTGGTCGGCGACTTGAGCGAGTCGACGATGGTGCACTGGTTCGCGGAAAAGTTCCCCGAGCGCTTCATCCAGGTCGGGATCGCCGAGCAGAACATGATGTGTATCGCCGGCGGCCTCGCCGCCATGGGCAAGATCCCCTTCCTCGCCACGTACGGCGCGTTCGCGTCCTGCCGCTCCGCGGACCAGATGCGCGTCACGGTCGCCTACTCCAACCTCAACGTGAAGATCGGCGGCGCTCACGGCGGCATCTCGGTCGGCCCGGACGGCGCCACGCATCAGGCGATGGAGGAGATCAGCATCGTCCGCTCGATCCCCAACATGAGCATGGTGGTGCCGTGCGACTTCTGGGAGACGTACAAGGCGACGATCGCGGTGGCGAAGCACAACGGCCCGGTCTACCTGCGCTTCGGCCGCGAGGACGTCCCGGTCGTGACGCAGAAGGAGACGCCGTTCGCATTCGGCCGCGGCGAGGTGTTCGCCGAGGGCCGCGACCTCACGATCATCGCCTGTGGCGTCATGGTGTACGAGGCGCTGCGCGCGCGAGAGACGCTCGCGGCGCAGGGCGTGAGCGCGCGCGTCGTGGACCTGCACACGATCAAGCCGCTCGATCGCGCCCTGATCGAGCGCTGCGCGCGCGAGACCGGCGCGATCGTCACCGCCGAGGAGCATCAGGTGCACGGCGGGCTCGGCGGCGCGGTGGCCGAGGTCGTGGTGCAGCGGCACGTCGTGCCGATGGAGCTGGTCGCGGTGCACGACCGCTTCGGCCAGTCGGGCAAGCCGGCCGAGCTGATGGATGCGTTCGGCCTGCGCGCGAAGGACATCGTCGCCGCGGCCGAGCGCGTGCTCGCGCGCAAGCCGAAGCGTTAGTCGCCGCGGCGCTGCCGCCGTCGCGTTGCCGGTGTTCGCGCGCCGCCGGTCTTGACGCGCGCCGGACGCCGACCTAACGTCATCCTCCGCTGCAGCCTCCTGCCATCGCGAGAGGTCACCGCTCCCAGGACGAGGAGCGCGGTCGTGTGCGTCCTCCTTCCCCCTGTCGAGTGCGAATGCAGGATTCCGCCCCCGATGCGTCCTCGCGGATAGGCCGTCGCCTCGGCCGCTTCCTCATCAGGGAGAAGATCGGTCAGGGTGGCTACGCCACGGTGTGGCGGGCCGACGATCCGCTGCTCGGTCGCACGGTCGCGCTCAAGATCCTCGCGGCGCCGGTCGGCGAACAGCCGACGGTGCGGCGGCGGTTCCTGCACGACGCACGCATCGCCGCGCGGTTCAATCACCCCGGGATCGTCGCGGTCTACGAGGCGGGCGAAGCGGACGGCGAGGCGTTCATGGCGCTCGCCTACGTGGACGGCGAAACGCTGAGCCGGCGCGCGGCGGCGAGCCTCATGCCGATCGCGGAAGCGGTGCGGGTCGTGACCGCCGCGGCCGACGCGCTCGCGTACGCGCATGCCCAGGGCGTGATCCACCGTGACGTGACCGGCCGCAACATCATGATCGCGCGCGACGGGCGCGTGGTCGTGCTCGACTTCGGCCTCGCGATTGCGCGTGACATGTCGCGGCTCACGTCGGCCGAGGCCGTGCTCGGCACGGTGGACTACCTCGCGCCCGAGGCGATCGTCGGTCCCGATCAGGACGCGCGTGTGGACGTCTACGGGCTCGGCATCGTGTTGTTCGAGGCGCTGACCGGCACGTATCCGTTCGAATCGGGCCGGCCCGAGGCCACGACGTACGCGCGACTCAATCGCCCGCCACGCCGCGTCGCCGATCTGCGGCCCGACGTTCCCGCGCCGCTCGAGCGCATCGTGCAGCGGGCGATCGCTCGCGATCGCGACCGGCGCCATCCGACCATGGAGGCGCTGATCGCTGATCTCGGCGGCGCGCCGACGCGGCGGCGCACGCCGGCGCGCCGTGCGCCCTCGCGCGTCGCGCCCGCGGCGCGCACCGCGCACCGCTCCGATCCGATGTACCTCGGCATCCTGCCGTTCGCGACCGCGGGCGACGAGGAATCGCGCGGCGCGCGCGCGGTCGCCGAACGCCTGCCCGATGCGGTCGCCGCAGCACTCGGCTATCTGCCGTCGGTGCGGATCGTCCCGGTTCCCGAGCCGGCGGCGCTGCCCAGGGACGTCGGCGAGCTCGGCCGCGCGCTCGGCGTCAACGCGCTCCTCACCGGCGCGTTGAGCCTCGCCGGCGCACGCGCGCGCGTCACGTACGCGCTGCGCGACATCGACGGCGGGATCCAGTTCGCGGGCGGCATGGTCGAGGGCTCGGCGCTCCAGCCGTTCGAGCTGCAGGATGCCGTCGCCGCGAGCGTCCGTAAGAGCCTCGGCCACGGCGCGGCGCCCGAGGCGGCGACGCCGCGCGACGACGACGCGGCGTCCGAGGATCGCTACCGGCTCGCGCTCCGCTTCCTGCGCCGCTACGACAGCGACGCGTCGGTGGACGGCGCGATCGCGCGGCTCGAGCAGCTCGCGCGCGGGCGCCCGGACTCGGCGCGCCTCCACGCCGCGCTCGCGCGCGCGTATCTGTGCAAGCACGAGCTCACCGCCGAGCGCAACTGGCAGATCCAGGCCGTCGGCGCGTGCGACCGCGCGCAGGCGATCGATCCCGATGCGCCCGAGGTGGCGCTCGCCTGCGGCGAGCTGTGGCTGCAGTCGGGCGCCGTGGACCGTGCCCGCGAAGCCTTCGGTCGCACGCTCGCCGCCGACCCGGGCAGCGTGGACGCGATGCTCGGCGTCGCGCGCACCGCGCAGCTCGGCGGTCGCGTGAAGGACGCGGAGGCGATGTTCATGCGCGCGATCCGGACCGATACCGGGGACTGGCGCGGTTACAACCGGCTCGGCGTCCTGCTCTACCAGCAGGGCCGGTACGAAACGGCGGTCCGCCGCTGGCGCGAAGCGTCGCGGTTCGCTCCGGACAATTCCCTGCTCGACTACAACCTCGGCTCGGCGCTCTACCACATGGACCGCTTCGACGCGGCGATCGCGTCATACCGCCGGTCGCTTGCCCTCCATCCGCGCGCGTCGGTCTACAGCAGCCTCGGCGCGGCGCTCTTCTACCTCGGCCGCTACGAAGAGGCGGCCGACGCGCTCGAACGCGCGGTGGCGCTGGCGCCGCAGTCGGCGGTCAACTGGGGCAACCTCGGCAGCGCGTACTTCTTCGCGCCCGGTCTCGCCGCGAAGGCGCGCGAGCCGCTCGATCGGGCCGTCACGCTCATGCGCGACCATCTCGAGCGTCATCCGCTCGAGGCGGGACTGTGGGCGAAGATGGCCGGCTGGCTCGACAACCTCGGCCGCCACGACGAAGCGCTGGAAGCGATCCGGCGCGCGCTCGCCCTCGACAGCGCGCAGGTGGACGTCATGGTCCACGCGGGACGCGTCTTTCTCAAGGCCGGCGATCGCCGGCGGGGACTCGACTGGCTGGGGCGCGCGATCGAGCACGGCTACGGCGTCGGCGAGCTGGAGCGCGATCCCGACCTGGCGGGGCTGCGCGACGATCCAGAGTTCGTTCAGATGATCAAGGAAGGAAGACGTTCGCGACACGGACGGGGTCGCTCGGCCACAACACGAAGGAGGGTGGCGATGACGAAGAAGGCCACGGCGAAGAAGAAGAAGAAGAAGCGCACAGGCACGTCGGTGAACCACACCGTCCGGCTCTCCGACTCGTCGGGGGTCACTCCGAAAGTGGTGAGCGTCAAGGGCGGCGATACCTTGTGCTGGCGCAACACCACAGGCACGGCGCGCGAGATCAGCTTCACGCGCAAGTGGGTCTTCGGCGGCAGGAAGCGCAAGGTCAGGGCTGGGAAGCACGCGACCTCGACGAAGGTCAAGGTGAAGCGTGGCCTTCCCAAAGGCCGGGCGTCCTACACGGTGAAGCCCGGTCTCCAGGGCGGGCCGGGCGGCCCGTCAGTCGACGTGCAGGGCGTGGACGAAGGAGGCGGCGGGTAGTCATTCCGGTCACCGCGTCACGGCCGGCGTCGGGAGCCGTCTCGGCTCCCGGCCGGCCAGCGTGGTCGAAACCGCGATTCTCGGTTGAAGGTTCCCCCGCCGTTGGCGGGAGGGGAGGCGCATGGGCGGCGGACTCTGGAAGTGGCTCCTGATCGTCGCGGTGATCGTCGTCCTCGTGCTGTGGTTGGTGTGCACGCGCCACGACATCCTTCCCGGGCACCAGCCGACCGGCGTCGTGTTCGGCGCGCCGTTCCCGGGCACGACGACCGGAACCGTCGAGCATCAGCGGCTGCCGTCGCATCGGCACGCGACGTTCTCGGTGCCGAAGCCGCCGAGCGCCGTCGTTCCCGGCGCTCCCGAAGAGAAGGTGCATCCCCTGCTGGTCCAGTGGAGAAGCCAGCGCCCCACCGACCACGATCGCTTCATCGTGCTGTGGGACGATCCGCTGCGTCCGGCCCTGCTCCCGTCGCTGGATTTGTCGCAGCCGATGAACTCGCCTGCGAACGACAGCGCTCTGGTGCGCGCACGCCGGGCGATCGACCAGGTGCGCCACGACCGCGCCGTACGCTTCAATTCGGACACGCTGACTTTCAAGTTCAATTACAACGCACAGGTGATCGAGTCGTACTGGATCGCGCAGGCGATGCTGGTCGATATGCGCGTGGACAGCGCGTTCATCCTCGCGGCAAACCCGCACGTCCTCTACGTCCAGCCCGACATCACCGACGAAGGGCCGCCGCAGTGCACGACCGACGGCGCGGACCAGGGTCCGTTCGTCGCCGACGCGCGCCGGCGTATCGTGAGCGATCCATATCGGGCGGCCGGCTACCCCGCGTCGTACGTGAGCCTGCTCGACACCGGCGTCAACGGCGTCACCTGGAAACACGTCCTGCTCTCCGGAAGCGGGATCGCCTCGAACGCCGATTGCGTGAACGGCGGCGACAACTGTGACGGCGACGATCCCTCCGATCAGGACACCGAGGGCCACGGCACCAGCACGGCGGCGATCCTGACCGGCGACAACGCCGGGACGACGTGGGGCGATGCGTGGCGCGGCGTCGCCATGGTTCCGATCCACGCCTACCGTGTGTACAAGAACGCCGCCCACCACTCGACCAGCGCCGCGCTGCGCGCGTTCCAGCAGGGTGTCTCGAGCCTCGATCGCGTCGAGGTGGTGGAGATGCAGGGGAAGACTCCGGACACGGGGCCGCTGGCGCGGGCGGCCGATAACGCGTTCGGGCATGGCGCGGTCGTGGTGGCGGCGAACGGCAACTTCGACGTCGGTCATCTTGCCGCGCCGGCGAACGCGCACATGGCGATCGGCGTCGGCGGATACGTATTGGATCCGACCGGCGGCAGCGAGCCGACCATCGACTCGCAGAGCTACGGCACGACCTACGACGGCCGCGCCAAGCCGGATCTTCAGGCGCCGAGCAACACCTGGACGGCCTCGAACGAGTCGTCGACGTCGTGTCAGGAGTTCAGCCAGACGAGCGGCGCGACGCCGTACGTGGGCGCCGCGGCGGAGCTGCTGCGCGGCTGGCTCAAGAACGCGATCGGTTCGCCGTACGACGTCGATCCCGGTCAGGTGAACGCGATGCTGCTCGTCTCGACGGTGCCGCCGACGCGGCCATCGGAACGCGCGCAGCAGGGAGCCGGCCGGCTCGTCCTGCCGTCCGACGGCTGGGGCTGGTTCACGAAGGTGACGATCAACACCACGAACGACACGCAGGACGTGCCGATCGATCTCACCGGGCTCGAGGCGACCTCGCTCGACGCGGTCGTCTGGTGGCCGGAAGAATTGGTCACGCAGGGAGGCCATCGCGTCGACACGCACAACGACATCGATCTCCACCTGTTCGACCCGAGCGGGCACGAGGCCGCATCGAGCGTCGAGACCGACGGCGTCCGAGAGCGCGTGACCGTGCCGATCACGTCCGCGCAGCGCGCCAAGTGGACGCTGACCGTGACCGGCTACGCCGTGAATCACGGTCCGCAGGACGTCTACGTCGCGATCTCGGTGTGCCGGACGTGCGCGGGATCGAATCCGCTCACGCCGAATCCGTGATCGGCGGGCGTGCTCGTGTCGGCGCGTGCGAGACCGGCGCGATCGTCACCGCCGAGTAGAGCGCAAGCGGACGTAGCGGAACTCCTACCGATACGCGGGGGTCTCATGCGTACCGTGGTTGCCTGTTCCCTGGCCGTCGCGGCGGGACTCTTCACCTTCGCGATCGTGGCCGGCCTCGCTCTCGGGTCGCCCGCCGCATTCGTCATCGCCGTCATCGTCGCGGGAATTGTCGGATGGGCCGGCCGGACGCGAGCGATCGTCCCGCTCGACGAAGCCGCCTGCTCGCGAGGTCTCCGAATCGTGGCGGCCGTGGCGGCGATCGCCGCCCTCGTCCAGCTCGCGAGGCTCACGGTGTTCATGGTGGATCCCTCCCGGCCGGGCTGGTCCTCCGTCCCGTCGAGCGACTGGGAGGTGCGCCACTCCTGTCTGTCTGCCTACTTCGTCGCCGCGCGCGCCGCCGACCACGTGCCCAACGTCTACGCGGATTCCCTCTATTCGGCGCGCGACGACGACCCTGCCGCGGTGCGCAAGCCGCTCATGATCGGTCCGTTCAAGATCGACGTGTACGAGTATCCGCCGCCGTTCCTGCTGCTCCCGCGTGCGCTCCGACTCGCGTTTCCGGACTTCACGCACTTCCGCGCGATGTGGTTCGGACTGAATGGAGCGGTGGTGCTGGTCACGCTGCTGGTGCTGGCCCGCGCACTGGGGCCGGCGGCCGGCACGCGCGCGCTGCTGCTGTCGCCGCTGGCGTGGGTCGCGTTGCCGACGCTCTCCACGCTACAGAAGGGCAACGTCCAGGCGCTGATCGTTGTGATCTCGCTGCTCGCCATGGCGCTCTTCGAGCGGCGCCGCTGGGCGGCGGGGGGAGTGCTGCTCGCCTATGCGACGGTGAGCAAGCTCTACCCGGGGCTGCTCCTCGTGTACCTGGTCGCACGCCGTGAGTGGCGGCCCGTGATCTGGACCGTGGCGTTCGGCCTCGCGCTGACCGCGCTCACCTGGATCGACATGGGAGTCACGCCCTTCCGGGCATTCCTCGACCATCTTCCCGGACTGGTCGGCGGCGAGGCGTTCCCAGCGTTCCGCAACCCGATGGCGATGGCGATCAACTTCTCGGTGCCCGGGCTCGCATTCAAGCTCAAGCTCTTCGGCGTGCCGGGAATGGGTTTCGCGGCCGCGAAGCTGCTGGGATGGATCTACACGTTGGTGGTGCTGGCGGTGATCGTCGCGGTCGCCCGCCGCCCGATCGCCGAGGACCGGAGACCCCTCGTATGGACTGCGATCCTCATCCTGGGCACGCTGCGCAGCCCGTTCCTTCCTCAAGCCTACGCGGCGTTCCCGCCGCTCGTGCTGCTCGTGCTCCTCGGGGCGACGTCGGCTCCGACACCGGCAACGCTCGCCGCCGTTCTCACGACGTGGCTTTCGTTCAACGTATTCTGGCCTCAAGACTGGAGCATGGATCCCAGGTGGCTCGCGGTGCTGAGCGGCATTCCGCAGATCGCCACCCTCGCAGTCGCGATCGTTGCGCTGCGGCGGAGCATCGACGATGTGCCGGTCGCCGCGACGAGTCGTGCCACGATCTGAGCGCATGCGCGGTCCCCGTCATTGACCCTCCGCGGGCCCGGCCCCTATAGTCCACGGCCGACTTCGTGCGGAAGTGGCGGAACTGGCAGACGCACTAGATTCAGGGTCTAGCGCCCGCAAGGGTGTGGGGGTTCAAATCCCCCCTTCCGCACCATCGGTCGTCCCGCGGCCGCCGAGGCCCGCCACCCACTTCGCCGACCCATGGCCCGCGTGTCCGAAACCTCCGAACGGCTGATCGCGCAAAACCGCCGGGCGAGCCACGACTACTTCATCCTCGAAACGGTCGAAGCGGGCCTCGTCCTCTCGGGCACCGAGGTGAAGAGCCTGCGTTCGGGCAAGGCGAGCCTCGCCGAGGCGTACGCGACGGTCGAGAACGGCGAGGCGTTCGTGCAGCAGCTGCACATCCCGCCCTACGAGCAGGGCAATCGCTGGAACCTCGAGCCCACGCGCCGGCGCAAGCTCCTGCTCCATCGCGCCGAGATCGTGAAGCTGCAGCGCGCGGTGGCGCAGAAGGGCCAGACGATCATCCCGCTCAAGCTCTACTTCTCGAAGGGCTATGCCAAGCTCCTGATCGGGATCGCCAAGGGCAAGAAGACGTACGACAAGCGCCAGACCATCGCCGAGCGCGACGCGCGCCGCGAGATCCAGCGCGCCAAGCGCTCCGGGGAGCGCGGCGCGTGAGGCGCTCCGCGGCGCTCGTCGCCGTCGCGCTCCTCGCCGCCCTCATCCTCGCGGTCGTGGCGCCGGCGCCCGCCGCGCCGCCGCCGCGCGGCGCGCCGCGCGTGGACGTGCCCGACACGGCGCCGGTGCGCCGCATCGACGGGACGCCCTACGTCGCGGTCAACGATCTCGCGCGGCTGCTCGACGCGACCAAGTTCTGGAAGCCCGAGCTGCGGAAGCTCGCGCTGCGCACCGGTCGTCACGCGATCACGCTCACCGTGGACGATCCATTCGTCGTGGTGGACGAGACCACGCTGTGGCTCGGTGCACCGGTGCGCTCGCTGCGCGGCGAGCTGCAGGTGCCGGCGGCGCTCGCCGACTCGCTGCCGAGCGACTCGGCGCTCGCGCGGCTCTACTACGACGCGCGCCGCGATCGCGTGATCCGCCTTCCGGCGAGCGGTCGGATCGGCACGCCGACGCTGACCGTCGCTAACGGCACGACACGGCTCACGTTCCCGGCCGACCGCCCCGACGAGGCGCTGGTGGTCGCCCGCTCGCGCGAGCATCTGCGGCTGCGGCTCGGCGGGCTCTTCACCGGCGTGCTCCCGGCGCCCGCGGGCCTGCTGCGCGACCTGCGCCCGATCCCGTCCGCGATCGGCAGTGCGTTCGAGTGCGCGATCGCGCGCGAGGCGGGCGGCTTCCGGCTCGTGAGCGACGCCGCGGCGCACCGCGTCGTGCTCGAGCTGACGCGCGAGGCGTTGCCGGGCGTCGAGGCGTTCGCGCCCGAGAGCGCGCCGGGCCCGCGCACGGTACGCGTGATCGTCATCGATCCCGGCCACGGCGGCGACGATCCGGGCGTGATCGCGGGCGGCGCGGTCGAGAAGGACCTGGCGCTCGCGCTGGCGCGGCTGCTGCGCACCGAGATCGAGTCGCGCATGAACGCGCGCGTCGTGCTCACGCGCGACGCCGACCGCGCGCTCACCGCCGAGGACCGCGCCGAGGTCGCGAACCGCGCCCGCGCCGACCTCGTCGTCTCGCTCCACTTCGACGGGTTCCCGACCGCGCAGGCGCGCGGCGCCACGGCATACTGCGCGCCCGCGACGTTCGTCGCCGACGCGCGCGGCGATGCGCTGCGCGGCGGCGTCTCGGCGCTGCTGCCGTGGCGCGACCTGCCGGTGCGTCACGCGGTGCAGAGCCGCGCGCTCGCCGAGGCGGTGCTCTCGGCGCTGGAGCTGCGCGGTGAGGGTCCGACGCGCCTGCGCGAACGCATGCCGTACGCGATGCTCGGCGTCAACGCGCCGGGCATGCTGCTCGAGTGCGCGGCGCTCACCTCGCCCGCCGATCGCGACCGCGTGACGCAGGACGCCGGCCTGCGCGAGCTGGCCGCGACGATCGCCGACGGCATCCAGGCGTGGCAGCGCAACCAGTGATGCGCCGCGTCGCGATCGCCGTCCTCGTGCTCGCGGTGCTAGCGTGGGCGGGATGGCACTGGCTGCGCCGCCCGCCGGCGCCCCGGCCGCCCGCCGCGGCCGCCGACACCGCCGCCGCCGGCGTGCGCGCGGCGCGGCTCTTCTTCGCCGCGCCCTCGGGCGACAGTCTGGTCTCGGAATCGCGCGAGATGGTCGAGGCCGCGGGCGCGCGCGAGCGCATCGCGGCGCTGGTCGCCGAGCTCGACCGCGGCCCGCGCGGCGGCGGGGTCGCCGCCCTGCCGGCCGGCACCGCCGCGCTCCACGCGTTCATCGACGAGCGCGGGCTCTTGACGCTCGATCTCACGCGCGCGTTCCAGCAGGGATTCCGCGGCGGCGCGGGCGGCGAGTACCTGGCGATCGCCTCGCTCGTGCGCACGCTCGCGGCCAACGTGCCCGAGGTGAAGCGCGTGCAGATCGTGTGCGGCGGCGAGCCGCTCGCCACACTCGGCGGCCACCTGCCGCTCGATCAGCCGCTCGACGTGGCCGACTGGCCCTGATCTCGGGCTGCCGCCGCCGCCGCGCCTGGCCGCCGCGCCGGCCGCGGCGCGCCTTTTCACTTGCCGCTCCGCCGCGACACGCGCTAGCGTGCCGTCTCCCACAAGAGTGCTCGGCATCCTGACACGGCAGGCGCCGGGAGTGATGGAGGGCGAGAGCCCGGTCGCGTCATCCGCCCCGCGTGGGCGCGGTGCCGCGATCGCGGCGCGATCCTCCTCGATCCTGAACGCTGCGTCGTCCCCGCGTCGTCCCGCGACGCCGGGAAGGAGGCCGTCCTGTGCGCAAAGGCAACGGAGTTCCGCCGCGCCGCAATTGCGGCACGATGTCCGTTCACATGGCGCTGCTCGAGAAGTTCCCGCGCTTCCGCGATCGCCAGTTCGCGCTCGAGGCGCACACCGCGTTGCTGCGCGCGACGGCGATGCGCGTCGCGACGTTGCGCACGGTCACGGTGAAGACGGTCGTGAACGTGGTCTACAACACGGCGGCGCAGAACATCTCGACGCCGCAGATCCGGAGCCAGATCGCGGTGCTCAACCGCGACTACGGCGCGCACAATCCCGACAAGTTGCGCGTGCCGGCCCCGTGGAGAGGCCTGGTCACCGATTCGAAGATCCGCTTCAGGCTCGTGCGCGTCGTGCGCACGCACACGGTGCAGACGCAGTTCCGCGACGACGACGGCGTCAAGGCGACGGCGACCGGCGGCGTGCCGCCCTGGAAGCCCGACACGCACCTCAACCTCTGGGTCTGTCCGCTCGGCGGCGGACTGCTCGGCTACGCGCAGTTCCCGGGCGGACCGACGGCGACCGACGGCGTGGTCATCAACGTTCAGGCGTTCGGCACGAAGGGCACCGCGAAGTCGCCCTACAATCTCGGCCGCACCGCGACGCACGAGATCGGGCACTACTTCAACCTGCGCCACATCTGGGGGGACACGCCGGACTGCACCGGCGGCGACGGCGTCTCCGACACGCCCAACGCCGCGGGCCCGAACTTCGGCAAGCCGGCGTTCCCGACCGTGACGTGCAACAACGGACCGAACGGCGACATGTTCATGAACTACATGGACTACGTGGACGACTCGGCAATGTTCATGTTCACCACGCAACAGGTGGCGCGCATGCGCGCGGCGCTCTCGGGCGAGCGGTCCTCGCTGTGACCGGCGCGACGCCTCCCTCGGGCGCCGATCTCGTCGGTCGCTGGGTGCATCTGTTCGAGGAGGACGACGATCGCGGCGAAGTCTATCGCCGCGACGCCGCCGATGTCCCGCTGTCGCGCCGGCCGCGCAAGCAGATCGAATTCCGCGCCGACGGCTCGGCGCGCGTGCTGACCGCGGGCGCGGACGATCGGCTGCGCGAGCATCCGGCGGCGTGGCGTGAGGCGTCGGGCGAGGTGCGCGTGGACGTGCCGGGCGCGCGCGACGGGCGGTCGTCGCTTCACGTCGTGCGGCGCGGATCGGATCGGATCGTGGTCCTGCGCTAGTTGCATTCATCGCGGCACGACCGCATCCTGCGCCGCATGCCCGCGACGCACGATCCGCGCCCCATCGGCGTATTCGACTCCGGTCTCGGCGGCCTCACCGCCGTGCGCGAGCTGATGCGCCTGCTGCCGAACGAGGCCATCGTCTACTTCGGCGACACCGCGCGCGTGCCGTACGGCTCCAAGTCGCGCGAGACGGTGATCCACTTCAGCCGCGAGATCGGCTCGTTCCTCGTGCGGCAGAACATCAAGTGCCTGCTGGTCGCCTGCAACACCGCGAGCTCGTGCGCGCTCGAGACACTCGCCGCGAGCCTCGACGTGCCGATCGCGGGCGTGATCGATCCCGCGGCGCGCGCCGCGGTCGACGCGAGCCCGCACGGGCGGATCGGCGTGATCGGCACGTACGGAACGGTCGGGAGCGGCGCGTATCCCGCCGCGATCGCCGCACTCGCGCCCGCGGCGCAC
>JACOSV010000061.1 GCA_016178725.1 Candidatus Eiseniibacteriota bacterium
CGGAAAGTTTGGGAAGAAGGTATTTAAGTTGCACCGTGGAGGCCAGCTCGCTCTCCGAGAAGAAGGCGAGGAACTGCTCGTAGGCCTGCCGCGCCTCCTCCGTCGCCTTGCCCTGCGCGCAGGCGTCCGCCAGCAGGAACTGGGCGTGATCCGCGCCGGCGTAGCCGGGGAAGCGGCTGACCACGCGCCGGAAGCGATCGGCCGCTTCGCGCCAGCGCTTCTGATCGTAGAGCCGCCGCGCGATCGTGAACTCGGCGTCGGCCGCGAACGCGCTGCCCGGGTACTGATCGACGAGCTTCGCGAGCTGATCCGCCCCCTCCGTGGTCCGACTCAGGCGATAGAGCGCACGCTCGCTCCCGTGCGAGGCCTCGCGCGCGGCGGGCGTGCCCGGATAGTGCTCGATCACCGCCGAGAAGCCCTCGAGCGCCGCGGCGTCGCGGCCGGCGTTGTAGTCGCACTGGGCGAGCCGCAGGGTCGCGATCGAGGCCGCCGAGCTGCCGGCGAAGTGCGCCAGCAGACCCTGATAGCTGCGCCGCGCCTCTTCGTAGCGCTCGGCCTGGAAGTACACGTCACCGCTCCGTGCCCACGCGCGCTCGGCGAGCGGCGAGGACGCGCTGTCGCGGGCGATCGTCTCCCAGCGATCCACCGCGTCGCCGGCGCGATCGAGGCGCAGGTAGCAGAGCCCCGCCTGGTAGAGCGCGAGCAGGCGCTGCGGATGGCCCGGGAAACGGCGCAAGAAGTCTTCGTAGGCGCCCGCGGCCTCGCGGTAGCGCTTCTGGTTGAAGCGCTCGTGCGCGATGTCCAGGAACGCGGCGCTCACGACGCGCGTGTCGCCGGTCGCGCCGTAGCGCGCGAGCAGCCGTTCTTCGGTGGCGACCGCGAGACTGTCGCGACCCTGGCGCGAGTACGTCCAGGCGAGCAGCTTGGTCGCCGAGGCTCCGACCGCGTGGTCGGGGAACTCGCGCGCGAGCGTCTCGAGCGTCGCCTGCGCTTCGGGATAGCGACCGGTCGCCGCCGAGGCGTCGGCGTCGATCAGCAGCGCGTAGGCGCGCCAGGTCGAATGGCTCGGCGGCATCTGCTGCAGCAGCAGGTGCGGCGCGCCCGAGAGCTGCCCGAGGTCGCCGGCGCGGTGGTAGCTGAGCTCGAGCAGGCACAGCGCCGCCTCGACCAGCTCCTGATGCGCGGGTGAGGCGAACACCAATCGTCCGCCGCCGTCCTTGCCCGCGTAACGGTCGAGCACCAGCTGGAAGTAGGGTGCCGCGGCGATCGGCTTGCCCTGGTCCATCAGGCCGACGCCCGCGAGATACGCGGCCGCGGGCGACTCGGGCTCGAGCGGATAACCCGAGACCACGGCCTGATAGCTCCCGGTCGCGTCGGCGCGCCGACCCATCCGATCGAGGCAGCGGGCCACGCGATACTGTGCACTGGCCGCCACCTTGTGCTGGAAATACTGGGACAGCACGCGATTGAATTCCACGATCGCTTCCGCGGGACGGTCGAGCGCCACCAGCGCCTCGCCCACCAGAAACTGCGCGCGGGCGGCGACATCGGTGCCGCTGTGGGATTCGACGACGCGGTGCAGCAGCGTCAGCGCCGAGTCGGCGGCGCCGGTGAGCAGCACCGCGCCCGCGGCGCGCAGCTCGGCTTCGGCGCGCACGGCGGGGTCGTCGACCCTCGCCGCCACCCGGGCGAACTCGTCCGAGGCGCTGCGATAGTCGCCCGCGAGCAGGAACGTGTTGGCCTTGCCGAGCAGCGCCGGTCCGCGCAACGCCGCGTCCGGGTAGCGCTCGGCCGCCTCCTGGAACGCCGCCGCCGCCTTGAGCAGCGAGCCCTGCTTCTGGAGGCAGAGCGCCTTGAGATAGACCGCCGGCGCGTCGATCGGTTTGGCATCGAGCGCCGCCAGCGCTTCGGCCGGCTTGCCCGAGAGGTAGGCCGTGGTGGCCTGGGCCAGCGTGAAGCGCGGATTGCGCGCGATCCACGGATGCGAACCGGCGACCGCGGTGAGCACCTTGCCCGCCTGGGCGACGTCCCCGCGACGGAGGTCATTCCACGCCTGACGCAGCCGCGCCACCGGCAACAGCGGGCTCTGCGGCCAGCGCTTCTCCCACTTCGCCCACTGGCGCGCGGCGCCGGCGTCGTCACCGGCCGCTTCCATCGCCTCGATGGCGGCGAATCCGGCGTCGTCACCGAAGCGACCCCTGGCACCGGCGTCCTCGGCGGCCGCGAGTTGCTCGCGGGCCTCCGGGAACGCGCGGAGGTCGTAGGCGATCCGCCCCGCGAGGAAGCGGGCGGCGGCGCGATCGGCATCCGTCCCGCCGCCGAGCACATCCATCACCGACTGTTGCGCGCGCTCGAGCGCCGCAGGTCGTTCGGCGCCGGCGAGCAGGCGCGCCCGCTCGAACGCCTCCCCCACCTGGGGCAGCGTGGTCATGCCGGTCGAATCCGTCGTCGCCCGGGCACGGCCCGCCGAGGCGGCCGCGACCTCGAGGCACAGCAGTCCGCCGGCGAGCGCGACGATCGATGCGATCCGGGCGCCGTCCATGGTGCGGCCCGCCCTCATCGAGGCTGCTCCGGCGAGCCCGGCACCAGTGGGACCGCGCCCTGCGGTCCGGTGGTCGAGATCTCGACCGTCCGCACCGGGCCCACGATCTCGCGGCCCGCGCGGTCCTTGACCACCAGGTGGTAGTGGTAGATGCCGTCGGCGAGCGGCAGGCCGGTCTCGTCCTTGCCGTCCCACTGGATGTGCGTGGGCGCGCGACCCTGACCGCTGAAGCGCCGCACCACGTTGTCCAGCTTGTTGACGATGTCGAGCGTCCACATCTCGGCGTCGGCCTTGGTGCGCTCGTTGAGCGAGATGCGGGTGACGGCGCGCTCGCCGGTCGGCGAGAACACCGGCGGATCGGCCTCCGAGCTGGCGAAGAAGCCGCCGAAGCGGTAGCTGACGCCGAGGCGATGGGTCATGCCCAGCGGATGATCGGCGACGCCATAGTCGATCTGGTACTGGGGCGCGAAGCGCAGACTGAGGCCGCCCGTGCCATACGTGTCGTCGAGGCCCATGCGCAGCGCGAACGTCGGCTGGATCCAGTACTCGCCGCCGCCGTGGAGGCGCGGCCCGAGCCCGTTCGACTGGTCCACCTCGGCAGTGACCAGTCCGCGGCCGCCGAGCACCTGCGCCGACACACCGCCGCGGATCAGCACCGGATGGGTCTCCGCCACGTTGCGCAGCGTGATGTTCGGGCCGCCCAGGTTGGCCACCGAGGCGCCGACGCGGATCGTGGGCGAGACCTCGTACCAGCCGCCGAGATCGACGCCGAACCCGCCGCCGCTCCACGCCTCGACCGTCTGCTGCACCATGCGCAGATTGGTGCCGATCGCGAGCCGCGGCGAGAACGCCCGCGACACCGTCAGGAGATAGGCGGTCTCGGCGGTGCGGAAGGTGCCGAGCGCGTCGTTCATCTCGTTGGTCTTGAGGAAGTCGCCGGAGCCGAGCGAGAGAATGGTGATGCCGAAGCTCGGCAGCCAGCTCCCCGGGACCGCGAAGCTCACGCCGTTGATCGACGTGTCCTCGAACAGCCGCGCGTTCTCGAAGCGCAGCTCGTTCTGGTTCATCGCCGAGAGACCGGCCGGATTCCAGAGCACGCCGAGCGGATCGTCGGCGTTGGCGACGTAGGCGCCGCCGAGCCCGAGCGTGCGGGCGGTGGTATAGCGGGCGAGCCACTCGCCGGGTGCGCCCGCGTTCTGGGTCTGGGCCCGGCCCGTCGCCGGAGCCGTCAGCAGCAGGGCGACGAGCAGGGCCGCGCGCATCGATGTCGAACGTGTGCGTTCCATCACGGCCTCCTAGCGCACCACCGCGAGCTTGCGGCGGATCACGTGCAGGGTCTCGCCCGTTCCCTGGGCCTCGATGAGTGCGACGTATCCACCGCTGGCGACCACGTGCCCCTCGCCGTTGCGGCCGTCCCACGTGACCTCGTTCAATCCCGACCGGCCGCCGACAGCGCCGCGGACGTACGTGCGGTGCAGCACCAGATCACCGCTGAGCGTGAAGATCCGGAGCGTCACCGTCGCGTCGTCGTCCAGCTTGTAGGCGATCGTGGTCGGCTCGAGCGGCGCATGGAACGGATTGGGGTAGTTGGTGACGCTGCCGCCGGGCGCGTTGGGATCCACGAACGCGGTCTCGAGGTTCATGTCGGCGACGATCCCGTTCGAGGACGCCCGGATGTGATCGAACTCCGGCTGGCGCGGGCTCAGGAAGTCGGCGCGCGCGGTGCCGTCGGCGGCGGTCAGCGAATCGATCGCCGTCAGCGTCCCGTTGCCGCTGATCAGCTGGAACACCATCGCCTGGCCGGGGACACCGTTCTCGTACGCGTCGACGAGCCGCGCGCTCACGGTCGCGTGCTTGTTGCCCCCCACCCACGGCGGGTTGCTGGTCAGCCGGATGTCCGTGGGCGCGCCGGGCGTGATGGTGATGGCGTTCGAGGTCGCCGGCGCGTTGCCGGCGTCGTCCCGGGCGATCACGATGATCGGCTCGGCGAAGGAATAGGTCTCGGAGACCGCGCGCTGCCCCTGCAGCAGCTGGAACTGCGTGGTCAGGAGCGTGCCGCGGCCGGACGCGCGCGTCGACGCGTTCTGCACCTGGACGGTGACGAAGGAATTGATCTCCTGGATCACCGAGCCGGCATCGTTGGTCACCTTGACGGTGAGCGTGAACGGCTCGCCGGCGCGGACCGTCGTCGGGCTCATGGCCGCTTCGAGATGGAAGCCGCTCGAGATCGCCCGCACCTGGGTGCTGCTGCCCTGGATGCTGGGGCGGGTCACGTCGGCGACCGTGATCTGGTCGTAGCCGCCACGGGCGAGCCGCATGGTGAGGTCGGCGCGGCCGTCGACCATCGCCTGATCGAGGGGCAATGTCGCCAGCGGGTCGTCGCTGCTGATGTGCACCACGTCGGTGATGCCGCCGACCGGATTCCACCACGTGTCGGTGGCCAGCACGGTGACGGTGAAGGCGTAGTTGATCGACTGATCGGTGGCGGTGCCGGTCCGACCGCTGGTGGTTCCGGGCGCCGGCGATTCGCCCGGCGCCAGCACCAGCACGCGGGCGAACGAGCCGCCGATCACCCGCACCGCGCTCGAGGTGTCGGGGAGAATGGACGGCTGCGTGAGGTCGCTGGCCCAGATGCGCTGCAGGCCGCTGCGGAAGAGCTGCGCCGGGATCAGCGCCTGACCGTTGGCGAGCGCGGCGTGCGCCGGGATGCCGGCGAACGCGTCGCTCGAGCCGAGGGCGATGCTGTCCGCGATCCCGGGCACCAGGTTCCAGTAGGCGTCGACCGCCCGCAGCGTCAGCGTGAACGTCGCACCCGCGGTCTGATCCGTCGGGGTTCCCTCGCGGCCGTCGCTGGTGCCGCCGCGCGCGGTCTCACCCGGGAGCAGCACCTCGAGTCCGGTGAATGGACCGGGATTCACGGTGAACGAGTTGCTGGTCCCGGTGTGCGGCGGCGCCGAGAAGTCGGCGCAGGTGAACGACACCGCGCCGCCGGCGCCCTTGAACGTCATCGCCCCGGCCCACACGCCGTTGGTGAAGGTGATGAGCTCGGGGGTGATGCTGCCCGAGCCGGTGTTGGCCACCAGCACCGCGTCGCCGGCGTAGTTGGGAATGGTGTTGCCGTTGGTGTCGGTGGCGCGAATGGTCACCGCCACCGGGACGCCCGCGGTCTGCGGCGACGCGATCGTGCCGACCACGAACATCGCCACCGCGCTCGGGATCACCTGGATGCCGGGACTGGTCATGCCCTGGATCGAGCCGTTGGTGAGGTCGGCGACGGTGAGCGTCTGCGTGCCGACGGTGCCGAGCGAGACCGTGAACTGGCGGAAGCCGTTGCTCAACGTCCCGGTCTGCGGCGTATTGGCGGCCGCGTCACTCGAGATGATGCGCACGTTATCGGCGCTCGGCACCGGGTTCCACCAGTTGTCGGTCGCCCAGACGCTGACCGCGAAGCCGCGACCGGCGCTCTGCGTCGCCGGGCTCCCGGTCTTGCCGCTCACGCTGCCGGGCAGCGGCGTCTCGCCCGGTACGATCAGCTGCGCGCGTGCGAATGGGCCCGGATGGACGATGAACGGGTCGCTGGTGCCGTTCTTCGCGGGCGCGGCGTCGAGGAACGCGTACATGTTGACGTTACCGCGATTGATGCTGCTCTCGTCGGCCCGGTACATGGTCACCGCGCCGCTCCACAGGCCGTTGCTGAAGGTCACGAACTCGGGCGAGATGCGGCCGACGCCGAAGCTGGTGATCTCCTGGAGGTGCACCTGGCCGGAGAAACCGGTGACCGTATTGCCGCTCGGATCGATCGCGGTGATCGTGGTGTTGTCCGGCACGCCCGCGTACTCGTGCTTCTGGCTGATGGTCGCGAAGCGGAAGCCCTGGAGCACCAGGGAGCGCACGGCCGCCGACGCGCCGTCGGGGATGGTCCCGTCGGTCTGGTCGTGGGCGAAGATCGTGAACGTGCCGGCGGCGTTGAACGTCACGCTGAAGGTCGCGGTGCCGCCGACCAGCTGCGCCGGTGACGGCAGGTTGGCGCTCGCGTCCGACGCCAGGATCTGGACCGCGTCGGTCACGGTCGACACGAGATTCCATCCGGAATCGCAGGCACGGACGGTGATCGTGAACGGGACACCCGCGGTCTGCGCCTGGGGCGTGCCGGTCTTGCCGCTGGCGGTGCCGGGCGCCGCACTCTCGCCGGGCGTCAGGATCTGGAGTCGCGTGAACGGACCCGCAAGCGCCGCCGTGGCCGGCAGCAGCGCCGCCCACACCATCGCCGCGAATATGATCTGCCAGCCTCGGGACGCCCTGCGCACCATGTCACCTCGTCGCTGGAGTCCGGCCGAACATCCGCGGCGGATCGCCGGCGGCCGTTCGTCTCCGGATTCGGACACGTCGTGTGAACGGCATCGAATCGCGAACCGCACGTCGAAGGGCGGGCGATTCGTGGCCCCGGGCCTGTGGCAGTCCCCGTGCCGCGAAATCGTGCAGAAGGCGCGGCGCCCGCGCGTGATCCGTTAGACGCCTCGCTCGTCTGGGCTCCGCCGCTTGCGTTCTGCGAACGCGGTCGGCAACGCGGCGGCGGCCGGAGTGGAGGTCGCCGGGATTGCGGAAAGTTCACCAGCCGCGCGCATGCGATGCGCACCCCGCGCAGTGCAGGCTGCGCGGTGTGGGACCTCGCGGAGGCCGGTCCGCTACGGAATCAGCAGCAGCTTCCCGGTCGTCGCGCGCGACCCGAGCGCGCGGTGCGCCTCGGCCGCGTCGGCGAGCGGCCGCTCGCGATCGACCCGCACCTTGAGCGAGCCGTCACGCACCCACGCGAACACCTCGTTCGCCCGCTCGAGCAGCTCGGCGCGCGTCGCGGTGTAGTGCTGGAGCGCCGGCCGCGTGAGGAAGAGCGAGCCGTGCTGGTTCAAGGCCTGCGGATCGACCGCGCCGACCGGGCCGCTCGACTGGCCGAACAGCACCAGCATGCCGCGCCGCGCGAGCGATCGCAGACTCGCCTCGAACGTGGCTCGCCCCACAGAGTCGTAGACGACCTGCACGCCGGCGCCGTGCGTCAACCGACGCACTTCGGCCTCGACGTCCTGCTCGGCGTAGCGGATCACCTCGTCGGCGCCGGCCTCGCGCGCGAGCCGCGCCTTCTCGGCGGTGGAGACGGTGCCGAAGACGCGCGCGCCGCGGCGCTTCGCGATCTGGCACAGCAGGAGCCCGACGCCGCCCGCGGCGGCGTGGACGAGACACGTGTCGCCGGGCCCGAGCGGACGGGTCGCACAGGCGAGGTAGTGCGCGGTCATCCCCTGCAGCATGACGGCCGCGGCCTGGCGCGCCGTGATGCCGTCCGGAATCTTGACGAGCCGGTCGGACTGGACCAGCGCCAGCTCGGCGTAGGCACCCGAGACGCTGGTCGAGACGACGCGGTCGCCCGGCGCCACGTCGGCGACGCCCTCGCCCACCGCGACGACGACGCCCGCGGCTTCGCTGCCGGGTGTCGCGGGCAGACCGACCTTGTAGAGGCCGGTGCGCTGATAGATCTCGGAGAAGTTGACGCCGGCCGCCTCGATGCGGATCACGGCGCGGCCGGGGCCGGGGATCGGATCCGAGACGCGCTCGAGGCGCAGGACCTCGGGCCCGCCGATCTCGTGGAAGCGGATCGCTCGCATCGCGGCGCCGAGGTTAGCACGCCGCGCGCGGATCACACGCCGGTCCGCGCAGCGGAACGGATGATCGTCTCGAGCGCGTCGCGGGATGCGCTGTCCGTCGACGCCGGTTCTCGCGGCGAATCAGCGCGCGCCGGGGTCCATGCTCACGCCGCCCGCGCGCCGCCGCGCCACACCCGCCCCACCATCGTCCAGCCGTCCTCGAGCAGCGTGTAGAGGCACGGCACCAGCAGCAGCGTCATCACGGAGGAGGCCGCGAGCCCGCCGATCACCGTGCGCGCGAGCGGGTAGTAGAGCACGCCCCCCACTCCGGTGTTGCCGAACGCGAGCGGCATCAGGCCGAGGATGGTCGTGAGCGTCGTCATGAGAATCGGCCGCAGGCGGTCGCGCGCCGCCTCGCGGATCGCGACCGCGCGTTCGACGCCGCGCGCGCGCAGCTGGTGCACGTGGTAGACGAGCACGATGCCGTTGTTCACCACGATGCCGACGAGGATCAGGAGCCCGATCTGCGCCATGAGGTTGAACGGCGATCCGGTCAGCAGGCACATCCACGCGATGCCGACGAAGGCGAACGGCAGCGCCAGCATGATCGCGAACGGCTGGATCAGCGACTCGAACAGCGCCGCCATCACGAGATACACGAGCACGAGCGCGAGCATCAGGTTGACGAGCAACTCCTGCTGCGTCTGATCGGAGTCCTCGTCGCCGCTGCCGAACGACCACGAGTAGCCGGCCGGGAAGCTCATGGACTGCATCGCACGCTCGGCCGCCTTGCGCACCTCGCCCGACTTCTTGGGATCCACGTTGGCGCGCACGGCGAGGATCGAGCGCCGCTGCTGGCGCTCGACGGAGGCGGGCGTGCGCGTGCTGTGGAACTCGGCGACCGCGCCGAGCGGCACGCCGCGGCCGCCGGCGTTGACGACGGGGAACTCCTCGAGCTGGGCGAGGCTCGCGCGATCGCTCGCGGCGAGCCGCGCCTCGACCTGCACCTCGCCGTCCGGTCCGCGGAAGCGCGCGAGCGGGCGGCCACGGAAGAACTGGGCGACGGCGCCGCCGACGCGCGCCGCCGAGAGCCCGTAGCCCGAGGCGCGGTCGCGGTCGACCTTCACCTGCACCTCGCGGCTGCCACGCTCGCCGCCGACCACCGCGTCGTGCAGGCCGTCCACGCGCGCGAGCCGCCGCTGCACCTCCTCGGCGAGCTGATCGAGCCGCGGCCCCGGGTCGCCGTAGAGGCGGAGCGAAATGCGCGACGGTCCCGAGTCGTCCTCGTTGCTGCCGCGCAGCCGCAGCCTGACGCCCGGCAGCTCGGGGAGCCGGGCGCGCAGCTGCTTGCGCAGCGCTTCGGCGCCCTCATCGTCCTGATGGCCGGTGGCGAGGTAGGCGCGCGTCATCGCGCTGTTGTGCGTGAAGTACGAGTAGATCGAGCGTACGTGGAGCGAATCGCGCCGCGGCTCGATCCAGTTCTCGATGCGGGTGACGTACTTCTCGACCTCGCGGTAGTTGAGGTTGTCGGCGAACTCGTACTCCATCGTCACCGCGTCCACCTTGCTGCCCGCGAACGAGGTCTTGTTGACGGGCATGAACGCGGCGATCGCGATCGCCAGCACACCGACCGCGATCCCCGCGGTCGCGGGCCGGTGACGCAGCGTCCAGCCGAGCACGCGCTGATGCAGGCCGGCGAGCATCGTGAGCAGCCGCGCCTCGGGACCGACGCCGGCGCGGAGCATGCGGCCCATCGCGAGCGGGATCGCCGTGAGCGAGAGGAACAGCGAGCAGGCGAGCGCGAAGATGATCGTCCGCCCGACCTCGCCGATCCACGTGGTGATCTCGGTGCGCCCGCCGAGCACGAGCGGCAGGAACACGATCATCGACGTGCAGGTCGCGCACACCACCGCCGGCGTCACCTCGCGGCAGCCGAGCAGCGTCGCGCGCAGCGTGCCGAGGCCGCGCTCGCGATGTCGGTGGATGCTCTCGAGCACCACGACGGCGTTGTCCACCAGCATGCCGACCGCGAGCATCAGCCCCATCATCGACAGGATGTTGAGCGAACGGCCGGTGAAGTAGAGCAGCGCCGCGGTCGCGAGCAGCGAGAACGGGATCGCCGCCGCGACCACCATGGTCGTGACGGTGTTGCGCAGGAAGAAGAACAGGACGAACGTCGCGAGCACTGCGCCGATGAGGCCGGACTCGAGCAGGCCCTGTAGCGAGTTGCGGATGTCCTTGCCCTGATCGGTGAACGCGAGCACGCGGATGCCGGAGAGCAGCGGGTCGCGGCCGATCTCCTGCAGCACGCGGTTGGCGCGGTCGGCGACGCCGACGGTGTTGGCGCCCGACTCCTTGATCACGTTGAGCCCGATCGCGCGTGCGTGATCGAGATGGCGCCCGTAGTCGAGATCGGGCTCGGCGAGCGCGACGGTCGCGACGTCGCCGAGCATGAGCCCCTGCGCGTCCACCGGAAAGCGGCGGAACTCCTCGACGCTGCCGAACTGATTGACGACGCGCAGCGGCCACTCCTCCTGGCCGTGGCGCATCATGCCGGCGTTGAGGCTGCGGCTCGCGGCGTCGAGGCGGTTGAGCACCTGGCCGGCGTCGAGGCCGTGGCGCTGGAGCGCCGCGAGCGAGAAGTCGATCCGCACCTGCGGCGGCTCGACGCCGTAGAGCTCGACCTTGGCGACGCCCGGCACGCGGCGCAGCGGATCCGCGACGTGGCGGTTGAGCAGCTCGTAGTCGCGCGAGAGGTCGCGGTCGGCGGCGATGCGGCACTCGAGCACCGGGATGTCCGACGAGCGGAAGCTGTTGACCTGGATCTGGTCGACGTCCACCGGCAGCTGGTCGCGGATGCGCTCGAGCTTCTCGCGCGCCTCGACGCGCAGCGGGGCGATGTCCTCGCCCCAGTCGAACTGGACGCTGATGTTGGCGGCGTTGGACGACGACCACGAGTTGATCCGGCGCACGCGCGACAGCGTCGCGAGCGCCTCCTCGGCCGGCCGCGTGATCTCCTCCTCCACCTGCGCCGGCAGCGCGTTGGGATA
This sequence comes from Candidatus Eiseniibacteriota bacterium, assembly GCA_016178725.1. Lineage (GTDB taxonomy): Bacteria > Eisenbacteria > RBG-16-71-46 > RBG-16-71-46 > RBG-16-71-46 > WS-11. The sequence goes on from JACOSV010000061.1 coordinate 11,226, forward strand.
GGGGATCATGATCTCGAGGCTCGGGAAGCTGACCTCGGGCAGGAACGCGAGAGGCAGCTTGGGCACGGCGATCGCGCCCACCATCAGCACCGAGAGCAGCACCATCCCGGCGGTGACGGGATTGCGCAGGCTCCAGCGCGGGAGGCTCACGGGCGGCGGTCGAGCGTCGCGTAGACGACCGGCAGCACGACCAGCGTGAGGATCGTCGAGCTGATCATGCCGCCGATCAGCGTGATCGCCAGCGGCGCGCGCAGCGCCGCGCCCTCGCCGACGCCGAGCGCCATCGGCACCAGGCCGAGCACGGTCGTGAGCGTGGTCATGAGGATCGGCCGCATGCGCACCTGCCCGGCCTCGACCAGCGCCTCGACCTTGGACAGTCCGCGCGCGCGCAGGCGCTTGGTGTAGTCGATGAGCACGATGCCGTTGTTCACGACGATGCCGGCCATGACGACCATGCCGATCAGCACCATGACGCTCACGGCCGTACCGGTGACGAGCAGCGTCGCGACCACGCCGATCAGCGCCATCGGCAGCGTGAACATGATGACGAACGGGTGGAGCAGCGACTCGAACTGGCTCGCCATGACGAGGTAGACGAGGAACACGGCGAGCAGGATTGCGAAGCGCAGCGAGCCGAACGATTCCGCGAGCTCGCGGTTCTGGCCGGCGAGCGCGACCTTGGCGCCCGGCGGCACGGCGAGGCTCGCGAGCGTGGTCTGGATGTCGGCGGCCGCCGACGACAGGTCGCGGCCCTTGAGGTTGGCCGAGACCACGGCGGCGCGCTGCTGGCTGATGCGGCGGATCTCGGCCGGCCCGCGCGAGACGTGCACCGCCGCCACCGCTCCGAGCGGCACGGAATGATTCTGGTTGCGGCCGACCTCGAGGTTGGCGAGCTCGGTGACGCGGTCGCGCTGGTCCTCGCTGGCGCGCACGCGCACGTCGAGCTTGCGGTCGAGGTCGCTGAACTGGGTCGCCGCCTCGCCCTGCACCGCGCTGCGCACGAGCCGCGAGGCGCTCGCCGGATCGAGGTTCATCGCCGCGAGCCGGTCGCGGTCGAAGGCGATCTGCACCTCGGGGTCGCCGAGGCGCATCGAGGACTGCACGTCCTCGATCCCGCGCACGCCTTCGATCCTGCGCGCGACGGTCTGCGCCAGTGTGCGCAGCGTGTCGAGGTCGTAGGCGTAGATCTCGACCTCGACCGGGTTCTTGAACGAGAGCAGCGCCGGGCGCTCGAACTCGTAGGCGAGGCCGGGCATCGCGTCCATCACGCCGCGCATCCGCGCCGCGACGGCCTCCTCGCCGCGCCGGTCGGAGGCATCGCGCATCACGACCGCCACCTGTCCGCGGTTCGCTTCGCGCGCCGAGCCGGCGAACGCGGTGAGGTCGATCTGGCCGGCGCTGGTGTAGGCGAAGCGCACGCGATGGTCCTCGGCGACGCCGCGCGCCAGCCGGTCGATCACGCTGTCCGTGACGGCGAGTGCCGTGCCCTCGGGCAGCCGCACGTTGAAGTGGAACTCGCCCTGCGTGAACGCCGGGAAGAGATTGCGCGGCAGGAGCGCGCCGACCGCGACCGTCGCGAGGAAGAGCGCCCCGGCCGAGGCGAGCACGCGGCCGCGCCGCGTGAGCGCCGCGCGCAGCAGGCCGGGATAGACGCGCACCAGCGCTCCGTACGAGGCGTCGAAGGGGATCAGCAGCCGCTCGACCCACGGGCGCACGAGGCGGCCGACGGCGCCGGCGCCGCGCGCGACGAGGCGCGGCAGCGCGACCGCGAGGAACGTCGCCCAGCCGAAGCCGGTGCGCCAGCGGCCGCGGTGTGCGGGCGTCTCGGCGCCCCCCTCCGCCGCGTCCGCGCTCCGGCCGCGCGCGCCGAGCGCATAGAGCGTCGGGACCAGCGTGAGCGCGACCGCGAGCGAGACCAGGTGCGAGAACGAGATCGTCAGCGCCTGATCGCGGAACAGCTGGCCCGCAAGCCCCTCGACGAACACCAGCGGGAAGAACACCGCCACACTCGTGAGCGTCGAGGCGGTGACGGCCATCGCGACGATCGCCGTGCCCTCGCCGGCCGCGCGGCGCGCGTCGAGCCCCTCCTCGCGTTTCTTGAAGATGCTCTCGAGCACGACGATCGATGCATCGACGAGATTGCCGACCGCGAGCGCCAGCCCGCCGAGCGACATCAAGTTCAGCGACAGGCCGAAGCGGTACATGATGATGAACGTCGCGAGCACCGAGACCGGGATCGACAGCGCGACGATGATCGTCGTGCCGAGCTGGCGCAGGAACGCGAACAGCACCAGCACCGCGAGCAGCCCGCCGAGCCACGCCGCCTCGGTCACGTCCTTGATCGCGCCGTCGATGTAGCGCGACTGGTCGGCGACGATCTGGAGCTTCATCGGCGCCGGGAGCGCGAGCTTGTCCATGCGATGCCGGACCGCGCGCGCCACGGCGACGGTGTTGGCGTCGCCTTCTTTGTAGATCGAGATCTCGACCGCCTCGCGGCCGTCGAGCCGCGCGATCACCTCACGGTCCTTGGCGCCGCGCCCGACGGTCGCCACGTCGGCGAGCCGCACGATGCCGTCGGGCCGCGACACCAGCACCACGCTGCCGATCTCCTCGGGCGTCAGGAACTGGTTGGTGGCGCGGATCAGGTACTCGGACTGCCCTTCGGTGAGCGAGCCGCCGGCGAGGTTGATGTTCTCCTCGGCGAGCCGGCGCGAGACGTCGGCGAGCGTCAGCCCCACCGCCGCGAGCTTGTGCGCGTCGGCCTCGACGCGGATCTCCTGCTCCTCGCCGCCCACGACCTTGACCGCCGCGACGCCGGCCGCGCCCTCGAGGTCGGACTTGACCGTGTGCTCGGCGATGCGGCGGAGACGCTGCAGGTTTCCGGACCCACCTTCGGCGGGTGCCCCCGACAGCCGCAGCCGCAGGATCGGCTCGAGCGACGGATCGAAGCGCAGCACCGCGGGCCGTTTCGCCTCGCGCGGCAGACCGACGAGATCGAGCTTCTCGCGCACCGCGAGCGAGGCGAGATCCATGCGCGTCCCGGAGGCGAACTCGAGCGTCACCTCGGACTGGCCCGGGCGCGAGATCGAGTGCAGTCGCACGAGGCCCGGCACCACGCCCACGCCCTCTTCGACCGGGCGCGTGACGAACTGCTCGACGTCGCTCGGCGCGGCGTCGGGCAGATCGGTGCGCACCGTGAGCGTCGGGTACGAGATGTCCGGCAGCAGGTCCACCGAGAGCCGAGACGCGGCGACCAGACCGAACAGGACGACGCCGAGCGTCGTCATGAAGACGGTCACGGGTCGGCGGATGGATCCGTCGATCAGGCGCATGGCCCTCTACCGCTAGAGGTGGATCGGCTTGATGCGCGAGCCCTGCTTGAGACCGCCCTGCCCGACGCTGACGACGCTGTCGCCGGCCGTGACGCCGGCGAGGATCTGCGCCACGTCGCCGGAGACCGCGCCGATCCGGATCGGCACGCGCGCGACCGTGTCGCCGTGCGCGACGAACACGAAGTCCTCGCCGTCCTCGTTGAGCGTCGCGCGGCGCGGCAGCAGCACGGCGTCGGCGAACTGGCCGGTGCGGATCCGCGCCCGCGCGAAGCTGCCGGGACGAAGCACGTGGCCGGGATCGCGCACCTCGAGCGTCACCTTGAACGTGCCGTTCGCGCGGTCCACGACCGGATTCACGAGCGAGACCCGCGCCTGGAATGGACGCCCGGGGGCCGCGTCCACCTCGAGGCTCGCGGTCTCGCCCACGCGCACGCGCGTCAGCTCGCGCTCGGGGAAGTAGACGCGCGCGAGCATCGGCTCGGTGTCCACGAGCCGGAAGCACTCCTTGCCCGGCACGACCGTCTCGCCGAGGTGGATCGAGCGGTCGGTGACGCGGCCCGCGAACGGCGCGACGACGCGCATGTCGGCGAGGTCGTGGCGGCGCTGCTCCATGTCGACCTCGGCGCTCTTTCGCTTCATCTCGAGGTCGTCATTGTCCTTGGTGCTCAAGTAGCCCTGCTTGATGAGCTGGGCGCCGCGCTCGGCGTCGTGGGCGGCCGCCTGCGCCGACAGCTCGGCGCGCTGGAGCGCGAGGCGGGCGTTGGTGTCGTCGAGCCGCGCGAGCAGCGCGCCCTTTTCGACCCACGCGCCCTCTTCCGCGACCACCTGGACCACTTCGCCCTGCCCGCGGGCGACCAGTACGGCGCTGTTCTGCGCCTCGAGCGCGGTGGTGGTCTCGAGCCAGGTGTCGATCGTGCCGCGCGAGACCGCCGTGAGCTCGACCGGGGATGCGGGGGGACCGTCCTTGCCGCTCTTCTTCTTGCCGCCGCTGCCGCCCGCGCTGCGCGCCGCGAGCAGGCCGACCACGATGCCGGCGGCGATGAGCACGCCGAGCGCCGACCAGATCCACACGCGGCGCGAACGCCGGGCGACCCCGTGCGACTCCATCACCACCTCCCGAGACTCGAGCGATCGCTTCCGGAGCGGCGCGCTTCCCGGCCGGATGATCGGGAACCGCCGCGGGCCTTCTACGGCGCGCCGGCGGATCCGGTTGCAGCGGCGCGTGCCGTCGAAGCCTTCAGACCGGGCGGGGCGCCCGGCGGGTTTCAGGAGCGGCGGCCGTGTGAGCGTCAGGGCCCCGCGGCTGCGTGACCTCTAGGGCCTCGGCGCCCGGCCGCTGCGGTAGAAGCGGATCTGGACGCGCTCGAGCGTCGCCATGCCCTCGGCGATCGCGTGATCCACGACCGGCAGGAACGCCTCGATCTTGTCGAGCGCGTCCACGATCTCGATCACGATCGGAAGATCTTCGGACAGACGCAGGATCTTGGCGGTGTGGACGCGGCTGTGGGCGCCGAAGCCCTCGATCCCACGCAGGACGGTCGTGCCCGCCAGCCCCTGCTCGCGGGCGGCGAGGACGATCCATTCGTAGAGCGGTTTGCCCTCGTGGCGGTCGCTCTCGCCGACGAAGATCCGCAGCAGCCAGCCTTCTTCGGGGATCGTCATCGCCTCACACCATCGCCCGCGCCAGCGCGTGGCCGGCCCAGACGCCGCCGATGCCGGCGAGGACCTGGAGCCCGGCCGAGAGCGCCGCCGACGACCACTGCGCGTCGCGCAGCAGCTGGAAGGTTTCGTAGCCGAAGGTCGAGAACGTCGTGAACCCACCGAGGACGCCGACGAACAGGAACGCGCGGGTGGTCGCCGAGAGCACGCCGCGCGCCTCGCTCAACCCCGCCAGCAGGCCGATCGCGAGGCAACCGGCAACGTTGATGATCAGCGTTTCGAGCGGGAACGTCCATCCTGCCTTCATCCGCCCGATGAGCCCGCCGACGCCATAGCGGAGCATCGAGCCGAGCGCGCCCCCGAGGCCGACCAGCCACACGCGGTTCACGGACCCTCCTGCCCATAAACGTGATGACTCCCGCCGTGCCCGGCAGGAGTCATCAGCCCCGTTCGGGGCGGTTCAGGCGAACTCCATCGCCTCGGGTTGTGCTACGACGACGAGGTCGCGGCCGCCACCTTCGCGCGGAACTTGATGCCGCAGCCCATCGATTTGCTCTCCTTGACCGCGACCGCCTTGCCCGCGACCGTGGCCTCGAGCGCGTCGTGCAGCCAGCGCGCCGTCACCTTCTCGGGCTCCTTGGCGTTGTCGTCGATCGCGCCGTGGTAGACGAGCTTGCCCTTCGCGTCGAACAGGAACGCCTCGGGCGTGCGCGACGCGCCGAACGCGCGCGCCAGGTCCGACGTGGCGTCCACGACGTACGGGAACTGCATGCCCTTGTCCTTCGCGCGCGCCTGCATCGCGTCGTAGCTGTCCTCGCCGTAGGCGTTCGGATCGTTGGGATTGATCGCGACCACGCCGATGCCCTTCTTCGCGTACATGTTGCCGAGCTCGACGATGCGCCCGGTCCACGCCTGCGCCCACGGGCAGTGGTTGCAGGTGAAGACGACCAGCGTGCCCCTGGCGCCCTTCACATCGGCGAGCGTCAGGCTCTTGCCGTCCACGTTCAACATCTTCACGTCGGTCATCGGGGCGGCCGCGCCGATCGCGAGCGACTGCGGCGCCTGATCCTCGGCAGAGGCCGCGGCCGCGGCGAGCGAGAGTCCGGCGACGAGCGCCAGCGTTGCGATGCGCTTCATGGATGTCCTCCTCGGTGGGCCGGCGCGGGCGCCGCTTCAGTGGCCGCGAGCGCCACCGCGATCCGGGTCTTCAGTGTGTCGTAGGTGACCTTGCCCTCGTGGAACCAGAGCTGCCGGCCGGCGCCATCATAGAGGAAGGTCGCGGGCAGCGCACCGGTCCAGCGCGGTTCGAGGCCGTTGATGAACTTCATGTCCGGGTCATTCTTGATGAACGTGGCGAAATCAACGCCGTGCGCGGCAAGGAATCGCTTCACGGCCGGCAGTTCGGTGTCGAAGTCCGCCGAGACGAACATCAGCCGGACGCCGCGTCTCGCGAACTCGCTCCGGATGCGCAGGAACTCCGGAAACTCTTCGCGGCACGGCGCGCACCAGGTCGCCCAGACGTTCATGAGCACCAGCGGTCGCTCGCCTTTCACTCCGGGCGCGCGGATCGCGGCGCGCGTCTGTTCGAGCGTCACCGGGCGCACGACGATCGCGGCCGTATCGCGCGCCGCGATCAGCGCCAGCGCCGCGACCCACGCCACGCCGCGGACGCTCATCGCGCGCCCGACGTCGCCGCGTCCGCCTCGGGCGCGAGCACGAAGCGCAACCGGCCGTGCGCGGCGCGCAGCGCGGCCTCGACCGCCGCCGGATCTTCGCCGCGGGCGAAGATGAAGCCCGGGTAGCGCGAGCCCTCGGGGAACGGCACGAGCCGCTCGCCGGCGTGCGCCGTGATCACCACCTGCTCGATCCCGGGGACGCGGCCGGCGTCCGCGACGCCTTCGACGCGCTCGACCACGCCCGCGCCCGGAATCGGCACCATCATCACGCCCGACGCGTCCGCCTCGCGCGTCGTTCCGGCGGTGTTGAGGCCGAGTGCTCCGCGCAGCACCAGCTCTTCGAGCGTGACGCCGCCCTCGAAGCGCAGCGCGCGCGAGCACAGGCCGCCGATCGGGCGAGCCGCGAGCTCGAGGATCCACGGACCCCAGACGTTGACGCGCAGCTCGGCGTGGATCGGGCCGCGCGTCAGCCCGAGCGCCGCCGCGGCGCGCGTCACGATCTTCGCGATCCGCGCCTGCGTCTCGGGCGCAACCCGCGACGGCGTCACGTAGATCGTCTCCTCGAAGTAGGGCCCGTCGAGCGGGTCGGGCTTGTCGAAGAGCGCGAGCACGCGGAGCGCCCCGTCTTCGAGCAGGCCCTCGAGCGCGACCTCGGCGCCGGGCAGGAACGTCTCGGCGAGCGCCTCGTGCCGGCACTCGCCGGACGCATCGACGTCGGGCGAGGCGAGCAGCGCCCCGAGCCGGCGCATCGCGGCGCCGAGCGAGGTCACGTCGTCGGCACGCATCACGCCGCGGCTCGCGGCCAGCCGCAGGGGCTTGATCACGCACGGGAGCCCGACGCGCGCCGCGACCGCCGCCGGATCCTCGTCGAGCCGAAACCGCGTGAAGCGCGGCACGGGGAGCCCGGCGGCGAGCAGTCGCTCGCGCTGGACGCGCTTGTCGCGCGCGGCCTCGAGCGCCGCGATCGGATCGTGCGGCAGGCCGAGCGCCTTGGCGATCGCGCCGGCGAGCACGACCGTGTCGTCGTCGGCACCCACGACCGCCGCGATCGGATGCTCGCGCGCGAACTCGGCCGCCTGCTCCGCGGCCCGCTCGGCGCACGCGAAGTCGAGGACGATCACGCCCTCGGGGACACGGCCCGTCCACACGAGCGGCTTGTCGGTCGCGACCGTGATCTCGAGGCCAAGGCGACGCGCGGCGGCGAGGAACGCCTCGGCCCGCCACGTGCGGGTCGGCAGCAACAGCAGGATGCGCGACATCGGGGTCGGTTCGGCGCCTCCGCTATTTCTTGGACGCCGTGTAGTAGGGATTGCGGCCCGCCGCGTGATCGGTCTGATCGAAGACCTGGCCCAGCTCCGGGATCTCCTGACGCAGAAGCGTCTCGATCCCCTGCTTGAGCGTGACGTCGGCCATGCCGCAGCCCTGACACCCGCCGCCGAGCTGCAGGAACACGTCGTTCCCCTGCACGCCGAGCAGCTCGACCCACCCGCCGTGGGAGCCGACCGCGGGATTGATCTCGCGTTCGAGGAGCTGCTGGACGCGCGCGCCGATCTCGTCCTCGCCCGGCATGCCCTCGAGCGCCGCCTCGGCGATCGGCGGCGCCCCACTCTGGAGCTGGGCGCGGATCGCCATGCCCACCTTGCGCGCGAGATCGGGCCACTCGCCGTAGCCGCCGCGCGTCACCGTGACCACGTCGCCCGCGACCGTGACCGACGCCACATCCGGCAGCGCGAACAGCGCCTCGGCGAGCGGCGAGCCCGCGGCGCGCGCGGCGTCGCCGAAGTACGCCGCGCGGCCGGGGAGCAGCGGGCGGTCCACCGTGAAGCGGCAGCGCTGCTCGTCGATCGGCAACGCCTTGATCTTGATCTCCGGATCCACCGAGTCTCCTTTGGTCAGTTCCTGCGCGGCGCGGGCTGCGACAGTATCACGCGATGTCGCGACGTGTCAGACCGCCGGCGTCGCCGCGCTCTCGAGAGGACCGAACCGGCCCTCGATCGGCTCCGCTCAACAGAACCACGGCTCGGTCAGCCGCGGCGCGCGGAACGGCCGCGGCGCCGGGGTCGCGTCGCGAGCCGCGGCGACGGAGCGTCCGGCGATCTGCCGCGCCCGGTCACGGATGCGCGCGAAGGTCACCGCCGGGTCCTCGCCGGCGCGCGTCGCCCCGGCCACCAGCGCCGTGACCTCGAGATGCAGCGCATCCATGCGCGGGTCGGGATGCGCCCAACGATGGCCGAACGCCGCGACGTCGAAGCCGGTGAGGTGCGGCCGCATCGCGTCGTGCTCGAGCAGCAGCGATCCCGGCGGCAGCAGCAGCCGGATCGTGTACTGCACCGGATCGATCGCGTCGATCAGGTCCTCGCGCTCGGCGGTGTCGAGCACGTCGAGATAGTCGTCGAGCGTGGTCCACGGCGTGAACGCGACCAGCGACGGCCGGAGCACGATCCCCGCGGCGCGTGCGATCGCGAGTGCCTGGAACACGTCGGCGCGCGTGTGGCCCTTGGCGAGGTGCGCGAGCACCGTGTCGCTCAACGACTCGACCGCCGAGACCATGAACAACGCGCCGAGACGCGCGAGCTCGGGGAAGAGCGCCGCGTGCTCGATCACGTGCTCGATCTTGGCGGTGAAGTCGAACGTGAGCGAAGGATGCGCGGCGTGGAGATCGCGCGCGACGCGCAGCGCATGGGTCGGCGCGTTGAGGAAGTCGGGATCGCCGAACGTGATGTGCGCGGCGCCGGCCGCGACCTGCTGCGCGACGTCTTTGGCCACGACCTCGCGCGGCACGGCGAAGAAGCGCCCGTCGTAAGCGGGCGGGATCGGGCAGTGGCGGCAGGTGTGGCGGCAGCCCCGGCTCGCCTCGACGTAGCCGGTGAGCGCGAGCGCGCCGTCGTGCGCGAGGCGCGCGTAGCGTTCGAGCGCCGGCAGACCGTCGCGCGCGGGCACCGGGAACTCGAGACGCGCGAGGTGCGGGCCCGTGATCCGGCCCGGCACGCTCACGCCCACGACCGGCGCCGCGTCGCCCGCGTCGAGCGCCTCGGTCAGCGCCACGAGCGGTCCCTCCCACTCGCTGCCGATCGCCGAATCGGCGCCGCGCTCGAGCAACCATCCGGCATTGAGCCCGGCGTAGAGGCCGACGTAGGCGATGTGCGCGTCGCCATTGAGCGCCCGCATCTCGGCGGCGGCGCGCATGCCGAGCCTAAGCGCGGTGTGCATCGGCACCGAGATCGCGATCATGCGCGCGCGCGCGACGCGGGAGACGTCCATCGGCTCGACCGAGAGATCGAGCGTCGCGGGCGCGAACCCGGCGCGCGCGAGGAACGCCGACGCCGAGGCGAGCGCCAGCGGCTGGTGGCCGAGCTCGTAGCACGAGACCAGCAGGATCGCGCCCGGCTCGCGCAGCGAGCGCGGCGACGTGATGGAACTCGGTTGCGCACTCATCGCCACGATCATACCCGAGGCGTCTAGACAGTATGGAACGACCGGCCTGCGGTCGTAGCGTCGTGCTCTCGCGAGCGGGAGACACGACAGGTGGCGGGGACGCCGCCACACTCGATCGCGGGTTAGCGCAAGCGGCGCCAGAGCCGCATAC
>JACOSV010000069.1 GCA_016178725.1 Candidatus Eiseniibacteriota bacterium
GTGAGGTTCTTGATCGCGTAGAACGAGAACGCGGTCGCGCGCGCGAGCGATCCGACCGGGCGCCCGCGCCACGCCGCGCCGAGCGCGTGCGCGGCGTCGGCGACGAGCGGCACGCCGCGCGCGGCGGCGAGCGCCGCGAAGGCGTCGTAGTCGCACGGCTGACCGCCGTAGTCCACGGTGAGGATCGCGCGCGTCCGCGGCGTGAGCGCGCGCTCGACCGCCTTCGCATCGAGGCACAGCGTGTCGGGCTCGACATCGGCGAGCACCGGGCGCGCGCCGACGTGCTCGATCACGTTGACCGACGCGGCGAACGTGTACGGCGTGGTGACGACCTCGTCGCCCGGGCCGACGCCGAGCGCCGCGAGCGCGAGATGGAGCGCGCCGGTGCACGAGCTGACCGCGAGCCCGTGGTGCGCGCCGGCGAGCTCGGCGATCCGCCGCGACAGCTCGTGCGCGCGCGGCCCGGTCGTGATCCAGCCCGAGTCGAGCGTCTCGAGCACGAGCTGCTTCTCGCGCTCGCCGATCCACGGCAGCGCGACCGGCAGGTAGGTGTCGCGCACCGGTGCCCCGCCGCGCGAGGCGAGCGCGGCCGCGGCCTGCGTGGGGCGCGCGTCGCTCATGCCGGCCGCCCGGAGGCGAAGGGGATCGTGACGCGGTGCGATCGGGAACGGGGAGGCCGCATGCGAGCGACGATTCTAGGCCACGCGTGGCGCATCCGCCACCGGCGGGCGGGCTGACCGTGCACCCGCGCAGGCTGGTCCGCGATGCGATGAGCATGGCGTTGAGCCAGTACGTCGCCCGGATCGCGCTGCTCGCCCGCGGTCTGGTTGCGGCCGCCGCACTCGGCCCGCTCGGCTACGGCGCGTGGAACGCGCTCAACCTGCTGCTCGACTACGGATCGTACGCATCGTGCGGCGCGCTCCAGGGGCTCGACCTCGCGCTGCCGCCCGAGGTGGCGCGCGGCGACCGCGCCGCCGCGGCGCGCGTGATGCGCGGCGCGTGGACGGTGGTCGCGGCGGGAGGGGCCGCGTTCGCGATCGGCGCGGCGATCTACCTCGCGTCTGGCGCGCACGCGGTCGCCGCGCCGTGGGGGATCGCGGCCCCGCTGCTCATGGTCGCCGCCGCGCTGATCCAGCTCGCGCTCCAGTACCATCTGGGGGCGCTGCGCGCGCACGGCGCGTTCGCGGCCGCGAGCGCGGCGCAGGCGGTGCAGGCGGTCGCGGGCGGCGGGCTCGGGCTCGCGCTCGTGTGGCGGAGCGGCGTGTGGGGCCTGTTGGGCGGCTGGCTCGCGGGCAGCCTGGCGGCGCTGATCGTGGCGCGCCGCGGTCCGGTCCGCCCGCCGCTCGTTCCGGGTTCCGTCGCCGACGGTGCGGCGCTCGTGCGCACCGGATTCCCGATCTTCGGCTTCTTCACCGCATCGCTCGTGCTGCGCTCCGCCGACCGCATCGCGTTCGTGCGCTACGCCGGCACCGCGGGGCTCGGCCAGTACAGCCTCGGCCTCATGGCGGCGGGGCTCATCCTCTACGTGCCCGAGGCCGCGGCCGCCGTGCTCACGCCGCGCGTCGCCGCCGCCGCGCAGGGCGCGCGCGATCCCGAGCGCACGCGCGAAGAGGTGCGGCGCGTCCACCGCGCGCTCGCCGTGGCGCTGCCGGTCGCGGTCGCGATCGCGATGGTCTGGGCGGGGCCCGTGATCGGCGCGCTGCTCCCGGCGTACGCCGACGGCGTGCCGGCGCTGCGCCTGCTCGCGATCGGCGCGCTGCTGCTCTCGGGCGCGACGGTGCCCGGCTACTACGTGCTGGCGAGCGGCGGCGCGGCGCGGCTGTTCGCGGCCGGCGCGATCGCGGCGCTCGCGACCGTGACGCTGGTGTTCGCCGTCGGCGCACGCGACCACCGCCCGGCGGCGATCGCGCTCGCCTCGGCGGCCGGCTACGGGCTGTTCGCGCTCGGCCTGGTCGCGCTCGCCGCGCCCGGTCTCTGCGCCACGGCGGCGCAGCGGGCCGCGTTCGTCGCCACCAGCTTCGTGCCCGCGCTGTGGGCCGGCGGCGCGGCGCTCGCGGCGTGCGGCGTCGGCGGCGCCGGCCTCGGCGCGGCGCTGCTGCGCACGCTCGCCGTCGCGATCGCCTGCCTGCCGATGCTGCTGACGCTCGGACGCGGCGCGGGGCTCCTGCGCTTCGCCCGCGAATGGCTCTCCGGCCGACCACAACCCGCCTAGAGGAACTTCGTCCCCCCGTGCACCCGCGCAAGTTCATCCGCGATTCGGTCGGCTTCGCCTCGAGCCAGTACCTCGTGCGCTTCCTCAACCTCGTGCGCGGGCTCGTCGCGGCGCGCATGCTCGGCCCCGCCGGCTACGGCGCGTGGAACGCGATCATGCTGCTGTTCGACTACGGCGGCTACGCGCCGCTCGGCACGTATCAGGGGCTCGATCAGGCGGTGCCGGCGCGGATCGTGGACGGCCACGCGCGCCGGCTCGAGCGCGTCAAGCGCGCCGGGTTGTTCAACGTCGCGGTCGCGAGCCTGCTGTTCGGCGGCGGTTGCCTGCTCTTCTTCGGTACCTCGCACGGCCAGATCCGCACGATGTGGGGACTCTCGGGCGTCGGCCTCACGGTCGCGTGCGTGACGCTCACGCATCTCTCGCTCTACCACCTCACGCTCATGCGATCGCACGGCAACATCGGTGCGGTCAGCCTGTGGTTCCTGCTGCAGAGCGTCGTCGGCGTCGTGCTCGGCCTCGCCCTGATCCCGGCCTTCGGCGTGTGGGGGCTGCTGTGGGGCTGGGTGACGGGCACGCTCCTCGCCACGATCTCGGCGATGGTGCGCGGGCACGCCGTGGTGCCGCTGGCGCCGGTGCCAAGCCGCGAGTCGTGGGCGCTGCTCGCGGTTGGGTTCCCGATGTTCATGTTCACGGTCTCGAGCTTCGTGATGCGCAGCATCGACCGCGTGATCATCCTGCGCTTCCTCGGCACCGAGGCGCTCGGGCTCTACGGGCTCGGCGTCACCGCGCTCACGTTCCTGCTCACGCTCCCGGACGCCGTCTCCTACGTGCTCTACCCGCAGCTGGTGCGCCGCTACCGCGAGGGCGGCGACGATCCCGCGGCGATCCGCGACCACGTCGAGCGCGCGGTGCGCGTGCTCGCGATCGCGGTGCCGGCGTTCTGCGCCATCGCCTATCTCGGCGCGGACGGCCTGGTGGACCTGCTGCTGCCGCGCTTCCGCGGCGGCGTCGCCGCGCTGCGCATCCTGTGCTTCGGCGCCGCGGGCCTCGCGCTCGCCAACATCGCCTCGATCGTGCTGATGACGCTCGGGCGCCAGCTGATGCTGGTGCCGGTGGCGGTGGTGATGAGCGCGCTCGGCGTGGCGCTCGATCTGCTGGCGATCCGCGCCGGGTACGACATCCGCGGCGTCGCGTGGGCGATGTTCATCACGTTCGTGCTGAATAGCGCCGTGCTGCTGCTGCTCGCCGACATCGGCATGGACCGCGGGCTCCGTCATCGTGCTGTGTTCCTGACGCGCAGCTTCCTGCCGCTCGCGATCGCGATCCCGCTCGCCTACGCGTTCGAGCGCATGCTCCCGGGCTTCGGGCTGCCGTTCCCCGAGCGCATCCTGCGCTTCGCGATCTCGGCCGTCGGCTGGCTCGCGATCTACGGGCTGCTGACGGCGCCGCTCGCGCGCGGCATCGGCCTCAAGCGGCTCCTGCGCGAGTTCAACTGGCCGTGGTCGCCCGCCCGCCGCGAGGCCTCGATCGGTGGCTGAAGCGGCGCGGGAGGAAGCGATCCGGCGCGGGCGGATGGCGGCGCTGGTCGGGGCGGGGCTCGCCGCGCAGGCGCTCATGCTCGCGGCGCCCGGCGCCCTGCCGCCCGCGCTCGGCGTCGCGTTCGCGTCCGCCGTGCTGGTGCTGCTCCCCGGCTACGCGTTCGTCGCGCTCGGCGCGATGCCGCCGGGCGGCGCGTGGCTCGCACCGGGATGGGCGCTCGGCTTCGGCGTCGCCTGGCTCGGCTTCTGGGTCCTCGTCACGCGCGCGCTGCACCTGCCGTTCACGGTGCTGACATGGTGGTCGCTCGTCACGACGACGGCCTTGTGGGCGTTCGTCATTGGCCGGCGCTCGAGACCGAGCGCTCCTCGCGGTGCGCCCGAGGAGCGGCGTAGCCAGGATGGCGGAGCCGCGACTGGATGCAGCGAGCCGGAGCAGGATGCGGAGGCGAGCGTGCCGCGAGGAGCGACTCGGTCGATGAGCGCATCGCCGAGCGTGCCGCGAGGAGCGCCTCGGCCGATGAGCGCCGCCATGACCGGCGCATCGCTCATCGCCCTCCTGCTCGCCGCCGTCGTCGGCGCGTGGCACGCCGGCCGGCTCGGCGCGCCGCTCGGACTCCACACCGACTCGCCCGACCACATCGGCACCATCCGCAGGATGGTGGCGAGCGGTGACGCGTTTCCGCGCGACGCGTTCTTCAAGGACGCCGGTGCCGCCGGCGCCGATCCGCGCAAGGGCCTCTGGCACGCCGAGGTCGCGCTCATCGCGAAGCTCGCCGGCGCCGATCCGCTCGACACCTGGCGATGGCTGCCCACCGTGCTCGTGCCGCTCTTCGTCCTCAACGCCGCCGCGCTCGGATTCCTGCTGCGTGGCCCGCCCGGCGCCGCGGTCGCCGGCTGGGCGCTGCTCGTGACCTACGGCGGCTCGCTCGCCTCGCAGTTCCTGCGCGAGGCTGTGTTCGCGACCAAGGTCGGCGATCAGCTGGCACTCGCGACCGCCGCCGCGGTGATCGCCGACCTGCGCGCGCCCGACCGGCGCATGCGGCTCGCGGCGGTCGGCCTCGCGCTCGGCGCGCTCGCGGCGCACGTCTACTACGCGATCCCGTTCGCGATGACGCTCACCGCTCTGGGCGCCGGCCTGGCGATCGCCGACCGCGGCTGGAGCGGGCGCGTCGCGCGGCTCGCCGGCACCGCGCTCGCGATCGGCGCCGCGGGGCTGCCGTATCTGCTGTGGCGGGCGGGCGCGAGCTACGCGCCGAACAACATCATCCACACCGCGCCGCAGGGGCTGATGGAGCTCTTCGGCGACGCGCGAATCGTCTCGCCGGGCGTGCTGTGGGACTGGCTCGGCGCGTGGTGGATCCTGTTCCCGATCGCGGCGCCGTGGCTCGCGCGCGCGGGCCGTCGCGATCCCGCGGCGCTCTATCTCGTGACGACGCCGCTCGCCGTCGCGCTCGTGATCTTCGATCCGCCGGCCGTCGGCGCGCTCGTGCCGCGGCTCGGCTTTCTGCTCATGCGCATGGTGTGGATGATGCCGCTCTCGGCGCTGTTCGCGTGGCTGCTGCCGGGGCTCCTCGCCGCGCTGCGCGACCGCGCGCCGCGTGCGCGAGTGGCCCCGGCCCTGGCGCTCGCAGGGATCGTCTGGCTCTCGTGGCCGGCGCTGCACGACGCGGCCGACGTGCTCGCGCACCCCGCGCCCTACGCGGCGCGCGAATCGGCGCTCGGCGCCGCGCGCTGGAGCGACGCGCTGGCGTGGATGCGGGCGCACCTGCCGGCCGGGACCGTCGTCCTCGCCGATCCCGCCACGTCGTACTCGATCCCGATGGCGACCGGCCTCTACGTCGCCACGCTCGTGGACCAGCACAGCTCGCCCGACGATTCGCTCGCGCTCACGCGCATCCTCGACGCACGCGATGCGCTCGACCCGTGGGGCACGTGGTCGCGGTTGCGCGAGGTTGTGTCGCGCTACCGCGTGGACGCGATCGCGCTCAACGATCGGTTCGCCGCGCCGCCGCCGCTCGACTACTGGACGCCGCGCCACGACTGGTTCACGGCGACGCGCGCGCGCTTCGACGCCGCGCCGGCGGCGTTCGAGCCCGTGTACGACCGCGGCGACTTCGTCGTCTACCGCCTGCATCGCGCGGCGCTCGACACACTCTCGGGCGCGCCGCCGCGGCGCCGTCGGGTGTGGGCGATCCCCGCCGAGGCGCGCGGCGACACGCTCGCCGGGCCGCGCGACGCGCTCGACGAATCGCTCCCGGGCCAGCCGTTCGTCACCGGCTTCACGATGGATCGCGCGGCGGCCCGACCCGGCGACACGCTGCACGCCGTGATCACCTGGCGCGGGCGCGCCACGCCGCCCGCCTCGTGGCAGGTCGCGGTGCGCTTCGACACGGCGGTGCCCGGCACGTCCGGGCCGCGCTGGCTCGCCAAGCCGATCCGCAAGCTGATCGAGCGTGCGCGCGGCGAGCGATATCGCTTCCGCGAGGACCACCTGCCCGCCGGCGGCGCCTACGGCGTGGATCTGTGGCGCTGGTCCGAGGCGGTCGGGGACAGCTTCGCCGTGGTCGTGCCCCGCGACGCGGCGCCGGGACGGTACGGCGTGCGCGTGCGCCTGATGGCGCAGCCGCACTATCCGAATTACCGCATCAGCGACTACTTCTTCGATGACGACTATTATTCCGGACGACGGGTGGCGTGGCTCGACGTGCGGCGCGGCGCAGCGCCGGGAGGGATGTGACGCATGTGCGGCATCAACGGCGTGTTCCACTATCGCGGCGGCGGCCTCGCCGATCCCGATCTGGTCGCGCGGCAGGCGAACCTCATGCGCCACCGCGGGCCCGACGACTACGGCCTGTGGCACGAGAAGGGCGCGGCGCTCGCGCAGCGGCGGCTCGCGATCGTCGATCTCTCGCCCGGCGGACACCAGCCGATCGCCAACGAGGACGCGTCGGTGTGGGTCACGTACAACGGCGAGCTCTATAACTGGCCCGAGGTCAAGGGGACGCTGCTCGCGCGCGGCCATCGTTTCCGCGGCAACTGCGACGTCGAGATGATCCTGCACCTCTACGAGGAGCACGGCGACGCGGTGGTCGAACACCTGCGCGGCATGTTCGCGTTCGCGCTGGTGGATCGCACGCGCCGGCGGCTGCTGCTCGCCCGCGACCGGGTCGGCAAGAAGCCGCTCTTCTATCACGACGACGGTGAGCGCATCGTGTTCGCCTCCGAGATCAAGGCGCTGCTGCTCGACCCCTCGGTGCCGCGCGAGATGAACGAGGAGGCGCTCGCCGATTACCTGACGTTCCAGTACGTCCCCTCGCCCGAGACGATCTGGAAGGGCGTGCGCCGCATCCCGCCCGCGCACCGGCTGATCGCCGACGCGAACGGCGTGCGGGTCGAGCGCTACTGGTCGCTGCCGGTCGAGACCGATCCAGGCCACTCCGAGGAGTTCTACCGCGAGCGCCTGCGCGCGCTGCTGCAGGAGGCGGTGCGCATCCGGCTCATGTCCGACGTGCCGCTCGGCGCGTTCCTGTCGGGCGGCATCGACTCGAGCGTCGTGACCGCGCTCATGGCGCGCGTGGTCCACGAGCCGGTCAAGACGTTCAGCATCGGCTTCGAGGAGCAGGACGTGAGCGAGCTCGAGCACGCGCGCCGCGTCGCGCGCCACCTCGGCACCGATCACCACGAGCTGATCGTCCGGCCGCGCGCGCTCGAGCTGTTGCCGAGGCTCGTGTGGCAGATGGACGAGCCGTTCGCCGACGCCTCGATGATCCCGACCTACTACGTCTCCGAGATGGCGCGCCGCCATGTCAAGGTCGCGCTCTCCGGCGACGGCGGCGACGAAGCGTACGGCGGCTACGTCACGTATCCCTGGGCGCGGCGCTACGCGGCGCTCGACCGCGTGCCGCGCGCGCTGCGCTCGCTCGCGGCGCTGCCGTCGGCGTGGCTCCATCCCGACCACGGCCTCGGCCGCAAGCTCCATCGGCTGCCGCTCTCGATCGTGGATCGCCACCTCGAGGTCATGAGCTTCTTCCCGCCGCGCGAGCTCGGCCGCGTGCTGTCACGCGATCTCGCGGCGCGGCTCGGGCGCCACGATCCGTACGCGCAGGCGCGCGAGCAGTACGCGCGCGCGCGCGCCGCGGTGGGCGAGGTGCCGGCGCTCCTCTACCTCGACGCCGTCACGTACATGACCGACGACGTGCTGGTGAAGGTGGACCGCACGGCGATGCTCAACTCGCTCGAGGTGCGCTGCCCGCTGCTCGACCACGAGGTGCTCGAGTTCGTGGCCCGCATCCCGTTCGAGCACAAGCTCAAGGGTGAGGTGTCGAAGTGGATCCTCAAGGAGGTCGGCCGCGACCTGCTGCCGGTGGAGACGATGGCGCGCGGCAAGCAGGGATTCGGGATGCCGCTCGAGCGCTGGCTCGGCGCCGACTTCGGCCGCCTCGCACGTGAGGTTCTGCTCGACCCGCGCGCGCGCGGGCGCGGCTGGTTCGACCCCGCCGGCGTCGCGCGGGTGCTCGAGGGCTCGGGTGCGCGCGACGAGCGCCGCGCGTATCAGGTCTGGTCGCTCGTCTGCCTCGAGCTGTGGGCGCAGACCTACCTCGACCGCGCCGGCGACGCCATCGCCGAGCCGCTCGCCGCGCTGCCCACGTTCGACCGGCGCCCGTCGGCATCGGGAGTGACGGCCGCCGCGTGAATCTGGCGTTCCTGATCGGCCACTTCCCACCGGGGGCATTCGGCGGCGCCGAGCTGCAGGCCGAAGGGTGGGCGCGACGGCTCGCCGCGCGCCATCGCATCACAGTGATCACGCGCCGCGATCCCCCGAGCCAGCCGGCGATCGAGCGTCGCGACGGATTCGACGTCGTGCGCCTGCCGGTGTCGCGCGTGCCGCTCGCGCGCACGGCGCTCGACCTCGCCGCGATCTCCCGTGCGATCGGCAGGCTCGCCCCCCGGCCCGACCTGGCCCTCTGCTTCCAGACGTTCATCAGCGGACTCGCCGGGGTGCGCGCGCAGCAGCGGTTCGGGATCCCGGCGGTCGTGTGGGTGCGCGGCGAGAGCGAGTACGCGCTGCGCGGCGCATGGGCGGCGCGCGCGATCGCGCCCCGCGTCTGGGCGCGCGCTTGTGGCGTGCTGGTGCAGAGCGACGCCGTGCGCGCCGGCCTGCTCGACGCGCTCGCCGAGGCGGCGCCGGCCGTGCGCGCGGCGGTCGTCGCCAAGCTCGACGTCGTGCCCAACGGGATCGACCTCCCGGACGCGGTCGCGCCGCCCGGCGGCCGCGTGCTCACGGTCGGGCGGCTGATCCCGGAGAAGGGGATGGACGTGGTGATCGACGCGGTCGCGGGGTTGCAGGGCCAGCTCACCGTCGCCGGGGCGGGCCCCGAGCGCGAGCGGCTCGAGGCGCGCGCGCGGCGCCACGGGCTCGAGGCGCGCTTCGAGGGCTTCGTGGATCGCGAGCGGCTCGCGACGCTCCTTCGCGAAGCGTGGGTGGTGGTGCTCGCGGCGCGGCGCGGCGAGGGGCTGCCCAACGCCGTGCTCGAGGCGTTCGCCGAAGGGCGGCCGGTGATCGGGACGCCGATCGCCGGCGTGCGCGACCTGATCGTGGACGGCGTCAACGGCCTCATCGTTCCACCCGGCGATCCGCACGCGCTGCGCGACGCCCTGGCGCGGTTGAGCCACGAGCGCGGCCTCGCCGAGCGCATGGGCCGCGCCGCGCGCGAGACCGCCGCGGCCTACGCGTGGCCGCGCGTGGTGCCGAGGCTCGAGGCGGCGCTCGAGCGGTGGGCGGCGCGATGAGCGCGACGCCGGGCGTGGCGCCGGCGGGAGCGCGAGCGCCCGCCGCGACCCGCGGTCGGATCTGCTTCCACGCGCCCTACGCGTGGCCGCTGTTCACGCACGGGCGCCTCGCCTTCACGGGGGGCGCCGAGGTGCAGCAGGTGGCGCTCGCGCGCGGCCTCGCCGCGCGCGGCTTCGCCGTGAGCATGGTGTGCTGCGACTACGGCCAGCCGGCGCGCGTCGACGTGGGCGGCA
>JACOSV010000053.1 GCA_016178725.1 Candidatus Eiseniibacteriota bacterium
ACCGCCTTCCAACGCTTCACGCGGTGCAACGACCAGCGCAGGCCGGTGCGGTCGAGGATGCCGCAGAGATCGGCGATCAGCGCGTCCTCGTGGGCGCCGAAGGTCCAGCGCGTGCGCCACGAGCCGTCGAGCGAGACGCAGCCCTCGGCGAGGTAGTAGCCGATGAGGCGCGCGAAGTCCTCGTTCACGTCGATCGTCCACGGCACCGTCGTATGGCCTGCCCCGCGGCCGGTCGCGAGTCGGAGCTGGTCACGCCGGTAGGGGGCGCGCCCGTCGCGCTCGAGCGCGAGGTAGGCCTCGAGCGGCAGCGTGCCGTGCTGTGCCACGTCCTTTCGTTCGGCGCCGGCCGCGCGCGCCGCGGCGCGGATCATCGCCCAGTGCGCGAGCCAGTCGCCGTCGCGCGGCACGACGCGGATACCGCGCGGGCCCACGTCGGAGGACGCGATCAGGTCGAGGTGCTCGGGTGTCTCGCCAGCGGGCACGTCGGTCGCGATCACGAGCGGCGTGGTTCCGTCCACGGTGTCCGCGCGGTGGGTCGTGAGCCCCGCGCTGTTCCGCACGATCATCGGGTGGCCGTCGCTGGTCGTGAGCGTGCGCCCCTCGCCGGTCCGGATCTCGACGCGTTCGGGATGCCAGCGGCGGAAGAGGTGGGTCGCCGGCCGGTAACAGGCGCGCTCGCGCTCGAGGTCGAACGAGAGCACCTCGACGCCGCGCAGCGGGATCACGTCGACGTCGCCCACCCTGCGCACGCGGCGCCCGCGCGTCAGATCCTTCATCCGCACCGGATCGAGTCCGCCGTCGCGCTTCACGAACAGGAACTCGTCGCCATCCTGGCAATGGCCCCCGAGGCCGGGACCGGGGTAGAACGGCATGAAGCCGAACGGCTTCGTCGCCGCCGCCTCGATGACCTCCCAGACGTCGATGTCGAGCCGCGCGCACATCAGCGCCAGCTCGTTGACGAGTCCGATGTTCACGCTGCGGAACGTGTTCTCGAGCAGCTTGACCATCTCGGCGACGCGCGTGGACGACACCGGCACCACGCGCTCGAGCCGCTCCTGGTAGAGCCGGCAGGCGAGATCGGTGCAGGTCGCGGTGACGCCGCCCACGACCTTCGGGATGTTGCGCGTCGTGTAGTGCGGATTGCCGGGATCGACGCGCTCGGGCGAGAACGCGAGAAAGAAGTCGCGGCCGACGCGCATGCCGGTCTCGTGGAGCAGCGGCAGGATCAACTCCTCGGTCGTGCCCGGGTAGGTCGTGCTCTCGAGCACGATCAGCTGGCCGCGGTGCAGCGTCTTCGCCACCTCGCGCCCGGCGGCGAGGATGTAGGACATGTCCGGGTCGCGCTGCTTGGAGAGCGGCGTCGGGACGCAGATGTTGACCGTGTCGCAGCGGCGGAGCGCGGCGAAGTCGGTGGTCGGGACGAGGCGTCCCGCGCGCACCAGCTCGCGGACGTCGGCGTGCGACACGTCCTGCACGTGGGATCGGCCGTGCGCGAGGCTCGCGACGCGCGCGGCGTTCACGTCGATCCCGACCACCGGATAGCCGGCCTTTCCGAACTCAACCGCGAGCGGCAGGCCGACATAGCCGAGTCCGATGACCCCGAGGCGCGCCCGGCGATGCTCGATGCGGTCGAGCAGCCGACCGGCGGCGGAGCGAGGGGAGTAACGGGGCCGACTCGACATGGGGCGGGGACGCTAGCACGCGTCATCGGCGAGGGTCAAAGCACGACGCGACGGGATGCAAATTCATCGCGCGCGTGTCGAGATGATCTTGACCGCGCGCGGGCGCGCTCCGAGACTGCGCGATCGCCGAGTGAGGTTCTCTATCCGACACGTGTCCCCCGGCTGTCGGCGCCTTTGTGTGAAGCGACCTGCCAGCGCATCCCGGCGCCTTCGTCGTGCACGGTAGAGACGGAGAACCTCCTCGACTGTCTAGGGAAACGAGCCCCGCCTTGCGGCGGGGCTCGTCTGTTTGGCGCGCCGCGCGCGCGCATGAGACGATGCCCGCGCATGCCTCCGGCCGCCGTCCAGCACGTCGCGCGCTATCGCTTCGCGGGCGCGGACCACTACGGCATCCGCGGGGACGGCGCCTTCCGGCGCCTCGATCGCGCGCCGTGGCTCGGCGGTCGCGAGACCGGCGACGAGGATCCCGCCGCGCGCGTGACGCTGCTCGCGCCGGCGATCCCGACCAAGATCGTCTGCGTCGGCCTCAACTACCACGAGCACATCGCCGAGAGCGCGACCGTCGTGCGCGGCGCCGGCGTTCCCGAGGAGCCGCTGCTCTTCCTCAAGCCGCCGAGCGCCGTGATCGCGAGCGGCGAGCCGATCCGCTATCCCGCCGGGGTCACGCGGCTCGATCCCGAGGGCGAGCTCGCGGTCGTCATCGGCCGCCGCGCGCGCGCCGTCTCGCCCGCCGACGCGATGGCGCACGTCGCCGGGCTCACGTGCTTCAACGACGTGAGCGCGCGCAACTACCAGCGTCAGGATGCGCAATGGACAAGGGCCAAGGGCTTCGATACCTTCGCGCCGGTCGGTCCGTGGATGGCGGTCGGTCTCGCTCCCGATCGTCTGGGCGTCACCTGCCGCGTCAACGGGCGCCAGCGCCAGTCCGGCAGCACCGCCGATCTCATCTTCCCCGTGGCCGCATTGATCCCCTTCATCTCCCGCATCATGACCCTCGAGCCCGGCGACCTCATTGCCACCGGGACGCCCGCCGGGATCGCGCCGATCGAGATCGGCGACCGCGTCGAGGTCGAGGTCGAGGGGATCGGCGTGCTCGAGAACCGCGTGGAGGCGCCGGTCGCGTGAGCCGAGCCCGGGCCGATCTGCTGATCGAGCACGCGCGCCCCTGGTCGGACGGCGCGCCGGTCGAGGACGCCGACGCGATCCTGATCGCCGAGGGCCGGATCGTCGCCGTGGGCGCGCACGCGCCCCTCGCCGCGCTCGCCGGGCCCGCGACGCCGCGTCTCGACGCGCGCGGCGGCACGGTGACGCCGGGATTCACCGACGCGCACATCCATCTCGTCTCGTGGGCGCGCTCGCGCGGCCGGCTCGAGCTGCGGCACTGCGCCACGCGCGCCGACGCGCTGGCCGAGGTCGCGGCGTACGCGTCGACGCATCCCGGGCTCGCCGTGATCGAGGGCCGCGGCTGGGACGCGAACGGCTGGAGCGAACCACCCGACCGCGCGGCGCTCGATCGCGTCACGGGCGGGCGGCCGGCCCTGCTCCACAGCCACGACTTCCACGCGCTGTGGGTCAACTCCGCGGCGCTCGCGCGCGCCGGCGTCACCCGCGCCACCGCCGATCCGCCGGGCGGAATCCTCGAGCGCGACGCCGCGGGCGAGCCGAATGGCGTCGCGCGCGAGCACGCGGTGCGCCTGTTCGCCGGCGTGCTGCCGGTCGAGGACGCGGCGGCCGACCGCGCGCGCGTCCACGCCGCGATCGGCGACCTCCACCGGCACGGGATCACCGCCGTGCACGACTTCGAGGCCGCGGCCGAGCACCGGCTGCTGCGCGCGATCGCGACCGACGCCGCCGGCCCGCGCGTACGCGTGCTGATGCACGTCGCGCATGCCGGGCTCGATCACGCGCTCGGGCTCGGGCTCGCGAGCGGGACCGGCGACGATACGTTCCGCGTCGGCGCGCTCAAGCTCTTCGCCGACGGCACGCTCGGCTCGCAGACCGCGGCGATGATCGAGCCATACGAAGGATCGGGCGGCCGCGGGCTCGACCTCATCGCGCCCGCGGAGCTGGCGACGGTCGTCGCGCGCGCCGTGGCGGGCGGGCTTTCGGTCGCGATCCACGCGATCGGCGACCGCGCCGTGCGTTCGGCGCTCGACGCGTTCGCCGGCGCGGGACCCGCGCTCGCGGCGCTGCCGCTCGCGCCGCGCATCGAGCACGTCCAGCTCCTCGACCCCGCCGACCTGCCGCGCTTCGCTTCGCACGGCGTGGTCGCGAGCATGCAGCCGATCCACTGCACGAGCGACATCGACATCGCGCTCCGCCACTGGGGCGGCCGCTCGGAGCGCGCCTACCCGTGGCGGGCGCTGCTGGATTCGGGCGCGCGGCTCGCGTTCGGCTCGGACGCGCCGGTCGAGACGGTGGACACCGCCGCCGGGCTCCACGCCGCGGTCACGCGCCGCCGCGCCGACGGCACGCCGTCCGCGGGCTTCATGCCGGCGCAACGCATCGGCCTCGACGCGGCGCTCGCCGCCTACACGTCGGAACCGGCGCGGCTCGCCGGCAGCTGGCCGCGGCTCGGCCGGCTCGCGCCCGGGGCGCTCGCCGACGTCGCGGTGTGGGGCACCGACCTCCATCGCCTGCCCGCCGAACGCCTCGCCGAGGCGCGGGTGCGCGCGACGATCCTCGGCGGCGCGATCGTGTTCGATGCCGACCATGCCGCCGCGCCCGCGGCGCCGGCGCTCGCCGGAGGCGCGCGATGAGCACGCCGCACTACCGCGAGCTCGCCGACGGCGCGCTGGTCGAGATGGCGCAGGCGGGCGACACGCGCGCGTTCGACGAGCTGGTCGTGCGCTATCGCGACAAGGTCTACCGGCTCGCGTTCAAGATCCTGCGCCACGAGGAGGACGCGGCCGAGGCGCTGCAGGACGCCTTCCTCTCGGCGTTCCGCGGGCTCAAGAACTTCAAGGCCGAGTCCACGTTCTCGACCTGGCTCTACCGGGTCGCGACCAACGCGAGCCTGATGAAGTACCGCAAGCGCCGCGACGACCACGTCTCGCTCGAGCAGTCGCAGAGCTACGTCGAGGACGCCGAGCCGCTGGCGATCCCCGACTGGTCGCAGCAGCCGCTCGAGGAGCTGCTCGACGCCGAGACGCGCGAGGTGATGGAGGAGGGGCTGCACCGGCTGCCGGAGGATCTGCGCACGGTGTTCATCCTGCGCGACGAGGAGGGCCACTCGAACGCCGAGGTCGCGGAGATCCTCGACCTATCGGTGGCGGCGGTGAAGTCACGGCTGCACCGCGCACGCATCGTGCTGCGCGATCGGCTCGACCGCCACTTCAAGGACAAGACGCAACGCAAGGACGCGCCGCGTGCGCAGCGCTAGAATCGCGAAGGTCGCGGGGCCGGCGGATGCGCCGCGCGTGCCGGGGGCCGCGCCGGCTAACGGCGCGCGAGCGCGAAGACGATGACCAGCGCGAGTGCCACGCGGTAGGCGAAGAACACGCCGAACCCGGAGCGCCCGAGCCAGCGGATGAGGCCACGGATGGCGATGAATCCCGTGATGGCGGCGACGGCGACGCCGATCGCCAGCGTCGAGACCGGCAGGTCGTGCGGCAGGTGGCGCAGCTCGAGCAGCCCGGCGCCGAACGTGATCGGCGTCGCGAGCAGGAACGAGAACCGCGCCGCCGAGACGCGCTCGACCCCCGCGGCGCGACCGGCCGTGATCGTGACGCCCGAGCGCGAGACGCCCGGCACGAGCGCCAGCGCCTGCGCCGCGCCCATCGCGAGGCACGCGCCCCAGCCAGGCGCGGACGTGGGCGCCCCGGAAGGCCGCCGCCGGTCCACCCACCAGAGCAGGAAGCCGAAGAACGCGAGCGTCGCCGCCTGGAGCGGCAGCGAGCGCAGCCGCTCGTCGGCGGCTTTCTGGAGCAGGACCCCTGCGACCGCAGCCGGCACCGAGGCGACGATCAGCTTGAGCCACGTCGTGCGCGCGTCGCTCCGCGCCGCGTCCGGACCGACGAACACGCCGCGGGCGAGCTCGAGCCAGTCGCGCCCGTACGCGACGATCAGCGCGAGCAGCGTGCCCCAGTGGAGCGCCACGTCGAACGCGACGCCGGCGTACGGCCAGCCGAGCAGCGTCGGCACGACGTACAGATGGGCGCTGCTCGAGATCGGCAGGAACTCGCTCAACCCCTGCACCACGCCGAGCACCGCCGCCTGCACCGGAGTCATGGCGGCGCAACCTAGCACGCGTCACGCGGGCGGACCAGCGGCGCGTCACCGTGGCGAGACGCGCCGCCGCGCGCCATCGCATGCGGGAGAGGGCGCGTGAGCGAGGAGCTCAAGGTCGCGCGCCGCGCCGGCGTGGTCGGCGCGGCGACGCTGCTGTCGCGCGTGCTCGGCCTGATCCGCGAGCAGGTGATGGCCGCGTTCTTCGGCGCCGGCTTCGCGACCGACGCGTTCAACGTCGCATTCCGCCTGCCGAACCTGCTGCGCGACCTGTTCGCCGAGGGCGCGATGTCGTCCGCGTTCGTGCCCACGTTCACCGCCGTGCTCGCACGCGGCGGCGCGGACGAGGCGTGGGCGTTCGGCCGCCAGCTCATGTCCACGCTGCTCGCCGTGCTGGCCGTGATCACCGCGGCCGGCTACCTGCTGACGCCGTGGCTCGTGACGGTGTTCGCGCCCGGCTTCTCGGCGATCGCCGGCAAGCACGAGCTCACCGTGTACCTCACGCGCATCATGCTGCCGTTCCTGCCGTGCGTGGCCCTGGCGGCGGCGGCGATGGGCATGCTCAACGCGCGCGGATCGTTTGCGGTGCCGGCGCTCGCGCCGACGCTCTTCAACCTCGGGATGATCGTCGCCGGCGTCGGGCTGATCCCGGTGATGCGCACGCTCGGCCAGCCGCCGATCACGGCGATGGCGATCGGCGTCCTGCTCGGCGGGCTCGGCCAGTTCGTGGTGCAGCTGCCCTCGCTCGCGGCCATGGGATTCCGGTTCCGGCTCGAGATCCCGCGCGCCCACCCCGGCGTGCGCCGCGTCGGCATGCTCATGCTGCCCGCCGCCGTCGGCCTCGCGGGCACGCAGATCAACCTCTTCGTCAGCACGATCATCGCGAGCGGGCTCGAGCAGGGGAGCGTGTCGTGGCTCTGGTACGCGTTCCGGCTCATGCAGCTGCCGATCGGCGTGTTCGGCGTCGCGCTCGCGACCGTGAGCCTGCCCGCGCTGTCGAAGGCGGCGGTGGACGAGGACCTCCCGGCGCTCAAGAGCACGCTGTCGGCGACGCTGCGGCTCGTGTTCCTGCTCACGGCGCCGGCGGCGCTGTGGCTGGGCGTGATGGCCGTGCCGGTGATCGCGCTCCTCTATCAGCACGGCCGCTTCGTCGCGTTCGACACGCAGAGGACCGCGGCCGCGCTCGTCATGTACTGCGTCGGCCTGCCGGCGTTCGCGGCGCTCACCGTGCTCACGCGCACGTTCTACGCGCTCGGCGACACGCGCACGCCGGTGCGGGCGAGCTTCGTCTCGGTCGCGCTCAACCTCGGCCTGAATCTCCTCTTCATCGGCCCGCTGCGCGGCCTCGGGCTCGGCCACACCGGCCTCGCGCTCGCGACGTCGGCGACCTCGATCGCCAACTTCCTGCAGCTCGCTTATCACCTGCGCCGCCGCGTCGGCCCGCTCGAGGGCCGGCGCATGGCGAACACGCTGTGGCGCGTGAGCGCGGCGGCGGCGGTCGCCTCGGTCGCCTCGGTGCTGGCGCTGCGCGCGCTCGCCGGCCGGCTCCCGGGCGGGATCCGCGGCGACGCGATCGAGGTGGCGCTGGGGCTCGCGCTCGCGCTCGGCGTCGGCTACGTCGCGATGCGCGTGCTGCGCGTCGAGGAGCTCGCGACGGTCGAGGCGCTGATCGGCTCGCTGCGCCGCCGCATCAAGGGCTAGACGGAGCCTAGGCCGCGGCGGCGGCGCCGCGGCGCCACAGGCGCGGGAACACCGCGAACGCACGCAGGCGTCCCGGGCGCCAGACCGCCGAGATCACCTCGATCCCGAGCCACACCGCGTAGACGACGGAGATCGGCGCGCGCCAGTGCGGCACGAAGAACTGGATCAGGAACAGCACGAGGAGCCCGAGCGCCTCGTGCGCCGCGAAGTCGAGGTTGGCGAGCAGGATCATCCCGAGCGTGCCCTGCAGCAGCGTCAGGATCAGCTCGTCGCGGTGGCCGCCGATCGGCACCGCCGCCACGTGCCCGAGCGAGATCGAGTAGACGATCGGCAGCATCGCCGCGAGCATCGTCCACTGGTTGATGTTGCTCGAGGCCATGTTCATGAGCGCCATGCCGCCCTTGCCGCGTCCGCGCGCCCAGTAGGTGGTGGTGACGAACTCGGGCAGCTCCGAGAGGAAGGGCGCCACCCACTGGACGAACACGAACTGCGAGATGCCGAGCACGGTCGCGAGCCCGATCATGCTGACGAGGAACGGCCGCGCCGCGGCGAACAGCAGCAGCCCGCCGACCACGAACAGCGCGGCGATCGCGATCCAGCGCCGCGGCGTGTCGAGGCCGATCACCGCGCGCGCGGCGGCCGCGACGTCCCCGAGCTCCTCGTGCGCCCTGGGCGGGATGCGGTTCACCAGCATCAGGAACGCGACGTAGAGCGCGATCAGCACGCCGGCGTCGGCGAGGCCGAGGGTGCCCTTGGCGATGATCCAGCCCCAGTAGAGGAGCGGCGGGATCAGCCCGACCACCTGCGCCGCGTGCTCCTCGTCGAGCGCGATCGGGCGCCACACGTCCGCCTCGCCGCGGCTGCGGCGCGCGAGCGCCGAGACGACCCAGATCATCGGCCAGCCGAGGCCGGTGAGCAGGCGCAGCGCGCCGGTGAAGTTCGCGGTCATGAGCGGGATGTCGCGGTTCCACGCGATCACCGCCTCGACCGCGAACTCGGGCATCACCTGCAGCCAGGCGAGGATCGCGAGCGCGAGGCCCTGCGAGACGTAGAACTGCGCGGCCTCGGCCCCCCACGCGAGCATGAACGCGCTCGCGACGACCGAAGGGAACGTCCAGATCGCCTGCAGCGCGCCGCGCCGCGCTTCCTCCGGCCCGATCGGCCCGCCGATCATCGTCGGCTAGAAGCGCGTGACGCCGGTGAAGTGGAAGTCGCGCACGCGCAGCGCCGGGACGACGACCGTGTTGCCGAGGTAGTCGAAGTACGTCGGCTCGGCGTCGCGGCCGATCGCCTCGGCGCGCGCGAGCACGTCGAGCACGCTCTCGTTGAAGCGCAGATTGCGCACGCCGCCCGCGAGCCTGCCGCCTTCGATCAGGAACGTACCGTCGCGGGTCATGCCGGTGACGATCGTACGGCGCGCATCCACGACGCGGTTGTACCAGAAGCGCGTGACGAGGATGCCGCGCTCGACGCCGGCGATGATCTGGTCGAGGCCCTGATCGCCCGTCGCGAGCACGAGGTCGAAGGGAAGCGGGCCCTCGACCGCGGGCGGCGGCGTCGCGTGGCCGGTGCTCGCGACGCCGGCTTTGCGCGCCGTGCGGCGATCGTGCACGACGCCGCGCGCGATCCCGCGCTCGATCAGCGCCACGCGCCGGCGCGGCGTGCCTTCGTAGTCGAACGGACGCCCGAACCCGCGCGGGTCGAACGCGTCGTCCACGAGGTCGACCGACTCGCCCGTGATGCGCTCGCCGATCTTCCCCGACAGGAACGATCGCCCTTCCTGCTCGCTCTGGGCGCCGAGGCCGAGCAGCGCGAGGAACGCGACCAGCTCGGCGGCGGCCGCCGCCTCGAGCACGACCGTGTAGCGCCCGGGCGGAACCTCGGCGGGGGCGCGCGAGCGCTCGGCCTTCTCGAGCGCGGTCGCGCCGAGCGCGGCGACGTCGAGCGCCCGCCAGTCGCGGCGGTGGCGGTCGCACCAGCCGCTGGAATCCGCACCGCGCACGGTGCACGTGAAGCGCGCGTACGTGTCGGCGTGCCACGCGAACACGCCGCCCGTGCTGGCGACCGCGAGTGTCGCGGCCGAGGTCGAGAGTGCACCCGCCGCGTTCATGCCGTGCGCCGCCGCCTGATCGAGCACCGGCCCGACGGCGTCCGCGCGCTCCTCGGGCGTGCAGGCCGCAGTCGCGGGGACGAATCCAGCGATCTCGGGCGTCTCGGCGGGCGGTGCCGGCTCGGGCAGCGCATCGTCCTCGGGCGAGAGCCGGGCGAGCGCGAGCGCGCGGTCGGCGACCTGGCGCAGCGCGCTCGAATCGAGCCGCGACGTGCTGGCGATTCCGGAGCGCCGGCCGACGATCGCCTGCACGGTGAGCGTGTGGCGCAGCCCGGTCACGTTCTGATGGATCTCGTTGTTCGCGAAACGCGTCAGGCTCTCGTCGCGCGATTCGAGCACGGCGAGCGTCGCGTCGGCGGCCGACATCGCGAGCGCCTCGCCGAGCAGCCCCTTCGCCTCGTCGCGCGCGATCGGTGGCCGGCCGACGCCCAAGGCGGTGGTCGCGCCGCTCACGCGCGCCTCATGCGCCGTACCCGACGCCGACCGTGATGCCGCGGAAGCGCGCCGAGGCGGCGCCCTGCGCGGTGCGCATGGACTGGCTCGGCTGTCCCTTGCCGCAGTTGGGCGTGCCCCAGATCTCCCAGTCGTCGGCGACCGCGTCGCAGCGGTTCCAGAACTCGGGCGTGATGCCGGTGTAGGTGCAGTTCTTGAGCAGGCGTCCGCGCTTGCCGCCCTTGATCTCCCAGCCCGCCTCGGTGCCGAACTGAAAGTTGTAGCGGCGGTCGTCGATCGACCACGAGCGGTTGGTCGCCATGAGGATCCCCTCGCCGGTGTCGGCGATGAGGTCGTTGAGCGTCCACACGCCCGGCTCGAGGTTGATGTTGGTCATGCGGATCAGCGGGATGTGGCCGAATGACTCGGCGCGCATCGTGCCGTTCGAGGCGAGGCCGATGAGCGGCGCGGTCTCGCGCGAGGTGAGGTAGCCGACGAAGCGCCCTGCGCGGACGAGGTCGACCTTCTGTGCCGGTACACCCTCGTCGTCGAAGCCGAACGTGCCGAGCCCGCGCGGCGCGGTGGCGTCGGCGACCAGGTTCACCGCCTCGGAGCCGTAGCGCAGCGTGCCGAGATGCTCGGGGGTGAGGAACGACGTGCCGGCGAAGTTGGCTTCGTGGCCGAGCACGCGGTCGAGCTCGGCCGGATGGCCGCACGACTCGTGGATCTGGAGGCTCACCTGCGAGCCGTCGAGAATCACGTCGAACTCGCCGGCCGGGCACTGCGGCGCGCTGAGCAGGGCGACCGCGGTGTGCGCGGCCTCGGCGGCATGGCCCGGCAGATCGAGGCGCTCGACCAGCTCCCAGCCGCCGGCCTCGAAGTGGCCGCCGAACGAGTTCGGGTACGAGCGCCACTGCAGATCGTTCGCGTCGCGCGCGTAGGCGCACAGCCCGCCGCCGGTGTGGACGATGCGCTGCTCGATCCGCGCCCCCTCGGTCGAGGCGAAGTGCTTGCGCTCCTCCCAGCAGTGGACCTGCGCCTGCGCAACCGCGATCGCGGGATCGACACGGCAGGCGGCCGAGGTGCGGATCAGGAGATCGATCTTGTCGGCGAGCGGCACGGTGAAGGGATCGCGCGCCGCCGGCGTTTCGTAGCGCCCCGTGGCCGGCGCGAGCGCGGAGAGCGTGATCGGCACGCGGCGGAAGCGCGCCGAGGCGGCGGCGATCCGGCACGCGAGCCGCGCGCAGCGCTCGGCCTCGGCCGGATCGGCGGCGGCGCTCGCCGCGAAGCCCCACGCGCCGTCCACCAGCACGCGCACGCCGAGGCCGAGGCCGCTCGATTCCTTGAGCGCGGTCGGGCGCTGGTTCTTGACCTCGACGAACTGCTCGCGCGATTCGATCACGCGCGCGTCGGCGTACGCGGCGCCGGCGAGCTGCGCCACGTTCAGAGCACGTTCGGCGAGCTCGCGCATCGAGTCCTCCGCAGCGGTGCTTGTAGCGATGAACGGAGCGCGGATACTGTCCAACGCTCCATGGCAGCGTCAAGGAGAATGGCGGCGGCGCTGCGCTTCGCCGTCGTCGCGAGCGGCCGCGACGCGCGTGCGGCGCGGCGTGCGGTGATCGCGGGGCGCAGGGCGGGCGTGCCGCGGCGGACGCTCGAAGAGATCGCGCTCATGCTGATGCTCTACGCCGGCTACCCGGCGGCGCTCGAGGCGCTGCGCGCGCTGGCCGAGGCGTGGCCGCCCGTCGCTGCGCGCGGGCGCCGCCGCGCCCGGCGCACGCGCGAGGGCGGGCCGTCGCGGTGGCGCACGCGCGGCGAAGCGCTGTGCCGCCGCGTCTACGGTCCGCGCTTCGGCCGGCTGATTGCGTCCGTGCGCGCGCTCCATCCCGACCTCGCGGTGTGGATGGTCGAGCACGGTTACGGCCGCGTGCTCGCGCGTCCGGGACCCGCGGCGCGCGCCCGCGCGCTCGTGACCGTGGCGGTGCTCGGCGCGACCGGCCGCGAACGCCAGCTCGTGAGCCATCTGATCGGCGCGCGGCGGCTGGGCGCGAGCGCGGCCGAGGCGCGCGCGGCGTGGCGCGCCGGCATGCGCGGCGGAGACGCCGCGGCCCGCGCCGCGGCGCGGCGCGCATGGGGAGCGGCGGCGGCCGTGCGGTAGGGGCGAGCCGCGCGTTCGCCGGGCCGCCGATTCGCGGCGCGGGCACCGCGCGTTGACCGCCGCCGGCGCGTCAAGTGGCCGCGGGGTGCGCGTTTATTGACCCCGCCGCGGCCGGTTCATAAGATGACCCGCTCATGGTGCGTCCCCGCATGATCCGGCGCCCGCGGCGTCGCACGTTCCCAACCTCGCCCATCCCGTGGCCGCCGCGGAGAGTCCGCTGACTTCGACCACTTCGATCGTGCGGGTGCGCGGACGCATTCCGATTCCGACCCTGAGCGCCGCGCGTCCCACGAGTCCGCTCGGGGACGACATCAGCAGCGGCGGTCCGATCTCGCGCGAGCGGTTCGCCGTGCTGTGGTCGGACGACGCCGGGCTGCGCGCGCTGGCGAAGGCCAAGCGTGCGCCGCTCGACGCGCGGCTCGGCGAAGCGATGCGCGCCTATCACCGCCGCCTCGGCGCGTCGCCCGAGTCGCTCGACTCGCTCGAGCGGCTGGTGCGTGGCGATGCCGTGGTCGCTGTGGCGGGCCAGCAGCCGGCGCCGCTCGGCGGTCCGCTCTACGCGCTCCACAAGACCGCCTGCGCCGTCGGCCTCGCCGCCGAGATCGGCGCGCGCACCGGCGTTCCGGCGGTGCCGATGTTCTGGATGCACGGCGAGGACTCGGACTTCGCCGAGATCCGCACGGCCACGATCGCGGACGCGACGCTCGCGCTCCACGATCTCGAGCTGCCCGCCTCGGCGCATCGCGAGGGCGGCCTCATCGGCGCCGTGCCGCTGGCGCCGCTGGCCGAGCTCGAGGCCGCGGCGCTGCGCCACTGGGCGCCGTTCCCCGGCCACGCCGACGCGGCGCGGCTGCTCGAGCGGGCGAGCACGCATGCGCGCGATCTGGGCGAGGCGTACAGCGCTCTCCTTCTCGCGCTGTTCGCGGACCAGGGGCTGGTGGTGATCGACCCACGGCTGCCGGAGTTCCGCGCCGCGGCGCGTCCGATCATCGACCGCTATCTCTCCGACGCGGACCGGCTCCAGGCCGCGGCGCGCGCCGCCGGCGACCGGCTCGAGGCGATGAGCGGCCAGCGCCCGCTCGGCGGGCCCGCGCTCGATTCGTTCGTGTTCCGGATCGAAGACGGGACGCGGCACAAGGCGACTCCCGACGAGGCACGCGCGCTCGGCGCCCGCGCCGAGCTCACGCCCAGCGTCGCGCTGCGTCCGGTGGTCCAGGACGGCGTGTTCCCGACGGTGGCGATGGCGTGCGGCGCCGCCGAGGCGTCGTATCTCGCGCAGCTCCGCGAGGTGTTCGAGGGCCTCGGCGTCCGGCCCGCCTGTCCCGTGCCGCGATTGAGCGTGACATGGCTGCCCGCCTCGGGCATCGAGCTCCTCGAAGCCTCGGGCGCGCGCATCGAAGAGCTGGTGTTCGAATCCGACGCGGTGCTCCGCCGGCTCGCCGACCATCAGGTGCCGGCCGACCTGCGCTCCGCGCTCGAGCGCGGCCGGGAGGCGTCGCGCGGCGCGCTCGAACGGCTCGCGGACGCGGCGCGCGCGGTGGACTCCAGCCTGCCGCAGATGATCGAGTCCGCCCGCGGCAAGATCGACTATCAGTTCGAGCGTCTGCGCGAGGGCGTGGCGGGCAAGGTCCGCCATCGACTCGAACAGGGGCATCCCGAGTGGCCGCGGCTCCGCTACTACGTAAGCCCGGGCGACAAGCTGCAGGAACGGCGCATCGCATCGCTCGAGCCCGTGGCGCGCCGCGGCGCCGGCGTCGTCGCCGACCTGTGCCGGATCGCCGGCGACCACGCCCGCTCGCTGGCGTCGGGCGGTTTCGATCACTGGGTGCTCGAGCCGTGAGCCACGTGGACGCGTTGTTCTTCGGTGCGCACCCCGACGACGTCGAGCTCACGTCGGGCGGTCTCGCGGCGCTGTTCGCCGCGCACGGCCACGCGGTCGCGATCGTGGACCTGACGCGCGGCGAGGCCGCGAGCCGCGGCACGCCCGAGACGCGCGCGCGCGAGGCCGCCGCCGCCGCCGAGGCGCTCGGCGTCGCCGAGCGCCGCTCGCTCGGCCTGCCCGACCTCGGCCTCGACGCACACGATGCCGCGCAGCAGCGCACGGTGGTCGAGTGCCTGCGCGCGCACCGCCCGCGGCTCGTGATCGCGCCCGACCGCCACGACGCGCACCCCGATCACATCGAGGGCTCGCAGCTCGTCGCGCGCGCGTGCTACCTCGCCGGCCTCGCGCGCTATCCCGCGGCGGGCGAGCGCCACCGGCCCGAGCGGCTGCTGTTCGCGCTCTACCGCGCGTCCGCTCCGCCGCATCTGGTCGTCGACATCACGCCGGTGTGGGAGCGGCGGATGGCGGCGCTCGAGGCGCACGGGAGCCAGCTCGGCGGCGGGCCGGCGCCGGGCAAGGCGTCGCCGCGCGGTGCCGGCGCGCACGAGACGTATCTCACGCATCCCGATTTCCGCGTCGAGGTCGAGGCGCGCGCGCGCAGCTTCGGCGCGCGGATCGGCGCGCGCTACGGCGAGGGTTACCGCACTCGCGGCCCGCTCGCGATCGACGACGCACGCGCCCTGCTCGGCGGCGCGCACGGGGGCGGCGCACGATGACGGCGCAGCGCAAGACGCCGCGCGCGAAGTCGTCCTCCTCCGGCGAGACGCGCCGCGCCGTGCCGGCGCGCCGCCGCCGCCCGCGGAAGATCGGCATCACCTGCTACTCGCACTTCGGCGGCAGCGGCGTCGTCGCGACCGAGCTCGGCCTCGCGCTCGCGCGGCGCGGCTTCGAGATCCACTTCATCGCCCACCGTCTGCCGTTCCGCCTGCGCGAGTTCTCGTCGAACCTCTACTTCCACGAGGCGACGCCGGCCTCGTACCCGGTCTTCGAGCAGACGCCGTACAATCTCGCGCTCACGACCAAGATGGTCGAGGTCGTCGAGAACTACAGCCTCGACCTGCTGCACGTGCACTACGCGATGCCGTTCGCGGCGAGCGCCTACCTGGCGCGCCAGCTGCTGCTGCCGCGCCAGCTCGGCGTCGTGACCACGCTCCACGGCACGGACATCACCGTGGTCGGCGTCGAGCCTGCGTTCTTCCGCGTCACCAAGTTCAGCATCGAGTCGAGCGACCGGGTGACCGCGGTGAGCCGCTACCTCAAGGAGCGGGCCGAGGAGAGCTTCGGCATCACGCGACCGATCGACGTGATCTACAACTTCGTCGATCCGGCCGTGTTCGCGCCGCGCAAGCACAGCTCGATCCGCCTCGCGCCGCCTTCGAGCAAAGTCATCATGCACGCCTCGAACTTCCGGCCCGTGAAGAACATACCGGCCGTGATTCGCATCTTCGCTGAAGTCCGGCGCAAGGTGGCTGCCAAGCTGGTCATGGTGGGCGACGGCCCGGAAAAGGCGGGGGCGGAGCAGCTTGCGCGCGAGCTCGGAGTCGACCGGGACGTGCTGTTCCTCGGCAATCAGGACTGCATGGAGGAGTTGCTCCCACTGGCCGATATCTTCTTGTTACCGAGCTCCTCGGAGAGCTTCGGCCTCGTGGCTCTCGAAGCCATGAGCGCCGAGGTGCCGGTGGTGGCTTCCAGCATCGGCGGTTTGCCCGAGGTCGTGGAGCACGGGATGACCGGATTCCTTCACGATCCCGGGCACCTCGCCGGCTTCGTGGGCTCGGCGCTCAAGCTGCTGACCAACGATCGCCTGCGCCGAACCATGGGCCGGCGCGGGCGGCGGGTGGCGCGCGACCGATTCGGCGCCGACGAGATGGTGGATCGCTACATCCGCGTATACGAGTCCCTGCGCTGATCGCATGCTGGGAAAGAACCGACGACTGGCGGTGCTGGCCGAGGGGAGCTTCACGCCGCTCGACGGCAAGACGGCGGTCGGCGTGCTGCGCTACCGGCCGCGCGAGGTCGTTGCCGTCATCGACTCGACGCGCGCCGGCCGCACGGCGGCCGAGTGCACGGGCGTCGGCGGCGCGATCCCGGTCGTGGCCGACGTCGCGGCCGCCGCGGCGCGCGGCGCCGACGGTCTGCTGATCGGCATCGCGCCGCAGGGCGGCGAGCTGCCGCCCGCGTGGCGGACGGTCGTGCACGACGCGCTCGCGCGCGGCTGGGACGTGCTCTCCGGACTCCACGCCTTCCTCGCCGACGATCCCGAGCTCGCCGCCCTCGCCGCGGCGCACGGGGGCCGCCTGATCGACGTGCGTCGCCCGCCGGCGCGGCGTCCGGTCGCGGCGGCGCGCGCCGCGGACGCGTCGGCGCTGGTCGTGCTCACCGTCGGCAGCGACTGCAACGTCGGCAAGATGACCGCGGGGCTCGAGCTGCGCGCGGCGCTGGAGGCGCGCGGCACGCGCGCGGCGTTCGTGGCCACCGGACAGACCGGCATCTTCGTGGCGGACCAGGGCACCGCGGTGGACGCGGTGCCGGCCGATTTCGTCGCCGGCGTCGTCGAGGAGATGGTGCTCGCCGCCGCGCGCGGCGAGGGCGGCGACGCGCCCGAGGTCGTGATCGTCGAGGGCCAGGGCGCGCTGCACCATCCCGGCTACTCGGGCGTGACGCTCGCGCTGCTCCACGGTGCCGCGCCCGGCGCGATGGTGCTGTGCCACGCGAGCGCGCGCGATCGCGTGCGCGTCGGCGGGCGGTCCGGCGCGCCGGGGCTCACGGGCGGGCCGGCCGTGCCGCCGCTCGCCGAGCTGGTGCGCGTCTACGAGCAGGCGGCGGCGTGGGTGCGGCCGGCGCCGGTGGTGGCGATCGCGCTCAACACGCTCGGACTCGACGAGGGCGCGGCGCGGGCGGCGGTCGCCGCCGCGGCGCGCGAGACCGGACTCCCGGCCGGCGACCCGGTGCGCTTCGGCGCCGAGCCGATCGCCGCGGCGGTGCTCGACCATTTGAACGCGCGGAGGCGTCATGCGACTGCGACATGAGCCGCTCGATCTCAAGACGACGTTCGAGTTCCGCATCGCGCTCGGCGCGCGCGCCGTCCACCG
The DNA here is from genome assembly GCA_016178725.1 of Candidatus Eiseniibacteriota bacterium. Lineage (GTDB taxonomy): Bacteria > Eisenbacteria > RBG-16-71-46 > RBG-16-71-46 > RBG-16-71-46 > WS-11. The sequence continues at coordinate 17,285 of JACOSV010000053.1, forward strand.
CAACACGCTGATCGCGATCGAGCACGACGGGATCGAGGGGATCGGCGAGGCCGCGCCGTCGCACTACTACGGCGAGAACCGCGCGCTGGTCGAGGCCGCGCTCGCGACCTGGGCGCCGCTCCTCGGCGACGATCCGCTCGCGCTCGACGCGATCGCCGGGCGCATGACCGGCGCGCTGTGGGGGCACGGCGCCGCGCGCGCCGCGATCGACATGGCGCTCCACGACTGGATCGGCAAGAAGCTCGGACTGCCGGTGTGGAAGCTGCTCGGCCTCGACCGCGCGCGCACGCCGGTCTCGTGCGTGACGCTCGGCATGGCCGGGCCCGAAGAGATGGAGCGCAAGCTCGAGAGCGTGATCGACTTCCCGATGATCAAGGTCAAGCTCGGCGGGGCCGGCGACGTGGAGAATCTCGAGCGCATCCGCGCCCGCTACACCGGCAAGCTGCAGGTGGACGCCAACACTGCGTGGAGTCCCGCCGACGCCGTGCGCGTGCTGCGCGCGATCGCGCCGCTCGGCATCGAGCTCGTCGAGCAGCCCGTGCCGCGCGAGGATCTCGAAGGCCTGAAGTGGGTGCGCGAGCGGAGCCCGATCCCGGTGTTCGCCGACGAGAGCTGCCACCACGCGTCGGACATCGCCAACCTCGCCTGCCGGTGCGACGGCGTCAATCTCAAGATCATGAAGAGCGGCGGCATCCGCGAGATGCTGCGTACCATTCACGCCGCGCACGCGCACGGCATGAAGGTGATGCTCGGCTCGATGGTCGAGACCAGCCTCGCCCTGACCGCCGCGGCGCAGCTCGCGCCGCTCGCCGACTACCTCGACCTCGACGGCCACTGGCTGCTCGCCGGCGATCCGTTCCGCGGCGCCCCCGGCGAGTGCGGCGTGATCGCGCTTTCGGACCGCCCCGGCCTCGGCGTCGAGCCGGTCGGGGCGCGGCCTGCGGTCGGAGCCGCGCGGTGAGCCTCAAGCTCAAGCTGTACCTGATCGGGGTCGCGGCGATCGCCGTGCTGCTGCTCGGCACGCATCCGCCGCCCGATCTTCCCGACCGCGCCGCGCATTACGCCGGCTGGGCGATCATCTGTCTCCTCTCCGAGCTGCTGTGGCTCTCGACGCTCTCGGGCGAGGGCACGGTGAGCATGGCCTCGACGGCGAACCTCGCGACGCTCGTGCTCTGGGGCTCGGACGCCTCGATGTGGATCGTCTCGGCGAGCACGCTGATCGCGGTGCTGTTCGTGCAGAGGAAGCCCTGGGTGCGCGCCGTGTTCAACGCCGCGCAGAGCGTGCTGACGATGGCCGTGTGCGGCGTGGTGTTCACGGCGCTCGGCGGCCCGGCGCTCGGGCTCGAGGTCGCGGGCAAGATCGTCACCGGCGCGGGCGGCGCGGCGGCGCTGGTGGCACCGATCCTCGGCGTGTTCGCCACCTACCTGCTGGTCAACCGCGCGCTGGTCGCGGTGGCGGTGGCGTGGTCCACCGAGCGGCCGTACTTCAAGGTGCTGCGCGAGGACTGGTTCTATCGCGAGCGCCTGCTCGACGATGCGGCGTCGTTCTTCCTGAGCCCGCTGGTCGTGGTCTCGTACGGAGCGATCGGCTACGTCGGCGTGGTGCTGTTCTACGCGCCGCTGCGCATGAACTACGAGTCGCAGAAGCGCTACGCCGAGCTGCGCAACACGCAGAACATGCTGATCCACAACGAGCGCATGGCGGCGAAGGGCGAAATGGCGGCCGAGATCGGCCACGAGCTGCGCAACCAGCTCGCCGCGATCAGCGGCCGCGCGCAGATGCTGCTGCGCGACGCCGAGCGCGAAGCGTTCACCGCCGTGCCGCGCCACGCGCAGATCATCCTCGAGCAGTCGCGGCGCATGGAGACCCTGTCGAAGGGGCTCATGGACTTCTCGGGCGCCGAGCTGCGGATCGAGCGCGTGGACGTGAACGCGCTCACGCAGCGCTCGATGGAATTCGTGCGCGCGCAGAACAAGTTCGACGGCATCGAGTGGGACCTGCGCTTGAGCAGCGCGGTGCCCGAGCTGCGCGCCGATCCCGGCCAGCTCCAGCAGGTGCTGCTCAACCTGTTCATCAACGCCGCCGACGCGATGAAGGAGCACGCGAACGGCCGCAAGGTGATCTCGATCACGTCCGATTTCGACGAGCGCTCGCGGCTCGTGAGCGTCGTGGTCTCCGACACCGGGCCCGGCATCCCGCTCACGCACCTCGCCAAGATCTTCGAGCCGCACTTCACGACCAAGGCCGACGGCCACGGCTTCGGCCTCTCGACCTCGTACCGCATCCTCGCCAACCACGGCGGACAGATCCACGCCGAGAGTCCTCCAGGGCAGGGCGCGACGTTCACCGTGACGCTGCCGCTCCACGGTCCGGGAAACTGGAGCTAGCCACGCGCGAGGTGACGACGTCGACCGCCGTCGTCGCGCGCGTGGACTTCGGCGCGTGCGTTCTGCTGCGCGACGACGGCGCGCTGATCGGCGCCCGCGCGCGCGGCGCCCTGATGGGCCGCCGCAAGGCGCTCGGCAACACCGTCGTCGTCGGCGATCGTGTGGGCTACGCGCCGTCGGGCGGTGACGCGGCCGGGTTCGAGGCCGTGGTGACCGAGGTCGCGCCGCGCGCGAACGCGTTCTCGCGCCGCGCCCCGGTGAAGCGGGCCGAGGAGCAGGTGGTCGCCGCGAACCTCGATCAGGTGGTGCTGGTCGCCTCGCTCGCCGAGCCGGCGTTCAGTCCCGGGCTCGCCGACCGGGTGCTGTGTCAGGCGGAGCACGCGGGTCTCGCCGCGCGCCTCGTGCTCAACAAGGCCGATCTCGCCGCGTCGCGGGACGACGACGCGGCCGATCCCGAGTCGATCCTCGCCGCGTACGCGCGCGCCGGCGTCGCCGGGCACGTGCTCTCGGCGAAACAGGTCGGCGCGGCGCTCGACGATCTGCGTGAGGCGTGCCGCGGGCGGCGCAGCCTCTTCGTCGGCCACTCGGGCGTGGGGAAGAGCACGCTGCTCAACGCGCTCGTTCCCGAGCTCGATCTGCTCGAGGGCGCGACCAACGCCAGGACGGGCAAGGGCCGCCACACGACGTCGGCCGCGGTGCTCGTGCGCCCCGAGCCGGGCTTCGAGCTGATCGACACGCCGGGCGTGCGCAGCTTCGCGCCGTGGGGGATCGGCGCCCAGGACCTCGACGGCGCCTACCGCGAGTTCCATCCCTACCTCGGGCACTGCCGTTTCGGCGACTGCCGTCACCGCAACGAGCCGGGATGCGCCGTGCGCGCCGCCGTCGCGGCCGGCGCGATCGCCGAACGCCGGCACGCGAGCTATCTGCGCCTCCTGGGCGAGCTGCAAGACGAGGAGGCCCGTCTCCACTAGTATGGCGGCCGTGGACGCCCCGCGACCGTCGTTCAATCCCCGCATCGTCGCGCTCGATTGCCCCGAGTGCGGCCGCTCGCACGATCTCTCCCAGCCCCGCGCGGTGTGCGAGGGCTGCGGTCGGCCGCTGCTCGCGCGCTACGACCTCGAGCGCATCGGCGCCGAGACCCGGCGCGACGCGCTCACCGGCTCCGATCTCTGGCGCTACCGGGCGGCGCTGCCGTTCGCGGTCGGCCCCGCGACGGTGCGGCTCGGCGAGGGCGGCACGCCGCTGCTCCCGCTCGCGCGGCTCGGCCGCGCGACCGGGATCGCCGATCTCACGCTCAAGGACGAGGCGCCGAATCCGACGCAGTCGTTCAAGGCTCGCGGGCTGGCGCTCGCGGTCAACGGCGCGCTCGCGTTCGGCAAGCAGGCGATTGCGCTCCCGTCGGCGGGCAACGCCGGCAGCGCCGCCGCCGCGTACGCCGCGGCCGCCGGGATCCGCTGCCGCATCACCGTGCCGGACGACACGCCCGAGATCTTCGCCGCCGAGCAGCGCGCGTTCGGCGCCGAGGTGCGGCTCGTGCCCGGCACGATCGCGGATGCGGGCAAGGCGCTCGGACCGTGGGCACCGGCGCCCGAGTGGTGGAACGTCGCGACGTTCAAGGAGCCGTTCCGGCTCGAAGGGAAGAAGACGCTCGGCTGGGAGATCGCCGAGCAGTGCGGCTGGCGGCTGCCGGACGTGATCCTCTATCCGACCGGCGGCGGCACGGGACTGGTCGGGATGTGGCGCGCGTTCCGCGAGCTCGAGGCCCTCGGCTGGGTCGAGGGCGACATGCCGCGGCTGATCGCGGTGCAACCGACCGGCTGCGCGCCGGTGGTGCGCGCGTTCGAGGCCGGCGAGTCGCGCGCGAAGCCGTGGGAGAACGCCCGGACCGCGGCCCTCGGCCTGCGCGTGCCCGGGCCGTTCGCCGACACGCTGATCCTCGAGGCGATCCGCGGCAGCGGCGGCACGGCGGTCGCGGTCGAGGAGGACGAGCTGCTCGAGGGCATGACCGACCTCGCGGCGCACGAGGGATGCTTCGCGTGCCCCGAGGGCGGCGCGACGCTCGCGGCGTTGCGGCGGCTGCGCGCGCGCGGCGACGTGAGCCCGCGCGACCGCGTCGTCCTCTTCAACACGGGGAGCGGGCTCAAGTATCCCGAGGCGTGGCGCATGGCGCTCGCGCGCCGCGCCGCGGGCGCCGCGGCCGGCAGCGGGGCGCGGTCGTGAGGCGGCTCATGCGCGTGGCGATCGCGGCGGCGCCCGCGATCGTCGCGGCGTTCGCGCTCTCCGCCGCGCCCGGCGCCGGCGCGATGGCCTGGGCCGCGAAGCCCGACCTCCACGCCGGGGCCGGTGCGGGTCGCGTGCTGGTGATGCGGCTCGAGGGCCCGGTGTCGCCGATCCCCGCCGGCGCCCTGATCCACGCCGTGGACCGCGCCGAGGCCGAGCGCTACGAGGCGCTGGTCGTCGAGGTGGACACGCCGGGCGGTCTCGAATCGAGCATGCGCGACATGGTCAAGCGCGAGCTCGCCTCGCGCGTGCCGATCATCGCGTGGGTGACGCCCGGCGGCGCGCGCGCGGCGTCGGCCGGCGTGTTCATCGTCATGGCCGCCGACGTCGCCGCGATGTCGCCCGCGACCAACATCGGCGCCGCCACGCCGATCAACCTCCAGGGCGGCATGGACTCGACGCTCGCGCGCAAGGTGACGAACGACGCGGCCGCGTTCGCGCGCACGGTCGCGGGTGAGCGCGGCCGCAACGCCAGGTGGGCCGAGGACGCGGTGCGCAGCGCCGTCGCCGTGGACGACAGCGAGGCGATCGCGATTCACGTCGTGGACTTCCATGCCGCCACACTCGCCGAGCTGCTGGCACTCGCCGACGGCCGCACCTGGCGGCGCGGCGAGACGCGCGCCACGCTCCACACGCGCGGGTTGCCCGCGGATCGCATCGAGGCCGGCTTCCGCGAGCGGCTGCTGGGGCTGGTCGCCGATCCCAACGTCGCCTACATCCTGATGATGCTTGGCTTCTACGGGCTGCTCTTCGAGCTGCAGAACCCGGGCGCGATCCTCCCGGGCGTCGTCGGCGGCATCTGCATCATCCTCGCCTTCCTCGCGTTCTCGACGCTGCCGGTCCACTACGCCGGCGTCGCGCTCATCGTGCTGGCGATCGTGTTCTTCATCGCCGAGATCAAGGTGATGAGCCACGGCCTGCTCGCGGCGGGCGGCGTGCTGTCGCTGATTCTCGGCTCGATCATCCTGTTCGACCGCGGCGGCCCGGGGCCGCACCTTTCGTGGAGCGTGATCGGCGCGGCGACGATCACCACGACGCTCTTCTTCCTCGTGATCGTCGGCGCCGGCATGCGCGCGCAGCGGCGGCGGGTCACGACCGGCGTGCGCGGCATGCTCGGCGCACGCGGGGTCGTGACCGAGCGGCTCGCCCCGGAAGGCCGCGTGCGCGTCGGCGGGGAATACTGGAACGCCGTGTCGAGCGATCCGCTCGATGCGGGGAGCGAAGTCGAAGTGACGGGCGTGGACGGCCTCAAGCTGACCGTCCGCTCCCTGGCCCAGGGGGGGTTGCGATGATTGGGATGGGAGTCTCGGTGGTGGCCTTCGTCGTCGTCGTGGGGATCATCGCGATCCTGAACGCGATCCGCGTCGTGCGCGAGTACGAGCGCCTGGTCGTGTTCCGGCTGGGGCGACTCGTGGGCGAGCGCGGGCCGGGGCTCGTGCTGCTGTTCCCGTTGATCGACCGCGCGGTCAAGGTCGGTCTGCGCACGGTGACCATGGACGTGCCGCCGCAGGACATCATCACCAAGGACAACGTCACGGTGAAGGTGAACGCGGTCGTCTACTTCCGCGTCATCGACGCCAAGCAGGCGGTGGTGCAGGTCGAGAACTACCTGTACGCGACATCGCAGATCGCGCAGACCACGCTCCGTTCGATCCTCGGCCAGGCCGAGCTCGACGAGCTGCTCTCGGACCGCGAGAAGCAGAATCAGGCGCTGCAGCAGGTCATCGACCGCCAGACCGAGCCGTGGGGCGTCAAGGTCACGACGGTCGAGGTGAAGAACGTCGATCTGCCGCAGGAGATGCAGCGCGCGATCGCGCGCCAGGCCGAGGCCGAGCGCGAGCGGCGCGCCAAGGTGATCAACGCCGAGGGCGAGTATCAGGCGGCACAGCGACTGGCGGAGGCGGCGGCGATCATCGGCCGCGAGCCGGCGGCGCTGCAGCTCCGCTACCTCCAGACGCTGGCCGAGATCGCGACCGAGAACAACAGCACGACGATCTTCCCGGTGCCGGTCGATTTCCTGCGGGCGTTCATGACCAGCATGGAGAAGCGCCCCGGCGCCTGATCGCGAGCGGATCGTGGCGATGCGCGTCGCCGTCACGGGCGCGGGCGGCCTGGTCGGCGCGGCGCTCGTTCCGGCGCTTGCCGCCCGCGGCCATCGCGTCACGCGGCTCGTGCGGCGGGCGCCGCGCGCCGCGGACGAACGCGCGTGGGATCCCCGCTTCGGTCTCGACGACGACGTGCTGCGCGGCGTGGATGCGATCGTGCACCTCGCGGGCGAGAGCATCGGCGCCGGGCGCTGGACCACCGCGCGGCGCCGCGCGATCCTCGAAAGCCGCGCCGGCACGACGCGGCGGATCGCCGAGGCGATCGCGCGCGCGGCGCATCCGCCGATCCTGATCGTGGCGTCGGCCGTCGGCTACTACGGCGACTGCGGCGACGAGCCGCTCACCGAGACGAGCGCGCCGGGGGCGGGATTCCTGGCGGACGTGACGCGGGCGTGGGAGGCGGCCACCGACCCCGCGCGCGCGGCCGGCGTGCGGGTCGTGCACGTTCGCTCGGGGCTCGTGCTCTCGCGCCGCGGCGGCGCGCTTGCGAGGCTCCTGCCGGTCTTTCGCGCCGGCCTCGGCGGCCGGCTCGGCAACGGTCGGCAGTGGGTGAGCTGGATCCACGTCGACGATCTGGTCGCGGCCTTCGCGCGCGCGCTCGAAGGGGATGCGATCACGGGACCGATCAACGCCGTCGCTCCGAATCCTGTCCGGCAGAGGGACTTCGCCGCGGCGCTCGGCCGGGCGCTGCGGCGGCCGGCCTGGCTGCCGACGCCGGCCGTGGCGCTGCGCGCCGCGCTTGGCGCCATGGCGGACGAGCTCCTGCTCTTCAGTCAGCGCGCTCTGCCCGAACGGCTGGCGGGTGCCGGGTTCCGATGGACTCACGGCGACATCGGTCCTGCCCTCGAGTCCTTGCTCCGCCCCGGGACCGGCTTCGGATAGCAGTCGTAAACATTCTCGGCCGCGCGATGCCCGGAAAACCCAGTCGGGACGCGGGTTTTCGGTTGACCTCGTTACGCGCCGGGGAGCATCCTCAACTCAACGATCACTCCAACTCGTGCGCCCAGTCGTCCTGGTGAGCTGCGCGGGCTGGCCGCGGTTTTTTGGTACAGGGCACGCACCCAGCACCATAGGAGGGGTCACATGCATCTCCGCTATCGCTTCGTTCTTCCGCTCGTGGCGTTGTGTATCGCGCTGGCGATCCCGGCGCTCGCCGCGAAGCCGGCGCCGCACGCGATTCCGGCGGCCAACACCATCACGACGCACAAGCAGGTCGGCAACACGACCGCGGCTGCGGCTGCATGCCAGATGGGCATTCTGCCGCCGGCGGCGAACGCATTCGGCTACATCCTGCCGCCGGATGACGAGTACTACACGTATCTCGTTCCGGCGAACTGCCCGACGTGCCCGAACAACGCGTACCTCTTCAGCAACGCGCACGTGCAGCTCTATTACACCGAGTCCTGCTCGATTCCGGTGTACGTGAGCATCGTCGGCGTGGACAACACCGACCCGGCCTGCCCGCACCCGAATCCGTTCGACGTGATCTGCCCCGAAGTGCCGTACGTGCTCTCGGACGGCGGCAACATCGGCGTGTGCATTGATTACTCATTGCCGCTCCCGGCGGGCTGCTGCGTGAACCGGCCGGCGTTCCTCAAGTTCCGCTTCGAGCAGGGCACCTGCCAGCCGGACCGGCCGGCGTTCTGCGGACCGCCCTCGTGCCAGAACTGCCGTCAGTACAACATCTATCCCGGCTCGCCTCCGGGGGGCGACGATCTGTGCGCGGTGCTCGCACCGTACGCGCTCTACGGCGCGATCATGTACGTGGATGCGGACTGCTGCAATGCCACGCCTTCGCTGCCCGGCACCTGGGGCCACATCAAGACGCTGTACCGGTAGTCGGACGTTTACCCGCACGAGAGGCCGGGGTCGCACGACCCCGGCCTCTCGCGTTTCCGCTCGCCGCTTGACGCTCGCGCGCGGCGGCGCCTATCGTCCCGCCGTGCGATCCCGATTCGCGAGCCGACTCGCCGCGACGATGCTGCTCGCGCTCACGTTCTCGTGCTCGTCCGGGCCGTCGCCCCAGTCGTCCGCGCCGCCGCCCGCGCCCGAGCAGGGTTTGAGCCGCGTCGTTTCCGGCGCCGAGGACTCCACCGCCGCGATCCCGGGTGCGCCGGACGCGCTCTATCGCTTCCGCTTCCGGCAGGTGGACCCGGCCAGCGACCGCTTCACGTTCCAGGATCGCGAGCTCTCGTTCTACTTCCGCCCGGCGCCGGACGCGCTCCACTTCCAGATCGAGAACCGCCAGGACCGTCCGGTCTACATCCAGTGGGACCGCTCGACGTTCACCGACGCCGACGGCAACACCGGGAAGCTCGCGCACTCGACCACGACTTGGGACGACCGGTTCCGGGCGCAGGCCGACACGCAGATCCCGGGGCTCCAGCGCTACAGCGATTATGCGCTGCCGCTCGAGTACCTCCTCGATCCCGCGGGCGGCGCGGCGCAGATCCATCGCCCGCTCTTCCCCGAGGATCACAACGCGCCGACGTACACCGACCGCACCTTCGGCGTCGAACTCGCGTTCCTCGTCAACGGTCGTCCGGCGTCCTACACCTTCCACTTCCGCGTCGCGAGCGTGATCCCGCGCTGACGCGCGGGGCCGCGGGTCCGCCGTCGCCTCACCGTTCGGTCGCGGCTGCCGAGCCCCGCCCGTCCATCACCGTGAGGCCGTGCGCGCGCGCCCGGAGCCGGCGCCGCAGGTCGTCGGCGCCCACCGCGACGAGCAGCGCCACCATCGGCTCGATCGGCACCCGCATCCGCAGCGAGCCGAAGAACACGGCCGCGATCAGCGTGAAGTGGAGCACGACCAGCAGCGGCAGCGACTGGAACCAGCGCCGCGGTCCACGGAGCGCGCGCAGCGCGCCCCAGAGCGCGAGCGGCAGCGTGACCAGCGACCAGAGCAGCAGCGGATCGGCGCGCAGCGCCGCAAGCGGCGACCCGGCGCGCTGCCAGGATCCGGTGCCGCCGCCCTCGGCGGTGAGCCGCCAGAAGCGCGCGAGCTTCGCCGCCACGACCGCGGCCCACTCTGCGTTCCGCGCGCGCATGAACGCCCAGGTCTCGGCGCGCGCGCGCGCGTCGATCTGGATCTCGTTCAGCCCGCGATACGCGCCGGCGAGCGCCGCGCGATAGCTCTCGCTGTCGGCGCCGCCGCGAGACTCGGGCACGTCCCACGTGCGCGGGTTGTTGGCGACCATGAGCGCGCCGCCGCCGCCGGTCGTGACCGGGACGAACGCGTGGAGGACGATCGCGTTCCGGATCGTCCACGGTCCGACCGTGAGCGCGATCCCGAGCGCGAGGATCGCGAGCTGCTTCGCCCGCTCGCTCGCGCCGACCGTGAGGCCGAGCGGACGCCACGCCCACAGCGCGACGACGAGGGGCATCGTGAGCGCGGTGGGGCGCGTGAGCGCAGCGACGCCCCAGGCGATGCCGGCGCCGAGCGCGCGGCCGGCGCGCGGCGTGCGCGTCCAGTCGGCGCTCATGTAGAGCGCGAGCAGCAGCGTCGCGCAGAACGTCGCCTCGGTGAGCAGGTAGCCCGAGAAGAAGACCAGCAGCGGATGGACCGCGGCGATCCACGCCGCCCAGCGCGCGACCGTGCCGCCGAAGAACGCGCCGGCGAACGCGGCGAGCAGCAGCGGCACGAGCGCGCCCACCACGCACTGCAGCAGGACTGCCGCGAAGTAGCGATGGCCGGCCGCCCGGTAGAGGAGGCTCGTCATCCAGGGGACGAGGGGCGGCACGAACGCGGTCGGGTAGGGCCGCGGTGCTCCGGTCGCGGCCGGCGAGTCGAGCGAGAACCCGGCGCCGCGGGCAAGGTTCCAGGCGACGGTGTCGTACGTGGCGGGATCGGAGCTGGGCGTCGCGCGCGGGCCGGTCGCGATCCACGCGTAGCCGCCACGCAGCGCGAGCGCGACGATGAAGACGGCGAGCCAGACGCCCGGGAACGCGGCGCGGCTTCCGCGGCGGCTGCGATGGCCCTCGGCGCGCTGCATCGGGCGCAGTCTAGCATCGTGGATCAAACGATGACTGGTCGTGCATCATGCAATGGCCAAAAGGGGTCGCGCACCGTCATGCGCGGTGCGTCGAGGGCGAGCGGCGCGGGCGCGGACGCGTCCAGCGCGACACGCTCCGCTCCGCATCCTGCTCCGCTACGCTGCAGCTCGGGCCTCGCTCCGCCATCCCTGGCTTCGCTCGCCCTCGACGCACCGCGCTGAACGGTCTGCGCCCACGCCGCCAAGCGATTCTCCGGCAAGCGCCTTGCATAGAGACCCGGCGCCATGGACCACTACATCCCGAAACGCCGCATTCCGGTCACCCTCTGGTCGCATGACCTACAGGGATTGCCCGGCTGGGTGTTCCTCGACCTCGACGCCGCCGGCAACCGGCACCCCACCGTGATCGAGAAGCTCAACGAGAGCGCCCGCTTCCTGCCCGTCGCCGTCGGCGACGAAGGACGCATCCTGCTCGTCAACAAGCATCGGCTCGGGCGCGTCGCCGTCGGCAGCCAGGTGATCCAGAGCGACGTCTTCGCACGCGGCTTCCGGCCCTGGCGCGAGGAGGAGGCCGAGGTCGCGCTGAGCGACGGCACGACCCTCACCGGCCGCGTTTGGATGCCGCTCGAGCGCGAAACGCAGCGCATCTCGGACTTCATGAACCAGCAGGGCTGGCAGTACTTCGTACTGATCACGCCGGTGGCGCTGCACCTCATCAACGCCGCAGCGGTCGTCGGCATGAAGCTCGCCGAGAGCGCGGGCGCGCCGCTCACCGCGGCGCTCGACGAGGACGAAGAGCGGGCCGCATAGCGGCGCCCGCCGCGTAGCGCTTCGGCGCGCGGCGAACCGGCGCTCGCGCCGTCCCGGCTGGCCCGCTCCACACGGCTGCGCTAGACTCCCGCGCTTCGTCCGCCGCTCGTCCGTCACGCGCCAACGCCCGGGAGATCGTGTGGGGATCGCCGACGCCGCCCTCGAACGCCGGACCGCCCTCGGCGATTTCATCACCGACCTCGTCGGCCGGCTCGAGCCGCTGCAGCGCCGGCACAACGACGCGGTCTGGCTCGCCAACGTCACCGGCGAGCAGCGCTACGAACAGGAGAGCGCCCGGCTCGACGCCGAGATCCGCACCATGTTCTCGGCGCGCGAGCCGTACGAGTTCCTGAAGGGCCTCGCCGCCGCGGGCGGCGTGGACGACGCGCACCTCGCGCGCCAGCTGACGCTCCTGATCCACGACTACCGCGCGCACCAGATTCCGCCCGAGATGATCCAGCGGATCGTCGGCATCGAGAAGGCGCTCGAGAGCCGGTTCAACAACTTCCGCGCTGCGCTCGACGGCCGCCGCGTCACCGACAACGAGATCCGGCAGGTGCTGCGCGATTCCGACGACTCCGCCGCGCGGCGCCTGGCGTGGGAGGCGTCGAAGCAGATCGGCGCCGAGGTCGCGGAGGACCTGCGCGCGCTGGTGCGCCTGCGCAATCGGGCCGCCGTGTCGCTCGGGTTCTCGAATTACTACTCGATGATGCTCGAGCTCGACGAGCTCGACGAGCGCGAGCTGTTCGCCCTGCTCGACGACCTCGACACCGGCACGCAGCCGCTGTTCGAGACCTACAAGGGCGCCCTCGACGCGCGGCTCGCGAAGCGCTTCGGCCTCGCGACCGAGGCGCTGCGACCGTGGCACTACACGGACCCGTTCTTCCAGGAGGCGCCGGCCGCCGAGGTGGAGCTCGATCCGTGGTTCCGCGACCGCTCGCTCGAGGATCTCACGCTGCGCTTCTTCGCCGCGATCGGCTTCGATATCCGCGATCTCGTCGCGCGCTCCGATCTCTACGAGAAGCCGGGCAAGAGCCAGCACGCCTTCTGCATCTCGATGGACCGCGGCGCCGACGTGCGCGTGCTGTGCAACATCCAGCCGAGCGAGTACTGGATGGCGACGATGCTCCACGAGTACGGCCACGCGGTCTACGACCAGCAGATCGACCGGTCGCTGCCGTACCTGCTGCGCGTGCCCGCGCACATCCTCACGACCGAGGCGTCGGCGATGCTGTTCGGCCGGTTGTCCAAGAGCGCGGCGTGGCTCACGGCCTACGCCGGCGTGCCCGAGGACGAGGCGCGCGCGGGCGCCGATGCGCTGGCGCGGGCCGGGCGCGACCAGCTGCTGGTGCAGACGCGCTGGGAGCTGGTGATGTGCAACATGGAGCGCGCGCTCTACCGCGATCCCGAGCAGGACCTCGACGCGCTGTGGTGGGACCTGGTCGAGCGCTACCAGTGGGTGCGACGCCCCGAGGGACGCTGTGCCCCCGACTGGGCGAGCAAGATCCACTTCAGCGTCGCGCCGGTCTACTACCACAACTACATGCTCGGCGAGATGATGGCCTCGCAGCTCCAGCGCCATCTGCTCGATCGCGTTCTGGGCGGCGGCGTGGGCGCGTGGCGCCGCTTCGTCGCGAGTCCCGAGGTCGGCGCGTTCATGACGCGTCAGATCTATCGCGGCGGCAAGGAGCGGGACTGGCGCGAGACGCTGCGGCGCGCCACCGGGCAGACGCTCACCGCCGCCGCGTTCGTCGAGGAGCTGGCCGGGCGATCGTGAGCGCGCGCGCCGGCGCCGCGGTTTGCCGCCTCGGCCGCGCGGTGCGATAGTCGGCGCGTCCCCCCCGCATTCACCGGAGGAGCATCGCCATGTCGGGCAGCACCGCACCCGCGCCGCGGGGACTCGACGGCGTCGTCGCCGCCGCCACCCGGATGAGCCACGTCGACGGTCTCGCCGGGCAGCTGATCATCGGCGGCTACGAGCTCAAGGAGCTCGCCGGCCGCGTCAGCTTCGAAGAGACCGCGCATCTGCTGTGGCGCGGCCACCTGCCCAACGCCGACGAGCTCGCCATGATGCGCACCGAGATGGCGACGCTGCGCCGGCTGCCGAGCGAGGCGTTGAGCGTGATCCGCGCCGCCGCCAAGGCGCCGCCGATCGACGCGCTCCGCATGGCGTGCGCGACGCTCTCGCTCGATCTCTCCGCGCCCGACGCCATCTCGCCCGCGGCCGATCTCGCCGCCGCCAAGATGCTGACCGCGCGCTTTCCGACCATCGTCGCGGCGCACGCCCGCGTTTCGCGCGGCGACAACCCGATCGCGCCGCGCGAGGACCTCGGGCTCGCCGCCAACTTCCTCTACATGGTGCACGGCGAGGCGCCCGATCCGATCGTCGCGCGCGCGCTCGACACGTACTGGGTCACGGTGATCGACCACGGCATGAACGCCTCGACGTTCGCCGCGCGGGTGATCGCGAGCACGCGCTCCGACGCGGTGAGCGCCGTCACCGGCGCGATCGGCGCGCTCAAGGGTCCGCTCCACGGCGGGGCGCCCGGTCCGGTGCTCGACATGCTGGTCGAGATCAACACGGCCGACCGCGCCGAGGCCTGGCTCAAGAAGGAGATGCAGGAGGGGCGCCGGATCATGGGCTTCGGCCACCGCGTGTACAAGGTGCGTGATCCGCGCGCCGACGTGCTGGCCAGGGTCGCCGAGGAGATGAGCGGCGCGGCGCTACACGACCGGGCGCTGTTCGATCTCGCGCGCGCGGTCGAGCAGACCGCGCTGCGCGTGCTCGAGGAGTCGAAGCCCGGGCGCAATCTCAAGACCAACGTCGAGTTCTACACGGCGCTGGTGCTCCAGTCGCTCGGGCTCGCGCCGCGCTCGTTCGTGGCGATGTTCGCGTGCGGCCGCGTCGCCGGCTGGTGCGCCCACGTGATCGAGCAGCACGCCGAGGACCACCTGATCCGCCCGCAGTCCGAGTACGTCGGTCCGCGCGGGCTGGTGGTGGACCGGTCGCGCTAGCGTCGCGGGCGCTCGAAACGGTCGGCCATGCGTAACGTCGTCGTCCTCGCCGGCTCCGCGTTCGTCCTGTTCGTCGGTAGCTCCACGTGGCTCGCGCTCTATCCGCCGGTCCCCGCCGACCTCGGCGGGGTCGCGAGCCTCGATGCGCGCGCCGAGCCGGTGCGCATCCCGGTCGGCGCGCACGACCAGCTGCGCGGCTGGTACCTGCCGCCCAGGAACGGCGCGGTGATCGCGATCCTCCACGGCTTCGGCCGCGACCACGAGCGCGCGTGGCGCTACGCGGGCTTCCTGCGCACTGCGGGCTACGGCGTGCTGACGTTCGACTTCCGCTCGTCGCGGGTCGCGAGTCGTCTGCCGACGACGCTCGGCCACTACGAGGTGGACGACGCGCGCGCCGCGCTCGCCTGGCTCGAAGCGCGCCCCGAGCTCGCCGGCGCCCGCATCGGGCTCCTCGGCGAGTCGCTGGGCGGATCGGTGAGCCTGATCGCCGGCGCGGGCGATGCGCGCGTGCGCGCGCTCGTGGTGGACTGTCCGTTTTCCAACGGCGTCGAGGCGCTCGGCGATGCGTGCGAGCGCTGGGCGCACGTGCCGCGCTGGCCGAGTGTCGCAATCCTGCGCGCCGTGGGGCGGGCCGCAACCGGATGCGATCCGGGATCGCTCGACGCGGTCGCCGCGTCGGCGGCGCTGCGCGATCGGCCGGTGTTCTTCATCCACGCGCTCGAGGACGACCGGCTCGCCCCGCGCGAAGCGCAGGCGCTGTGGCGCGCGGCGGGCGCCAAGGATCCTCTGTGGCTGATCCGCGACGCCGGTCACAACGAAGGCTGGAAGCGCCACCGCGCGCTCTACGAGTCGCGCGTGCGCCGCTTCTTCGACCGTGCGCTGCGCGGCCGCGGGCCGGGCCTGCCCGCTGGCGACCTCGCCGGCGACGCGATCGCCGCCGCGCGCTGACGCTCGTGGCGCCGGCCGCGGCGATCCGCATCGGCACGCAGGGCTGGTCGTATGCCGACTGGGTCGGCGCGTTCTATCCGCCCGGCGCGAAGCAGGAGCACTACCTGCCGTTCTACGCCGAGATCTTCGACACGGTCGAGCTCGACACCACGTTCTACCATCCGCCCAAGCCGAGCATCGTGCGCTCGTGGGCGCGCCACACGCCCGAGACGTTCCGCTTCGCCGCCAAGGTCCCGCAGGCGATCACGCACGCGGCGAAGCTCGCGAGCATGGGGGAGCAGCTGCAGGCGTTCGCGCGCGCCCTCGATCCGCTCGGCGAGCGGCTCGGGCCGCTGCTGGTCCAGATGCCGGCCGAGTTCGAGCGCGACGCGGGCACGGTCGGCGTGCTCGACCGTTTCCTCACCGCGACGCCCGCCGGCGTGCGGCTCGCGGTCGAGTTCCGTCACCGCTCGTGGCATCGCGCCGAGACCTACGCGCTGCTGCGCGCGCGGCGGGCGGCGATCGCGTGGACCGACTGGCGCGACCTGCCGCGCGTGACCGAGGTGACCGCCGACTTCCTCTACCTGCGCTGGCTCGGCGAGCGCGAGGCGGTCACGCGCTTCGACCGGGTCGCGATCGACCGGAGTGACGCGTTTGCGGCGTGGCACGCCGATCTCGAGCGCGCGCTCCCCGAGGTGCGCGAGGTGTTCGGCTACTTCAACAACCACTGGGCCGGCCACTCGCCGGCCTCGGCCAACGAGATGAAGCGGCGACTCGGGCTCATCCCGGTCGAGCCGCGCGAGCTATGGACGCAGCGGGAGCTGTGGTGATTCGCCGGCGCGGCGTCGGACTGCGGCGCGAGCTGGAGCATGAGGTGTTCGCGGGATGACGCTCCGCGGGCGGTCGGCTACCTTCCCTCGCCCTTACCGCCCGCGACGCCCTTCACCGTGCCGAGCCGCTTGACCGCCGCGTCGCGCGCGGCGTCGATCTGCGCCTCAGGGCCCGAGAGGTAGAGTCGGCCGTACGCGCCGAACAGCGTCGCGTCGATCAGCTTGACGCGCGCCGCCTTGAGCGCCTCGTTCGCCGCGAACGAGATGTAGCCCGCGGGCTCGGTTTCCAGCACGAGCAGCGACTCGCCGGCGAGCAGCATGTCGCCGTAGCGCATCTTGTTGATCACCTGCGCGTGGTACGGCTCGACGGCGCGGATGATCTGATCGGAAACGAGCCGCGGCTGGATGCGCTCGCTTTCCTCGACGCCGAGGTAGTCGAGCACCGCCTGCCCGCCGAGCTGCACCTGCCCCTTGTCGCGGTGGTGGATCTCGAGCAGGCCGAAGGCGCGCTCGACCACCATGATCGCCGGCGTCGCCTGCGTCGCCTTGAGCGCCACGTCCATGATGCGGTTGATGATCAGACCGGGCGCGGTCTCGATGAACATCGAGGCGTCGCCGGCGACCGGCAGGAAGCCGCGCGCGGTGGTGCCGATGAACGCGGCGAGCTGCGGCTGCAGGCTGTCGAGGAAGATGTAGGTCCGCAGCGTCACGTCGGCCATGGGCGCGCACGATAGCGGCGGGCCACGGTGACGTCAAAGCCGCCGTGCTATGCTCGCGTCACCGCGTGAGGCATCGGGCCCACGCGTTGGATCCGCCGGGAGCGCGACGCCCCGGCGCGAGAAGGAGGACGTCATGCGTCCACGCATGATGATGTGGCGCCGTGCCCACGGCGCCGGTTGCTGCGGCGAAGGCCGCGTTCACCCGGATCACCACCACTTCAGCGATCCCGGCTGGGAAGGCGGCGGCCCGTTCGGCGTCCGGCGCCCGCTGCGGTTCCTGGCGTGGAAGCTCGGACTCGACGATCCGCAGATCGCCGAGCTCGCCGCGATCCTGGACACGCTCAAGACCGAGCGCGCGCAGGCGGCGGTGGACGAGCGGCGCGCGCTGTCGGCGTTCGCCGACGTGATGGCGGCGGAGCGCTTCGATCCGGGAGAGGCCGGCGAGGCGGCCGGCATCCGGGCGAAGAGCGCCGAGCGCGTGCAGCAGCAGGTGGTGCGCGCGTTGGAGCGCATCCATGCGTTGCTCACGCCTGAGCAGCGATCGCGCTTCGCGTATCTGATCCGCAGCGGAGCGCTCGGGCTGTAGGGAGGAAGGCGGCGATCGGGGAGCTAGAGCTCCCCGATCCGCTGCCACAGCGATTCGAGCTCGGCGCGCACACGCTCGTACTCGGCGACGAGATCCTTCGCGCGCGCGCCGTCGTGGTAGACCTCGGGATCGGCGAGCGACGCCTCGAGCTCGCGCATCCGCGCCTCGCGGGCTTCGATGTCCTTCTCGACGCGCGCCTGTTCGCGCTCGCGGCGGTGGCGGTCCGCGCGCTTCGCGCGGTCTTCCGGCTTCGGCCCGGTCGCCGGCTTCGAGGCGCCGGCCGGCTTGGGCCTGGCGGCCGGTTTCGTCCCGTCCGCCGGTTTCACCCTGGCCGGCGCCCGTGATCCGGCCGCCGCGGCGCGCGGCGTCTCGGCCTCGCGGCTCAACCGCGCCGCCTCGTAGTCGTCGTAGCCGCCGGGGTAGAGCGTGACGCGGCCCTCGTTCACCTCGAGCACGCGCGTGGCGACGCGTGCCATGAGCGAGCGGTCGTGCGTCACCACCATCACCGCGCCCGGGTACTGGTCGAGCGCGTCCTCGAGCACTTCCTTGCCGGCGAGATCGAGATGGTGCGTCGGCTCGTCGAGGAGCAGGAGGTTCGCGGGCTCGAGCAGGATGCGCGCGAGCGCCACGCGCTGGCGCTCGCCGCCCGAGAGCACGCGGCACAGCTTGAACACGTCGTCGCCGGCGAAGAGGAAGCTGCCGAGCAGGCCGCGGAGCCGCGGCCGCCATTCCGCCGGCGCGGTCGCCTCCAGCGCGCCGAGCACGGTTTCGGCGGGATCGAGCGTCTCGGCGGCGTGCTGCGCGAAGTAGGCGAGGCGCGTGAGCGGCGTCGTCTCGCGCAGCCCGGCACGCGGCTCGAGCTGGCCGGCGAGGACGCGCAGCAGCGTGGTCTTGCCGGCGCCGTTGGCGCCGACGATCGCCACCTTGTCACCGCGGTCGATCTCGACCGCGGCGCGCGCGAACACGTCGCGGTCGCTGTAGCCGAACGACGCGTCCTTGAGGCGCACGAGCGACCGTCCGGCGTGCGGCGGGTTCGGGAACGAGAAGCGGATGCCGCGCGCGCGCCGCGGCACGACGACGCGCTGCGCCTCGAGGCGCTCGATCTGCTTGCGCTTGCTCTGCGCCTGCGACGCCTTGGTGTTCTTGGCGCCGAAGCGCTCGACGAAGCGGTTGAGCTGCGCGATCTTCTGCTCGAGCTGCGCGTTCTGCGCCTCCTTCAGCCCGCGGCGCACCTCCTTCTCCTCGAGGTAGCGCGTGAATCGCATCGGGTAGTCGGTGAGCACGCCGCCCTCGAGCTCGCGCACCTCGGTCGCGACGCGGTCGAGGAACACGCGGTCGTGCGAGACCACGACCAGGCCGCCGTGGAAGTCGGCGAGGTAGTCCTCGAGCCACTCCATCGCCGGCAGGTCGAGGTGGTTGGTCGGCTCGTCGAGGAAGAGCAGCGTCGGATCGGCGAGGAGCAGCGCCGCGAGCGCCGCGCGCATGCGCCAGCCGCCCGAGAACTCGGCGAGCGGCCGGTCCTGATCGGCGGCGGCGAAGCCGAGCCCCGAGAGCACGCGCCGCGCCTCGGGCACGATCGCGTGCTCGTCGTGCAGGTCGAGGTGGTGCTGGAGCTCGCCGGCGCGCTCGAGCATCGCGTCGAGGCCGGGATCGTCCGGGCGGATCCCGGCCATCGTCTCGTGGAGCGCGTCGAGCTCCTCGCGCATGCCGCGCACATGGCGGTGCGCTTCGAGGGCGCGCTCGAGCACCGTGCCGTCGAAGCGCTCGGCCGCCTCCTGGGGCAGGTAGCCCAGCCGGCTGCCGCGCGCGAGCACGCGCGCGCCGGACTCGGGCGCGTACTCGCCCAGCGCCACGCGCAGCAGCGTGGTCTTGCCCGCGCCGTTCGGGCCGACCAGCGCGCAGCGCGAGCCGGGTGCGATCACCCACGTGAGCCCGTCGAACAGCACGCGCTGGCCGAAGCTGTAGCGGATGTTCTGCAGCTGGATCACCGCGCAGCGCCTCCTCGATTGACGGGGTCCGGACGCGACACGATAATCGATGGGCTCATCGCGGGCTCGGCCCCAGTCCCGAGCCCGCCACCATCGCGAGGGGACCGCACCGTTGCTCCGACACCGATCGCGCCCGCCGCGCCGATCCGCCCGAGGCGCCGCCGGCCTGCTGGCCGCGCTCGCGATCGCCCTCACCGGGCTCGCGCCGCACCCCGCCGCGGGCGCCTGGATGGTGCCGCCCTACCCGTACCGCGCCAAGGACTTCGCGGTGGTCAAGTCGGCCGACGGGTGGTTCCACTGCTTCTACATCCGCAACGACTTCACCGCGCCCTACGACTCGACCGAACGCGACCTGGGCCACGCGATCTCGCGCGACCTCTACAACTGGATCCAGCAGCCGACGGTGATCCCGGCACGGGTGGACAACTGGGACAACCTCAAGATCTGGGCGCCGACGATCGTCCTCGTGGACGGCGTCTACTACATGCTCTACACGGGCGTCACGTACCAGCCTGGCGTCTACGATCACTATCAACGCATCGGGCTCGCGACCTCGACCGACCTCTACAATTGGAACCGCCTCGACGCGCCGGTCTTCTCGTGCGAAGACGTGCCGTGGACCGTGTGCGATCCCACGGAGGCGAGCACCGGCGAGTTCCGCGACCCGTTCGTGATGCCGGCGCCCCAGGGCGGCGGCTGGCTCATGTACTACGACACGCACCCGGCGAGCGCCCCATCGACCTACATCGCCGGCGTGGCGGCCTCGAATGACCTCACGCACTGGACCGACCTCAAGCCGCTGTGGGCGACGCAGACGGCGTGGTCGGGGAGCGCGCTGGTCGAATCGCCCCACGTGTTCGCGCACGCCGGCCTGTGGTACCTGCTGTTCACCGGCGACGGCAGCCAGCCGCTGCGCTGGATGACCGGGAGCGACCCGACCGGCGATCCCGCGGCATGGACGCAGCGCGGCACGCTGGCCTCCATGCTCGGCACCGACACGCACCTGTGGTTCGCGTCCGAGAAGCTGACCGACGGCCTCGTCGATTACCTGTGCTTCGCGGACTACGACCGCGCCGACTTCCGCAAGATTATCTGGCACGACGACGGCACGTTCGCGGTCACGAACCCCGATCTCCTGCACGTCTACGACATGAGCTGGTCGTCGCCGAGCGCCGCGACCGGTCAGTCCGTCAGCCTCGTGATCCGTTCGGCCAACGCCTTCGGCCAGCGCGTGCACTTCGCGGTCTATGCCGAGCACGCGGACGGGAGCGAGGAGCAGGTGCCGAACGCCGCAGTGCAGTTCCCGGACAGCCTCGCGCTCATGTCCGCGACGACGACCTTCACGTGGACGGCGTACAGCTGGCCCGATCCGTATCAGTCCACGGCGAACCTGGTGGTGCGCATCACCGACTGGACCGCGTGCACGACGCCGATCGCCGTGGCGCCGCAGCCGTTCGTGGACATCGGCTCGGTCAGCAACCGCGACGGCGAGCGCTACGTGCCGCGCGAGCTGGTCGAGTTCTCGCGCCGGCCCGCGGGCGCGGGATTCCGGGCGCTCGCGCGCTCGCCGGTGAGCGGAATCGCGATGCTGGTGGACCTGCGCGCGCCGGCGTCGCTCCGGATCGATCTGTACGACCTCGCCGGCCGGCGCATCCGCAGCCTCGCCGATCGCGAGTTCCCGGCCGGCGCGTCGGTCGTCGCGTGGGACGGCCGCGACGCGACCGGCGCCGCGATGCGGCCCGGCGTCTACTTCGCGAGGCTTCGTTCCGCCGCCTCGGACCGCACGATCCGGCTGCTGCTCGAGCGCTGACGCGCGGCCCGCGCCGCGTGCGAATCAGGCGCCGAGACGCTCGGGATTGAGGCCCTCGAGGTCGGGCACGACGAACCGCCCGTCCTTGCGGATGCGCTCGCCGTCGAACCAGACCTCGCCGCCGCCGTATTCCGGCGTCTGGATCAGCACCAGATCCCAGTGCACCTTCGAGCGATTGCCGTTGTCGGCCTCGACGTAGGCCTGGCCGGGCGTGAGGTGGAGCGAGCCGGCGATCTTCTCGTCGAACAGCGTGTCCTTCATCGGCCGCGTGATGTGCGGGTGGAAGCCGAGCGAGAACTCGCCGACGTGGCGCGCGCCTTCGTCGCTCGCGAGCAGCGCGTCGAGCCGGTCCTGCGGCGAGCCCTCCGCCTTGACGATGCGGCCGCCCTCGAACGTGAAGCGTATCCCGTCGTACGTGGTGCCGAGGTAGAGCGACGGGGTGTTGTAGGTGATCGTGCCGTTCACCGAGTCGCGCACCGGCGCGGTGTAGCACTCGCCGTCCGGCAGGTTGCGCCGTCCTTCGCACTTGACCGCGGGGATGCCGCGGATGCTGAACAAGAGGTCGGTGCCGGGGCCGGTGATGCGCACGCGGTCGGTGCGCTCCATCCGCTGCTTGAGCGGCTCCATCGCGTCCGACATGCGCGCGTAGTCCAACGTGCACACGCGGTAGTAGAAGTCCTCGAACTGCTCCGTGCTCATGCCGGCGAGCTGCGCCATCGAGGCGTTGGGGTAGCGCAGCACGACCCAGCGCGTATGGTTCACGCGGTAGTCGAGGTGCACCGGGCGCGCGACCAGCTCCTGATACTGCGTCATGCGGTCGGCCGGCACGTCCGAGAGCTCGGCGACGTTGGCGGCGCCGCGCAGGCCGACGTAGGCCTGCACGCGCTGCATCTGGAACAGCTCGAGCGCCGCCTGCAACTCGAGCTGCGCCGCGCCGGCGCGCGCGATCTGGCTGCGGATCACCGCATTGCTGCGCACCGAGACCATCGGCAGCGCGCCGGCGTCGTGGGCGGCGTCGATCAGGTCGAGCACCAGCCCGTCGGCCGCGTCGAACGTCTCGATGAGCACCGCCTCGCCGGGCTGGAGGCGCGTGGAATGCTCGACGATCAGGCGCGCCAGCCGCGCGCCGCGCGGGTCACGCATGGGAACGGTCCTCCGGAGGTTGGACGCGCGCTGCGTGGGTGTGCGGGGCGCGCAGGATAGCACAGGGCATTGACACGCTCCTTCGGCGTGCGCACAGTGCGCCGCGCCGCGTGCGGCGGGAGGGAGCATGGCGCCGATCAGGGTGGCGATCATCGGGACCGGATTCGGGCGCACCGTTCAGGCGGTCGCGTTCCGGCGTCATCCCGGGTTCGAGCTGACCGCAATTGCCGGATCGCAGGACGAGAAGACGCGACGCGTCGCCGCCGAGCTCGCGATCCCGCACGCCTTCGGCGACTGGCGCCGCATGCTCGCCGAGGCGCGCCCGGACCTCGTCAGCATCGTCACGCCGCCCGATCTCCACCATCCGATGATGCTCGAAGCACTCGCCGCCGGCAGCCACGTCCTGTGCGAGAAGCCGACCGCGCTCCACCGCCATCAGGCGGCCGAGATGCGCGACGCCGCGCGCGGCGCCGGGCGCGTCGCGGCGATCAACCACGAGTTCCGCTTCCAGCCGGCGCGCGTCCACGCGCTCGCGCTCGCGCGCGCGGGCGGGATCGGCGTGCCGCGGCGCGGCGAGATCCTCGGGCGCTACCCGATCTGGTGGCGGCCCGAGTCGCGTGCGTGGACCTGGCTCTCGGACGCGCGCCGCGGCGGCGGCGTGCTCGGCGCGCTCGGCTCGCACCACACCGACTGCCTGCGCACGTTCTTCGGCGAGCCGGTATCGGCGCTCGCCTCGGTGCGCGTCGACCAGCCGACGCGCGGGCCGACCGCGGAGCAGGCCGAGGCGCGGCGCGCCACGGCCGACGATGCCTTCACGGTGGAGTACGCCTTCGACGGCGCGACCGCGATCCTGGACGTGAGCGCGTGCGCCCCGTATCGCTGGGAGCGGTACGAGATCCACGGCAGCGAGGCGACGCTGCGCTGGGACGAGAGCGGCGACCGGCTGTGGCGGATCGTCGGCGGGCACGAGCCCGAGGCGGTCGAGATCCCGCCGGCGCTGGTGCTCGAGCGGCAGGCCGGCGATCCGGCGCTCGTGGCGCCGTTCGGCGTGCTGATCGAGCGCCTGCGCCGCGCGATCGCCGACGGCGTCGCGATGGATCCGGACTTCGACGACGCGGTCGCCGTGCAGTCGGCGCTCGACGCGGTGCGCGCGTCGAGCGCCGCGGGTGCGCGCGTCCACGTCGACGTTCCGACGCCAGCCCCCGCCTGACGCGCGGGCGTGACGCGCGCGCGGCGCGCGATTGGACCGCTCCAGCCGCGGTCGTTATACTTCGCGCGCAATCGGCGTCCATGGCGGACGCCGCTCGGCTTCGAGGGGGGACCACCATGGCGGACTGGGACGTCATCGCCAAGCAGCGCCTGACCGAGGACTGGGGCACTCTGCGCGCCGCGTATCTGCCGCTCAATCAGGCGATGCGTCGCACGGTGGAGTTCCTCGAGAAGGAGTCGGGCACGTTCTCGGAGCTGCTGGTGGTGGTCCGCGAGCGATTCGAAGGCAGCCTCAAGAACCTCTCGGCGCTGGCCGACCGGCGCTCGCCGTGGGTGCGGCTCGAGGCGATCCGCAACCTGCGCGTGCTCGCGACCGGATTGCGCGGCGCGGCGAACGACGATCCGCTCGCGCTGCTCCGCTACCAGTTCGCGCTCTGCGAGCTGCTCACCAACGTGTGGAAGGACGCGCCGACCGAGGCGCGCGTCACGCACAACCTGTCGTTGGTGAAGGAGCCGGAGTTCTGGTTCGGCTGCGACTGCTGCGCCGTCGGCATCCTGCGCCCGGCCGGTCCCGACGATCCGCCCGAGCTGCTGCGCGGCAAGGACGTGCGGCTGGTGTGGGAGGTGGACGCGCTCTACGCGTGGACGCTCGACGAGTTCGAGGATTACCTCGCGAGCGAGCGCTACTCGCTGCCGACCACGCCGCGGATCGCCGCGGTCGAGGATCTCGGGCTGCCCGTGGTCGACGTCCCGGCCGATCAGCTGCGCCGCGGCGCCGATCTGTTCGGCGGTCAGGGCGGCGGTCTGTTCGGTCCGCTCGACCTGCGCTACCTCGACTTGAGCTAGCGGCGGCGCCCTAGCGGCGGCGGCCGGTCTTCTTCGCCTTGCGGGCCTTGAGCGCCTTCTTGCGGGCGCCGTCGCGCGCCTTCTTGCGGCGGAGACGATGCTTGAACGAGGTCACCGGCAGTTCCTCCGAGTCTGGGGTCGCGCGCCCGTCGCGGTGACGGCCGCGGCGCGCACCCTATCGGCGCCGCGGCGGCGACGCAAGCGCGGCGATCAGTCGCCGCCGGCCGCGAGCACCTTCTGCGCGAGCACGTCCGCGGCCGGTCCGGCTTTGACCTCGGCGGTCGCGACCGAGAGGACGTAGATGCGCAGGTTGTTGCTCCCGCTGTCGGACGGGAACACGAAGAAACCGTCGCGGTCGGGCATGAAGGTGAGCGAGTAGCCGCACAGGAGCTCGCCGTCCTTGAAGCGCACCGCGATCTTCTTCCCGTGCGCCGTCTCGCCGGGCGCCGCGAGGAATCCGCGCAGGTCGCGCCGTTTCGCGTTGCCGGCGAAGTCCTTGACGAAGAACAGGCCCTTGAGCTGCCTGCAGCGCACCTCGACCGGCGCCCCGCCCACCGCCGGCTGAAGGTGGAAGCTCGGCCGGTTGGGAAAGAAGTCCTGCGTCGTCCCCTTGAGCAGCCTGCCGTCGGTGAAGTGGGCCACGACGCGGTTGATCTCGGCCATCGCGCACCTCCCCAGGGGATCGGCTCGCGTTTCGGCCGGCAGACTAGACGTCGAAGGCGGCGCCGGTCAACGGCGCCGCCTTCACGGATGATCGCGACGTGTGGGGGCGTCTAGTCGTCGCCGCCGCCCTGCCGGTGGCAACTGTCGATGCACGCGCGGAGATTGATCAGGATGGTCTGCACGACCGCCTGATGGCGCGCGTTCTCGGCCTGGATGCATGCGGGGTCGCCGTTGCAGGCCTTCAGATTCGCCGCAACGAGCTGCGCCTCGGCGATGAACGCCTGCGCCGCGATCGTCTGGCACTGGATGATGCAGTGCGTCGCGCCTTCGCGCTCGCGGTCGTTGAGCTGCTGCACGCTGACGCCGGTCAGCCGGTCCTCGACCATCCGGCACTGCGTGAGGCTGAAGATCGCGAGCGCCATCACTGCAATCGTGCCGGCGATGCGCTCGCGATGGAATCGGTGACCGAACCCAGACATGTTCCCCCTCCGCTGAAACGAGTCTACGGCCCCGGTCGCTACGGTCCTGAGCTGCCCCCGCCCTGCTGGTGGCAGTTGTTCTGACACTGAGCCAGCTGCGCCTGGATCGTCGCGATCACGGCCGCGTCGCGCGCGTTCTCGTTGGCGATGCAGGTCGGATCGCCGTTGCACGCTTCGAGATTGTGCTCGTGCAGGCGATTCTCGTTGTTGAGCTGGAACTGCGCGTCCTGCTGGCAGGCGATGAGGCAATTCTTCGACTTCATCACGGTGGCCGCGTTCACGCCGGTCACCGTGTCGGTGACCATCTTGCACTGCGTGAGCGCGACGGAGGCGAGGACGAGCGTGAGCAGCAGCAGACAGCGCGTGACGAGGCGGGAATGTGTGCGGAGCGGTTTCGCGAGATGCATTGTGGTCCTCCGAAGTCGGAGGGCCCGCCGGCGGCGGTCCCGATGCGAACGCGCCTCCTGGCGTGAGACTCGCGAGCTATCCCTGGTCGCGATGCTTCCCGGGTCCGGTCACAGCGCGACGTGCCATCCCGCGCCGAAGCTCGCGTAACGTCCGTCGAGCAGTGCGACGCGCGCCCTGAACCCGAAGCCGAGATCGATGCCGAGCAAGGTGTTCCACTTCTCGGTGTCGTATTCCAGCGTCGCGGCCAAGGGTCGCCATGGGGACGCCTCGACGGCCCCGAATGCGCCATCGAGCGTGCGGCGACTCGCCGTGAAGACGGAAGGAGCATAGCCCACCGCGACGCGGGCGCGCAATCCATGATTCACGAGCGGGATACCGGTCACGACGTATGTGGAATGGAAGCGTCGCGTGCCGAGGGCGTCCTCGATGCCGAGGGCCAGCCCGGGGCGGGTGGGCGTCGCCGGGAGCACCTCGATCCGACCACTCAACATCCGGTCGGACTCGACGAGCTTGGAGTCCGGCACGAGGTCCGCGAAGGCTCGGACGCCGGGGATGACCGTCCAGCGCAGGCCGACCTCGACGTGGGGCAGGAAGCCCACCGCCGCGTAGTACACATCGTTACGGCTGATGCCTCGGTGGTCGTACGCGATGCGCTTGGGGATCGTGTTGTACCCGACCTCGATTCCCCGGTCGTCCATGACGCCCGCCCAGGGCGTATTCACGAAGCCCGTCATCCCGGTGAGCGACACCCACTCGGACGGGGGGGACGCCTTCTCCGCTCCTTCGCCGATCCCGTTGCGATAACGGTCGGCGTCGCCGGCGAGGCCCGGCTCGTTCAGCTGCCGCAGGAAGTCCTCGCGCGACGCGACGCCCCGGACCAGGCGACCGGTTGGGGCCGCCTCGTCGCGGTATTCCAGCGGCAGCCGCTCGACCGGCAGCGCCCGCACCGGCCAGTCGGTGGGCCGCGTGAGCGGCGGGATCGGCACGGCGACGCGCACGCCCTCGATGCCGAGACCGGCCGTGCGCTGGTAGAAGAGCGCGAGCTCGAGGTCGCCCATCGTGCGGCGCAGCTCGAGCTCGCCGCCCTGATCGCCGTAGAGGAAGCGAGCGGCGCGGAGCCGCACGGCGAGGTCGAGCGCCGGCGGCCGCCAGGTCACGCCGGCGAATCCGGTCCAGCGCGCGAGCGGGGAATAGACCGTGCCCGAATCGGGGAACGCGACGAAGCCGGTCCAGTCCGCCTCGGCATCGAGCAGGAATGCGCCCGATGCGAGCGGCCGCGCGGCGCCGATCGAGATGCCGTAGCGGTTGTCGCCGAAGAGACCGGCGCTCGCCGAGACGAGCGCGCCGCCCGTGAGCCACGCGAACTGATCGAGCGAGGCGACGCCGGGGCGCACGCGGTTCACGTCCGGGTGGATCGGGTCGGCTTCGAAGTCGTTGCGCATCGGGATCATGACGGAGAGCGTCGCGCGACCGCCCGGCCACGGGTTGTAGGTGAGCGCGGGTTCGACCTCGAGCCGCAGCAGCACCGGATCGAGGATGTGGCCGAGCTCGTAGGTGATGCGCGGTGTGAGCGTGAGATCGACGTTGCGCGACGTGCGCGCGAGCACCGGGCCCGAAGGCGGCGGCGTGAATTCGGGATCGCTCGGATAACGCACCGCCGCCGGCGCGGCGCCGCCGGTGTCGGTGATCGCCGCGGCGACCATGCCGAGCCGGCGCTCGAAGACGGTGAGGGGATGCGCGGCGCTCGGTCGCGCGCCGAGCCGACGCACGGCGCGGCCGCGCGCCTCGGCGCTGTTGCGCCAGCGCCGGTTCTCGTACGCGATCGCGCCCGGGCCCGACGACACGTTCTCGAACCCGGTCGCGGCGAGCGCACGCGCCGTCGTGTCGACGGCGGGAGCCGGGACCGCCGCGAGGGAATCGGGCGTCGCGGCACGCGCGGCCGGCGCGCACAGCATCGTCAGAAGCAGCAGCGCGCAGCGGAGCGGGGCCGACGGACGCGCGGCGGCGTGTGGCGGTTCGGTCATGCGTGCCCAGGACGGCGGCACACCATGCGCCGCGCGGCCGAGAATTCTAGCACAGTGCCCGGAGCGGGCCAGAGAGCATGTGCCACTTGTCACGCCCCCGGCCATGTGCGAGCGTTGCGCACCGCTTCAGGCCGCACGTCCCCATTCCACCCACAGGAGCCCCGCATGTCCGCGAATCCGCGCTGGCTGGCCGTCACCGCCATTGTCCTCGTGCTCGGCTGCAATCAGAGCAAGAGCGGCGAATCGAATCCGACCGGAGGGAGCTCGGGTTCGAGCGCCACGACCGCATCGGGCGCCTCCGGCGCACACGGCGCCGTGACGAGCACGGAGACCGGAATGGGCGCGGGCGCGACCGCGACCGCGCAGACGACGACCCCATCCGCACCCGCCGGGGAGGTGACGATGCCGAACGGGCTCAAGTACCAGGACCTGACCGTCGGCACCGGCGCCGAGGCCGCGGCCGGCAAGAAGGTGCGCGTCCACTACACCGGCTGGCTCACGAACGGGACCAAGTTCGACAGCTCGGTGGATCGCAACAGCCCCTTCGAGTTCACGCTCGGCGCGCACGAGGTGATCAGCGGCTGGGACCAGGGCGTCGCCGGGATGAAGGTCGGCGGCAAGCGCAAGCTGACGATTCCGCCCGAGCTCGGTTACGGCGCGGCGGGCACGCCGGGCGGACCGATCCCGCCGAACGCCACGCTCCTGTTCGACGTCGAGCTCCTCGACGTGAAGTGAGCCGGCCCCCCAGGTTCCTCGCGCCGCTCGTCGTCTTCGTCCTCGCATCGGGGATCGCCGCCGCGGCGCCGGCGGGCGGGACGAAGCCCGCGAGCGGCGCGGCGCCGGCGCCGGCGCACGCCGTGCTCGAGGCGAAGGCGTTCAAGGACCTCGCATGGCGGCCGATCGGTCCCGCGAACATGGGCGGCCGCGTGTCGGCGATCGCGGTGGTCGAGAAGCACCCGGCCACGTTCTACGTCGGGCTCGGGACCGGCGGCGTGTTCAAGACCGGGAACGCCGGCACCACGTGGAGCGCCGTGTTCGAGAAGGAAGCGGTCGCCTCGATCGGCGCGATCGCCGTGTGGCAGAAGAATCCCGACGTCGTGTGGGTCGGGACCGGCGAGGCGAACAGCCGCAACTCCTCGTCGTGGGGGAACGGCGTCTATCGCTCGACCGACGGCGGCGGCACGTGGACGTCGCTCGGCCTGCCGACGACGCAGGCGATCGCGCGGGTCGTGCTCGATCCCGCCGACAGCAACGTCGCCTACGTCGCCGCCCTCGGCCATCTGTGGGGCGAGAACCCCGAGCGCGGCGTGTTCGTGACCCGTGACGGCGGCAAGACCTGGTCGCAGACGCTCAAGGTGGACGCCGCGACCGGCGCCTGCGATCTGGCGATGGATCCCTCCGACGCGCACGTGCTCTACGCGGCGATGTACGCCCGCAAACGCACGCCGTGGAGCTTCACCGCCGGGGGCAGGACCGGCGGCATCTGGAAGAGCAGCGACGCCGGCCGCACGTGGACCCGGCTCACCGAGGGCCTGCCGGCCGAGACCGGCCGCATCGGCCTCGACGTCTATCGCAAGAATCCGCGCGTGGTGTACGCGGTGGTCGAGTCGGATCTCGGCGGCCAGTTCGGCGCCTTCGATCCGCGCAGCCGCTCGGGCGGCGTGTTCCGCAGCGATGACGCCGGCGCCCACTGGACGCGGCTCTCGGCGTGGACGCCGCGCCCGTTCTACTTCGGCCAGATCCGCGTCCAGCCCGACGACGACCGTCGCGTCTATCTCCTCGGCGTGGACATCTGGGTCTCGGACGACGGCGGCCGCACGTTCCGCCCCGGCGGCGCGAAGAACCTGCATCCCGATTTCCACGCGATGTGGATCAACCCCGCCGACGGCGACCACGTGGTCGCCGGTTGCGACGGCGGCGTCAACGTGAGCCACGACCGCGCGGCGACCTGGGACTTCATCGACAACCTCGCCGCCGGCGAGGTGTACGACATCGCGGTCGACATGCGCGAGCCCTACCGCGTCTACGCCGGACTTCAAGATAACCAGACCTGGGGCGGGCCGAGCGCCACGCGCATCGACCCCGAGGCGTGGCTCGACGACAAGAAGCACGACGGCATCACCAACGCCTCGTGGTACTGCCTCGGCGGCGGCGACGGGTTCCACGTCGCCGTGGATCCCACCGATCCCGATCTCGTCTACTACGAATCGCAGGGCGGCACGCTGCAGCGCGTGAACCTCGCGACCGGTCGCGAGCGCGTGCTCAAGCCCGGCGCGCGCGAGGGCGAGCCCGAGTACCGCTTCAATTGGAACACGCCGTTCATGCTCTCGCCGCACGATCCGTCGGTGCTGTGGATGGGCGGCAACTGCCTGTTTCGGTTCTCCGACCGCGGCGACCGCTGGACGCGCGTGAGCCCCGACCTCTCGACCGCGGATCCGAAGAAGATGGTCACGGCGGGCTCCGGCGCCGAGACGCACTGCACGATCGTTTCGCTCGCCGAGTCGCCGGTCGCCAGGGGCGTGGTGTGGGCGGGCACCGACGACGGCAAGGTGTGGGTGACGCCGGACGGCGGCGGACACTGGAACGATCTCACCGCGAACCTGCGTGGCGTGCCGCCCGGCCTCTACGTGAGCCGCATCGAGGCGTCCCATCACGACGCGGCGACGGCGTACGTCGCGCTCGACGGCCACCGCGGCGATCTCTTCCGTCCGTTCCTGCTCGCGACCCACGACATGGGCAAGTCGTGGGCATCGATCGCGGGCGATCTGCCGGCGAACGGGCCCGTTCAAGTGATACGTGAAGACCCGACCAACCGCGCGCTGCTCTTCGCCGGCACCGAGTTCGGCCTGTTCGCGAGCTTCGACGCGGGCGCGCACTGGATCAGGCTCGGCGACGGCCTGCCCACGGTCGCGGTGGACGACATCCTCGTCCATCCGCGCGACCACGACCTGATCGCCGGCACGCACGGGCGCAGCGTCTTCGTGCTCGACGACATCACGGCGCTCGAGCAGTGGAAGGCCGAGGACGCCGCGGCGCCGGCGACCCTGTTCGCGCCGCGGCCCGCGACCGCGTTCTATTACCGCACCGCCTCGGTGTTCGGGCAGCGCGGATTCTCTGCGCGGAATCCGGCCTTCGGCGCCTACTTCACGTATTACGTGAAGGAGTGGACGGGCGACGGCGTGGACATCGCCGTAGCCGACAGCGCCGGCAAGACGGTGCGCAAGCTCTCGGGGCCCGGGACGCCCGGATTTCACCGCGTCGTCTGGGATCTCACGGGCGAGGCGAAGGAGCGGCTCGCGCGCGGCGAGTGGGGCGACCAGCCACAGTTCGTCCCCGCCGGCCGTTACACGGTGAAGCTCACCTACGGCAAGCAGGCCGAGAAGAAGACGACCGTGGACGTGCGCTACGCGGCGGGCGTGGAGACTCCCGGCCCCTGACGCGCGGGCATCACGCGTCGTCCTCCCAGAGCCGGATGCCGCCGGTGATGCCGGCGAAGTTGCTCACGACCGTCACATCGGGCGGCAACGGCGGGCGGATCAGCCGCGCGTTGCCACCGCCGAGGTAGATCCGCCGCGGCGTGAAGAGCCGGCGCAGCGTCGCGACCGCGTGGCGCAGGCGCTTGTTCCAGTGGCGCGGGCCGACCCTGCGCAGCGGGCGGTCGCCGAGCTGATCCTCGTACGTGTCACCGTTGCGGAACGGATGGTGGCCGACCTCGAGATTGGGGACGAGCCGCCCGTCGAGGAACAGCGCCGAGCCGACCCCGGTGCCGAACGTGAGCACGAGCTCGACGCCGCGGCCGCGCACGACGCCGAGCCCCTGGATGTCGGCGTCGTTCGCGACGCGCGTCGGACGTCCGATCGCGGCGCGCATGCGGCGCACGACGTGCTGCCCGACCCACGCGCGGTGCAGGTTGGCGGCCGAGAGCACGCGGCCGTCCACGATCACGCCCGGAAACCCCACCGAGGCGCGGTCGAAGTCGGGGAGCTGGCGCACGAGCCGCTCGACCGCGCGCGTGATCGCGGCCGGCGTGGACGGGTCGGGCGTCGCGACGCGCGCTCGCTCGCTCGCCGGGCGCCCCCGGGGATCGAGGATCGCCGCCTTGATGTGAGAACCGCCGATGTCCACCGCCAGCGTGCGCGGGCGCGCGGACGCTCTCGTCTTCGGGCTCATGCATCCTCCGCGTGATCGGGTCGCGATGCGTGGCCGAGACGTTACACGAGATGCGCCGTGGCTTCCCGCCGGCGTCACGAACGGGTACAGTCGCGCGCCGATGTCCCACGACTGGAGAAACCCGGAACGCGTCGTGCCGTGGAAGCCGCGTCAGCGGTTCACCGTGACGGCGCTGGGCCGAGCGGCCGCCGAGCGCTATCAGAGCGCGATCCGCGCCGCCCAGCAGGGCGCCTCGCCGCGCGCGGCGCTCGATCAGGCCAAGCAGGAGTGGGCCGACGGACTCAAGCTTCGTTCCGCGGACGGGATCGTGCTCGAGGACCTGGTCGCCGGCCACGGCTCGCTCGCCGAGATGCAGGAAACGCTCGACGCCTGCGGTCTCACGCTGCGCGACGCGCGCGGCACGCTCGACCGGCTCAAGGCGGCGCAGCTGATCGAGCCGCTCGAGGCCGCCGACCGGGTGTGACCCGCCGCTCCGCGCCGCCGCGCAGCGGCGACCGGCGGCCGCGCGCCGCGTCCGATCCCAAGCGCGCGCTCGCGGCGCTCGAGGAGTCGCGCGTCCGCTTCGGCGCCACGGCGGCCGCGGTGAAGCGCGCGGCACTCCGGACGCTCGAGCGCGCGACGCTGCCGCGCGCCGCTGACGTCGCGCGCCTCCACGACGCGCTCTGCTTCATGCGCGCCTACCCGGACGATCGTGCCGTGCTCGGCGCGGTCGAGCGCATGCTCGCCGGGTTCGCGCGGCGCCGCGATCTCGTCCGCCACGCGGCGGCACTCGCCGACTCGGGGATCGCCGGCGCCGCGATCGAGTTTCGCTTCTTCTGGCCGACGGCGCGCTGGCTCGCCGCACGCTGGGGCAGCCGCCTGCGCATCGTCTGGGAGGACTTCGAGCGCGCCGACCGGCTCGAGGACTGGCTCCCGCTCCTCACGCTCTTCGCGGAGACGCCGGCGCTGGACGAGATCGACTGGCCGCCGCGCCGCTGGCTCGCGCGCCTGAAGGGGGCGGGGGAGAGCGACGCCGCGTTCCTGATCCGTCGCGTCGCGGCGTTGCCGATGGACGAAGCCGCGCGCGAGACGCTCTACGACCAGCTCGATCCGCCGCTCCGGCTGATCCCCGGCGCCGACACGCCCGCCCGATCGCGCGAGAAGGCGCGCGTCGCGCCCGTCGTCTTTCAACGCCGCGCGCCGGGCGGTGAGCGGCCCGACCTCCGCGCCGCGGCGCGCCGTCCGGTCGCGATCCGCGCCGTGCCGCGCGCCGAAGCCGCGCGGCTGATCGATCTCGCCCGCGCCGCGATGGTCACGCGCCAGCGCGACCTCGACGCCTTCTCGTGGGGCGATCCGCGCGACGTGCGCATCGCGGACTGCGGCGAGGGGCTCGCGTTCGCCGTGATCGGCGTGATCCCCGAGCGCCGGCTCCTGCTCGAATCGGTCTACGGCATGCTCACGCTCAAGAACGGCGTGCCGATCGGCTACGTGCTGGCGAGCGCGCTCTACGGGTCGTCCGAGATCGCGTACAACGTCTTCGAGGCCTGGCGCGGCACCGAGGCGGCGCGCATCTACGGGCGCGCGCTGGCGATGACGCGGCGGCTGTTCGGCTCCGACAGCTTCACGATCTTTCCCTACCAGCTCGGCGACGGGAACGACGAGGCGCTCGACACCGGCGCGTGGTGGTTCTACCGCAAGCTCGGCTTCACGCCGCGCGATCCCGCGGCGCGCCGCCTGATGCGCGCCGAGCTCGCGCGCATGCGGGCGCACCCCGGCCACCGCTCGAGCCGCGCCACGCTCGCGCGGCTCGCGCGC
>JACOSV010000063.1 GCA_016178725.1 Candidatus Eiseniibacteriota bacterium
CCGTCGGCGGTGAGCCGGATGCGGTCGCAGTGCCCGCAGAAGGGGCGGGTGACGGATGCAATCACGGCGACCGTGCCGACGCCGTCGCGATAGCGGTAGAGCGTCGCCGGCGCGCCCGGCTCGTCCACGTGCGCGGGCTCCAGCGGGAACGCCTCGTTCAGCCCCTCGAGGATCTCGGCGGCCGGCACGAGCCGGCTCCGGTCCCACGTGTGGCCGAAGTCGAGCGGCATCCACTCGATGAAGCGCAGCTCGTAGCCGCGCTCGCGCGCCCAGCGCGCGAGCGGCACCGCTTCGTCCTCGTTGAACCCGCGCATCAGCACCGCGTTCACCTTGATCGGCGCCAGGCCGGCGCGGCTCGCGGCCTCGAGGCCGGCGATCACCTCGGCGAGCCGGTCGCGCCGCGCGATCGCGTGGAAGCGCTCGCGGTCGAGCGTGTCGAGGCTGACGTTGACGCGCGTGAGGCCCGCGGCGCGCAGCTCGTCCGCCATCGCGACCAGCTTGAGGCCGTTGGTCGTGAGCGAGAGATCGAGCCCCGGGGCGAGCGCGTTGAGCATCCGCACCAGCACCGGCAGATCGGCGCGCACGGTCGGCTCGCCGCCGGTGAGCCGGATGCCGGTGACGCCGTGCGCGAGGCAGACGCCCGCGAATCGCGTGAGCTCCTCGTACGTGAGCAGATCGCCTTTGGCGAGCCACGGCATACCCTCGGCCGGCATGCAGTAGACGCAGCGCAGGTTGCAGCGGTCGGTGACCGAGATGCGCAGATCGCGCACCGTGCGTCCCTGCGTGTCGATGAGCGGGAGAGGTCGTCCCGCGGCGCCCGGCTCGTTCATGCGCGTCGCTCGTACTTCCAGCTGCGGCTCCGACCCTTCGCGATCCACTCGACCGCGGTCGCGATGCGGCGCTCGCGCGTGGCGTCGGTCTTCGCCTCGGTAATCCATTCCACGTACTCGCGCCGGTGGCCGGGCGGGAAGTTCTTGAACGAGGCGAGCGCGCCGCTCGTGCGGCGCAGCGCCGACGTGAGATCGGCGGGCACGGGGAGCGCGGGCTTCGGCTTCTTCACGCGCTTCACGCCGATGCCCTGCTCGTTGAGCGCCGCTGCCTGCCTGACGTAGCCCGCCATCACGCGCTTCGCAGGCAGCTGCGAGACCTGGGTGACGCGGCCGAAGTCGCCCCACGACGCGTCGGCGGGCTTCCCCTCCTTCGTCAGGATCAGCTTGCTCTTCCAGAATCCCAGCGCCGCGTGCTTCTTGAACCCCGCCATCCCGCACAGGATTCCCTTGTACTCGAACGTCGGCATCCGCCACTTGATCGTCTCTTCGACATCGGGGCAGCCGGCGTGCACGGCTTCACGAATGTGCTTCAGGATCGGCTTCGCGAAGGCCGGGGCCTCGGCGATGTAGGCGTCGACTCGCGGGTCACGGGATCCCATGGCATCCTCGACACGATTAGCGCTGCGGGTGAACGAGCAGACATTCTACCGCGAGCCGCGGGGTCGCGCCGCACGGGCCTTGCATGGGCGTGGGCCTGCGTCCTGGCGCTGGTGCCGCTCGTACTCCACAGCCGCGGCGGCGCGTTGGGCGAACCGGCGGCCGACGACTGGGACTTCATCACCTACGCCCGCGCCGGCCGGTTCTCGTTCTGGGACGGCGGCGGCTCGAGCGCGTTCTGGCGGCCGCTGCCGCACCAGATCTACTACGGCCTGATCTCGCCGCTGCTGCCCGCCCACGCGTGGGTGGTGCCGGTCGTCCACGGCGCGATGCTGGTCGTGATCGCACTGCTCATCTTCCGCGCGGCGCGACTCCGGCTGCCGGACGGATGGGCGGCGGCGGTCGCGACATTCCCGCTCTTCGCCGAAGCGGCGCGCATGGCGCTCCAATGGCCATGCCTCTCGGTCGAGCTCTCGTTCCTGCTCTTCACCGCGCTCGCGCTCCACGAGGCGGCGTTCGACCGGCTGCCGACGGCGTTGCTCGCGCTCCTCGCGGCGCTGTTGAGCAAGGAGGTCGCGGTGGTCACGGCGCTGGCTTTACCGTGGTTGCCGCGGGCGAGCGCGGCGCCCGGCGCCGGAGCGCGGCGAGCGATCGCGTCCGCGCGTCTCCGCTGGATCGCGGCGACGGCGGTGGTGACGCTCGTCTGGGCCGCCGCCTACATCGTGATCCGCCGCGCTCACGGCTATCACCTGCCGCACGGATTCGAGACCGAGCGCGCGACGATCGGCATGCCGTGGCCCGTGCGCTACGGCTGGGCGGTCGCGAACGCGTCGCGCGTCGCGTTCAGCCTGCCGGTCGAGCACGCGCGGCTCGCGCCGGTCGCGATCGGCACGCTCGCACTGCTGCTCGGCGCGGCGGCGTGGACCTATGCCCGCGACGACGCGGCGCGGCGGCGCCTCGCGGCGCTCGCGCCGGTCGCGATCGCCGGCGTCGTCTGGTTCGCGACGACGCTCGCGCCGCTCGTCGTCGTCTATCCGATGTGGATGCCGCACCGCGCGCTGGTCGCCTCGCTCGGCCTTGGCCTCGCGCTGGTGGTCGTCCTCGGCGCCGCGCGCCCGGCGCTGATCGCGGCGCTCGTCGTCGCGCGGCTCGCGCTCTTCGCCGCGAGCCCCGCACTCCCCGCGCGCGTCACGATGTCGGCGCCCGAGACGGGCGCGTTCCTCGACGCCGTGAAGCTGGCGCGCCTCCAGCGTCTGATGCGCGACACGCGGCTGGCACTCGCGGCGCGATTCCCGGCGCTGCCGCACGGCGCGCGCGTCGCGATGCTCCATCCGCCGATCTCGACCGAGTACGCGTTCGGCGGGAGTCAGGCGATCGACGTCTGGTATCGCGACCCGACGCTGCGATGGGCGCGCTACGATGACCTGCGCATCCATCCCGACTGGACCCCCGCCGCGGTCGTGGACTTCGAGGCGAACGAGACGCCGCAGATCCGGTTCGTGGCACCCGAGGCGATGCGGCACTACATCGCCGGCGAGGCGCTGACGGTGCGGGACGACTGGGACGCATGCCTGCGTGCCATGGCCCGCGCCGATTCGGCGCAGGCGGATTCCGGAGCGCGCGCGTTCGTGAGCCGCGTCGCGGGCCGGCGCGCGTTCGCGCTGCTCCGGCTCGGGCGGTCGAACGAGGCCGAGCGCGAGGCGCTCCGGTCGCTCGCGCTGTGGTCGGATTGCAGCGACGCGCGCTTCACGCTCGCGTCGTCGTTCGCTGTGGCCGGGCGGCACCGCGAAGCGAATCTCGAGCTCGACACGCTGTTCTCGCTCTATCCGAACGATCGCTCGGGGCGCGCGCTGCGCGACACGATCGCGGCGTGGGAGCGGCGGGGGAGGTGAGTGTGGCGCGCGGGCGTCGCGGGGCCGACGCGCGCCGCCGGCGCTACTTCTTCGGCGCGGATTCCTTCTTGCGTCGGGCGTCCATCAGCCGCTCGAGTCGGCGATCCACCCACGTGACCAGCATGCGATCGGCGCCCGGGTCCGGCGACGAGGTCCAGCGCGCGCCGAGGTGGACGACGATCTCGTCGTCGCTCCACGTCGCCGATTGCGCGCTGTCCTCCCGGCGTGTGTTGAACGTGGACGGCGCGTCGGTCGGCAACGCCTCGACCTGCGGGTCGCCGAGGATCCGGACCAGGCGATCGCGCGCTGCCGCGAAATCGGCGGAGGAAGCGTCGAGGCGATAGCCGACGGTCACGCGCCACAGGAAGTCCACGTCGTGGGGCGTGCGGAAGAACGAGTACTGCACGTACTGGACGCGCGGCTCGTCCACCGCGCAGACGACGAACGCCGTGCCGTTCGAGATCACCGTGTCGCCGTGCGCCGTGATCGCGCTGTCGAGCTGGGCGCGGTTCATGCCGAGCCAGAAGCGCTCGTCGCCGCGCGGAAGTCGGCGGGCGGCGCCGGCGTGAATCGGCATCAGGCAGAGTATGATCGCCAACGCGTACGCGAGCCGCGAACGGGGGATGCGCATGCGGATGTTTTCGGAACGTGGCGGACGGGGCTTGAGCGCGATCGCGCGGGGCGCGGCGTGCGTTGCAGCGTGCGTCCCGACGTTGCTCGCGATCGGCGCGACGGCGGCGCGGGCGCAGCAGGTGGCCGACACGACGTTCGACGCGAGCGTCGCGCAGCCGGCGTTCGCGAAACGCCATCCGAAGGTGCTGTTCGACGAGGCCCACCACAACTTCCATACCGCGACGGGACGCTACAAGGCCTTCGCCGATCTGATCACGCACGACGGCTGCCTCGTGACGCCCAACCGCGCGCCGTTCACGCTCCCCGAGCTCGCCGGCTACGACATCCTGATCATCTCGAACGCGCTCGGCAGCGAGCGGATGTCGGACTCGACCGCGGCGCGGGCGGCGTTCACCGGCCCCGAGTGCGATCAGGTGCGCGACTGGGTGCGCGGCGGCGGCGCGCTGCTGCTGATCGCCGATCACGCGCCGATGGGCAGCGCGGCGAAGGACCTCGCCGCGCGCTTCGGCGTGGACATGCGGAACGGCGTGACGGTGGATACCACCGCCGGCCGGTTCGAGCAGATGAATCCGACGCTGCTCCTCTACACGCGCGCGAACGGCGGCCTCGGCGACCATCCGATCCTCGCCGGCCGCGACTCGAACGAGCGCGTCGGGCGCGTGCTCGCGTTCACCGGCCAGTCGCTCACCGGCCCCGAAGGCAGCACGGCGCTGCTCGTCCTTTCGCCCAACGCGCGCGATCTGATCGTGCCGTCGCTGCAGGCGGCGATGACGACGGACATCGCGCAGGCGATCCCGGCCGCCGGGCGCTGCCAGGGTCTGGCGTTCGCGTTCGGCAAGGGGTGCGTGGTCGTGCTCGGCGAAGCGGCGATGCTCTCCGCGCAGATCGGCGGCTCGGCCGCGAATCGTTTCAAGATGGGCATGAACGTGCCGGGCACCGACGATCGCCAGTTCGCGCTCAACATCGTGCGCTGGCTGGGGCGGGCGCTGCCGAATCATTGACACCCGCGCCGGGCGCGCCTAGCGTGCCCGGCTTCACGCTGGTCGCCGCGATCCCGAGGAATCCGCCATGAGCACGGCCGTTCGTCTCGAGCCCCGCGAGGAGCAGGCCCCGAGGTTCCATCCCTACATCGCGCCCGGGACGCAGATCGCCGAGTTCACATGGCGCGCGGTGATCATGGGCACGATCCTCGGCATGATCTTCGGCGCCTCGTCGCTCTACCTCGTGCTCAAGGTCGGGCTCACGGTGAGCGCGTCGATCCCGGTCGCGGTGATCTCGATCACGCTCTTCCGCCTGCTCTCCAAGCTCGGCGGCAAGGACGCGACGATCCTCGAGAACAATATCGTCCAGACCGCGGGCTCGGCGGGCGAGTCCATCGCGTTCGGCGTCGGCGTCACGATGCCGGCGATCATGATCCTCGGCTTCAACCTCGAGCTGACGCGCGTGATGCTGGTCGCGACGCTCGGCGGCCTGCTCGGGATCCTGATGATGGTGCCGCTGCGCCGCGCGCTGATCGTCCAGCAGCACGGCAAGCTCAAGTATCCGGAAGGCACGGCGTGCGCCGAGGTGCTCAAGGCCGGCGCGTCCGAGGAGTCGCGCAGGGCGGCGTCGCCCGAGGCGATGGCGGAAGAGGCGAAGGGGTTCGCCAAGGGCTTGAGTGCCGCGACCATCTTCACCGGCTTCGGCATCGGGCTGCTCTACAAGACGGCGATGGTGGCGCTCAAGGGTTGGAAGGACACGCCCGAGAAGCTGTTCGCCAGGCCGTTCGCCGGCGGATCGGTCGCGACCGAGATCTCACCCGAGCTGCTCGGCGTCGGCTACATCATCGGCCCGCGCATTGCCTCGATCATGTGCGCGGGCGGCGTGCTCGCGTACCTCGTGCTGATCCCGCTCATCAAGTTCTTCGGCGAGAAGATCGTCGGGCCGCTCGCGCCCGGGACGATCCCGATCGCACAGATGAGCCCGAACCAGGTGCGCGGCGCGTACGTGCTCTACATCGGCGCGGGCGCGGTGGCCGCGGGCGGGATCATCAGCCTGTTCCGCTCGCTGCCGACGATCTGGCACGGCCTGCGCGAGGGCCTGAAGGACGTCGGCGCCTCGCGGAGCGCCGCCGCGGGCGCCGACGCGAGCCGCACCGACCGCGACATCCCGATGACGTGGGTGTTCGGCGGCATCGGCGTGCTGATCCTCGCGATCCTGCTCGCGCGGCCGCTGCACATGAACCTGCTCGGCGCGATCCTGATCGTCATCACCGGCTTCCTCTTCGTCACCGTCTCGTCGCGGCT
The DNA here is from genome assembly GCA_016178725.1 of Candidatus Eiseniibacteriota bacterium. Taxonomy (GTDB): domain Bacteria; phylum Eisenbacteria; class RBG-16-71-46; order RBG-16-71-46; family RBG-16-71-46; genus WS-11. The sequence continues at coordinate 6,238 of JACOSV010000063.1, forward strand.
CACCGGCGAGATCGGCTCGTCGTCGAATCCGATCTCGGGCATGACGGTCGCGACGCTGCTGCTCACGTGCCTCGTCTTCCTGCTCGTCGGCTGGACCGGCGGCGCCTACTACGTCACCGCTCTCTCGGTCGGCGGCATCGTCTGCATCGCCGCGTCCAACGGCGGCAGCACGTCGCAGGACTTGAAGACCGGCTACATCGTCGGCGGCACGCCGCGCTGGCAGCAGATCGCGATCCTGATCGGCGCGCTGTTCTCGGCGCTGGTGCTCGGGCCGATCCTGCTCAAGCTGAACGACGCGGCGACCGTGTACGTGCCGGTGAAGCAGGTGGCGCCCGCCGGGCTCCACACCGACGCCGCGGCGCTGCCCGCCGCGCGCGAGAAGCTCGCCGGCGTGCAGGCGAAGGACGACGCGCGCGACTACCGCGTGTGGCACAAGACCGACGACGCGGGCGGCCCGGCCGGCAAGTACCTGGTGGACGATCAGGGCAACGCGACGTGGTTCGTGGATCCCGGCATCAACGGCGCGTTCCGCACGCGGCCGGGCGGCGCCGAGGTGCACAAGTTCGACGCGCCGAAGGCGACGCTGATGTCGTACATCATCAAGGGCATCCTCGACCGCCATCTGCCGTGGGGGCTGGTGCTCTTCGGCGTGATGATCGCGATCGTGCTCGAGATGGCCGGGGTGCCGTCGCTCGCGTTCGCGGTCGGCGTCTACCTGCCGCTCTCGTCGTCGAGCCCGATCTTCATCGGCGGCGCGATCCGCTGGCTCGTGGACCGCGCGCGCCGCAAGGACCTCGCGCACCACAAGCTCTCCGAGGAGCAGCTCGCCGCCGATTCCGACCGCAGCCCGGGCGTGCTGCTCGCGTCCGGCTACATCGCGGGCGGCGCGATCGCCGGCATCATCATCGCGTTCATGGCCGGCCTGATGGAGCCGATCGACTCGGCGCTCACGACCTGGTCGCGTGCGCACAATCCGTTCTTCGACGGACCGAGCGCCGACCTGCTCGCGCTGATCCCGTTCGTGCTGCTCACCGGACTCCTGTGGCTGGTCGGGCGCGAGAAGGTGATGGGGGCGAAGCAGGCCTAGCGCCGGGCCGCGCCGCGGCCGGAGCGCGTCGCCCGCGGCGCGGTCTCCCATGAACGCCGATCTCCTGCGCCGCATCGAGGCGATGGCGATCCGCGGGGCGGAGCGCCACTGGGCGCTCATGCCCGCCGCGGTCGCAAAGCGCGTCCGCCCCGAGGTCGTGCGCGTCGCCGACGGACTCTTCACGATGATGCCGAAGAGCGACGCCCTGCGCATGAACCGCGTGATTGGTCTCGGCCACCGCGGCGAGGCGGGCGAGCGCGCGATCGACGAGATCATCGAGCGCGCCCGCGCGGCGCGGCTGCACCGGTTCAGCGTGGTCCTCGGCCCCGGGCCGCAGCGGGCGCGGATCGCGCGCTGGCTCGAATCGCGGCGCCTCCGCAAGCAGCACGGCTACGCGCTGCTCGTGCGGGATCTCGGCGAGCCGGTGCCGCGCGTCGCGACCGACTTCACGGTCCGGCGCATCGGACCGGCGATGGCGAAGCACTCGGTCGCGGTGCTCGCCGAGGCGTTCGCGACACCGGCGAGCCGCCGCGACTGGGCGCTCGCGGCCGCCGCCTCGCGCGACTACGCGCACTTCATGGCCTTCGACGGCACCACGCCGGTCGCGGTCGGCGCGCTCGCGATCGACGACGGCCTCGGCTGGCTCGGCGGCGCGGCGACCCGCACGCGCTGGCGGAAGCGCGGCGCGCAGAGCGCGATCATCGTGGCGCGGCTGCGGCACGCGCAGCGCGCGGGCTGCGCGTGGGCGTGGAGCCAGACCGGCGAGCACGTGCGCGGCCGGCCCGACGGATCGCGGCGCAATCTCGCGCGGCTCGGATTCGAGCAGGCGTGCGTCGAGCCGATCTACGTCTGGGAGGGGCAATGAGGTCGGTGGGAGATGGAGAAGAGCAGATACCGACCCGCGCTCGCTCCCGGTCTTTGAGGTGGTGCTGGTTGGGGGCTTTGCCGATCTATTGGAACAGTACGCCTGTTCATTTGCGACGCCGGACCCTTCGGTCCGGAGATGGCTGAACCGACACGAGGCAACGCGATTCATGGCCGCCTTCTCCTTCGCGAAGAATCTGCGCGTTCACCATGCCACCTGGGTCGCGCTGGCATTTGCGATCGCGGTCGGCCTGCTGGCCCCCGCCGCTGTCCGGGCCGCGACGGTGACCTGGAGCGGCGCCGGCACCGACAACAATTGGGCGACCGCCGCCAACTGGGTCGGCGGCGTGGCCCCGATCTCCGGCGACGACCTGGTCTTTCCCGGCAGCGCCGCGCGGCTCACCAACGTGAACAACCTCCTGGCGTCGACCGGCTTCAGCTCGATCAGCTTCCAGGCCTCCGGGTACTCGATCAGCGGCAACGCGATCGGCATCAGCACCGCGGCCGGGATCACCGTCGCCGCGGGCGTGACGGGAACGAACACGGTCGCCCTCGCGATCGCGCTGACGGTAGACCAGACCTGGACGGTGAGCGATGCCGGCGCGACGCTGGACGTCTCCGGTGTGACCAGCGGCACCGCCGCATTGACCAAGGCCGGTGCGGGGACCTACCGGGTTTCGGGGACCGCCACCAACTCCTATACCGGCGGCCTGATCGTCAACGCCGGAACGGTGCTCCTGAACAAGACGAGCGGGAAGAACATCGTCACCGGAACCTTGACGATCACCGGCGGTCTGGTCCAGTCGCTGGCGAGCAACGAGATCCCGGGCAAGCGGGTCACGGTCGCATACCCGGGGCTGCTGGACCTCAACAACTTCTCCGATACGATCGGCGGTCTGACTCTGACCGGAGGCGCCGTCACCACCGGGACCGGGACCCTGACGCTCGGGGGGACCGTGACCGGCAATGCCTCCGCCACCACCGCGACCATCACCGGCAACCTCGGCCTCGGCGGCAACCGGACCTTTTCGATCAACGATGGCACCGCCACCGACGACGTGTCGATCACGGCCGTGATCAGCGGCGCCTTCAACGTCACGAAGAGCGGCGCCGGAACGCTCGCTTTCACCGTGAACAACACCTACACCGGGACCACGACCATCAATGCCGGCCAGCTCGTCGTCACGGCCAACAACGGGCTCGGGACCATCGCCGGCAAGACGACGATCGCCTCCGGAGCCACACTCGGGTTCCGCGGCGGATTCAGTTACAGCACGCCCGAAACGCTCAGCGTCACGGGGACGGGCGTCGGCGCGGCCGGAGCGGTCAAGAACGTCAGCGAGGACAACAGCTTTGCCGGTCCGATCACGTTGACCGCGGCCAGCACGATCGGCTCGGCGACGGCGGCCAACACGCTGACCTTGACCGGGACCCTCACCAACGGTGGGTTCGCGACGACGTTCAGCGGCGCGGGGAACACCGTCGTGAATGGCATCATCCTCGGGACGGGCGCGGTCACGAAGTCGGGCACCGGGGTGCTGACGCTGGCGGCGGCCAATCTCTACACCGGCGTGACCACGGTCAGTGCCGGAACCCTGCGCGTCACCAGCACGCTCGGTTCCCCCACGGGCACGGGTGCGGTCACGGTTTCCTCGGGCGCCTTTCTCGATGGCGCCAACCCCGGCGGCATCGCCGGGACCACGACCATCGCCAATGGCGGGAATCTGACCCCGGGCAACGCAAGGCCAGGGACGTTGAACACCGGCGCCCTCGTCCTGAACTCGACGTCCAATCTCAACTTCGAGCTCGGGACCACCAGCGACCAGGTCAGCGCGACCGGGAACCTGACTGCGGATGGCGTGTTGAATGTCACCGCAGCGGGCGGGTTCGGCGCCGGCACCTACACGCTCTTCAGCTACACGGGTGTGTTGACCAACAACGTGATCAACATCGGATCGGTGCCCGCGGGGCCCGCCTACTTCATCGACGTGGCGACGGCCGGGCAGGTCATGCTGCGCGTCCATCCGGTGGTGGCGTCCATCGTCCGCAATGGGACCGACCCGACAAATGCCACGAGCGTGAGCTTCACCGTGACGTTCAGCGAGGCGGTGACGGGTGTCGATGCCACCGATTTCTCGCTGACCACGACCGGCGCGATCGCCGGGGCTTCGGTCAGCGGCGTGAGCGGGTCGGGCTCCGTCTACACGGTGACCGCCAACACCGGGAGCGGGTCCGGGACGATCCGCCTGGATCTCATCGACAACAACTCGATCGTGACGGGCGGGAACCCGCTGGGCGGGAACTCGGCGGGCGACGGGAACTTCACCTCGGGTCAGGTCTACACGGTCGACAAGACGGCCCCCTCCGTCGTGTCGTCGAACCGGGCCGGCCCCGATCCGACGAGCACCGCCACGGTCGACTTCACCGTGACCTTCAGCGAGGCGGTGACCGGCGTGGATCTGACCGATCTTGGCCTGACCACGACGGGATTGAGCGGCACCTCGGTGAGCGCCGTCAGCGGAAGCGGCGCTGTCTACACGGTGACGGTCAACACGGGAACCGGATCGGGGACGATTCGTCTGGATGTGCTGGACGACGACACCATCGTCGATGCCGCCGGCAATCCGCTCGGCGGGACCGGCGCGGGCAACGGCGGTTTCACGACCGGGCAGACGTATACGATCGACCGCAACTCCCCCTCGGTCGCGATGAGCACCGCGCTCACCAATCCGACCCGAGTCTCGCCGATCCCGGTGACGGTGACGTTCACCAAGACCGTCACAGGCTTCACCGCGTCGGATGTCACGCTGTCGAACGGGACGTTGGGCAACTTCACCGGGTCCGGGTTGAGCTATGCCTTCGACCTGACCCCGACCGCAAACGGGCTGGTGACGGCCGACATCCCGGCGGGAGTGGCATTCGACGTGGACGGTCGGGGGAACGTGGCCGCGCCGCAGTTCGCGATGACCTACGACTCGGTCGCCCCGACCGTGGCCTCGATCAACCTGGCCTCGACGAGTCCGACGAACGCATCGAGCATTTCGTTCACGGCGACGTTCAGCGAGGTCGTGACGGGCGTGGATGCGACCGACTTCGCGCTGACCACGACCGGGGTGAGCGGGGCATCGATCAGCGGCGTGACCGGAAGCGGCGCCTCCCGCACGGTCACCGTCAACACCGGGAGCGGGTCGGGGACGATCCGCCTCGACCTGGGCGACGACGATTCGATCGTCGATGCCGCCGGAAACCCGCTCGGCGGGACCGGCGCCGGCAACGGCAACGGCAGCTACACGTCGGGGCAGACGTGCACGATCGACAAGCTCGCGCCGACGGTCGCCATGAGCTCGACGACGGGCGATCCGACGAATGTCTCGCCGATTCCGGTCACGGTGACCTTCAGCGAGTCGGTCACCGGTTTCACGGCGTCGGACCTGACGACCGTCAATGGAAGCGTGAGCAACTTCACCGGCTCCGGAGCCGCCTACAGCTTCGACCTGACGCCGGGCGCCAGCGGCGCCGTGACCGCAGACATCGCCGCCAGTGCGGCGGCCGACGCGGCGGGGAACGGAAACAGCGCCGCGCTCCAGTTCCGGCGCACCTACGACGCGATCGCCTCGACCGTGACGAGTGTCTACTCGACCGTGGCGGACGGGACCTTTGGACTGGGGTTCACGATTCCGATTCTCGTCGCCTTCGACGAAGCGGTCACCGTCACGGGGACGCCGCAACTGACGCTCAACACCGCCTCCACGCCGAACGGCATCGCCAGCTACGTTTCCGGGAGCGGCAGCAGCACGCTCACCTTCGACTACACCGTGGCCGCCGGCCAGTCGAGCGCCCATCTTGACTACCTGTCCACCAGCGCTTTGGCGCTCAACGGCGGCACGATCAAGGATGCCGCCGGCAACAACGCCGATCTGACGCTCGCCGCCCCGGGAGCTCCGGGATCGCTGGCGGACAACAACAACATCGTGATCGATTCCAATGTCCCCGGCGTGACGAACGTCACCTCGACCACCGCGGACGGATCCTACGGCGCGGGGTCCGTGATCGTCGTGAATGTCGTGTTCAGCGGTGCCGAGACGGTGACCGGGACACCGCAGCTGACGCTCAATACCTCGTCCTCACCGAACGCGGTCGCCAGCTACAGCAGCGGCAGCGGGACCACGACCCTCACGTTCAGCTTCACCGTCGCGGCGGGACAGAACAGCCCCGACCTCGATTACCTCTCCGCGTCGGCGCTGGCTCTCAACGGCGGCACCATCAAGAAGCTGGGAAGCGGCACGAACGCGAACCTGACCCTTCCGGACCCCGGCACGCCGGGGTCGTTGGCGGCCAACAAGGCGATCATCGTCGACACCACCGTCCCGACGATCACCGACGTCACCTCCACGACCGCGAATGGGACCTATGGCGCCGGTGCCGCGGTCAACGTGACGGTCGACTTCGCGGAGCCGGTGACGCTCGCGGGAGGGAACCTGAACGTGACGCTCGATACCGGCGCATCGGTGGCGATCAGCCCGTTCGGGCCGGCCAGCTCGGCCAGCGGCACCTACACGGTCGGCGCGGGGCAGAGCTCATCGCGCCTGAACGCGAACTCACCGCTGACGCTCGCCTCGGGGGCGACGCTGCGCGACCTCGCGGGCAACAACGCCACCCTGACGATTCCTGCCGGCCACGACATCGCCGACTTGAAGGCGATCGTGATTCAGACCGTGAGCAGCGTGAGCGTCGGGAACGCGGCATTCGCTTTCGGCACGCGGCCGCTCAACGCGTGGCTGGCGCCTCAATCGACGGTGCTCACCAACGACGGCAACGCCACCGAGACGTTGGTGGGCAAGATCTCGACCCTCACCGCCGGCACGAACACCTGGTCGCTCTCCAGCACATCGAATGGGCCCGACCAGATCCGGGCGCAGTGGTCCACGACCAGCGCCACCGGGCCGTGGACGGACATTTCCGCCTACGACACGAACTTTACGATCGTGACCGGCCTCGCCGCGTCGGCCAACGTGAACCTGTACGTCCGCATCCTCACGCCCGTGAGCACGTTGTCGCTGACCCAGTACGCCTCCTCACTCACCGTGACCGCACAGTAAGTCCGGAGTGAGGCAAGGCTCTTATCAAGGCGTTGCAATGCGTGGCCGATACAACGGGGGAATGAGGTGAGCGCCGGGACCGCGTGGATGGCCGCGCGGCGCCGGCGCGGTCACCCCACTCCGCTCGCGGTTGACGCCGACACCGTCTTCGCCCGGCCGATGCGATCGGGCGCCGCGGGTCCCACGAGATACTCACCAGGAGGCCGCAATGTCGATCAAGAACCTGGGCAGGATCGCAGTCCTTCAGCTCCTGCTCGCCGTCGGTCTGGCGCCGCTGGCGCATGCCGGCAATCCCGCCACGATCTCGGTCACCGTCACGATTCAGAGCCTGAGCGTTTCCGCCACCGGTCCGATCGCCTTCGGCACCGTCGTCGCGGGAACCCAGACCGTGTCGGGCGCCGGCTCGACCGTCACCAACGACGGAAACGTGATCGAGACGTTCTCGCTCTCGCTCACCAATCCCTCGACCTGGACGGCGGTGCAGGCGGCGCCTTCGACCGCCGAGGACTACGCGCTGCTGGCGGAGTTCAACTCGTCGGCGCCGGCCGCGGGCAGCTTCACGTACGCCAACCACGCGATCTCGACCGCCTCGGTGGCCAGCTCCGCCACCAAGTTTGCCGGCGACCAGAACGGCCTCTCGATCGCCGCTTCCGGCACGCGGTCGTTGTGGTTCCGGTTCAACGCGCCCACCTCGACCTCGGTGACCACGCAGCAGAGCATCACCGTGACCGTCACCGCTTCGGCCGGGTAGACGATGCGTCAACCATATGCCGGGAGGCCGCGGCAGGCCTGCTGTTCGCGATGTGCGTTGCAGTGTCGCCGGCCGCGGCGGGGGTCTTCGCTGTTCGATGGGCGAGGTCGTGATCGAGAATCTGAAGATCGGCCACACCTATTCACTCAGCACGCTCGCAAACCTTCCACTCTCCGTGACCAGCTCGGATGCGTCGCCGTTGCGGGTACGCATCGAGCCCCTGATTCCCGACTCCTCCGAGCTGCGTCGCGGCGCGGAGGCGGCGCCGGATCTTCGCTGGGCGAGCGCCGTGCCCGAAACGCTCACGCTCGCTCCCAACCAGACCGGGACCACCGATCTCCGGCTCGCGATCCCCGATGACCGCAATCTCCTCGGGCGCCGCTTCCAGATCGTCTTCTGGACTCATACGCTCGCCCGCGCCGAAGACATGCTGGCGTACGGGCTGAAGAGTCGGATCATCTTCTCGATCGCCGCGACTGCCGATTCGGATCAGGCGCAACCGAGTGGAGATCTCTCGGTCTCGCTCGAGCCCGGGGAGGTCAAGCTTCACGATCTGGCTCCCGGCCACGTGTACCCACTCGAACAGGTGACCACGCGGCCCTTCACCGTCCGGAATACCGCGGGCCACAGGATCACCGTGACGCTCGCGGCGATGAGCGTCGCGAGCTCCGGAAGCACGCTCGCGAAGGGAGACGGCGAGCTGCTCGATGCGGCGCAGGTGAGGCTCGAGCCAGCCTCGATGGTGCTCGAGCCCGGGGAGCAGCGCGCCATCGCCGGGACGATCTCGATGAGCGGCGGGAAGTCGCTCAAGGGCAGGAATCTGATGTGCATCATCTCGGCGGCCGTCACCGATCAGCCGGTGCGGACTCAAATCTACACGCGTATCTACACCCATGTCCGGTGATGTCTCCGGCACGGCGGCTCGTGACCCTCGTCGGATCGCTGGTGGCCGTCGTGATCCTCTCGGCGCAGACCGCTGCGTCCGAGCCGGCGGTCCCCAGCGCTGACGGCGGCACGCTCCATCAGCGCGCCCGGACGCTCCCCCGCGGAGGGATCGGCAGGCCGCCCAACGGCCCGCAGCGCCCGGTCCAGCCGCGCTCGGCAGGGCCGGGGAATCTCACCGTGACGGTCCGGGTCGTGCCGGCGCCGGTGACCATCACGCGCTTCTCGCTGGAACAGAACTTCCCCAATCCGTTCACAGCCTCGACCACGATCCAGTTCGCGGTGCCGAATCGAACCTCCTGTTCGATCAGCGTCTACAGCGTCACCGGGCAAAAAATCGCGACGCTCGTCAACTGGGGCTACGACCCGGGCGCGTATTCGATCCAGTGGAACGGCACCGACGACCGTGGCCGGCGCCTTCACGCCGGCGTCTACTTCTACCGCGCGGTTGCCGGCCCGTTGATGCTGACCCGGAAGCTGATCATCGAGTAGCCGCCGGCCGCCGCCGCTACCCCGCCCGCCGGTCGTGGCTCGCGACGATCTTGTTCATCGGCCGGCTCAACACCAGCATCGCGATCCCCGCGCCGATGCCCAGCACGGTCATCAGCATGAAGAACTTCTCGTGGCTGATCGTTTCCCAGAACGTGCCGAGGTAGCCCGAGAGGTAGTTGCCGATGAAGTTGGCGAGGAACCACGTGCCCATGAGCATCGACACCATCCGCGCCGGCGCGACCTTGGTGACGAACGAGAGCCCGATCGGCGACAGGTAGAGCTCGCCGAGCGTCAGGATCACCGTCGTGCCGACGAGCCACAGGACGCTGCGGCGCGCATCGGGCGCCATGCCCTGCGACGCGACGATCATCACGATGAACGAGAGGCCGAGCAGCAGGCAGCCGAAGCCCATCTTGGTGAGGCTCGCCGGCTCCTTGCCGTTCCTGGCCTGATTGGCCCACAGCATGCTCAACAGCGGCGCGAAGGCGAAGATCATGAACGGATTGAACGCCTGATACCACGTGGACGGGATCTGGAATCCGCCGAACGTCCAGTTGGTGTTCTTGTCCGCCCAGAGCTGCATGGTGTTGCCCTGCTGCTCGAACACCGCCCAGAACACGCTGACGAGGAAACACACGACCAGCAGCACGCCGATCCGCTGCCACTCGTTCGCCGTGATCTTCTGCTTGGGCGTGACCGCCTCGAGCTTGCGCCGCTGCGTCAGCACGTCCAGCGCGAGGAAGCGCTGGCCCCAGAGATAGATGATGAGGCCGATCACCATGCCGACGCCGGCGGCGCCGAAGCCCCAGTGCCAGCCGACCGTCTGCCCGAGCGTGCCGCACACGAGCGGCGAGAAGAACGCCCCGAGATTGATGCCCATGTAGAAGATCGTGAACGCGCCGTCGCGGCGCGGATCGCCCTGCGGATAGAGCAGTCCGACCTGGGTCGAGATGTTGGGCTTGAAGCAGCCGTTGCCCGCGATCAGGAACATGAGCGCGAGGAAGAACATGCGCTCGCTCGCCATCATGAAGTGGCCGATTGCCATCAGCACCGCGCCGAGGATCACCGCCTTGCGCTGGCCGATGACGCGGTCGGCGAGCATGCCGCCGAAGAACGGCGTGAAGTAGACGAAGCCGGTGTAGAGCCCGTAGATCTGCGACGAGAGCGGCTGCACCGCGAGTGGTCCGAAGAAGTGCTCGAGCACTCCCCGGAGCGCCGTGAACCCGAGCACGCGCTGGCCGACATCGGGCTGGACGAAGAGGTGCTTGACCATGTACAGCACGAGCAGCGAGCGCATGCCGTAGTACGAGAAGCGCTCCCACATCTCGGTGAAGAAGAGCAGGAACAGTCCTCGCGGGTGGCCGAGGAACTGTCGTTCAGTGGGGGGTGCGACGGTTTCAACCGCGGCGGTGGCCGTCACGCGAACCTCCGATGATGTCGGGTGTCGGGCAAAGCGTCCGCGGAGCCTACGGAGTCGCGGACGGCGAGGCAACGGAGGAATGCACGGACGCGGCTCCGTTCACGCCGACCGGCCGGCTCCGTGCTCGGCCGAGGAACGCGACCGCAGCCCGCACGTGGTCCTCGATCGCGCCGTCGTGGAGCGTGGCGGAGAACTCGGCGCCGCGTCGCGCCTCGGCGGCGCGGAACCCGAGGCTCCGGAGCCACGGGACGACGCTGCGGTCCGGGTCGGTCTCCCGGTTCGGGCGCGCGACGCGTCTTGTCTCACGCTTCGCGCGGATGAAGTCGGCGCCGAACGTGCGCTCGGCGGCGTACTGGTTGTGCGCCCGGCACAGCAGCCGCACGTTGCTCACCGTCGCTGCCCCGTCTCGAGCGTAGGGATCGATGTGATCGAACTCGATTCGCGCCCGCGACGCGCAGCGGTGGCCGTCGGCACTCACGAACGTGCACCGGCCGCCGTCGCGCTCCCACACCGCCCGCTTTACCTCGGCCGGGATGTGGCGGCGGTCGGGTTTCGTCCGCCGCGTTCGACGTTGCGGCCGATCCGTGGCGGCGAACTTCGTCTTCTCGATCTGGCGCGCATAGCAGCGCAGCGCCCCTTGAGCACGCCGGAGACGTGGCTCGAACCGCTGCGGCCGAGCAGCGACTGGACGCGCTGCAGGAGGTCGTGTGTCTCGCGATCGACCGTCACCTGGAGCAGCACCCGCTCCGCCGAGAGCGGGGCGATCCGCGGCGCCGGCATGGCCGCGGAGATGTCGCCAGACTCGTTCTGGAACGAGTGAGTTGTCGGAATGGCGGGCGTCAGCGGCTGGATCACGGTCGGGACGTCGGGCTTCGGGAACCGGGCGGCGATCAGCTCCTGCACCTGGATCTTGGTCTTGTCGGTCGCCGCGGTCAGCAGGTCGGCGGCGTTCTTCGCGGTGAGATGCGGGGCGAGCAGGTTGACCGCAGTGAGCGAGAGCTCGCCCCCGGCGACCATGGAGAAGATGACCGGGTACGCGCGGGCGGCGCGGGCGGCGTGGATGCGGTTGAACGCCGCGTGCTCGCTGTCGAAGAGGTGCGACAGCGTCCGCATGAGGTACGCCACCATCGACGGGTAGCCGGCCTTCGCATGGAGATCGCGGGACTCGAACTCGGCGATGCGGGCGAGGAGGCGGGCGGTGACGGCGCTCTCCTGACGGCCGAGTGCGCGCAGCTCGTGCGTGAGCGTCTCGTCCGAGAGGTGGGCGAGCGAGAAGGTGTCCATCGACGTGACTCCGCTTCGGGGGCGGGTCACGGGGGCGCGTGAACACTCAATTCATATCACGCCCGAATTCGACGCCCGGAGATCGCCGCAGAGATGCGATCTCACTTCATTACGCGATCGATCTCGTCTTCACGGATCACGTGCGGCGAGTGGGCGCCCTGCGCGCGATGAAGCGCGTTGCCGGGGCGAGCACGTGAGCGTCGCCCATGGACGCGCCAAATCGCGTCAAGGACTTTCGCGCGTTCAGCTCTCGTCCGACTCGCCGCCTTCGTCGTCGGGCGCGTCCACCACGACGGCGTTGGTCGTCAGCACCATCGCGCCGATGCTCGCCGCGTTCTGCAGCGCGCAGCGCGCGACCTTGACCGGATCGAGGATGCCGGCCGCGGCGAGGTCGGTGTAGCGCCCGGTCGCGGCGTCGAAGCCGAACGCGCCCTTGCCGGCGCGGATCTTCTCGATCGCGACCGCCCCCTCCTCACCCGCGTTCGCGGCGATCTGCCGCGCCGGCTCCTCGAGCGCGCGCAGGACGATGTCGCGGCCCACCGCTTCGTCCACCGGCAGCTTGAGCGCGCGCACGGCGGGCTGCGCGCGCAGCAGCGCCACGCCCCCGCCCGCGACCACGCCCTCTTCGACCGCGGCGCGCGTCGCCGCGAGCGCGTCCTCGATGCGGGCCTTCTTCTCCCGCATCTCGAGCTCGGTCGCGGCGCCGACGTGGATCACGCCCACGCCGCCCGTGAGCCGGCCGAGCCGGGCGCGCAGGCGGTCGCGATCGTAGTCGACGTCCGCCTCGTCGAGCTCGCGGCGGAGCAGCGTGATGCGCTTGCGGATCTCGGCCTGCCGCCCGCCGCCCTCGATGAGCGTCGTCGTCTCGCGGCCGACGATCACGCGCTTCGCGCGGCCGAAGTGCTCGCGCGCGATGTGGTCGATGGCGATCCCGGACTCGGAATTGATGAGCGTCGCGCCGGTGAGGACGGCGAGGTCGTCGAGCATGCCGCGCCGCTCCTCGCCCGTCGCCGGCGCGCGCACCGCGACCGAGGCGACCGTGCCGCGCAACCGGTTGACGACGAGCGTCGCCAGCGCCTCGCCCTCGACGTCGTCGGCGACCACGAGCAGGGGCCGGCCGGCCTCGGCGGCGTACTCCATCGCCGCGAGCAGATCGGAGACGGCGAGAATCTTGGCCTCGGTGAGCAGCACGAGCGCTTCGACCAGCACCGCCTCCATCGTCTCGGGGTCGGTGACGAAATAGGGCGAGAGGTAGCCGCGATCGAAGCGCAGCCCCTCGACCACCTCGAGCGTGCTGTCGAGCCCGCGCCCCTCCTCGACCGTGATTACGCCGTCCTTGCCGGCGCGCTCGACCGCGTCGGCGATCAGCCGGCCGATCGCCTCGTCGTTGTTGGCCGACACCGTCGCGACCCGCGCCACATCGGCGCGGCCATCGACCTGCTGCGCCTGCCGCTTCAGCTCGCCGACCGTCACCTCGACCGCGCGGTCGATGCCGCGCTTGACCGCCATCGGGTTGCAGCCGGCGGCGATCGCCTTGAGCCCTTCGCTCACGACGCAGTGCGCGAGCACCGTGGCCGTCGTGGTGCCGTCGCCCGCGACCTCGCCGGTGCGAGTCGCGGCCTCCTTCAACAGCTGCACGCCGAGGTTGGCGAACGGGTTGTCGAGCTCGATCTCACGCGCGATCGTCAGGCCGTCGTTGGTGATCGTCGGCGAGCCGTCCTTGCGGTCGATGACGACGTTGCGCCCGCGCGGGCCGAGCGTCACGCGCACCGCGCCGGCGAGCTGCTCCACGCCCTGGCGCAGGGCCTCGCGCGCGGCGTTGTCGAACTGGATGCGCTTGCCCATAGGCGCACGTTAGCGACTCGGCGGCCGTCCGTTCAAGTAACGCTCGAATCGGCGGGCCATCGCGCGGGCGTCCGGGTCGGCGCCGGGGAGCGCCGCGGCGCGCGTATACCAGCGCGCGGCCCCGGTGGAATCGCCGAGCGATTCGAACGCGACCGCGGCATCGTAGGCATAGTCGACCTGCGCGGGCGCGGCGTCCGCGAGCTTGACCCACTCGCCCGCCGCGCGCGACCAGTCGCCGCCCTTCGCCAGGGTGGTCGCGAGCATCACGTGGTCGCTCTCCCAGCGCGGGTCGGCGCGTCGCGCGGCCGCCGTGTCCTCGGCCCCCGCGACGACCTCGATCCAGCGCGACGTCGAATCGAAGCGGAAGAAGTAGTCGGGTCCCCTCGCCTCGCCGGCGGCGCGCGCGCGGAACGCCGAGTAGTAGCCGCCCGTGAGCGTAGGATCGCCGTACCAGACCCGAAGCGCCGGACCGTCGCCGTTCATGAAACCGACGTTGCTCGGCACGCGGACGAAGAAGAACCGCGCGTGCGGGGCGGGATGCGGCAGCACGCCCATCAGGCCGGCGCGCATCCCGGCGAGGAACTCGGCCGAGCGTGCGAGGTACCAGGGACTCCCCCAGTCGAGCGACGGCGTGTCGGCGCGCGCCGGGGCGATGAGCGCGAGCGCCGCGACCGCCGCCGCGCCGAGCGCGGGCCGCGCGGCGAGCAGCGCGCCGAGCGCGAGCCACACGCCGAAGCACCCGAGCAGCGCGTAGTACGCGTGCCAGTCGAGCGCCGGCATGAAGAGCGGCGCCCATCCGAGCAGCGCCCAGACGGCGCCGAACGCAAACACGCGTCCGGGTGTCGGAGCGCGATCCTCCGGTCCGGACCGGTCGCGTGTCCGCCGGCTCACGATCAGCACCAGCGCCACGAGGATGACGGCACCCGGTCCACCGGTGCGGAGCGCCGCGGTCCAGCCCCGCTCCGGCGCCGGAAGGCGATCGAGGTTGAACGGCACGAGCGCGACGCGCCACCGCGGGAGCCGCGCCGAGGGCGGCCCGACCGCGTCGGCGGGCGCCGGAGCCCCGGCCGGCGCCGGCGTCGCGACCGGCGCCTGCGCCTGGGCCGGCGGCGTCGCGGCGGCCGTCGCCGTCGCCGTCGCGTGCGATCGCCACAGCCGGCCCCCGATCAGCGGATGCGCGAGCGACCAGAGCGCGGTGATCGCGATCAGCGGCAGCGCGCGGACGAGCGCCGCGCGCGGCGACGCGCGGCGCACGATCCCGTCGTACGCGAGCGCGAGCGGCGCCGTCACGACCGCCGTCTCCTTGCTCAACAGGGCGAGCGCGAGCGCCACGGAGGCGAGCGCGGCGCGGTTGCACGCCCACGCCAGCAACGTGAGCAGGACGAAGAGGATCATCCACAGCTCCTGCGCGGTCGCCGCCCAGCCGAGCGGAACGCCCCACGCGGCGAGCGCCGCGACCGCCGCGGTCGCGATCGCGGCGGCGCGCAGACCGGCGAGCCGTTCGACGAGCGTCGCGAACACGGCGACGCTCGCGAGCCACAGCGCGAAGCTCGCGGCGTGGAACGGCGTCACGCGCGCGCCGAACAGCGACTGCAGCGTCCAGAAGTGGAGCTCCCGCGACCACGGCCGCCACCAGTGGAACGCGAGGTCGCGGAATCCCCACAGCGACGCGAACGACGCTACGCGCGTCCGGTCGAGGAAGACGAAGTCGTCGTTGATGAACGGGATCGCGAACGCGGCGGCGTGCTGCGTCGCCGCGTAGACGGCGAGCCCGGCGACGAGGATCGCGAGCGCCGTCCCGCGCCGCGCGCCCGGCATCAGCGCGATGCGCGGCCCGGCCGGCGGCGCCGCGTCACGGCTTCCACTCGGCGAGGAACAGGTTCGTCTCGCCGCGCACCTTGCCGCCGCGGTTCGACGAGAACGCGAGCCAGCGACCGTCGGGCGAGAACATCGGGAAGCCGTCGAAGCTCGGATCGCGCGTTACCGGGACCGGCCGGCCGCCCTTCAGATCCACGAGGTAAAGATCGAAGTTGCGGCCATGTGGGTTCTCCCAGTTCGAGGAATAGATGAGGGCCTTGCCGTCGGGCGTGAAGTACGGCGCGAACGAGGCGCCGGGGTCGTGCGTCACCTGGCGCGCGTCGCTTCCGTCCGCGCGCATCACCCACAGGTTCATCGTCGACGGGCGGACGAGATGCCGCGCGAGCAGGTCCTTGTATTCGGTCGCCGCGGAGTCCGACGGGTAGTCGGCGCGCCAGCAGATCCACTTCCCGTCGCGCGAGAAGAACGCGCCGCCGTCGTAGCCGAGCCGGTGCGTGAGCCGCGTCACCTGGCTCCCGTCGGTCCTCATCGTGTAGAGCTCGAGGTCGCCGTCGCGCACCGAGGTGAACAGGATCCGCTCGCCGTCGGGCGAGAGCGTGCCCTCGGCGTCGTAGCCGGGCGTGGTCGTGAGCCGACGCAGGTCCGAGCCGTCGGGTCTGGCGGTGAAGATGTCGTAGTCGGGATCGATCCGCCACACGTAGCCCTTCGAGTAGTCGAGTGGCGGCGGACAGGAGTCCGATCCGAGGTGCGTCGACGAGAAGAAGATCCGGCGATCGTGGTCGTAGAAGTAGCCGCACGTCGTGCGGCCGGTGCCGGTGCTCACGCGCCGCGTCGCGCCGGTCGTGAGATCGATCACGAACTCCTGATCGCAGGGATAGCCGTCGCGCGTGGACTGGAGGATGAGCCTGCGTCCGTCCTCGGACCAGTAGGCCTCGGCATTCTGGCCGCCGAACGTCAGCTGCCAGAGGTGCGCGAAGTGCGTCTCGCCGTCGCGGATCGTCGAGTCGGCGTTGACCGCGCCCGGCATCGGCGGCGTGAGCGCCGCCGGCGCCGCGGCGCGCGGCCGGCCCGCGGGCGCCGCCGCGAGTACGATGAGTCCCAGCGCCACCGCGACGTGGCGACGCATCGTGCCGCGATCCGTCACTTGCGCCTCCCGAGCACGGCGACGAGCTCGACGTCGCGCCCGTCGCGCTGCACCGTGATCCGCACCTGCTGCCCGGGCTTCCGGGAGCGCAGGGCGAACGTGTAGTCGTAGATGTTGTCCACGCGGATACCGTCGAAGCGGACGACCACGTCGCCCCCCTTGAGCCCGGCGCTGTCCGCGGGACTGCCGCCGCGCACGCCCGAGAGCAGCACGCCGCCCTCGGTCTTCATGTAGTCCGGGATCGTGCCGAGGTAGGCGCCGTAGCCGCCGCCGCCGGCGATGCGCCCCATCGCGCTGTCGGCCTTCGCCTGCTGGAACGTCGGCTTCGGCCACGCGTCGAGCGAATCCACGATGTCCTTCGCGAACAGCGCGACCTTCCACAGCCCGGCCGCGTTGATCTTGTCGGGGCTGTCGCTCGGCTTGTGGTAGTCGGCGTGCGCGCCGGTGAACAGCATGAGCACCGGCACGTGCTTCTTGTAGAACGACTGCTGGTCGCTCGGGCCATAGCCGTCGCTCGAGGTGGCGATCGTGAATCCGCTCGCCTTGTTGACGTCGTCCACCAGCGCCGGGAACTCCTTGGCCGTCCCGACGCCCATCACCATGAGCTTGTTGTCGCGCATCCGCCCGACCATGTCCATGTTGAGCATCGCCTCGACGCTCTCGATCGGCCGCGGCGGATCGTCGGTGAAGTGCGAGGAGCCGAGCAGGCCCTCCTCCTCGCCGGCGAAGGCACAGAAGATCAGCGTGTGTCTCGGCGTCATCGTCCGGACGCCGAGCGGCAGCTTCCACGCCGCGACGCTCAGCATCGCCGCGACGCCCGAGGCGTTGTCGTCGGCGCCGAGGTGCGGCAGGCGCGAGTTGGGCGCGAGCGAGTGCTCGTCGCCATAGCCGAGGTGGTCATAGTGCGCGCCGATCACCAGCGTGCGCGTCGTGTCGAGCCCCGGGATCATGCCGACCACGTTGCGGTTCGCGGCGCGCGTGCGCTTGAGCGTGACGCTCACCGTCACCGACTCGGCCAGCGCCAGGCTGTGCGGGTGCTCGCTCTTGTCGATCGCCGTCTGCAGGCCGGCGAGGTCGGCGGGCGCGCCGCGCAGCAGCGCCGCCGCGACTGCGGTCGAGACGAACCCGCCGACGATGCCGCTCGTCATGTATCCGGCGCCCTCGGCGCGCGGCGCGCGCAACGGCTCGCCGGCGTGGTAGCGCGGACCGTCCACGACCAGCAGGCCGAGCGCGCCGTGCTCGCGCGCGTTGATCGCCTTGGTCCACAGGTCGGCGTGCGGCGTGTTGACGTTGCCGTCGAAGCGGCTGGTCGAGTCCATCTCGCCGGGCTCGTTGCTCATCACGAGCACGACCCTGTCGTGGACGTCGATCCCGGCGTAGTCGTCGTAGTCGTATCCGGGCGCGGTGATGCCGTAGCCCGCGAACACCACCGGCGCGCGCAGGCGCCCGTTGGTCGAGAAGCCGAGCGGCTGGAACGCGTCGCCGACCGGGAACGCGCGCCCACCGACCTCGACGGCGCACGGCGTGGCGACCGCCACACCCGTCGTCACGTCGAAGCGCTGAAAGAACGTGCCGCCGTCGCCCGCGGGCGCGAGGCCGAGCCAGCGCATCTCGCGCGCGATGAAGTCGGCGGCCGAGTCGAGCCCCGCGGTCCCCGGACCGCGCCCCTCGAATCCGGGCGACGCCAGCCGCCGCACGATCCACATCACCGTCGCGCTGTCGGTGAGCGCGCGCGGATGCCCGGGCGGAAGCGGCGACTCACGCTCGAGCGCGGCGCCGCCGACGTAGCGCCCCGAGGGCCGGAAGAATGCGGGCCGCGGCGCGCGCGGCAGGTTGGGCAACGTCTGAACGTCGGCCGCGGCCGCCGCGGCGAGCAGCAGCGCAAGCGTTCCGAGCGCCGCCGCGCGACGAAGACCGCTCATGCGTGCTCCTCCCAGATCAGGCGCATGCCCTTGAGCGTCAGCGCCTCGTCCACGCGGTTGATCGTCTCGCACTCCGGCGCGATCACCGTTGCGAGGCCGCCGGTCGCGATCACCGTTGGCGTGCCCTTCATCTCGAGCGCGAGCCGCCGCACCAGCGCGTCCACCTGCCCCGCGGCGCCCCAGATGAGCCCCGCCTGCAGGGACTCCTCGGTGGTGCGGCCGAGCACGCGCGCCGGTCGCCGCAGCTCGACGCGGGCGAGGCGCGCGGCGCGGCGGAAGAGCTCGTCGGCCGAGGACGCGACGCCGGGCGCGATCACGCCGCCGAGATAGGCGCCCTGTGCCGAGATGCAGTCGAACGTCGTCGCGGTGCCGAGATCCACAACGATCGCCGGCGTGCCGTAAAGCGCGCGCGCGGCGATGGCGTTGGCGATCCGGTCGGCGCCGACCGCGGTGCGGTCGTGATAGCGGATCGGCAGGGTCGTCGCGGTCGTGGCGTTGACCTCGATCGGCGCGCGGCCCGAGAGCGCCGTGAGCGCCGAGAGCCACGGCAGCGTCAGCGCCGGCACGACCGAGCACATCACGGCGCCGAGATCGCGCGGCCAGCGGTGCGCGCGCGCGAGCCCGTCGAGGCGCAATCGCAGCTCGTCGCCGGTCTCGGTGCGCGTCGTGACGCGCCAGAACCCCGCGAGATCGCGTTCCCGGAACAGCCCGATCACCGTGTCGCTGTTCCCGATGTCCACGGCGACGAGCGCGCCTTTCGCCCCGCGGCGCCGCGGCGATCGCTTACGCACCCTGCACCTCCCCGGAATCCTCGACGACCTCGGCCCGCTTGCGCGGGCGCGCCACCAGATACGACAGTCCCACGCTCAGAAAATACAAGGCCGTCATCGGAATGCCCATGACGATCTGCGCCGAGACGACGTCGCCCGGCGTGATCACCGCCGTGATGATGAACACACCGACGATCGCGTAGCGCCACTGACGCAGCAGGAACTTCGGCGTCACGAGACCCATCGCCGTGAGCGCCATCGTCACCAGGGGCAGCTGGAACACGAGCCCGCACGCGAGCGCCAGGTTGTAGACGAACGACAGCAGCGCGCTCAGGCGGATCTCCGACTTCATGCTCGGCGTCATGAACGCCGAGAGCACCTGGATCACGAGCGGCACCACGTAGCCGTACGCCGCCCACGCGCCGAGGCCGAACAGCAGCATCGAGGCGAGCGCCATCGGCAGGATCATCGAGCGCTCGCGGCGCAGCAGCCCCGGCACGATGAACCGCCAGATGCGATAGAAGACGTAGGGCAGCGCCATCGCGAGGCCGAGGATCAGCGCGAGCTTGAAGCGCTCGTTGACCGCCTCGACCGGCGAGAGCACGACCGCCACGCGCACGGTGCGGCGGATCACGTCCTCGAGCACGCGCGGCGCAAGGACCCAGCCCGCGATCGCGCCGACGACGGTCGCGATCAGGGTGTGGATGAGCACCGAGCGCAGCTCCGCGAGGTGGTGGAGGAACGGCATCTCGCGCGGCGGGTCGCCGGCGCCCGAGTCGCGGCGGCCGGGGCGGCCCGGGCGTGCGTCGGGGGCGAA
The DNA here is from genome assembly GCA_016178725.1 of Candidatus Eiseniibacteriota bacterium. Classification (GTDB taxonomy): domain Bacteria; phylum Eisenbacteria; class RBG-16-71-46; order RBG-16-71-46; family RBG-16-71-46; genus WS-11. The sequence continues at coordinate 26,493 of JACOSV010000063.1, forward strand.
GCGGCGCGTCATCGTGCGGCGGGCTCCACGTCACCCGCGAGCGCCGTGACGTCGCTCCCGTCGGCGAGCCGGAGGATCAGCGCGCCGTCACGGTCGAGGTCGTGCGCGACGCCGGTGATCGCCCCCGCCGCCGACCGCACCGTCACCGTGCGCCCCCAGAACCCGGCGCGCCGCTTCCACGCCCCGAGCATGTCGGCGGCGCCTTGCGCGCGGATCGCATCCCACACCGGCTCGAGCGCGTCGAGGAATCCGGCCGCCACCGCCTCGCGCGTCGTGCGCACGCCCTCGATCGCGAGCGACGTGGCGCATTCCGCGAGCTCCGGTGGGATGTCCTCCGCCGCGTCGAGCACGTTGACGCCGAGGCCGATCACGACCGCGTCGCCGCCCGAGGTGCGGCGGCTCTCGCACAGGATGCCGGCGAGCTTGCGCGATCCGACCAGCACGTCATTCGGCCACTTGAGATCGGCGCGGAGGCCGAGTGCCTCGAGCGCGCGCGCCAGCGCGAGCCCGGCGGCGAGCGGCAGCGATCGCGCGCGGCCGCGGTCGCCGCCCTCCGTCAGCAGCAGCGAGAGCGCGAGGCCGCGGTGCGGCGTCACGTGCCAGCCGCGGCCGGCGCGCCCCCGCCCGCGCGGCTGCGCGTCGGCGACGACGACCGTACCGTCCGGTGCGGCGGGGCCGGTCTCGCCGCCGCCGGCGAGCGCCTCCCACGCGACGTCGTTGGTCGAGCCGGCCTCGGCGCGCGCGATCAGCGTGCGGCCGAAGCGGCGCGTGTGGAGCGCGGCCAGGAACCGCGAGCGGTCGAACGTCGCGTCAGCCAACTTCCTCGATCTCCAGGCTCACGTCGAGCGCCGGGGCCGAGTGCGTGAGCGCGCCGACCGAGACGTAGTCCACGCCGGTCTCGGCGTACGCGCGCACGGTGTCGAGCGTCACACCGCCCGACACCTCGACCTCGGGCCAGCGCCGCGCGCCCTCGCGCATGCGCGCGCTGTCCAGTGTGCGGCCGCGGCACCACGCGTCCACCGCCTCCACCGCGCGCCGCACCTCCTCGACCGGCCGGTTGTCCACGAGGATGCGGTCCACATCGGGGCGCAGCGCCTCGCGCAGCTGGTCGAGCGACTCCACCTCGACCTCGAGCAGCAGGTCGCCCTGGCGCGTGCGCGCGATGCGGTCGATCGCCGCCGTCAGGCCGCCGGCGGCGCGGATGTGGTTGTCCTTGACCAGGTACATGTCCCAGAGCGCGAGGCGATGGTTCTGCCCGCCGCCCACCTGCACCGCATACTTCTCGAGGAAGCGGAGCCCCGGCGTCGTCTTCCGCGTGTCGAGGATCACGGCGCCGGTGCCGGCGATGCGGTCGACGTAGCGGCGCGTCAGCGTCGCGACGCCCGAGAGCCGCTGCAGGAAGTTGAGCGCGGTGCGCTCGGCCTTGAGCACGCTGCCCGCGTCGCCCACGACCTGTGCCACCGCGACGCCCGGCGTGACCGCGTCGCCGTCCAGGGCGACCGCGCGGAACTTGAGATGGGGGTCGGCCTCGCGGAACGTGAGCCGCGCCACGTCGAGACCGGCGATGACGCCCGCCTCCTTCGCGACGATCGCGGCCCGAGCGTTGACGCCCGAGGGAATCGTGTTGAGCGACGTAATGTCGCCGGTGCCGACGTCTTCCGAGAGCGCGTACTTGACCAGCGGCAGCGCGACGGCTTCGAGCATGGGTCAGCGGTCCGGGCCGAAGCGGCGCTTGATCCGGCGCGGCTCGCGCGGCCGCCCCCCGCTTCGCGGCGGCGCCGGCGCGGTCGGACGGTCCGCGCCGCGCTTCGCCCCCGCGCCGCTGCCGGCGAGGCCCATGCCGGCGGCGGCCGCCACGGTGTGGCGGATCTCGTCGATCCGGTCGCGCAGCGACGCGGCGCGCTCGAACTCGAGCCGCTTCGCCGCGTCGACCATCTCGGCCTCGAGCCGCGCGACCAGCGCCTCGGGGCCCTCGCGGTCGACGCTGCGCATCAGCTCGCGCAGGTCCTCGCCCTCCGACGCACGCAGCGAGTCGGCGACCGCGGTGGACTGCATGATCTCCGCGACGCTCTTCTGGATCGTGCGCGGCGTGATGCCGTGCACGGCGTTGTAGGCGAGCTGCTTCTCGCGCCGGCGGTTCGTCTCGTCCATCGCGCGGCGCATCGAGTCGGTGATCCGGTCGGCGTAGAGCACGACGCGGCCGGCGGCATTGCGCGCCGCCCGCCCGGCGGTCTGGATCAGCGAGCGCTCGGAGCGCAGGAATCCTTCCTTGTCGGCGTCGAGGATCGCGACCAGCGACACCTCGGGCAGGTCGAGCCCCTCGCGCAGCAGGTTGATACCGACCAGCACGTCGAACTCGCCGAGCCGCAAGCCGCGCAGGATCTCGACCCGCTCGATCGCGTCGATGTCGCTGTGCAGGTAGCGCACCCTGACGCCCGCCTCGGTGAGGTAGTCGGTGAGGTCCTCGGACATGCGCTTGGTGAGCGTCGTCACCAGTACCCGCTCCCGCTTCTCGACGCGGACGCGGATCTCCTCGAGCAGGTCGTCCACCTGCCCCTGCACCGGCTTGACGATCAGCTCCGGATCGACGAGCCCGGTCGGCCGGATGATCTGCTCGACGATCACGCCGCGCGTCTTCTGCAGCTCGTACTCGGCCGGCGTCGCCGAGACGAACAGCGTCGGCCCGGTGAGCGCCTCGAACTCGTCGGCGCGCAGCGGCCGGTTGTCGAGCGCCGACGGCAGGCGGAAGCCGAACTCGACCAGCACCTGCTTGCGCGAGCGGTCGCCCTCGTACATGCCGCCGATCTGCGGCACGGTGACGTGCGACTCGTCGATCACGAGCAGGAAGTCGGCGGCGCCGGTCGCCGGATCGCGCGGGAAGTAGTCGATCAGGCAGCCGGGGCGCTCGCCCGGCGCGCGGCCGGAGAGGTGGCGCGAGTAGTTCTCGACGCCCGGGCAGGTGCCGATCGTGCCGAGCAGCTCGAGGTCGTACTCGGTGCGCTGCTGCAGGCGCTGCGCCTCGAGCAGCCTGTTCTGCGAGCGCAGCTCGGCGAGCCGCTCGCGCAGCTCGGCGCGGATCGCCTCGAGCGCCGCCTGCAGCCGCGGCTCGGGCGTGACGAAGTGCTTGGCCGGGTAGAGCGCGAGCCGGTCCATGCGCCGCTGCACCTGGCCGGTGAGCGGATCCACCGCCGAGATGCGCGCGACCGTGTCGTCGTCGAGCTCGATGCGAATCAAGTGGTCGTCGTACGCCGGGTGCACCTCGATCACGTCGCCGCGCACGCGGAACGTGCCGCGCTCGGGCGAGATGTCGTTGCGCGTGTACTGGATCGCCACCATCTTCTCGAGCAGCTCGCCGCGGCGCATGCGGTCGCCGGCGGTGGCGTCCACGCGCATGCCGCGCCAGTCCTCGGGCGTGCCGAGGCCGTAGATGCACGACACGCTCGCGACGATGATCACGTCGTCGCGCTCGAGCAGGTGCGAAGTGGCCTGCAGCCGCAGCCGGTCGATGTCGTCGTTGATGCTCGCGTCCTTGGCGATGTAGGTGTTGGTCGCCGGGACGTAGGCCTCGGGCTGGTAGTAGTCGTAGTACGAGATGAAGTAGCCGACGGCGTTGTTGGGGAAGAACTGGCGGAATTCGCCGTAGAGCTGCGCGGCCAGTGTCTTGTTGTGCGAGATCACCAGCGTCGGCCTGCCGTGGGCCGCGATCACGTTGGCGATCGCGAACGTCTTGCCGGTGCCGGTGGCGCCGAGCAGCGTCTGGAAGCGTTCGCCGGCCTCGAGGCCCGCGACCAGCTGCGCGATGGCCTCCGGCTGGTCGCCGCGCGGCGTGTAGGGGCTGTGGAGCTCGAAGGGCATGGACCGGCGAGGATACGCGACCGCGCCGGACCGGTCGAGGCGCCTAGTACCTCGCGCGCACCGTGTAGGTGAGCACGGTCTCTTTGCCCGCCGCCGCCGTCAGCGCGAACTGGAGCGTCGTCGCGTCCTTCGCGGTCGCGGGCGCCGTGCTCGACAGCACCGTGTGATCCGCGGCGACGCTCTCCTCGACCGTCACGGTCACGGCGGCCGCCTTGTGATTGCGGAGCCTGATCTCGATCGTGGACTCGTGCTCGCGATCGTTGAGGCGCTTCTCGCTCACCAGGCGGCGCTCGGCGGCGATGTCGAACGCCGTGCCGACGTCGAGCGTCAGCGTCTCGCCCTCGGCGGTGTGGCCGATGCGCGCTTCCCCGATGAACTGGACGGCGCCGGCGGGATCGGGCTCGTAGATGCGCACGCGCCCGGCGGGGAGCGGGACTCCGAGTCCCGATCCACTCGTGTTCTCGAGCACCAGCTGTGAGGTGACGGCCGTGCCGCCGCCGCGGTAGAGATAGCGCGGCGCGAGCTTCACGGCGCGCGGCGCCACCATCGTCAGCGCGCGCGATTCGTCGTGGCGCAGGGTTGCCGGGCGGTCGAGCGTGTAGAGGTGGTACTCGCCGAACGTCCGCTCGTCGAGATCGGTCCTCTCCTCGGCGCCGGCGAGCGTCGCCGTGCGCATCGCGAACACGGGGCGCGGCACGCCGCCGGCGCGGTTCGGCTCGCCGGCCACGAGCTTGAGCGACGCATCGGCGAAGTCGCGGCCGGTCGTGTTCTCGACCGTCACCGCCGACGACCATGTGCCGCCGGTCCCGCTCGAGCGCACGAGCGCGTGCTCGGCGGACCACGAGAGCCCGGCCGTCAGGTACGAGAGCTCGGCGTTCGTGCGCCCTCTCCCGCCTTCGACCACCGCCTCCAGCGTCGGGCGCAAGCTCATGTCGCGGGGCGGATTGGCGAACTCGACGTCCTCGGCGGCTCCGCGCGCGAGGCTGCGCACCGCGCCGTCGTCAGTGCGGACGATGAGCCACGTCCCGTCGCTGCCGATCAGCGTGCCCTCGATCGTGCGCGCCCCGCGCATCACGACGCGCACGCGGCCGCCGCGGCCGCGATCGAGCAGCGCATCGCCGTTCGCGACGTCGAAGCGGTATGCGAGGCCCGCGACGCGCGCGCCGCCCGCGGGGACGAGGCGCACGGACGTGACGTCGAGGCGTTCGGGCAGGTCGGAGATGCGCACCGTGTCGCGCGCGCCGGCGAGATCGAGCGTGCGCGTCTCGCGCACGTACGCGAGATCGTGCGTGTAGACGGTGACGGCAGCACCGGCGACCGCGAGACCGGCGACCGCGGGGGCGGCGAGCAGCGCGACCGCGAGCGCGACCGGCGTGCGGATCGTGGCGAGGCGTGCGGAAGGCATGGCTCCTCCGTCGGGATCGTGCGATGCGACCGGTGACGTCCCTCCTACGCCGGCCAGCCGCGCATCTTCCCACGCGTTCGCGCCCGGTCAAGCGCGTCGGGTTTGCGGCGATCGTCCGGCGCGTCCATAATCCTTCGTTCGAAACCCACGGGGAGGATCGGCATGGCGTTGCGTGCCGCCGTGATCGGCGGCGGGATCTCCGGCCTCGCGTCGGCGTGGCGGCTGGCCGGCGCCGGCCACCATGTCACGCTGTTCGAGGCCGAGCCCGGTCTCGGCGGCCTCGCGACGACGTTCCCCTGGCGCGACACGCATCTCGAGCGCTTCTACCACTGCATCCTCCCCTCGGACCTGGCACTCGTCCGCATCATCCACGAGCTCGGCCTGTCGGCCGATCTGCTGTGGCGCCCGACCGGCATGGGATTCATGCACCGCGGCCGCATCCATCCGCTCAACACGCCGATGGATCTGCTCGGCTTCGCGCCGTTGCCGATCACGGACCGCCTGCGTCTCGGGCTGCTCGGACTGCGCGCCCGCGCCGAGTGCGCGGACCCGCGGCTCGACGACGTGGCGATCGAGGACTGGCTCACGGCGCGCGTCGGCGCCCGCGCGTTCCGCACGCTCTGGGAGCCGCTGCTCGTCGCCAAGCTCGGCGAGCGCTACCGCGGCGTGCCGGCGCTGTGGCTCGCGAGCCGCATGGCGCGCGAAAAGAACACCGAGCGCGAGGTGAAGGGGTGCCTGCGCCGCGGCTACCGGTCGCTGATCGACGCGTTCGAGTCGGCGCTCGTCCGCCGCGGCGTCACGCTGCGCCTCGGCGCGCGCGTCGAGGCGATCGCACGCGAGGGCGAGGCGATGGCGCTGCGCCTCGCCGGGGGCGCGACGGAGAGCTTCGATCTCGTCGTCGCCACCTCGCCGCTCGGCGCGTTCCAGCAGATGACGCGCGGTCTCGATCTCGATGCGCGCTGGAGCGGGCTCGCGCTCGACTATCAGGGCGTCGTGTGCGGCGTGTTCGTGCTCGAGCGCCCGCTCTCGCCGTGGTACTGGATGCCGGTGGTCGAGAGCGGCGCCACGTGCCAGGGCGTCGTCGAGATGTCGAACCTGACGCCGCCCGAACGCACGCACGGGATGCACGTGGCCTACCTCGTCAACTACGCGCATCGCTCGAGCGACCTGTTCGCGCTCGACGAGGACCGGCTGCTCGCCCGATATCGCGCCGATCTCGAGCGCCTGTTCCCCGAGGCGGCGCGCACGATCGTCGAGGCACGCGCATTCAAGGCGCCGTTCGTCGAACCGCTGTGGACGCTCGGCTACTCCCGCACGTCACCGCCCGCGTCGGTGATCCCGGGCCGGCTCTACCTCGCCTCGACCGCGCAGGTCTATCCGCGCGTCAACTCGTGGAACTCGTGCTGCGAGGTGGTCGAGGACATGATGCCGCGGCTGCTGGCCGAAGCCGGCGCGCGCGACGGCGCGGGCATCGCGCTCGGAGCCGCGTCGTGATCTTCGTCATCTTTCCCGCGTACAACGAAGAGAACGTCATCCGCCCGACGCTGCTCGCGCTCGCGACCGCGATGCGCGGACGCAGCGACTACCGCGCGGTGCTGGTGGACGACGGCAGCCGCGACGCCACTGTCGCCGAGGCCGAGCGCGCGGTGGCGGAGAGCGGCGGCGCGCTGCCGCTCACGGTCCTGCGTCACGAGGTCAATCGCGGGCTGGGCGCGGGGCTCCGCACCGGCATCTACTGGTGCCTCGACCGCGCCGGCGACGACGACGTGATCGTGACGCTCGACGCCGACAACACGCACCCGCCGGCGATGATCCCGGGCATGGTCGCCGCACTCGGTGACCGCTACGACCTCGTCGTCGCGTCGCGCTACCGGACCGGCGCCGAGGTGCACGGCGTCCCCGGCTACCGGCGCGCGCTCTCGGACGTGGGCCGGCTGGTCTTCCAGGCGCTCTATCCGATCCCGGGCGTGCGCGACTACACCTGCTGCTTCCGCGCGTTTCGCGTGCCGATCCTGCGCCGCGCGCGCGCCGTCTACGGCGATCGGCTGTGCACCGCGCTCGGATTCGAGGCGGTGATGGATCTGCTGCTGCGGCTCGGACCGCTCGGCGTGCGCGTGCACGAGGTCGGGTTCGTGCTGAACTACGGCGACCGCGTCGGCCAGAGCAAGATGAAAGTGCTGAAGACCATCCGCTCGACGCTCGGCCTGTTGACGCGGCGGCGCATCGAGCGCATGACGCGCTACGGACCCCGGCAGATCGCGGCGCTCGAAGCCGGCGCCGCGGCGCCGCGCCCGGCGGCGTCGCCGGCGGGACCGCGCGCGTGAAGATCGCCGTCGTCGTCGGCACGCGCCCCGAGATCATCAAGATGGCGCCGATCGTCCGCGCCTGCGAGGCGCGCGGCGTCGAGTGCCTGCTGCTCCACACCGGCCAGCACTACTCGTTCGAGATGGACGGCGTGTTCTTCCGCGAGCTCGAGCTGCCCGCGCCGCGCCACAACCTCGAGGTCGGTTCGGGATCGCAGGCGTACCAGATCGCCACGATCGTCCGCGGCATGGAGCCGATCCTGACCGAGGAGCGGCCCGACGTCGTGCTGGTCGAGGGCGACACGAACTCGGTGCTCGCCTCGGGCCTCGCCGCGCACAAGCTCGGCATCCGTGTCGGCCACGTCGAAGCGGGACTCCGCTCCTACGATCGCGGCATGCCCGAGGAGATCAATCGGATCCTGACCGACCATCTCTCGGACTACCTCTTCGCGCCGACCGAGCACTCACGCACCATCCTGCGCGGCGAGGGCGTCTCGGACACGCGGATCTTCGTGACCGGCAACACGGTCGTGGACGAGGTGCTGCGCCAGCGCCAGCGGGCGCGGGCGCTCCCCGGGCTTGCCGGGCGCTTCGACGTGAAGCCCGGCGCCTACATCCTCGCCACGGTCCACCGCGCCGAAAACGTCGAGAACGAGACGCGACTGCGCGGCATCTTCACCGGGCTCGCCGAGAGCGGTCGCACGCTCGGCATGCCGGTGCTCGCGGCCCTCCATCCGCGCACGTCGCAGAAGCTCGACCGGCTCGGCGTCTCGCTCGACGGCGTCGTGCGGCGCCTGCCGCCGCTCGGCTATCTCGAGTTCCTGGGGCTGCACGCCGACGCGGCGCTGGTGCTCACGGACTCGGGCGGGCTGCAGGAGGAGGCGTGCTGCCTCAAGGTTCCGTGCGTGACGCTGCGGGACAACACCGAGCGGCCGGAGTCGGTCGCGGTCGGCGCCAACGTGCTCGCCGGCGCCGATCCGGCGACGATCGTCGCGAACGCGCGGGCGATGCGCGACAAGCCGCGCGACTGGCCGAATCCCTTCGGCGACGGGAAAAGCGGCGAGCGGATCGTCGATCTGCTGATCGGGCGCGCGGGCCAGCCGGCGAGCGGCTAGCTTCGGCGGCGCGGCTTCCAGCCGAACGTCGCGAGATCGACGCGGCCGCGCGCGCCGAACCGCACGCCCTCGCTCTCGAGCCGCTGACGCTGATCGAGCCCCGCGCCCACGTCGAGGCGCATCAGACTGATCCGGCCGCCGGCGCCGAGGACGCGGTGCCACGGCAGCGGATGCCCGGCCGGCAGCGCGTGCAGCGCGTAACCCACCTGCCGCGCGCGGCCCGGCAGCCCCGCGACCGTCGCGATCTGTCCGTACGTCGCGACGCGGCCGCGCGGAACGCGCGCGATGGCGGCGTAGATGCGGGCGTATGCATCCGAACGGCGGCGCCTCACGGCGACCGCCGCTCCAGATCCGCGAGCAGCCGCCGCGCGCCGTCCGCGGCGGCGCCCGGCGGGGCGACGGCGAGATAGCGCGAGAGGTCGGATGCCGCGCGCGCGGCGTCGCGGAACTCGGGATGGAACGCGTGCAGCATGCCGCTCGCGCGCAGGACCTCGGGGTCGTCCACGTGGTCGAGCGCGACGTAGCGGTCGAGGAACGCGCCGAGCGTCGCGAGTCCGGGCGTGTCGGCGCGGCGGATCGGCGCCGCCGACGCATCGCAGAGCTCGAGGCACAGCCGGCTGACCATGCGGCTGACGCGCCAGCGCGCGTCGGCTTCGGCGCCGGTCGGATCCTGACGTCGGAAGTAGCTGTCGAGCCGGCACTCGGCGAGCACCGCGAGGCCGTCACGCGCGCGGCGCTCGGCCGCCGGCGATCGCCCGATCCGATACGGCACGAGCACGAGGCCCTGCTCGACCATCTCGTAGCGCGCGGCGTAGCTGCGCTCGACTTGGCCCAGGAACGCGACCGGTCGCCGGCCTTCGAGATGCTCGATCCATCGTGCGTTGGCGCTGGCGCTGTCGCGGGAGTAGGCGTCGTGCCCGGGATCGCGCGAGAACACGGGCAGCAGATCCGGATAGCGACGGCGCAGCGACCGCACGTACCACGGCCTCGCGAGCAGCGCCTGATCCACGAGCGCCACGTCCGGTCGCTCCCGCTCGACGAGCGTCAGGTACTGGAGATCGCCCGCGAACATGTCGCCGAGGTAGAAGAGCACCGCGCCGGGCGGAAGCGGCGCGAGGACGTTCCGCCCGAGATCTTCGTTGAAGGTGTTGCCCGACTGATCCACCGAGCGCCCGTGCACGACGATCGGGACCAGCGCCGCGCCGGCGACAAGGACGGCGCCCGCAGCGCCGCGCGCCGCGCGCGGCACGCGCGCGACGGCCCGCGCCGCGCCGAGACCGATCAGGAGCGCCACCGTGACGTCGGGGAGCGGATGGAAACGTTCGACCACCCCTCGGTAGTAGGGCCTGTCGAGCGGCAGGTTCACGCGCGAGAGGAAGAGCCACTGGAGCGCGGCGGCGCCGATCACCGCCGCGAGCAGCGGTCTCGCCGCGGTCCATGCGGACGACGCGCGACCGCGCCGTGCCGCCGCGACGAGCGAGGCGAGGCCGAGCGCACCGAGCGCTGCGTTCCACCACGTGAGCTCCGCCGGCAGCGCGCGGAGATACGCCCACGCGTGGTTTGCGCCGTGCGCCTCGAGCCCGCCCATCGCGCCGAGGCTCAATGTCCCGTACTCGCTGCGCATGAGCAGGCGCATGAAGCCCCGCGCGGTCGCCGCCTCGCCCCATGCCATCGCCGGATGCCGGGTGGCCGCCAGCGGCAGATACGCGAGCGGCGCGATTGCGACGAGCGCCAGCGCGAGCGCCGTGGACGCGTGCGCGCGCGACGGCGCGTAGGGCATGCGATAGCCACGGAGCCGCCGGACCCGCGACGGCCGCCCCGTCACGAGCGCCAGCGCCACGAGATCGAGCGGGAGCGCGAGAACGAGCAGCGAATGGTGATGCGCCGGGATTGCTGCCGTGACCGTCAGCATGAGGAACGCCGGCCACGGCCGGGCGGAGGCGGGCGGCGGGTCGACGAGGCCCGCGTCGATCAGCACGCCGACGAACCCGAGCCACAGCAACGCCGCCATCAGGTCGTTGAGCGGGAACACCTCGGCCACCAGCGCGGTCTTCCAGAAGGCGCGGGCGAACGCGAGCGCCAGCGCCGCGGCGAGCCCGGCCCACGGCTGCCGCGTGAGCCGGCTCACCGCCACGCCCATCACGCACGCGGCCGCGGCCTGCATGAGCGCGGAGAGCAGGTTGAGCCGCCACGCGACCGCGCCCACACCGAGCGCGCGATCGAATGCGTGCGCGATCAGCGTGTAGAGCGGATAGCCGGGCGGATGGGCGATGCCGAGCGTGTAGGCGACCGTGATCAGCTCACCCGAGTCGGGACCGGGGAGCCCGGGGTGCAGCGTGCGCAGATAGACCGCGAGCGGAACGAGGAACCCGGCCGCAGCCCACGCAGCCCCCGCGCCGCGCTTCACCGCCCTCGGTCCCGCGAGTGTGCCCGCTCGCGCGGCGCGGCGACCGCCTGCCCGGGCAGCAGTCGCAACCCCAGCGGACACCACGCGACCACGAGCGGGACGAACAGGAATCCCCAATAGCCCGTGTACGACCCGTCCGGAAACCGCCCCGGCGTGCCGGCGACGACCAGCAGGAGCACCACGCCGAGCGTGCTCCCCGTCGCGAGCCACGCGATCCCCGAGTCGCGCAGCCTCGCGAGCCCCGCGATCGCGAGAGCTGCCAGCAGCGCGATGACCGTCGCGACGACCGCCGTCGTGCCGGCCCACCGTACGCATGCGGCCAGGAACGCGACTCCCGGATGCACGTAGGCCGACAGCGCGACGGCATCGGCCGTGAACGGATCCGCGAGGGAGACCGCGGCCACACGACTGGCGTGCCATGCATACACGCACGCCCAGGCGACGACCGCGACGAGCCACGGCATCCAGGCGCGCCGCGCGCGGGCGCGGCGATCGATCACGAGCGAGAACAGCATCCACGCCGCCGGGAGCGCCGCCAGCTCGCGGATCGCCATGGCGGCAAAGGCGCAGCCGGCGCCGACCACGCCCGGCAGCCATGCGCCGCGAGACTCCGCGCCCGAAGCGCGCGCGCCCACGAGGCCGAGCGCGCACATCGCGCCCGCGATCACGACGAACGGTGCGGCCCACATCTCGGCATAGAGGATCCGCGGCGGATGCAGGTTCTCGAGCGCGAAGACCAGACCCAGCGCGAGCGGAGCCAGCAGCGCCGGCAACGGCCTCACGAG
>JACOSV010000064.1 GCA_016178725.1 Candidatus Eiseniibacteriota bacterium
CAGCGTGACTCGTCGTCGAAGCGTCCGTTCTTCTCCGTTGCCTCGTCTCGATCATCAGTGGTGAACAGAAAGACTGCGGCCACCCCGAAGGGTGGCCGCAGGAGACAACAAGTGCCTTGACCTAGGGTCGTTCCATATCAGGGGAGCATCACGAGACGCGTGGTGCGGTGCATCCCGGGCGTGACGAAGCGCACGAAGTAGAGGCCGGGCGCGACACGTCCGCCGCCGTCACCGCGGCCGTCCCAGGCGATGGCGTAGTGGTCGGCCTCGAGTGTCCCCGAGGCCAGCGTCGCGATGCGACGGCCGGCGAGATCGAAGACGGCGAGCGACGCGGGCGCCGCGTGCGGCAGATCGAAGGCGATCTCGACGTTCGTCGCGACCGGGTTCGGCCGCGGCGGATAGAACGCGAGCACCTTCGGGATCGTCCTGCCCTTCACGCCGGCGACGTCGGAGGTCACGGTCGCCGAGATGTTGACCGTGAGGCTCGCCTGCGACGTGCCGCCGTCGTACGGCTCGTCGCTGGTCGCGAATGTGAGTGTGGCGGTGTAGGTCTGGGCGGTCGCGTTCGTGTCGTCGAAGTGGATGCTCCACGTCTGGCCGATACCGCCGATCAGCGTCGGATTGAATCCGCCGACGATCGAGAAGCGGCTGTCGCCGGTGAGCGTGCCGGAGTCGACCGAGAGACCGGCCTCGAGCGCGTCCCAGCCCTGATCGAAGACGCGCACCGGCATGTCGGAGAACTGACCGACGACGTGCTGGCCGAAGTCGAGCGGCGTCGTCACCAGCACCGACGCGGAATCGAGCGACGCCGAGGCGTGGCGCAGCACGGTGCACGAGAGCTGGACCGGCTTGGCACTCGAGTCGGGATCGTCGCTGTTGACGTAGAGCGCGCCGCTCTTGAACCCGGGGCTCGACGCGTCCACGTGCGCCGAGTGGTTGTTGGGGAGCGCGCCGGCGTTGCGTGTGAACGATCCGTTCTGCGTCACGAACCCGGCGGGCGCCGTGAGTGAATAGTGGAGCGCCGAGGCCGGCTGCACCGCGCCGTTCGCGACCTGGAACGTGCCCGCGGAAATGCCGCCGACGATGATCGTGGCGAGATCGAGCTCCGAATCGCCGACGATCTTGGGCGGCAGCGCGAGGACGATCAGGACCGGCAGGTGGTCCGAGGAGGCGTGAAGGGCGTCGGCGATCGTCTGGCCCACCGTGCTGTTGGTCGGGGCGCTGTTCACGGCGATCTTGTAATGCTGATTGTCGTTCCCATATGCCCAAGGATAGACGCTGCTGTTGATCGCGCCGCCCGGAGCGTAGTCGAGGGCGACGCCGTCCTCCATGCCGTACGACGTGAACCAGATGTCGAACCGGTCGTCGAGGCCGCCGCCGGTGAAGCCGCTCGGGCAGTCGCCGCTCAAGCACGGGCTCTGCGTGAACCACTGCACGTAGCTCGAGTTCTGATGCCACGTGCCGCTCAACCCGTTCGGGTCCTTGAGCCGGCCGTTGTTGTTGAGCTGCGATTCGATGAGGCGGGCGTAGCCGCCCTCCTGATCGCCGTAGAAGTTGGTGTCGCCGCCAAGCATGAAGTTGGTGCCCGGCGCGAGCCCGTTGAGGTAGTTGCGGATGTCGGTGCACTCGAGACGCCGCGTCGTCGAGTCGGCGGTCCCCGGGCCCCCGGCCTTCAGGTGGACCGAGAACATCTGGAAGCCCGCGGCCGGCGAGACGTAGGCGGTGGGCTGGATGAAGCAGGTCGGCACGTCGCGCGGCCCCGACGTCGAGATCGTCGTGAGTCCGGAGACCGTGACCGCCGCGGTCTTGTAGAAGATCGCGCCGCCCTCGACCGGGAAGCTCTGCAGCTGGACCCAGCTCGTCGCGCTCCACTGGCCGGGCTGGGCGGTGTTGAGCACGTTGTTGAGGAAGCGGTCACGCCCGGTCGCGGAGTCGAGCTCCTCGAGGACGATCACATCCGGGTTCATGCCGTTGATCACGGTCCGCATCGAGGGCTCGAGCGAGGTCTGCGAGCCGTCGTAGCGGGCGATGTTCCAGGTCGCGACCCGCAGCGCGTGGGCCGGCGCCGCGACGGTCGCGAGCGCGAACGCGGCCGCGGCGAGGGAAACGACGATGCTGGGACGACGGAAGGGCATGAGGGCTCCGGAGCTGGGTGCGATCGCCACGTCGATTGTAGGGCGCGGCCCCGATCGGCGGCAACGCCCGTGAATCAGCGGAGGATCGCGATGCGCGCGGTGTGGAACAGCGCGCCGTCCAGCATCAGCCGCGCGAAGTAGAGACCGCTGCCGAGCGGCGCCCCCTGGTCCGTGCGGCCGTCCCACGGGAACTGGTAGGCGCCCGCGGGCTGATCGCCCGCGGCGACCGTCGTGACGCGCCGGCCGGCGAGATCGTAGATCGCGAGGTCGACGCGCGCGGCGCGCGCGAGGTCGAGCTTGATCAGCGTCCGGTCGCCGACCGGGTTGGGCGCCGGCGGATAGAGCCTCGTCACGGTCGGCAGACGGCGGATCGGCACGCCGACCACGCTGCTCGTCGCCTTGGCGTGGAGCGAGACGACCAGGTCCGGTTGCGCCGCCGCGCCCGGCAGCGTCTCGTCGGCGCTCGAGAACGTGAGCGTGCCGTCGTAGTCGGTGTCGGGCGTGGCGTTGGTGTCGTCGAACTGCACCGTGTACGTCTGGGCGACGTCCGCGACCAGCGCCGGCGCGAATCCGCCGACGATCGAGAAGCGCCCGTCGCCGCCGGCGAACACGCCCTGGGTCACCGAGAGCCGGGCGCGCAGCGACTGATAGTCGCGGTCGCTGATCCGCGCCATGAGCGTCGAGAAGCCGCCCGCGTCGTGGCTGCCGAAGTCGAGCGTCTCGGCGGTGAGCGCGGCGAGCGAATCGAGCGACGCCTGCGCGTGATCGAGCACGGTACCGCCGAGGCCGACGGCGACGCTCGGCAGATCGAGGTCGTCGCTTGCGATCGTGAGGTTGCCCGAGCGCACGGCCGGCATGGACGTGTCCATGCCGATTGGCTGCGAGCCGGGCGAAGCGGCGGTCGAGAGGTCGAACGTTCCGCTCGGCGCCGTGAAGCCGGCCGGGGCCGCCATCGAGTACGTGAGCGCGTCGGCCGGCGCCGTCGCGATGTCCGAGATCGGGAGATTCTGCGTCGCCGAGGCGCCGACGATCACCGTGCCGAAGGCCAGCGACGCCTGCACCGAGATCTTCGCCGGCACCTGGATGTCCACGCGCGACGGCAGGTGATCGCTGGCGTTCCACAGCGCCGTGGCGTAAGTCGCGCCCTCGGGAATGGTCGGCGCGTCGGTGATGTTCTTGTTCCAGTGCTGGCCGTCCTCGCCGACGACGATGTACGTGCCGGGGATCACCGCCAGGCCCTGCGTGCCGCCGAAGTTGAGCGTCGGCAGGATCTGATCGAAGCGGTCGTCGAGCCCGCCGCCCGAGAATCCCGAGCCCGAGGGGCAGGTCACGCACGGACACTGGGTGAAGATCGTCGCGAAGGACGGGTTGTCGTGCCAGTCCTGCGTCACCGCCGAGGGATTGAGCGGATCGTACACGCGGCCGATGTTGTTGGTCTGCGACTCCTGCACCTTCCAGTAACCCGGTTCGGTCGATGACTTGTAGAAGTTCCAGTCACCGAGGACGATCGCGTGCGTCCCGGCGGGCATCGCGTTCATGCTGTCGCGAATGCCGATACACTCATTGAGGCGGCGGGTTTCGCACGGCAGCCCCGTGCAGGCCGAGCCCTGCGACGCCTTGAGGTGTTGCGAGTAGATCCGGAACTCGGCGCCGTCCGAGCTGTAGCCCAACGGCTTGAGCCGCCACACCGTCACGTAGCGCAGGTTCGTCGTCGGATCGGGATAGAACGCCCAGGCGCCCAGCACCTGCACCTTCGACGGCTTGTAGAACAGCGCGTTGTCGGTGTCGTTGCCGTTGAACCACGGCGCCGAGGCCCACTGGCCCGGCTCGTTCACATTGAGCACGTTGGTGCGGAACGAATCGACGCCCGCCTGCGAGATGAACTCCTGGCCCACCACGATGTCGGCGTTGAGCGGCGCGAAGATGGTGCGGAAGTACGGCTGGCGCGCCGGGAAATTGACGCTCGGATAGTTGGTGCAGTTGTAGTCGACGATCCGCAGCGCGTGCGCGTGCGGGGCGGCGGCGAGCGCCGCCACGAAGACCAGAGCGAGAACGCGCGCGATGCGTCCCGACCACGGCTCGGGGGCCATGGAGACTCCTCGGCAAGGGTGTCGGGCTCCCGCGCGGAGCGCATCGTTGGAGGGAGGCGGCCGCGAGGAGCTTGGATTTGACGCTGGAACCGCAGGGATTGTAGGGCGTCCCGGACCCGGCGGCAACGCGCCGTGCACGATGCAACGTGCGGGGGCGGGGGCGTGAGCGACGCCCGTTCCGGCTCAACCGATTGCGGCCGCGGGCCGATACCCCGCCCATGCGCCCCGACTCCCCGCGCACGGATGAGCGAACCGCGTCCGTGAGCGTTGCCGAGGTGTTCTCGGCCCTTTCGTTCGCCCTCGACATCACCGAAGGCCATCCGTTCGGCCACGCGCTGCGCACGTGCCTGATCGGCATGCGCCTCGCCGAGCGCATGGGCCTGCCGCTCGCCGATCGCCGCGATCTCTACTACGCGCTGATGCTCAAGGACGTCGGCTGCTCCAGCAACGCCGCGCGCGTCTTCGAGCTGTTCGGCGGCGACGAGCGCGTCGCGAAGCGCGATCTGCGCCGCGTCGATTGGGCCAACTACTTCAAGGCCGCGCGCTACGCGCTCGCGCACGCCGCGCCCGGCGCCTCGTGGTTCGAGCGCGCCTGCAAGGTCGCGGGCCTCGCCGCCGCCGGCCCGCGTGCCGCGGCCGAGCTGGTCGAGACGCGCTGCACGCGCGGCGCCGCCATCGTGATGCAGCTCGGCTTCAATCCGCAGGTCGCGGCGGCACTCGGCGCGCTCGAGGAGCACTGGGACGGGCACGGCCATCCGCGCGGGCTGCGGGGCGAGCAGATCCCGCTGCTCTCGCGGATCATGGGGATCGCCCAGACGCTCGAGGTGTTCGCGGCGCTCGAAGGGCCGCGCGCGGCGCTCGACGTGGCGAAGGAGCGCGGCGGCCGCTGGTTCGATCCGACGCTCGTCACCGCGGCGCAGGATCTCGAAGCCGACCTCACCGTGTGGTGCACGCTCGACGAGCACGCGCTGCAGGAGGCGGTGCGCGCCTGCGAGCCCGGCGACGCGGCGCTGCTCGCCGGGCCCGGCACGCTCGATCGCATCGCGGTCGGGTTCGCGGCGGTGGTGGACGCCAAGTCGCCCTACACCGCGACCCACTCGGGCCGCGTCACCGAGATCGCGGTCGGCATCGCGCGCGAGATGGGTTTCACGACCGAAGAGCTCGCCGAGCTCCGGCGGGCCGGACTGCTCCACGATCTCGGCAAGCTCTCGATCCCGAACTCGATCCTCGACAAGCCCGGCCCGCTGACGCCCGAGGAATGGGAGCTGGTGCGGCTGCACCCGTTCTTTACGCAGTGCGTGCTCGAACGGATCCGCGGATTCGGGTCGCTGGCGGTCATCGCCGCCTCGCACCACGAGCGGCTCGACGGCCGCGGCTATCACCGCAACCTGCGCGGCGACGCGATTCCGCGCGGCGGCCGCGTGCTCGCGGTCGCCGACATGTACGAGGCGCTGACGGCGAACCGGCCCTACCGCCCGGCGCTGCCCGAAGAGACCGCGCTCAAGATCCTCGAGGGCGAGCGCGGCGTCGGACTCGAAGCGGATGCGATCGACGCGCTGATCGCCACGATCCAGCGCGGCGAGGTGCCGGACTCGGCGCCCCTCGAGCGCGCCGCGTAGCCGCCGTGCGCCGCCCGCGGACGGGCTAGGTCCCGTCCTTTGCGCCGGTGATCGCGCGCCACACCCGCTGCACCGGATCGTAGTAGCGATCCACGACGCGCTCCTTGAGCGGGATGATCGCGTTGTCCGTGATCGTGATCCCCTCCGGGCACACCTCGGTGCAGCACTTGGTGATGTTGCAGAGCCCGATGCCGGCCGTGTCCTTGAGGAACGGCACGCGGTCCGCGCCGTCGATCGGATGCATCTCGAGCCCGGCGATCCGCACCAGGAAGCGCGGACCGGCGAACTGGTGCTTGAGCTCGTGGCTGCGCAGCACGTGGCACACGTCCTGGCACAGGAAGCACTCGATGCACTTGCGGAACTCCTGCACGCGATCGATGTCCGACTGCTGCCAGCGCCACTCGGCATTCGCCCTGGGCTGGAACGGCGCGATGCGCTTGTTGATCTCGTAGTTCCACTTCACGTCGGTGACGAGGTCGCGCACGATCGGGAACGTCTTCATCGGCCGCACGGTGATCGGCTGGCCTTCGGGGAAGTGGTCGAGCCGGCTCTTGCACATGAGCGCCGGCTTGCCGTTGACCTCGGCGCTGCACGAGCCGCACTTCGCGGCCTTGCAGTTCCAGCGCACGGCGAGATCGGGCGCGCGGTGCGCCTGGATCCAGTGGATCGCGTCGAGCACCACCATGCCGGTCTCGACCGGGACGGTGTACGCGACCTCTTCGCCGCCGTTCGCGTCGCCGCGGTAGACGCGCAGCACCACCTCGCGGCCCGTCGCGCCGGCGTTCATGACGCCTTCCCCGCCGCCGCGGTCGCCGGCGCCGCGGCCGCCGGCGCGGCCGCGGTTCCCGCGGCGCCCGCGTCGAACAGCGCCTTCAGCTCGGCCGGCATCTCCGGCAGCGGCGTCGGCGCGACCTTCATCGCCTCGCCGTCCTTCGTGACGCACATGTTCACGCGCCCGAGCGCGGGATCGAGGCCGGGATGGTCGAGACGCGAGTGGGCGCCGCGGCTCTCCGTGCGCAACAGCGCCGCGCGCGTGATCGCCTCGGAGACGGTCAGCATGTTGCGCAGATCGCGCGCCAGGTGCCAGCCGGGGTTGTACATGCGCGAGCCTTCGATGCGCACGTCGCGCGCGCGCTGCTTGAGCGTCTCGAGCGTTCCGAGCGCGCGCTCGAGATCGCCGGCGACCCGGAAGATGCCGACGAACGTGTCCATGCACTCCTGCAGCGCCTGATGCACGCCGTACGGGCTCTCGCCGCTCGTCCGCTCGAACGGCGCGAGCACGTCGCGCGTCTCGGCTTCGATCGCATCGTCGGCGATGTGCGGCGTTGCGGCGAGCGCCCTGGCGTAGCTCGCCGCCCCCGCGCCGGCGCGGCGGCCGAACACGACGAGGTCGGAGAGCGAATTGCCGCCGAGGCGATTCGCGCCGTGCAGCCCGGCCGAGGCCTCGCCGGCGGCGAACAGCCCCGGCACGGTCGCGGCGCCGGTGTCGGGATCGACGCGGATACCGCCCATCATGTAGTGCGTGGTCGGTCCGACCTCCATCGGCGTCTGCGTGATGTCGACGTCGGCCAGCTCCATGAACTGGTGGTACATCGAAGGGAGCTTCTTCTTCACGCGCTCGGCGGGCATGTAGCTGATGTCGAGGGACGCGCCGCCGTGCGGCGTGCCGCGCCCTTCCTTGACCTCGGTGTAGATCGCGCGCGCGACGTTGTCGCGCGTCGAGAGCTCGGGCGGACGTCGCGCGTCGGTCTGCCGGCCCTCGACGACGGCGTCCAGCCAGCGGCGCGCCTCCGCCTCGTCGGCCGCGTACTCGTGACGCCGCGCCTCGGGCAGGTACTTCCACATGAAGCGCTCACCCTGCGCGTTGCGCAGGATGCCGCCCTCGCCGCGCACGCCTTCGGTGACGAGCAGGCCCATGACGCCCGGCGGCCACACCATGCCGGTCGGATGGAACTGGAGGAACTCCATGTCGATCAGCTCCGCGCCCACGTCGTAGGCGAGCGCCTGCCCGTCGCCGGTGTACTCCCACGAGTTCGACGTGACGCGGTACGCTTTGCCGACGCCGCCGGTCACGATCACCACCGCCTTGCAGCGGAACACGACGAAGCGCCCGGTCTCGCGCCAGTAGGCGAGCGCGCCGGCGATGCGGCCGCCGTCGGTGAAGAGCCTGGTGATCGTGCACTCCATGTAGACGTCGAGCCCCTGATGGACGCCGCGATCCTGAAGCGTGCGGATCATCTCGAGACCGGTGCGGTCGCCGACGTGGGCGAGGCGCTTCCACGTGTGGCCGCCGAACGCCCTCTGGAGAATCCGGCCGTCGGGCGTGCGGTCGAAGAGCGCGCCGCACTGCTCGAGCTCGCGCACGCGGTCGGGCGCCTCCTGCGCGTGGATCTGCGCCATGCGCCAGTGGTTGAGGAACGAGCCGCCCTTCATCGTGTCCTGGAAATGCGTCTGCCATCCGTCCTGGGGATCCACGTGCGCGAGCGCCGCGGCGATCCCGCCCTCGGCCATCACCGTGTGCGCCTTGCCGAGCAGCGATTTGCACACGAGGCCGACCGAGCAGCCCATCGCCGACGCCTCGATCGCCGCGCGCAGCCCCGCGCCGCCGGCGCCGATGACGATCACGTCGTGCTCGTGGGCCTCGAACTTTTCCAATCGCGCCTCGAAGGTGGAGTGGGTCAGCGCAGCAGGGAGAGCGAGCGGTTCGGCATCTCGAGCAGGTGGCGGAACGTCGCGAGCGTCGGATCGTGGATCACGCCAATCGAGCACATCCGCACCAAGAAGTCGGCGAAGCAGACGGCGAAGAGGCTCCACCACGCCCATGCCATGTGATGGCCGTTGAGCACGGTGACGATGCTCCACGTCTTGTGGCGCGGCCCGCCGGCCGCGGCGCACGAGAAGCAGTCGAGCTTGCCGCCGACCAGATGGCGCAGCGAGTGGCACGAGAGCGTGTAGAGCGTGAGCATGCCGGTCGAGAAGAGGATCGCGAGCGATCCGCCGCCGATCGCCAGGTAGTGCCCGCCGCTCGCGGCCTCGCGCGCCGCGTGGAGGCCGAGTGCCGACGTCACGGCCGGCGCCGCCGCCGCCAGGGCCGGCGCGCTGAAGATGAACGCCTTCACCACGTCGATCCACAGGATGACGAGGAACACGAGCGCCGCGTACAGGAAGTAGCGGTGCAGGTTCTGGAGCAGGAACGGGAACTTCACCTCGCCGCAGTACGCCTGGCGCGGCTCGCCCACGGCGCAGGCGATCGGGTCGGCGAAGAACGAGCGGTAGTACGCCTTGCGGTAGTAGTAGCAGGTGGCGCGGAAGCCGAGCGGGAAGACGAGGATCAGGAGCGCGGGCGAGAGCCACACCGGCAGCCACGCGGGATGGATGTAGGGCGAGTAGAACGGCGAGAGGTAGTCACGGCCGTTCTCGAGGTAACGGTAGTGGGCGGCGCCCAGGAACGCCGCGTAGTTGGCGTAGCCGATCAGGACGATGAGCCCGGCCGCCTGCAGCACGGGCTTGAACCACCACGCGTCGCCGCGCTCGGTGGCGCCGAACCCCTGGCGCGATCCCGCGCCCGACCACGCACCGGGCGCCGTGCCGGTGGCGGGAACGCCGCGCGCGCCGACGGCAGTGGGGGCGGACGCGGCGGACAGCTTGCGTTGGGGCGCGACGGGCATGCGCGTGAGACCTCGAGGGCCGGCGCGATGGGTTGAGAATGCCCGCGCAGCCTAGCACTCCGACTCGGCGGGGCCAAAGCCGGGGCCCGGGATCCGACGTCAGACGTCGTCGAGGCGGCTCAAGGGCGCTTGCGCGACCGCATCTCGTAGAGCTTGCCGCCCAACCAGCACTGCGGGATCGCCAGCACGACGAGCGAGATCGGGTACCACCTGGGACCGAGCCCCAGGTTCCAGGTCGCCGCGACGCCCACCAACCCCAGGACCACGCCGACGAGCCCAAGAATCAAGGCGTGCTTCATGGGTTTGTCCGGGGCGAGCCGGGCGGTGAGCCAGGCGCCGCCGACGCTGATGACGATGCGATACGAGGTCGCGAGCAGGGCGAGCGCGTCGTTGATCGGCCGATTCATGGGCGGGAAGACGCCGATCACGTGCAGCACGGCGTCGACGAGGGTCGTGACGACGATGATGATGAGCGCGCCCGCGATCACTGCCCAGATCGATCTCTTCATGACTTTGCTCCGGACGTGGGTCGAGAAGATGGGCGGCACCGTATCGATGACCGGATGCCTGGGCAACCGGAATCCATCGTCCCGCCCTGCGATCAGACCCAGAAGAGCTTGATCGCGGCGATGACGAGCACGACCGCGAGCGCGCGGCGCAACCCCGGCGGCGGCAGCCGGCGGCTGCCGATCGTCGCGCCGATCGCGCCGCCCACGAGTGCCACCACCGCGAGCAGGCCGATGCCCGGCGGAACGCTGCGGACGCTCGACAGGTGGCCGAGGAGTCCGGCGATCGAGTTGACGAGGATGAACGCCGCCGAGACCGCGGCGGTGCGCCGCGCGTCCGCCCAGCGCATGAGCAGCACGAGCGGGCTCAGGAAGATGCCGCCGCCGACGCCGGTGAGTCCGGCGAGGAAGCCGATCCCCGCACCCGAGAGCACCGCGACCGGGCGCGCGATCGGGCGCAGCGCGCGGCCTTCGGCCCTTCCGGCCGACCCGAACAGCCGGACCGCCGCGAACACCAGCGCCGCGCCGACGATGCGCTTGTAGACGTCGCCGGGCAGCGTGATCGCCCCGCCGAGATAGGCGAGCGGCATCGATCCGAGCGCGAACGGCCAGAACGTGCGCCAGTGGAAGTGCCCGGCGCGCGCGAACTGGATGGTCGTGACGGTCGCCACGACGATGTTGAGGATCAGCGCCGTGGGCTTCATCACCGCCGGCGTCGCGCCGTAGAGCGAGAGCGCGGCGAGGTACGCCGAGGCGCCGGCGTGGCCGACCATCGAGTAGAGCAGCGCGCAGGCGAAGACCAGCGCCGCGAGGCCGATCCGCTCGAGGCCGTTCAGCGGGCGCGCCTCACTTGGCCACCATCACTTCGGTGGATTTGATCACCGCGAGCACGTCGTCGCCGGCCGTGAGCCCGAGGCGCTCGGCCGAGGCGCGCGTGATGATGGCGACCAGCGGCTGGCCGCCGACATCGATCGTGATCTCGGCCATGAGCCCGTCCTTCGCGATCGCCGCCACGCGTCCGCGCAGGTGATTGCGCGCGCTCAACGCCTCGAGACCGAGTGCGCGCGGCCCGGGACGTTCGCCGAGCAGGTGCTCGAGCCGCTCGCGCGGGAACAGCCAGCGCCGGCCGACGCGCACCGCCGGCAGCTTGCCGGCCCGCGCGAGGCTGCGGACGCGCTTCGCGTTCATGTGCAGGAGTGTTGCGGCCTGATCGGCGTTGAGCGTGTCCATACGGACCTCGGAGGATGGGACGCTGGACGAGAGAGGTCATTGTGTGACATAAAGCGCTGTCGAATCAAGTCTCGCGCCGCGTAAAAGGACATTGGAGGCCATTCGAGTGGGCGCCCGGATCGCAGTTCTCGCCCTGGCCGTCGCGTGTCTCCTCCTCGCGCAGCGCGCGCGGGCCGAGGACGCTCCCGCGCCCGCCGCCATCGCACCGCCCAGGCTCGGCGGGTATCTACAGGCGCGCGAGACGTGGCAGGAGAACGTCGGACTCACGAGCACGCTCAACCGCGTCCGGCTCTCCGTCGAGGGCGCGCTCCCGAATCGCTTCGCCTACCGCGTCGCGGTCGAGCTCGAAGCCGGCGGCGGCGCGCGCACTGCGGCGACAGCGAGCCTGCGCGACGCGTACGTCCGCTGGACCGACGCGTGGCTCGCGCTCGAGGCCGGGCAGTTCAAGACGCCGTTCAGCCGCGACTACGTCACGAGCCTCACCACGCTCGAGACGATCGACCGGCCGGTGGTGGTCGACTCGCTGGCGACCAAGCGCGACATCGGCGTGATGGCCGAGGCGAGCGCCGGAAACGTCGCCACGCTCTCGGCCGGCGTGTTCAACGGCGAGGGGCAGAACATTCCCGCCAATCGCGACTCGACCGTGCTCTGGGTCGGGCGCGGCGTGGTGCGGCCGGTCTCGCAGGTGACGCTCGGCGCGAGCGGCGCCGCGTACGGGAGCGACAGCACGCACTGGGGATTCGAGGCGAGCGTCGAGCAGAACGGGCTGATCGCGCGCGGCGAATGGATCGCGCAGCATCGCCGGAACGTTCCCTTCGACGACGAGGGCTGGTTCGTCGTCGGCGCCGGGCGCGTGCTGCCGTGGGCGCAGGCGTTCGCGATGCAGGAGGATCTCGTGCGCCGCCATCTCGGCTTCGGCGCCCGCGTCCGGGCCACCACGGTCGGCGCCAACCTCGATCTCGGCTCGGGCCGCACGCAGCTCACGGTCGAGTACGTCGCGCGGCGATCCGGCGCGACGCAGGCATCGCGGCGCGCGGCACTCGCGCAATTCCAGGTGAAGTTCTAGCGCGCGGCCGGCCGGGCCGTCCTCAACGGCAGAGCCAGAGCGCGAGGCCGTACGAGACGAGCGAGAGGAACACCCACTGCGCCGCACCCGCCGCGATCGGGCGCAACCCCGCCGAGCGCAGATCGGCGAATCCGGTCTGGAGTCCGACGCCCGCCATCCCGACGCACAAGAGCCACAGGTCGCCGCGCCGGATCAGATCCAGCGTCTTCGCGGGGATCCATCCCGTCGAGTTGAGCGCGGCGAACGCGACGAACAGGACGAGAAACCACGGCACAGGCGCGACCCGCGCGCGCCCCGCCGCTTGATCCATTTGGAGAGCGGCGCCGGCCTGCTGGTGGCGGCGCAGCGACCAGCCGAGGTAGACCACCACCGGCGCGAGCAGGCAGATGCGCGCGAGCTTCACCACCGTCGCGACGCGCGCCGCCTCGTCGCTCACGCCGAAGCCCGCGGCCACGACCTGCGCCATCTCGTGGAGGCTCGCCCCGTCCCACACGCCGTAGACGAACTCGGGCATGTGGAGCGCGTGCCCGATCAGCGGGTAGAGCACGATGCCGATCGTGCCGAGCAGCGTGATCACGCCGAGCGCCAGTGCCGAGTCGCGGCGCTCGCCCTGCACCACCGTGTCGGCGGCAACGACCGCCGAGGCGCCGCAGATCGCGCCGCCCACGCCGAGCAGCAGCCCGAGCTTCTCGCCGACGCCGAGCCGCCGCGCCACCCACCAGCCGAAGAGCAGCGCCGCGAACGTCGAGACCACGACCACCACCAGCGCCGGGCCGCCGATGCTCACGAGCTCGCCGAGGCTCAGGCGGAAGCCGAGCCCCGCGACCGCCCAGCGCAGCACCGGGCGCTGCGCCATGCGGATGCCGGGCGCCGCCGCGGCCGGCACCGGCGCGAGCGAACGCCACGCCATGCCGAGCAGGATCACGAGCAGCAGCGCGCTGACGTGCGTCGCGTTCTTGAACCACGCGAGGTCGGCGATCCAGAAGCCGAGGCTCGCGAGCAGCGCCGCGATCAGCAGGCCCAGAAGGAGCGCCGGCGGGGACGCCGGGTCCCGGCTTGCGGCGGCCGTGTTCAAGTCCGGTTCAGTCGGTGTAGCCGAGCGTGCGGCGCTCGCGCCGGTAGCCGCCGCCCTCGAGAGGATGGAATGCGTTGCACCACGTGAGCTCGCCGCCGTAGACGTGGATCGTGACGGCGGCCGTCGCGTCGGGGTTCTCGATCATGTGGTATTCGAACGGCGGGATGAGATGTCCCGCCTCGCCGACGCCGGCGAACACCACCGATTCGGGCGTGAAGCGCAGCACGTCGGCGTCGGCCGCGGTCTCGAGATCGAACGACGTGACGCGGATGCGGCCGCGGTACACGCACTCGACGCACCACACGCCGGCGTGATCGTGGAGCGGCGTCCCCTGATCGTGGTCCCACACCATGACCACGGCGCTGTAGCGGCCCTGCGGGTCGCGGTGCATGAGCCGGCGCGCGTAGCGGTCGGGCGCGGGGCGGAGCAGCGCCGGATCGACGAACGGCTCGCCGCTCGCGACCACGTCGGCGAGGACGCGCTTCACGTTGCGGCAGAGCTGCTGCGTGTCGTCGGTGGCGACGGCCTGATCGAGGCGGCGGATCAGGTCGTCCACCCGGGCGTGGCGTGCGGTCGTGGCCATGACGTTCCTCCGTGACGCGCGCGATGGTAGCCGGGCGCCGGCCGCGCGGCTACGTCTTCTCGGGCTTCGGCTCCTTCGTAATGCTCTTCCAGATCATGCCGATGATGCTGATGATGAGCGCCGCGACGATCGCCGTGCCCCAGCCGTCGACGCTCAAGCCGGGCACGAGCGCCGCGGTGATCTTGAGCGTGATCGCGTTGAGCACGAGGAGAAAGAGTCCGAGCGTCACGAGCGTGATCGGCAGCGTGATGATGAAGAGGATCGGCCGGATGATCGCGTTCACGATCGCCAGGATCACCGCGCCGATCAGCGCCGGCACCCAGCCGGTGACGTGGACGCCGGGCAGCACGCGCGACAGGATGATGAACGTCGCGGCGACCACCACGAAGTTGAGCAGCGTCATCATGGTCCCTCCACACGTGCGCGGGGCGCGCCGCGATCAGTAGTCGCGATGGATCGCGAAGCGCTCCGGGTTGCGGCTGAACTCGAGCCGCGTCGAGTCGCAGGTGAAGAAGTAGGGGCCGTCGGCGTAGTCGAGCTCCCGGGAGAGGAGCCGGCCGGGCACGAACACCGCCCCCGTCACCGGGTCGCGGACGAGCCCGCACCAGCGCATTGGGTCACGCTCGAAGCGCGCGCGGTTCGCTTCGCTCGCGAAGCGATAGATCTCGCCGTTGACGCGCGAGCGCAGCTTCGGGTCGAGCGAGGCGAGGCGCCTCGGTTCGATCGGATCGTAGAGCGTGCGGCTCATGTGTCCGATCAGGAATTCCGCCGCCGGCACGGGCGCGGAGGGCCCGCAGGCCGGGCCCGCTCAAGTGATGCCGGCGCCGATCTGCGCGCGCGCCGCGCGCGGGATCGCGAGCGTCGTGAGGGCGCAGACGATGGCGAGGGCGGCGAGGCGGGATGCGGGTAATGGGGTGCGCACGCCCGGAATCCTAGCACGGCGGAACCGCTACACTCCCGCGCCGTGATCAAGTACCTGGGATCGAAGCGGCTGCTCGTCCCGCGCATCGTGGCCCGTGTGGACGCGATCGCGCGGACGGCCGAGCGCCGCGGACGGCCGATCGCGACCGTGCTCGATCCGTTCTCGGGCACCGCGCGCGTCGCGCACGCGCTCAAGGCGCGCGGATTCCGCGTCCACGCCAGCGATCACAACGCCTACGCCGCGACGCTGGCCGCCTGCTACGTGCAGGCCGACCGCCGCCGGTGGCTGGCGGAGGCCACGCGGCTGATCGCCGAGCTCGACGCGCTGCCCGGCCGCGCCGGATGGTTCACCGAGACGTTCTGCGTGCGCGCGCGCTACCTGCGCCCCGAGAACGGCGCGCGTGTGGACGCGATCCGCGAGCGCATCGCGCGGCTCGCGCTCGATCCCGAGCTCGAGGCGATCGCGCTCACGAGCCTGATGGAGGCGGCCGACCGCGTGGACTCGACCGTCGGCGTACAGATGGCGTATCTCAAGCGCTGGGCGCCGCGCGCGCATCAGCCGCTCACGCTCCGCGTGCCGGCGCTGCTCGACGGCGCGGGCGCGGCGTCGCGGCTCGACGCGCGCGAGGCGGTGGAGCGCATCACCGCCGATCTCGTCTACCTCGACCCGCCGTACAACCAGCACTCGTACCTCGGCAACTACCACGTCTGGGAATCGCTGGTGCGCTGGGACAAGCCGGCCGTCTACGGCCTCGCGATGAAGCGTGTCGACGTGCGCGAGCGCTGGAGCCCGTTCAACCGCCGCGGCACGATCGCGGCGGCGCTCGGCGATGTGATCGCCCGCGCCCGCGCGCGCTGGCTCGTGGTGTCGTTCAGCGACGAGGGCTACCTCACGCCGGCCGCGGTGCGCGCGATGCTCGCCGGGCGCGGGCGCGTGCGCATGGCGGCGATTCCGCACCCGCGCTACGTCGGCGCCGCGATCGGCATCTACAACCCGCGCGGCGAGAAGGTCGGCACGCCGGGACATCGGATGAATCGTGAGTGCCTGTTCGTCGTCGAGGTGGCGGACGGAGCGCCGGCGCGGCGGGCTGCTCCGCGCGCGACAACCTCCGCTCGCCCCGCGCGCTTAGCGCTCGCCCGGGCGCCGCGATGAAGCGCGCCGCGATCATCGTCGCGCTCGCCGCACTCGTGCTGTGGCTCCTCTACCTGACCGCCGAGGGGCACGGGCTGTTCGCCGCGCCCGCCATGCGCCACCTGCGCGCGATGAAGGACAGGCGCGACGCGCCGGGCGACGTGGAGACGCTCACGCTCGACGACTTCCCGGGCCTTCCCGCGCATCAGCCGCTCGAAGCGTACGCCACGCTCGAACGGCAGGGCGTGCGCGTCGAGGCGTACGTGCAGCGCGTCGAGCAGTCGAAGGACGGCGACTTCCATCTGACCCTGGTCGCGCGGCCGGCGCACGGCGACGGCCGCGGCGACCGCTACGTCACCGCCGAGATCACGCCGGCGTGGTCACGATCCTCACGCACGTGGACGTACGCGAGGCTCGCCGACACGTTGAGCGCGGAGCGCGCCGGCACGGCGCCCGGCACGCGCTGGCCGCCGCGGCGGGTGCGCGTCACCGGCTGGCTCATGTACGACCTGTGGGCCGACGCGTTGCCGGACGCCGCGTTCGATCGTGGCCGCCGCGTGAGCGCGTGGGAGATCCACCCGATCACGCGCATCGAGATCTGGGACGCCGCGCGCGGCGCGTTCGTCGATCTGCCGCGCTAGAACCGCGACGCGGCGAGCTTCACGTCCGCTTTGGCCCACGCCTTCGCGAAACGCGCCTCGACCGCCGCCGCTTCCTTGTCGGCCTTGCGCGCGCGCAGCGCCTTCGCGAGGCCGAACAGCGACCAGCCGTTCTCGCGGTACTGCTCGAGGTCCTTGCGATAGGCCGCTTCGGCGTCCGCGGCACGCCCGGCGGCGAGCAGCACCGCGCCGAGCTGCTGGCGCACCGGCATGAACCACGGCGGTGGCTCGTCGTAGTGCAGCCCGTCCTCTTCCTTGATCGCGGTGCCGAAGTCGCTCACCGCGTCGTCGATCTTGCCGCGCTTCGCCGCGATCTCGCCGGCGAGCGCGTTGTCGGCGAGCCGGAGCAGCGCCGCGGACGAGTTGAACGACACGATCGCCTCGGGCGGCATCGCCTTGGCGATCGCGGCGACGCTGTCGCGCTCGGTGTCGGCCGCTTCGAGCCGGCCGGTCGCCGCGTACGCGAGCCCGCGGCCGTAGTGCCACATGCCGACCGAGAAGCGCAGATCGGTCGGTGGAGCCGGCTGCTTCAGCATCTCGGCCCAGCGCCCGAAGCGGATGAGCGTGAAGTTCATCGTCGGCGTCGCGAACTCGATCATCGGGACCTGCCGCACCTCTTCGACCGGCACCATCGGGCCGAGCCGCTTCGCCGCGGCGAGCGCTGCCTTCGAGCGTCCGGCGAAGCACGCCGACGACCAGATGAAGTGCACGTTGTGGGGGTAGTACATCATCGGATACATGCTCTGCGGGTTGTATTTCGCGACGTAGAGGCTGTCCACGCGCGCCGCGTCTACGTTCACCTTCTCGGACAGGATGTAGCGCCCCATGCGGTGCCAGATGTGCCCGGGCATGTGGACGAGGTGGCCCGCGTCGGGCGTGAGGTTCGTCAGGCGCTCGGCCGCGGCGGCGGCGCGCTCGGGATGTGGCGACGCCTCGAGCGCGTGGATGTAGTAGTGGTTCGCGCCCGGATGCCTGGGCGTCGCCGCGAGCACCTGGTCGAGCGTGGTGATGATCTCGGCCGTGCCCGGCGCCTCGGTGCCGTCGTTGCTCCAGAAGTTCCACGGGTTGAGATCCATCAGCGCTTCGGCGAACAGTGTCCCCGCGTCGGCGTCGTTCGGCGCCTGCTTCCACATGTCGCGCATGGCGTTCGCGTAGGAGGAGTCGAGCGATCCGCGCGTCGGGCGATGGGCGTCGTCGGGATTCGAGTAGCGCTTCGCCAGCGCTTGGATGTACGCGCGCTCGGCCGGCGTCACGCCGGCGGCCGCGGCGAGCGCCTTCTGCAGCGCCTCCCACGCCGGGTGATCAGCGGTCGAATCCATCGGCATATTGATGTTGGGCCCGAGCACGAGCGCCTTGCCCCAGTAGGCCATCGCGCACGCGGGATCGAGCCGCGCCGCCTGATCGAACGATTCCGCCGCCTGCGCGTGGTTGAATCCGTAGGCGAGCGTCAGGCCCTGATCGAAGTACTTCTGCGCCTCGGGCGACGTGGTCGTGACCGCGTGGTGCCACGTGCCGAGGTGGAAGAGCGGCGCCTTGCCCGGCGCCTTCGCGGGCGCGGCCATCGCGCCATGGTCATGCGACTGGGCCGCCGCGATTCCGGGGGCCGCGGCGAGAACGCACATCGCGGCCAGGGCGAGCGCCGCGCGGGGGCGAAGCAGCATCATGGCGAACCTCCTCTAATCGAAAGCGTCCGATTCCGGATCCCAGAACGGCCCGGCGAGGCCGGCGCCCGCGAAGATCGCGCGCGCCTGGGCCGGGCCCGGGCGGCGCGGATCGTGATCGAGACGGCCTGCGTTCCAGGCGGCCGAGAGCCGCCACAGCTGATCGAGCGTCGCGACGCCGCCACGCGCAACTGCGTGCGACCGGCACCACGCTTCGATCATTTCTTCCGACCGGAAGAAGAGCATCGTGCTTCACGTGTAGACGATGTCGTCCCACCAACGCCGCGCCGGGACCGCCGCATGATAGCGCCACTGCGAATCCGCGCCCACGCCGTCCTCGATACGGAGCTCGAGCGGCGCATGTGACTGCTCGCAGCGCGAGCGCACGACGCCGCGGCCGCCGAGCACCGCGACGATGCCGAACGCGTCCCACGCGCACGGGGCCGCGTACTCGGTCGCGCCGACGATCACGCGGTGCTGCGTCGGCACGCCCGAGAAGGGCGGCGCCATGCGGATCGTCTCGCCGTCGGGCATCAGAACCAGCAGCCGGCGCTGGGCGAGCCGCGCGTAGGCCTCCCGCACGTCGGCCGCCGTCGCGCCGAGCTCGGCCGCGACCTCGCCGGCCGTGGGCGCCGCGGCGGTCGCGATCAGACGGCGGTAGACGGCGAGGCGGACGTCGAGATCGCGATCGGCGTTCATCGGCGCGCGGTCGTGTCGCTCGCCCAGGCGCGGAGCGTGGCTAGATCGGCACCGTTCAGGCGCGCGTCGGGGTGGAGCGTCAGGTAGTACCAGAGCGGCATGCGATGCCCCGCGGTGACCGATCCGATCAGCGGGCGCAGGAAGCGCTGATGATCGGGAGGGTAGGTCACCCACTCCGAGAAGTTGAGGACGGCGCGCGCGCGATCCACGTCCTGGACGACCTGCCACGAGACCGGCGCGACGTAGGCCCAGATCGGCCAGCGCGTCTCGGTCGAGTGGCAGTCGTAGCACGCGCGCCGCAGGATCCAGCGCACCTCGCGCGACGCGTCGGGATCGCCCGAGCCGAGGCGGTTCTCGCGCAGCACCGGCACGAACTGAATCGCGATGAACGCGACGAGGACGATCGCGAGCGCGGCCGTGCGCCTCATCGCGGCGTCGTGCGGCCTACGAGCACCCCAGCGAGTTCCCGCAGTTGAGGCACTTGTAGCACGCCCCGTTGCGGATCGTGATGTGCCCGCACTGGTCGCAGAGCGGCGCGTCGCCGGGGAACTTGGCGAGCATCGCGTCCGGCCCGGCATCGCCGGCGCGCGCCGAAGCGACGTCGCCCGGCCCTGCCGCCGCCGGGGGAGCGCTGGTCATCGTGACGGCGGGCGCGTCCTCGTGCCCGTTCTTGCCGTTGCCGTTCGGCCCGCGATGGTGCTCGAACCCGACCGGCTTGCCGGTCGCGTGCTCGGGATTCTTCATCATCGCCAGCTCGTCGGTCTTCACATGCGCGAGATCGGTGCGGTCGAGGTACTCGAGGCCGAGCACGCGGAACACGTAGTCCACGACGCTGGTGCAGAGCCGGATGTTGTCGTGTCCCTCGACGCGGCCGTGCGGCTCGAAGCGCGTGAACGTGAACTGGTCCACGAGATCGTTGAGCGGCACGCCGTACTGGAGGCCCATGGACACCGAGATCGCGAAGCAGTTCATCATGCTGCGGAACGCGGCGCCCTCCTTGTGCATGTCGATGAAGATCTCGCCGAGCGTGCCGTCCTCGTACTCGCCGGTGCGCAGGAAGACCTTGTGCCCGCTGATGCGCGCCTCCTGCGTGAAGCCGTGGCGGCGCCGCGGCAGCCGGCGGCGGCGCAGCTTGGGCGGCGCCTGCGTGGCGGCCGTCGTGTCCTCGGCCTTCTTGCCGGTCACGAGCGGCTGCGACAGCTTGCTGCCGTCGCGGTAGAGCGCGACCGCCTTGAGTCCCAGACGCCACGACTCGAAGTAGATCTGCTCCACGTCCTTCACGACGGCGTCCTGCGGCAGGTTCACGGTCTTGCTGATCGCGCCGGAGATGAACGGCTGCACCGCCGCCATCATGCGGATGTGCCCCATCGGCTGGATGTAGCGCGTGCCGTTCGGGCCGCAGCGGTTGGCGCAGTCGAACACCGGCAGGTGCTCGGACTTGAGGCCCGGCGCGCCTTCGACGGTGAGGCTGCCGCAGATCGCCGCGTTGGCCTCGGTGATCTGCGCGTCGGTGAAGCCGAGGAACGGCAGCAGCGTGAACGTCGGCTTCTCGCGCTCCTGCATGCTGACGCCGAGCCGCGTCAGCGTGTCATCGGCGACCAGCCCGCGTGTGAAGGCGAAGCGCACGTCGAGCATGCTGGGGAGCACCTGCTCGATGCGATCGATCTCGGCGCGCAGCAGGCCCTTCTGCATCAGACTCGCGCGATGGACGTGCGGCGCCCCCTCGAGCGAGCCGGTGCCGATCGCGTGGCGCACGATCCGCTCGATCGACGGATCGTCGTAGCCGAGACGCCGCAGCGCTCCCGGCACCGACTGGTTCACGATCTTGAAGTAGCCGCCGCCCGCGAGCTTCTTGAACTTCACCAGCGCGAAGTCGGGCTCGACACCGGTCGTGTCGCAGTCCATGAGCAGGCCGATCGTGCCGGTCGGCGCCAGCACCGTCGCCTGCGAGTTCCGGTAGCCGTGCAGCGCGCCGAGCGCGACCGCGCGATCCCACGCGTCGATCCCCGCGGAACGCATGTCGCGCGGCGCGAGCGACGAGTCGATCTCCTTGGCCGCCTCGCGGTGCATGCGCATCACGTCCATCATGCTGTCGCGGTTGACCGCGAAGCCCTCGAACGCGCCCTTGCTCGCGGCCATCTCGGCGGACATCGCGTAGGCCTCGCCGGTCATGAGCGCGGTGACGCACGCGGCGTAGGCGCGCGCGCCGTCGCTGTCGTACGGCAGGCCCTGCATCATGAGCAGCGTGCCTAGGTTCGCGTAGCCGAGGCCGAGCGGGCGGAACTGATACGAGCGCTCGGCGATCCTCTCGGTCGGATACGAGGCCAGCCCGACCGCGATCTCCTGGGCGAGGAAGAAGACGCGGTTCGCGTGGCGGTAGCCGTCGATGTCGAACGAGCCGTCGGCGCGCATGAACTTCATGACGTTGATCGACGCGAGATTGCAGGCGGTGTCGTCGAGGTGAACGTACTCGGAGCAGTTGTGGACGACGACGCCGTTCGCGACGAAGTGATGCGTGTCCGGCTCGGTGAGGTCGAAGACGTCTTCTTCTCCCAGCGGCTCGATCGAGTCGATGGCGTCAATCAAATCATCTCTGTACGCCTCGAAGCGCTCGTTGATCTCGTTCAGCGTCACTGCTTTCTGGCTCGCGGGGTCGAAACCGATCTCGCGCTCGAAGATGAGACGAGACGTACGGCTGACTCGCAGCGAGTACATCTCGCGAACGGGATAGCTGCGCGACCCACCTTTGCCGTCGGGCAGGATCGCTTCGGTGGTACCGCCGCGGCGCTCGGCATAGAGCTTCGCCTTGATCCCGAAGCCCAGCAGCAGCAGCTGGACCTGTCGAAGCAGGTCGACCGAAGAGGAATCGAGCGACACGTATTGGCACTTGTCCCCGGAGCAGGCGACGGTGCCGTCGGCGGTGAATAGCCCACGCAGAAGCCCCGCAATCGACGACTTGTCGAGGTTGAACACGGCTTCCGTGAAACGCTTGCGATGGCTGCCCTCGTCGAGCACCGCGAATTCCTTGAACAGATCGACCACTGGCTGCGAGCTGAAGGAGAGGCGAGAAACACGACCGGCACTGACATGAACTGGGCCCGGGCTCCCGGGAATGCCCGTCGCGCGCAGCATCGTCTTCTGCTCGTTCACTTCCGCAGCGACACCCACGAGGACGCCTTCCTCTTCCGGCGCCATGACCACGGCGATCGTTTCCTGAACGCGGTGTCCGTGCTTTCCGCGAACGAGGCAACCGTCACCGACGGCTACTCCGATCGCGGAGGCTAGCCGCTTGGGAATGTTTCTCTGACCGAACGCCGGACCGATGAGGAGTCCCAGATCACCCTTCTTCAGCTCCTTCACCGGCACGTCGCCGCGGCCCACGGTCCAGACCTTGTGGTCGCCGGTGATCCGCACTTCGAATCCCGACGCGGTGCGCAGGCGATAGACCTGCTTGCGGCCGGTGGGGAAGATCTCGGTGACGGTGTGCGCATGTCCGTCGGTGCCGATCACGCGCGCGGTCCGGCCCACCAGCGAATCGATCCGCCGCCAGCCGCCGCTGGTCGCCACCATCGTGTCGCCGGTGACGCATGGATTCGTCGCGTTGATCCGGCCCGTCGCCTTCACCGTGTGCCAGCGCTGAATCGTGTCGTCGTACTGGACGCCGGGATCGGCGCACTGCCACGCGGCCTCGGCGATCTCGCGCCACAGCTCGCGCGCGCGCAGCGTCTCGTGCACCTGGCCGGTGGTGCGGAACGTGGTCTGCCACGGACCGTCGTTCACCACCGCGTCCATGAAGC
Source organism: Candidatus Eiseniibacteriota bacterium (assembly GCA_016178725.1). Lineage (GTDB taxonomy): Bacteria > Eisenbacteria > RBG-16-71-46 > RBG-16-71-46 > RBG-16-71-46 > WS-11. The sequence continues at coordinate 22,842 of JACOSV010000064.1, forward strand.
GATCCGGCACGCGCACCGAGTTGTTCGAGTTCTGGCCCGAGACCGTGCCGTAGGCGTCGCCGTTGAAGTCCGAGGAGTAGCCCGCCGCGACCAGCGCCGCGACCTTCTTCTCCTCGCGCACCTTCCAGCGGATGAAGTCCACGATCTCGGGATGGTCCATGTCGAGCACGACCATCTTCGCCGCACGCCGCGTCGTGCCCCCGGACTTGGTCGCGCCCGCGCCGCGATCGAGCACCTCGAGGAAGCTCATGAGCCCGGACGACGTGCCGCCGCCCGAGAGCTTCTCCATCCGTCCGCGCAGCTTCGAGAAGTTGGAGCCCGTGCCGGAACCGAACTTGAAGACGCGCGCTTCGTTCCGCGCCAGCTCGAAGATGGACATGAGGTCGTCGTCCACCGACTGGATGAAGCACGCCGAAACCTGCGGCCGCGAGTACGAGTCCACGGTGGTCTTCACCGAGCGCGTCGCGGCGTCGTAGTAGAAGTTGCCGCCCGAGCCGGCGATGCCGTACTCGTGGAACAGTCCGCAGTTGAACCACACCGGCGAGTTGAACGCGCCGATCTGGTGCACCAGCATGTGCGTGAGCTCGGCTTCGAAGGCGTCCGCGTCCTCGCGCGTCGCGAAGTAGCCGCCCTGCTGCTCACCGTAGCCGCGAATGGTGCGGGCGATCCGCCGCACCACCTGGCGCACGCTGGTTTCGTGGCCGGGCGTTCCCGGCACGCCGGCCTTGCGGAAGTACTTGCTCACCACGATGTCGGTGGCGAGCTGCGACCATGCGGCCGGCACCTCGACATCGTCCATCTGGAACACGACGGATCCGTCGGGATTGGTGATCACGGTGCGCCGCTTCTCCCAGCGCACTTCGTCGAGCGGATCGATCCCGGGGCGCGTGTAGCGGCGCGGCACGCGCAGGCCGGACCCGGCCGCGCTCGTGGTGGGCGAAGAGGGGACGGCGGCCGAATGGAGCATGTCAGTCATCCCTGACCTCCGTGGTGCTGCAGCCGAATGAGCTCCTCGCTCCCGCTGCACTCATCCATGGATGGTCGGATCGAAACGGCCCTTCGCCAAAGAACAAAAGTGCCGGCTCGATGTGACCCGCAGCGGGAATTCCTGACGACCTGTCTGCGTGATTGGATGGTGCTCGCCGCTCGCGCACGAGGAGTCGAATCCCGTCGAGCGGTGCCGTGCTTTATACCACCGCCGTCCCGATGCTCCGCAAGCGCGAATTTTTCCGCGAACGATGCGGGCGCGAGGGGCACCCGTTCGCTTCGATCAGCAACGACGCGAGCGCGGGCGCGACGTGCGTTCTCATCGCTCGCCGCGTCGCGCATCGCAGCACGCGGCGTGCCGACGCATGTGTGCGAGTGATGATCGCCCGATCTCGCGCGTCGGAGAGAGCGCGGCCGGACATTCGTGCGCGAGTCCGATTGCCTGCGCCGTCATCGCTGGTGGCGGTGAGTGCCACCAATTGAATTGAGGCGGGATCGATCGAGCGCGGCGAAGGATTCAGTTCGTGTTGCCGCGGGCTCCCGTAGGTCCAGCCGGGGCAGAGGCTTGGCCTTGACTGGACCCGCCCGCGCCACCCGCGCCGCCGCTTCCGATCACGAACGTCGCGCCGCTGATCGTCGGATTGCTGGTTCCAGCTCTGAACACGCCGAAGCTCGGTCCGCCGGCACCGCCCGCGCCTCCGCCACCCGAGCCCCCCCTGCCACCCGCTCCGCCATTGCCGCCCGCGCCCACGAGCGGCGACAGGCAGATCGCTCCGCCCAGGGCGCCGCCGCCGCCGTTTCCGCCGTTGCCTCCATTGGATCCCGCGCTGCCGGCTCCGCCATTTCCGGTATGGAAGGTGCAGTTGGTGAACGTCGGTGAGGAACTGAAGAGGTAGACGGCGAACGAAGCATTGCCTCCGATCCCGGCCTGACCTCCCGAACCGGGACTGCCGCCGCCACCGCCGCCACCACCGCCGCCACCGCTGCCGTCGCCGGCGTTGACGCCGCCGCCGCCGCCGCCGCCGCCGCCACCGCCGCTGGCCGGCGTTCCGGGGGCGCCGCCCGACGACGTGGCGGGGGCCCAGCTGCTGCCGACGATCGATCCGAGCGCGCTCCCAGGGACGCCGTTGAGGCCGTTCGCGCCGGACGCTCCGACCGCACCGTTGGCGCCATCTATCGGTGACGGATTCCCGGATCCGCCGCTTCCGCCGGCCCCGCCGCCGCACAGCCCGGCGGCCCCCGCGCTTCCACTCGAGCCGCCGCTCGCACCTCCTGTGCCTCCCGCACCGCCGTTACAGCTGTTCCCGCTGGTCCCACCGGCGCCACCCGCGCCGCTGCCGGTAAGGCACGTGCTCGGCTGGCCGACCGCACCTTTGCCGCCCGGGTTGCCCGGGAATCCATTGCCGTTCGTCACGATCGAGCCGTCGGCGCCGGCTCCCGATTTGAACGTGCACGCATCGAACACCAGACCGCTTCCGCCGTTCGCCTGGACGGCGATCGAGCTGCCGTTGGGATTGTCCGAGGCGACGAACGTCAGGTTGCGAATCGTTCCCGTAAAAGAGACCGAGTTGGCGGTCACCGGGTTCGTGCCGACGTTGACCTGCGTCAGCGCTCCGACCTGCGCCCACGTGGATCCGTCGTATCCTCCGACGATGGACACGTTGGCCGGGAAAATGAACGACTCGTTGTACGTGCCACCGGCCACGAGGACGAAGCTCTTGCCGGCGGAGATCGCGGCAGCGAGGCCGGCCGCGATGGTCGGAATCGGTTGCGTTCGCGTGCCGGGATTGCCGGGCGCGCCGGAGGTCGAGACGAAGATGGCGCCGGCGACGGCCACCGTCGTGACGGCGAGTCCCGTTGCGCCTCGATTGTCGGTGACGCGCAGCTTCGCGGTGTATGTTCCGGGTGCCGGATAGGCATGGGACGTCGTTCCCGTAGCGGGGCTCGAGTAGTCCCAGACCCCGTCGTTCTCAAAGTCCCATTCGTAGCGAACGATCGTTCCATCCACATCCGTGCCGGTGCCGACAAGCGTGACCGCAATGGTTTCGATTCCGCTCAGCGGGCTCGTGACCTGCGCCACCGGCGGGATGTTCGAGTCCAGCTTCAGCAGCATCGGCGCGAGCGCGATGCTGTCGCCGGCCGCCGTGATCGTCCCCACCGCCGACGAGTCGAGGTAGCCGGCGTGCGTCGCGCGCACGGTCCAGGTACCGACCGGAACGCCGCCGATCGTGTAGACGCCAGCGGGATTCGTGACGGCGACGAATGACGTGCCTTCGACATACACCACCGTGCTCTGATGGTTGGTCGCGTTCTCGAGCGTCGCTGTGCCGTAGAACGATCCGGTCGGCGTGAGGACGATGTTGACCGCGATCGATACGGCGGACGCCGGCACCTGGACGCGCGCCGTGCCCGCGTCGTGATGCGGACGGGTCGCGGTGACGAGATACGCGCCGGGCGCCACGCCGTCGAACGCGTAGTGGCCGGCCGCATCGGTCACGGTCGAGCGGATCTCGTCGATCGTCGTGGCGCCCATGGACGCCACGCGCCGCCGCGACGCGTCGATCTGCCGTCGCACGCTCGCGGTCACGCCGGACTGGATCGTCTCGAGCGTGACGACCGCTTCGGCGATCGCGGCGCCGCCGTCAGCACGCACCGTGCCCTGAACGAGGGTTCCCGGCGTCTGCAGCGGCTCGACGACGTTGTTGTTCCTGCCGCACGCGGCGACCGCCGCGATCGCGAAGATCGCGAGGACGAGGAGCAGTGGCGACGGGGCAGCGAGCGGCGGATGCCGGGACGACGTCATCGGCAACCTCTCGGAGGAGCGTGCAGGGAGTTCGATGATCCCGCGGAAACCACGACCTCGCAAGCGTCGGCTCTACCGCCGGATTCGGACCGGGATCCCTTCGAGCCGGTAGGCGCTCACGCGCACGCCGTGAGAGCGAGACCGTGCCGATCCGGCGCGGGATGCGCCCTCGTCGTCGGACTCGACGCCACTTCGGACGCCACTTCGCTAGTTCGTGTTGCCGGTGAGCCCGGCAGGACCGGAAGGAGCAGATCCTTGTCCCGGCCTCACGCCGCCCGCACCGCCCGCGCCGCCGCTTCCAATCGCGAACGTCGCTCCCGAGATGGTCGGCAGGCTGCCCCCGGCCTTGTAGACGCCGAAGCTCGGACCGCCCGGTCCACCGGCGCCACCGCCGCCGGGGCCGCCGATGCCGCCCAGGCCTCCGTTGCCGCCGGCGCCCACGGCATCGGTGCACGAGGTCCCACCCGGGCCGCCAGCGCCTCCGGCTCCGCCAATGCCGCCATCACCGCCGGTGGCACCCGCGCCGCCGCTACCCGACTGGAACGTGCAGTTGGTCAACGTCGGCGATGCGTTGAACAGGTAGACCGCGAACGAAGCGAATCCTCCAGACCCGCCGCTGCCTCTCGATCCCGGGCTGCCGCCGGCACCACCGCCGCCGCCGCCGTTGCCCGATCCTTCGGGCACGTACGTGCCGCTGCCACCCCCGCCACCACCGCCGCCGCCGCCGCCGTTCGCTCCGTTCGCCCCTGCAGCCGAATTTGCCGGCGACCATGATCCAGCGAGGATCTGGCCGAACGGGGTTCCCGGAGTGCCGTTGAATCCAGGCGCGCCGGCCGTCCCCGCGGCACCTCGAACTCCCGAGGAGCCGGGTGTGCCCCACGGTCCGCCCGCACCACCGCCACCGCCGCCGCAGGTCCCCGGCGACCCGAAGTTGCCGTACGTTCCACCGGCCAATCCGCCGTTCCCACCGGCTCCACCGTGGCATCCACCGGTCCCAACCCCGCCGGGTCCGCCGGCGCTGTTGCCCTCGCACGAGCCTGGCTGACCGGGGCTTCCAGCGGGACCTGCCTGGCCCGGAGTGCCGCTTGTTCCGGTGAGGCCGCCTGCCGCGTTCCCCGACCGGAACGTGCATTGATCGAACGTCACGGCGCCGGATCCGTTGGCCGCCACGGCGATCGAGCTTCCGGACGGATTGTCGCTCGCGACGAACGTGATGTTGCGGATCGTTCCGGCCGTCACGCCTCCGATCGTGACCGGCGTGGTCCCGACGTTGACCTGCGTGAGCGCGCCCGCCTGCGTCCACGTGGATGCGTCATAACCGCCGATGATGGACTTCGCGGGGAGAGCGAAGGATTCCGCGTAGACGCCGCCGGCGACGAACACGGCCGGCTTTCCGCCGCTCGTCGCGAGTGACAATCCGGCGCCGATGGTCGAGACCGGCTGGGCACGCGTCCCCGGATTACCGGGCGCCCCGGTGGTGCTGGAAACGAACACGGCCGCCGACACCACGACATTCACAACGGCGACGCCGATAGCCCCCTGATTGTCCGTCACGCGCAGCTTGGCCGTGTACGTGCCGGGACCCGAATACGTGTGGCTGGTCGTGGCCGACGTCGGGCTCGAGTAGTCGAAGATGCCGTCGTTCTCGAAGTCCCACTCGTAACGGACGATCGTGCCGTCGTCGTCGGTGCCCGTTCCGGTGAAGTTCGTTGGGAAGGTCTCGACCGTCGCGGTCGGCGTGTCGGGATGCGCCACCGGCCGGATGTTCGAGTCCAGCTTCAGCAGCATCGGCGCGAGCGCGATGCTGTCGCCGGCCGCGGTGATCGTGCCGCTCGTCGACTGATCGAGGTATCCGCCGTGCGTCGCGGTCACGGTCCACGTGCCGACCGGCACGTTGCTGATCGTGTACACGCCGGTCGGCCCCGTGAAGGCGCCGAACGACGTGCCCTGCACGTAGACCACCGTGCTCTGATGGTTGGTCGCGTTCTCGAGCGTCGCGGTGCCGTAGAACGAACCGGTCGGCGTGAGCACGATGTTGACCGCGATCGATACGGCGGACGCCGGCACCTGGACGCGCGCCGTGCCCGCGTCGTGGTGCGGACGGGTCGCGGTGACGAGATACGCGCCCGGAGCCACGCCGTCGAACGCGTAATGACCGGCCGCATCGGTCACGGTCGAGCGGATCTCATCGGTCGCCGCCGCGCCCGCGGAGGCCACGCGCCGCCGCGCGGCCTCGATCTGCCGGCGCACGCTCGCGGTCACGCCGGACTGGATCGTCTCGAGCGTGACGACCGCTTCGGCGATCGCGGCGCCGCCATCGGCGCGCACCGTGCCCTGAACGAGGGTTCCCGGCGTCTGCAGCGGTTCGACGACGCTGTTGTTCCTGCCGCACGCGGCGATCGTCGCGATCGCGAAGATCGCGACCACGAGGAACCGACGTGACGAGGCGCGGGCGTGACGCACGAAGCGCATCCTACGGAATCCGCGAAAACGTGCGCGTCAACGTCGCGCCGGCGGCGTGGAGGCGAACGAGGTAGAGGCCCGCCGGCACGGCGCGGCCCGCGGCGTCGCGTAGATCCCATTCGATCGCGCGCTCGCCGGCGGTCGCGGCGTCCGATCCCCAGCCGCGCACGCGCCGACCGCTCATGTCGAACACGTCGAGCCGGATCGGCCCCGCAGCGCCGATCCGGAACCGGAACTCGACCTGATGCCGCGCCGGATTGGGGCGCGGAGCGAGCAGCGCCGCGTCGGACGGGATGACGCCGATGTCCACGCCCGTCACGTCGTCCACGACCACGACGCCGCGCACGTACGCCGTGACGTAGTGGTCGTGGCGCACCTCGACGTCGTACGTCCCGGCGGGAATGCCGCCGATGCAGAACGCGCCGGCCGCATCCGAGACGCCCTGGAAGCCGGTCGCGGATCCGGACGTCGTGAGGAAGAAGATGCCGGCGTCTTGAACGACGGCGCCGCTCGAGGCGTCATGGACGGTGCCGCACAGGCTGCCGTTCGCGAACGCCACGGCGGGGAGCAGCCACGCGCAGGCGGCGAGCAGCGGGAGCGGGGATCGCGACGCGATCCGTACGGGTGACGGCCACGGCGAGGGGCTCACGGCGACGCTGATTGTCGCCCCGATCCATCGTCCCGGATAGCGCGAAATCGGCCGCGAACCGCACGGGCGACGCGGCGATTCCACCGGCAATTGGCGCGGCCGCGGGGCCGCTTCGGCCCCGGCGGGCGTTTCGAGTAGACTGGCCCGCCGCCGCGCAGCCCTTCCCGTTCCGTCCGCATCCCCTGAACGCCGGAGCCCCGCGTATGCCACGCCGCCGCACGCTCATGTCCCTGCCGCTGGCGCTCGCCGCCGCGGCCGTGCTGTCCGCGCCGCCCGCGCTCGCCGCCGATCCGCCGGCGTCCGCCGCCGCGCCGCACCCGTCGGCCTTCGCCGACACCACCCGCCCGGTGCGCTTCATCGACGAGGTGGTCGTCACCGGCGCCCGCTATCCGCGCGCGTTCGACAAGTCGCCGCAGGCGATCTCGACCGTCACGCGCACGCAGGTGCGCGAGCAGGTCCCGACCGTCACCGGCGACGTGCTCGAATGGCTGCCGGGCGTGGACGAGAGCAAGGACAGCCCGTGGGAGGAGCGCCCGATCCTGCGCGGCCTCGGCGGCCAGCGCGTGCTCGTGCTGATGGACGGGAGCCCGATCAACTCGGCGCGCGGCAACGGTCCGCATCCCTCGCTCGTGGACCCGTCGCAGGTCGAGCGCATCGAGGTCGTGCGCGGACCCTCGTCGGTGGCGTACGGTTCGGACGCGCTGGGCGGTGCGATCAACATCATCACGCGCGAGGCCCTGCCGCCGGTCGGGCCCCCGTTCCAGGGTTCGGCGACGCTCGGCGGCAGCAGCATCGACCGCCAGCGCAGCGGCTACGTCGAGCTGATGCCGCGGCTCGGCAAGCTGACGGCGTTCCTATCGAGCGGCGGTCGGCGCGCGCTCGACTACGGCGTCCCGAAGCCGCAGGGCTATGGATTCACCGACGCGCCGCGCGTCCCGCACTCGGGATTCAGCGACTACAACGCGCTCGCCGGACTGCGCTACCCGGTCACCGGCCACATGGATCTCAAGCTCGGCTACCAGCTCTACCGCGGCAAGGACATCGGGCTGCCGGGGCTGCACGTCGAGGTGCCGGACCCGAACGGCGGGTCTTCGCTCTTCCTCCAGGACTTCCGCTTTCCGAACTACGACCGCGACGCCGCGAACCTGACGCTCGAGCACGCCTATCCGGAAGCGTGGTTCGCCAAGTCGCTGGCGCGCGTCTACTGGCAACGCGAGCGCAGGAATTTCTACTCGCACATGAGCATCGACGCGGCGTTCTACCCGCCGGGATTCCTGCCGCCGGGCACCCAGGACGTGATCGAGAACGAGGACCGCTTCCTCGATCAGAAGACGTGGGGATTCCAGACGCAGTTCACGTCGCGCAAGACGCAGCACTACCTCGTGAGCGCGGGCGCGGATCTCGCGCGCGATGTTACCGGCGGCGGCAACGTGCTCCACGACTACACCGTGGACAAGTACGGCACGCCGACGAGCCCGCTCGCCAACAGCCTCAGCGCGTCGCTGCCGCACGGGCACTTCGACAACTACGCCGGGTTCGCGCAGACCGAGTGGTATCTCGCGCCGGCGTGGACGCTGAACGCGGGCGGCCGCGTGACGCACTACAGCTACGAGACCGAGCGCAGCCTGCGCGCCGAGGCCGACCAGTTCGGGACTCCGGCGCAGTACTTCGATCCGCAGTCGGTGAGCCGGACCGCCCTCTCGGGATCGGCGGGGATCGTCTACGAAGTGATGAAGGACCTGCACCTGACGGCCAACGTCGCCAACGGCTACCGCCAGCCGAACGCGCAGGACCTGTTCTTCAACGGCCCCGCGTCGGTCGGACAGGTGCTCGGCAACCCCGCGCTCAAGCCGGAGCGCAGCATTTCGTACGACCTGGGCCTGCGCTGGGGGCCGCGCACCGTTGCGGTCTCGGGCAACCTCTTCTACTCGACGTACAACGATCTGATCGACGCGATCCAGGTCGCGCCGCCGCCGTTCCCCGGCGGCCAGTCCACGTTCCAGTACGTGAACATCTCCGAGGCGCGCATCTGGGGCGGCGAGGTCGAAGGCGAGTGGCGCGTGCATCCGCAGGCCACGTTCCGCGCGTCGCTCGCGGGCGCGATCGGCGACATCACGAACGCCGCGGCGATCCAGCAGCTCTACGGCGTCTCGCTGCCGTCAGCGCCGCTGCCGAACGTGCCGCCGCTCAAGGGCACGGCGGGAGTGCGCTGGACCGAGAAGCGCGACCGCTTCTGGGTCGAGCCCGGCGTGCGCTGGGCGTGGCGCACCAACCGGCTCGGGCTCGTGACCCCCGGCGTTCCGTTCGCGACCGCGGCCAAGAAGGAGTACGCGCTCGGCGACCTGATGGCCGGCGCGCGGCTGCCGAGCGGGCAGAAGCTGGTGCTCGGCGTCCGCAACGTCGGCAACGTGAGCTACCAGCTCCCGGTCGGATCGATCGAGGAGCCGGGGCGGTCGTTCGTCGGCAGCCTGATGGTCGACTTCTAGAGGACGCGGGCGTGATGAGGCGGGCGCGACGGCGCCCGCCTCGTCCATTTGCGCCGCGTCACCAGTCGCGGCGGCGGAACACCCGCCACGCGATCGCGAGCGGCACGGCGCCCTCGACGATCAGCACCGTCGAGCCGAGCGCGATGCCGCCGGCGGTGCCGAACATCTTCATCACCACCGCCGACGTCGGGCCGAACAGCGCGCCCGATCCGACCGCGAGCGTCGTGAGCACGCGCACCACGTCCACCGGGTTCAGGATCAGCGCCGGGAAGAGCACGCTCTCGAGCGGCACGCCCGAGAGCAGGGCCGTCGCGCCGAGCACGACGAGGTCGTAGGCGATCGCCATCGCCAGCCATAGCATCAGCGCCGCCGACATCGCGCGCAGGCGGTCGGGCCAGATCGAGGCGATCGCGATCGCGGCGGCGAGCGTGACCCAGCCGAGCGCGAGCGACAGCAGCGTGAGCACGATGAACCCCGGCAGCTGATCGGCGCCGCCGTTGAGCGCCACGACCACGCCGCCGCCGCCGAACCCGAGCGCATGCGCGAACGCGAGCGCGACGGCGAGGCCGAGGTACTTGCCGGCGAGCACCTCGCCGCGCCCGACCGGCTGTGCGAGCAGCAGCGCGAGCCCCTCGCCGCTGCCGGCGACGCTGGTGACGCCGAGCATGAGTGCCGTGAGCGGCACGATCATCAGCACGAGGTTCATCAGGCTCAAGGTCACGCGCGCGAACCCCTGGAAGCCGAGCTCGCGGCTCTGCGCGAGGCCGAAGTAGGAGAGGCCGAGCACGAGCAGCGCGAAGAGCGCGGTGAACGCGAACAGCCAGCGCGTCTCGAGCGCGCGCCGCAACTCCTCGCGCGCGATGATGCGGATGCGGACGAGCGCCGCGCGGCGCGGATCCGCGTCGGGCCCGGCGGCGGCGAGCGCGGGCGCGGTCATCGGTGGCCGTCTACGAGATGCGAGCCGGTGACGGCGAGCCGCGCCGCCGGCCGGCCGTCGAGCAGCCACGCGAAGTCGTCGCCGGGGCGGTCGGCGAGGAACTCGCCGCGCCACGACGCGCCCGGCGCGAGCGGCGGGATCGCGAGACGGTCCTCGTAGCCCGAGAGCGCGAGTCGCGCCTCGCGCGGCGCGGCGCAGGCGACCGTGATCCGCACGCGGCTCCCTTTCAACACGGCGGCGACCGCGGGCGTCAGCGTGCCGTCGCCGACCGTGAGCGCGAGATCCACGGCCGGCGCCGGCGCCGCGGCGGACGCCGTGCGCGGCATCGCGGCGTGCGGGCGCGGCCGGCCGATCAGCGTGAGGATCACGGCGAACGCGAGCACGATCGCGATCAGCACCCGGTAGGAGCGCGTCATCGTCCGCCCTCCGCGCGCGCCACATCGCCGAGCCGGCCGACACGGCCGTGGGTCTCGGCGGCGACGCCATCCGCGGCGTCGCGATCGAGGAACGCGGCGAGCCCCGCGCCCATCGGCGAGGCGAACGCGCCGCGCACCACCCACAGCGAATCGGAGCGATGCAGCGTCCGCCGGTCGTAGTCGGCGAGGTACGCGACCGCGGCGCCGCGCGGCGCGCGGTCGGCGAGCAGGCATTCGATCGCGTCGTAGACGCGCCAGCCGCGATCGTCACGCCGCTCGCAGGCGAAGCGCAGGTCCTGCACCTCCATGCCGCAGTTCGCGCACGGCGCGCCGGGCGCGATCCGCGGCGGCGCCGTCGAGCCCGGGCCTCGGACGAAGAAAACGGCGGCAAGCACGGCCACCGCGATGAAGACGGCCGTGGAGAGCCTAGCGCGGCACATCGGCGCCTCCGTGGACGACGGCGAGGAACGTCTCCTCGAGCGTCGGCCGGCGCATCTCGAACGATCCGATCGTCACGCCCGCCGCGCGCAGGCCCTCGATCGCGGCGATCGCGCCGCCGTCGGTCGCCTCGACCTCGAGCGCGCGCTCGCCGGCGATCTGCGCCGCGATCCCGCGCTCGGCGAGCGCGGCGATGCCGCGCTCCGGCGGTTCGAGCAGCGCAATCGCGAGCCGCGTCGCGCCAGCCTGCTTCGCGCGCAGGTCGTCGAGCCGCTCGAGGGCGGCGCGCCGGCCGTCCACCAGGATCAGCACGCGATCGGCGATGCGCTCGACCTCGCTCAACAGGTGCGAGCAGAAGAGCAGCGTCTTGCCCTCGCGCTGGAGCTGCTCGACCAGCGAGCGGAACTCCCAGGTGGCCTCGGGATCGAGGCTCGCGGTCGGCTCGTCGAGCACGAGCAACGCCGGATCGCCGAGCAGCGCCTGCGCGAGCGAGAGCCGCTGCACGTAACCGCCCGAGAGCTCGCTCGCGCGCCGCGGCGCGAGCGCCGTGAGCCCGACGCGCCCGAGCGAGCGCTCGACCGCCTCGCGCGGCAGGCCGCGCAGCGCGGCGAAGAACGCGAGCACGTCGCCGACCGTGCGCGCGGGCGGGAACTCGGCACGCTGCGGCACGTAGCCGATGTCGTGGCGCGCGCGCGGGTCGCCGGGCGGCAGCGCCCGGCGGCCGATGCGCATCGCGCCGGCGTCGGGGCACGCGAGGCCGAGCAGCAGCTTGAGCGTCGTCGTCTTGCCCGCGCCGTTCGGGCCGATGAGCGCGAACGTCTCGCCCGGACCGACGTCGAACGAGAGCCGGTCCACCGCGGTGATCGCGCCGTAGCGCTTGGTGACCTCGCGAACGTCGATCATGCGGCGCTCCGTCCGCGCGCGAGCCCGGCGATGCCGGCGAGCGAGAGCGCCGCGAATCCGGCGGCGGCGCCCCAGGCCGGCCGCGCGCGATCCGCGGGCCGATCCGCGCGCGCGGCGAAGACGACGCGCGGCGGGCTCACGCGCGGGAAGCGGTCCACCGCCTCGCTCGGGCGCAGCGCCGGGACGACGCGCTCGGCCACCGTCAATGCCGCGACCGCCGGGCTCCGCGCCAGGATCGCGAGGTCGGGATACTGCTTCGAGACGAACGCGAACGTGCTGACCGGCGAGTACGGCACGTCGCTCACGCCGTCGCCGTCGAGATCGTAGGGCGCGTTGTCGCTCCAGTAGTTCCCGGCGTGACCGTCGTCGAAGCGGTTCGCGGTGAAGCGCATGTCGAGCGCCACCGGGTAGTCGTCGTTGATGAACGCGTTCCCGACGAACGTGTTTCCGTCGCACGACGAGAACAGCAGGGCGCCCCAGCCGCAGTCCTCGACGAGGTTCCCGCGCAGGAGATTGCGGTTGGAGTTGTCCATGAACACGGCGACGGTGTTGTCGACCAGGCGGTTGTCGACGAACGCGCCGTCGGAGCAGTCGCGCAGCAGGATGCCGTAGGTGCGGGGCCCGCGGTTGTGCGAGAACTCGTTGCGCTCGATCGTGAGGTGGTTCGAGAACATGATCGCGCAGCCCGCGACGTTGTGGCTCATCCGGTTCGCGATCAGCCGTCCGCTCGGGCAGTACATGGTGTGGAGCCCGTAGCGGCCGCAGCGCTCGAGCACGCTCGCCTCGATGTGCGTGCCCTCGGTGAACGAGAGGTAGATGCCGTCGAGAAAGCCCTCGACCGTGTCGCGCTCGACCGTCGCGCCGGCCGTGTACCAGAGGTGGATGCCGTTGCCGCTCCCCGACTCGTCGCCGGGCGCGACGCGCCCCGCGAGCCGGCAATCGGCGACGACGAGCCCGGTCGCGCGCTCGGCGTTGATGCCGTAGAGCGCGTCGGCGATCCGCACGCGCTCGAGCCGCACGCTGCGGCCGCGGACGCGCACCGCCGCGTCCACGGTCAGCACGCGGGGCCCGCTGCCGCGCACGGCGAGATCCCGAACGACCGCGCCGTCGGCGGCGACGTCGAGCACCGTGCCGCGCCCGCCGCCGTCCACGACCGCGCCCGGCGCGCCGATCAGCGTCAGCCGGCGCCCGATCGCGAGCGGCCCCGCGTGGCGCCCGGCGGCGAGGATCACGGTGTCGCCGTCCGCGGCGGCCGCGAGTACCCGCGGCGCCTCGCCGGGCGCGGCGAGCACCGCACCCTGGCTCGCCGCCGGCGTCACGATCGCCGCGAGCGCCGTCGCCGCGAGCACGGCGAGCGCGACCGCCGCGCGGCGCACGGCGTCAGCGCGCCGCGCGCTTCGCATCGCGCATCTCGAGCACGATCGCCAGCGGGCCCAGCAGCCACGCCACGCCGAGCAGCAGCGTCCCCGGCATCGGCACGCTCAACACCTTGAAGTTCGCCATCTGCTTCCAGCCGATCAGCGGCGGCGTGAAGAGGGCGAGCTTGATCGGCGCGCGCGGGTCGAGGTTGTGGCCGTAGTCGTAGAGCCAGCGCGCGTAGTCGAGGAACATGAAGCCCGCGAACCCGGTGAAGGCGAGCCAGCCGAGGATCGCGAGCCAGCGGCGGTTGACCAGCGCGCCGAGCAGCGCCAGGAAGCCGAAGAGCGTGAGCGCCTGCGGCATGAAGCGGAACTCGCGGAAGTCGTCGGCCGTGATGTGCTTCATGCCCACGTAGTGGTTGAGCGTGTTGATGCTCTGCAGATCGCCCTTGATCGTGTTGGTGCAGATCGTGAGCGTCAGGCCTTCGCGGTACTGCGGCGCCCACAGCTTCATCGCCCAGATCGGCAACACCGGGAAGAAGAAGACCGGGATCAGCACGAGCGCCGCGATCCAGATGAGCCGGCGCTCGGCGGGGGCGAAGCGATCGATCAGATAGTGCACGGAGTCTCCCCGCGGCGGCGGCCCGCCGGATCGAACCGACGGGCCGCCCGGCCGCTACCGGACGTCGCCCGGGTGCGCCATCAGCGCCGCGACCTCGGCGACCTTGCGCGGATCGGGCCGCTGCATCGCGGCGACCGGCGTGCCGCGCGGATGGACCTCGAGGTAGCCCTGCATCTCCTGGTGCAGCGCGCTGCAGAAGTTCGAGCAGTAGAACGGCACCACGCCGGCGCGGTCGGCCTTCCAGTGCATGGTCTTGGTCTCGCCCGGCTCGATCTGCATGTTGTTGCTCGACCACAGCACGCCGAAGCCGTGCGCGATGTCGGAATCCTGCTCGACGTTGGTGACGTGGAAGTACACGTCGTCGCCCTCGACGACGCGGATCACGTCGGGCGTGAAGTGCGAGCGCACCGCCACCATGTACACGTCCACGCGCGCGCCCTTGCGTTCGACCCGCGCGTCCTCGGCGCGCTTCACCGCACCGGGCCTGTTGTTCTCGGCCAGCGGATACACGTCGATCGGCTTGAGCTTCTCGGCGCGGATCATCTGCACGTAGTGCGGCTCGAGGTAGGTGGGGAAGTCGTAGAGCAGCTCCATCTTCGTCCCGCGGATGTCGATGAGCTGCGCGCCCTCGGGTTTGGTCGGGCCGACGTTGATGTAGCGGTCCTTCGAGAGCTTGTCGAGCGCCACGACGTACTCGCCGGTCGGGTGCCGGGTGTCGCCCTCGGACGCCATCAGGTGGCCGATCGAGTAGTACACGTCGATCTTGTCCTCGACGTTCCACGGCGGTCCGATCTTCCACTTGGCGATCTGCGAATCGAGGAACAGTGACGTGTAGGCATTGCCCTTGCCGTCGAACTGCGTGTGCAGCGGTCCGAGGCCCACCGGCACCTTGGCCTCGATCACGTCCTCGTACTTGAGCACCGGGATGCCCATGCGCTCGCCGTCGAAGCGCTTCGCGGCGATCGCCGCCAGGATCTTCTTCACGCTGAAGACGCTGACCTCGGCCTGCAGCTTGCCCGAGGCGCACACGTACTCGCCGCTCGGGTCGACGTCGACGCCGTGCGGGCTCTTCGGCACCGGGAACAGGTAGACGAGGCCCGGGACGTCCCTGGGATCGAGCATCGGCGCGCCGCCGACGGTCTTCGCCTTGCCGGCGTCCACCGCGGCCTGCGCCGCGCGCCAGTCCACCGCGGCGATGAAGTCCATCTCGTTCTGCGATGCCTTGACCTCGAGCGAGTCGTACGCCTGCTCGCTGTTGTAGCAGGTGAAGAACTCCCAGCCGTGGCTCGGGCCCTTGCCGGCGTCGGCGAGGTCCCAGTCGAACGGCGGCATCAGGATCTCGAAGCCGAGCGACATGTGGCCGCTCTTGGGATCCACCTTGACGCCGGCGACCACGCCGCGGAACTGCTTCGCGTAGTCCGCGATCTTCTCGGGCCGGTTCGGCACCGGCGTCGAGAAGCGGGACGCCGCGAACACGTACTCGGTGTTGGGCGTCGGGAACGGGCAGGCGTGCGCCGCCGAGACGTTCGGGATCGGCCCGAAGATCTCGCGCGTCTTGAAGTCGCGGAGATCGATGCGCGCGATGCGCGCGCCGGGCATGTCGTTGATGAACAGCCAGCGCCCGTCGTAGTCGCCGTCGGTCTCGGAGAGGCCGGGATGGTGCGCGTCGCCCCACGTGCGGCCGCCGAGCTGCGCCTTGGTTTCCTCGTCCACGCCGTAGCCCACCGCGGGCTCGGGCGTGAACACCGGAATCGTCGTGATGTGCCGGCACGAGGGGATGCCGTAGACGTACACCTGCCCCGAGTGCCCGCCGGAGAGGAACGCGTAGTACGCGTCGTACGTGCCCGGCTTGACGTAGACCTTCTCGGCCGCCGACCCGGTCGCGCCGCGCGGCGCGGCACAGCCCGTCAGCGCGGCCGCGAGCGCGAGTGCGGCGATTCCCGGGGCCGCGATCCGCGACCCTCTCCGTTCGCTCGAGTGGTTCATCGTGTCTCCTCCGTTCAATGGCCTTCCCCCGCTTCGTGGTCCTTGTGCTTCAGGAACTCGATGACCTGGTGCGCCTGCTCGGGCGTCAGGCCCTGGTTCGGCATCTGCAGCGAGTACTGCGCGAACAGCTGGTGCGAGATCGGATCGTGCTTGGTCATGATCTCGGGGTGGAGGATCTGGTTCTCCATCCACTGCGCCGTGCGGCGCTTCGTGACGCCGAGGAGATCCGGGCACGAGACGCGCTTGCCGAATCCGTGGCACGCCGAGCAGCCCTTGGTCTGGAACAGGTGCTCGCCCGGCTCGATCTGGCTCGCGTCGATCGCGGACGCGCCGGCGCGCGGGCCTTGGTCGAGCCCGGCGGGGAGGACGCCCGCCGCCGAGCCCGACGCGGACGACGCGTCGCCCGACGATCCGCCCGAGGGCGCGGCGTTGCCGCCGCCGCCGCATCCCGCCACCGACATCGCCGTCCACAGCGCCAGCGGCGCCAGCACCCACGCTCGTCTCATCGCTCGCATTCCTTTCGTTCGGTAGGGGACTCGCATTCGAAGCTGCGCCCGATGCGCTCGAGGTCGCGGGCCCGGAGCACGCGCTCCGCGACGCCGAACACCATGGCTTCCTCCTTGCGGATGTGGACCCGCAGCAGATCGACGATGTCGCGGATCTCGACCGAGAGCCGCTCGTCGCGGTCGGGCGTGCGCGGTTTCGCGAGCGTGCGCGCGAGGCCCGCGAGCATCCAGCGCAGCGTCTCGTGCTCGATCGTGAGCGGCGCCACCAGCGAGCGCGCCTCGGGCAGCGCCTCGATCAGGGCCGGGAACAGCGCCTCCTCTTCGGCGCGCATGTGCGTCCCGAACTGGCGCGCGAGCAGCGCGACCGCCTCGTGCACCGGGACGACCGAGCGCGTCATCTCATCGGGCGCGACGATCAGCCGTTCGAGCGCCGCGATGCCGTCGAGCACCTGCGCGTGGTCGTTGTGCATGCGTCGAAAGACCTCGAGTTGGCTCATGGGACGTCCCTCTCGCGCCGGCAAAACGCAATCGGCGGGCCACACGCGGGCGGTGCGCGCGGAGGGCGCGAAGCGCGCCGGCGCTTGCGGTTAGGCGCGCGAGCGGGGAAACGCGGAGGCCCGCGGCAGACGCCGCGGGCCCCGGTGGATGTCAGTCTGTCAGTGGCGCCTGCCGGGGGCGTCAGGGAGCTTCACCACCATCACGTTGCACGGGGCGTGCGTCACGACATGCGACGCGACGCTCCCGAGCAGCAGCTTCGCCATCCCGGTGCGGCCGTGCGAGCCGACGACCACGAGATCGGCGCGCTCGGCCTTCGCCATCTCGACCAGCACGTCGCGCGGGTCGCCGCGCAGCACCTTCGCCTCGGTCTCGAAGCCGGCGCCGCGCAGCACGCGCTCGGCGTCGCTCGCGGTCTCCTGGTGCCAGCTCATCTGCTCGGCCTCGGCCTCGTCGATCGTGTGCGGCAGCGGCGCGTACGCCTCGACGTAGGCGGTCACCAGCGGCCGCACCACCGAGAGCACGGTCACCCGCGTCGGCTTCGGCCATTGCATCGTCCGCACGTACTCCACCGCCGCACGCGCGTGCGGCGAATCGTCCACGCCCAGGAGGATCTTCATGGCTGTCTCCTTTGCCGCGCCGTCGCCGCGCGCGGCGGCGGCGGTGCGCTGCGGCCCGGCGCCGGCGGCGTCCACGTCGCGTCGAGCATCCCTTCGCGGTCGGTCCACGTGTAGTGCGCGCGGCCGCCGAACGCCTTTTCGAGCTCGCGCGCGATCCGGTGCGCGAGCTTCTGCGATGTGACGAGGATCTCGAGCCGCCCGCCCTCCTCGCCGATGCTCACCGTGCGCCGCTCGGGCTGCACCGCGCGCCTGGCGCTCGACGTTCGCGACGCGCCGGCGCACGCGCGCGGCGAGCAGCGGATCGAGCGGGGCGGTGACGCGCACGCGGCCGAAGAACTCCTGCCGCGCGACCTGCGTGCACGCCGGGCACATCGTCCCGCCGGCGCCGATCCGCGGCGTGCGGCGCGCGCGGTCGCCGCCGCGCCACGTCTTGTGCCGGTACACCGCGCCGCAGCCCTCGCACACCGCCGGCTCGCGTGCGATGCGGACGCGGCCGAGATAGCGCGGGCTCGGATGCGCGTGCGCGTCGCGCGGCGCGACGTGTCGCGCCGTGCCCCATGGGCGGCGGCGCTGCGGCGCCAGCCGTGGCGTGCCGGTTCTCGTCATCGTACTCGCCTTCTTCCCGCGGACGACGTCGCAGCAGAGCGCGTGCCACGCGGGCGAGCGCCGTCATCGTGCGGGGCCCGCGCGCGAAGTGACTGTCCCGTCGAGGCGTTCAGCGCGGGGGAGTCGGCGCACGTCTCGCGGCGCGCGCGCGACCCAGGCTGACGGTTTCGTCAGGGACTGACGGCGTGGCAGTCCTTAGTGAATGACCGCGGCGCGCATCGCCTGACGCACGCCCGACTGCTCGAGCCGGACCCAGTAGATACCGGCGCGCACGGTGAGCCCGGCGCCGAGGTCCACGCTGTGCTCGCCGGCGCCGAGCGACCCGACCTCGAGCCGGCGGATCTGGCGCCCGGCGACGTCGATCAGATCGAGCGTCGCGGGCGCGTTCGAGCCGAGCGAGAACGACACGCGCACGTTGCCGGGGCCGGGATTGGGCAGGATCCCGAACAGCACGGGACGCGCGCCGGGCACGTCCACCCACGTGCTGCCGAGCAGCGCCACGCCCGACGACGAGGACGGAATCCCGATCGCGTAGGCGTAGCGGCGCCCCGCCGTGACGACCGCGTCCGTGAAGCGCGCACGATTTCCCGACTCCGCCGTCGTCGCGCCGACCGGCGTCCAGTCGCTTTGCACGCCCTTGCGGTAGACCGTGAACGGACCCGTGTCGCCCGACGGCACCGTCCAGCGGAGCGTCACCGACGCGGGCGTGGTCTCGACCGCCGCCGCGCGCACGAATGCCGTGATCCGTGCGCTCGAGTGATACGCGGGATCGGCGACCCAGGCGATGCGGTTGCCGGCCGCGTCGCTCGCCTCGATCCGCAGCGCCATCCATCCGTCGAGCGTGTCGGGGAGCGCGAAGCCGAGCGACGAGTCGGCGCCGGCGCCCAGCGCGCGCCACGCCTCGCTGCCGGACGGCGCGATCCACGCCGCGACGCGCGCGAGGTGTTCGGCGTCGAAGGCGAGCACGCGCAGCTCGGCGCCGGCGGTGCGGTCGAACACGACCGAGTCGGTCTGCACGCCGTCGGCGAGCACCGTGATCTGGCGGAACGTCGGCAGGTGCCGGTCGGAGGGATCGGCCCCGAGGTCGGCGGTGACGCGCACGGTGCCGGTGGTGTCGCCGACCGCGTACGACGGCGCCTGGATCACGCAACGATGCGGGCCGGCCCCGCTGATCGCGTGGCGAAACTCGCCGGCCGCCGGCGCGGCGCGCCCCGCGTCCGTGACCATCCCCGAATCGGCGACTGCGCCGTTCTCGATCATCCAGAAGCTCGGGTCGGGTCCGTCGGCGATGCCGCCGAGCGGGCTCATGAACAGTCGCGCGCGCAGCTCGCTGAACTGCGAGAAGAGGTAGAGCGTGTTGTCCGAGAACGAGACGCCGCCGATCCACACCGGCGGCCCGGCGTCGAGATCGAGTCGGAAGCCGCCCGCCGGGACGTCGAAGATGTGGCGGTGGAGATCGGGGCCGTACGAGCCGGTGACGCGCCCGGGCGCGAACACGTCGATGAGCGGCGTGATCGCGAACGGCGCGTCGGCGTTGACGGCGGTCGGCGATGCGATCCGCTCCGAGAAGCCGAGCGAAAGCGACGGCTCGCCGCGCGGCAGGACGCCGGCGAGGTCGATCGCGCTGTGCGCGAAGCCGGGGAAGATGTATTCGAAGCCGACGATCAGTGCGCCGAAGCGGAACCAGCGGAAGTGGAAAACCGTCTGCGGATCCGTGCCGTCGGTCTTGAGCGCGAGCGGGAAGCGCCGCACGTCCGCGGCGTCGTTGCGGAAGAGCGTCGGCTGCGACAGGCCGCGCTGCGCGCCGCGCGACTCCTGGAACACGCCCGCGTCCGCGGCGAAGTGATCCCACTCGAGACGGTACGCCGGCCCGATCGGGCTCGCGCGCATGTGGCCGTCGATCGCCGGCAGCCGCATCGCGAACACGCCCTCGACCGTGAGCCCGAGCTCGGCGAGCGTCACGTCGAACGGCCGGCCCGCCTGATCCACCGGCTGGATCTGGATCGGCAGCGTCGCGTCGTCGCGGGTGAAGGAGAGCGAATCGTCGTGGTCGAGCGTGACGTCCTCGCGCACCACGACCGCGGTCTCGAGTCCGGCGTTCGGCAGGAACCCGGCGATCACGTCGAAGCGCCCGGGCGAGAGCAGCGCGAGCGGCGGGCCGTCCGGACGCACCCACGCCCAGCGCTCGCGCAGGCCGTCGTGGATCAGGGCGAAGTTCGGCAGCTCGGGATCGCTGCGCAGCGCGATCTGCAGCGCGCGCACCAGCCCGAACGGGACGCGGTGCTCGACCGCGCCGACGCGCGCGACCACGGCGCCCGAGATCAGGAACGGCAGCGTGTCGGGGTATGCGAGCCCCGCGGGATCGATCGTCACCGTGAATGTCGCGGTCGCCGAGTCGCCGGGGGCGAGCCGCACGGCCGGCGGATCCACGCGCGCCGAAAGGCCCGCGACGGGATCGCCGGCGACCGAGAGCGCCACGGTCTCGGAGTCGGCCGAGACGTTGGTCACGGTGAGCGACGCGGGCACATCGTAGGGCGTCCCCAACGTCGCGGGGCGCGGGACGCTGATGCTCGGCGGCTCGACCACGAACGCCGGTGCGATCGCGCTCGCGACGGCGATCCGCCCCGCGCCGGTCGCCGCGAGCCCGCCCGCGATCGGCGTCGCGGTGTTCATGAGCGCCGCCTTGACCCGCCGCGGCGGCCAGTCGCGGTGCGCCTGCAGCACCAGGGCTGCGGCGCCGGCGACGTGCGGCGACGCCATCGATGTGCCGCTCAACGCCGCGGTGCGGCCGCCCGGGATGGACGAGACGATCGCGACGCCGGGCGCCGTGACGTCGGGCTTGAGCGCGTACGTGCCGGCCATCGGACCGCGCGACGAGAAGTAGGCGACCCGGTCCTGCGCGTCCACGGCGCCGACCGTCACCGCCTCGCGCGCCGCCGCTGGCGATCCGACCGAGAAGTAGCGTCCCGCGTTGCCGGCGGCGATCACGCACACCACGCCGGCCTCCGACGCCGTGTCGATCGCCTGCGCCATCGGGTCGTCGGCGTTGCCCGGCCCCGAGAGGCTCAAGTTCATCACGTCGACGTGGTCGTTCGTCGTCGGATCCTGATCGGGATCCACCGCGCGCTCGATGCCGGCGATGACGCTCGAGACGGTGCCGGCGCCGAAGCGGTCGAGCACCTTGTAGGCGTGGAACGTCACGTCGGGCGCGACGCCCAGCACGCCGCCGCCGTTGCCGCCGACGATGCCGGCGACGTGCGTGCCGTGGAGGTTGTCGTCCATCGGGTCGGGGTCGTCGTTGATGAAGTCCCAGCCGGCGACGACGCGATACCCGGGGCCGAATCCGCCGCCGAGCGCCTCGTCGGTGTAATCCACGCCGGTGTCGATGATCGCGACCGTGATGCCGCGTCCGGTGATGCCGAGGCTCCACGCCTGATCGGCGCCGATCTGGCGCAGGTTGTCATCGACCGCCGCGTGGACGCTGTCGTCGGGGAACACCGCGCGGACGTAAGGGAGGGCGCGAAGCTGCGCGATCACGGCGGCGGGTGCTTCGATCGCGACGCCGTTGAAGCACTCCTGGAACGAGCGGCGCACGGCGACGGGCGCGGCGGCGCCGAACGGGCGGGCGGCGCGCGCGAGATCGCGCGCCAGTCCGAGATGATCGCTCTCGACGCCGGCGCGGTTCGCGGCCGCGCCGCCGCGCGCGAGCAGCGGCGGCGAGCGGAACTGGACGATCGCCCGGTGCACCTCGTCGGGCGGCGTGAACACCATCGTCCGCCCGCCGACGCTGGCGATGCCGATAGGCTGGTTGCCGGGAAGGATGAGCGCGCCGAGCGGTCCGGGCCCGGCGGGCCGGACCACGGCGCCGGCCGGTGCCGCGAGGAGGAGGGCGAGCGCGGTCGCGCCGGCGGCGCGCCACGACGCGCGCCGGAGCATGGGAGGTCGGTGCATGGGCAGGATGCTAGCGCGCTCCCGGGTCGTCCGGTATCGTAGACATGCAAAGACGGCGATGCTCCGGGTGCGGCCCCGCGTCGGCGCCTCGCCGCGGCGACCACCCTTCTACACCGCGTCCCACGGAGCAGAGGAGAATTCGTCATGGCCCCCGCGCACGGCGACGCCGGTCTGCCCGCCCTCGCCTTCGATCTGGCCCCCTCCGGAATGCTCGCGGTGGACGATTGCGGCCGGATCGTCGCCGCCAACCGCGAGGCCGAGCGCCTGTTCGGCTGGCCCGAGGGCGGGCTGATCGGGCAGAGCGCGGACGTCCTGGTTCCCGACGCCGCTCGCGCCGCCCATGCCGCCGACCGGGCGTCGTTCATGCGCGACCCGCAGCGGCGGGCGATGGGCGCGGGCCGCGATCTCCGCGGGCGGCGCCGCGACGGCTCGGAGTTCCCGGTCGAGATCGGGCTCAACCCCGTGCGCACCGCGGAAGGCGTGTTCGTGCTCGCCTCGGTCGTGGACATCACCGAGCGGCGTCGGCTCGAGGACGAGCTGCGCCGTTCGCAGCGGCTCGAGACGATCGGCGTGCTCGCCGGCGGCATCGCCCACGACTTCAACAACATCCTGCTCGGCATCGTCGGGCACACCGAGCTCACGCTGCGCGAGCCCAGGCTGCCGGCCGATGCGCGCGAGGACCTCGGCCTCGTGCTGCAGGCCGCCGAGCGCGGCCGACAGCTCGTGCACCGCATCCTCGCGTTCAGCCGCGACGGGAGGGCGGTGCGCCGCCCGGTGCGGCTCGACCGCACGGTCGAGGAAGCCGCCGGACTCCTGCGCGGCTCGCTGCCGAGCACGGTCGAGATCCGCGCGCGCCTCGATCCCGCAACACCCGACGTCCTCGGCGACGAGACGCAGATCCATCAGGTGCTGATGAACCTCGTCACCAACGCGGCGCAGGCGATGCCGTCGGGCGGTGCGATCGACATCGAGCTCGCGCCGCTCGAGGTCGGCCCCGGCCGCGCGGGCGCGGGGCCGGCGCTCAAGCCGGGACGCTATGCGCGGCTCGTCGTCCGCGACGCGGGGACCGGCATGGCGCCCGACGTGCTCGAGCACGCGCTCGAGCCGTTTTACACCACGAAGGCGCCGGGGCAGGGGACCGGGCTCGGACTCTCGGTCGTGCACGGCATCGTGACGTCGCACGGCGGCACGTTGCTCATCGACTCGGCGCCCGGTCGCGGCACCACGGTCACCGTCCTGCTGCCGGCGAGCGCGGCGGCGAAGGCCGCGGAGGCCGCGGCCGCGGCGCCGGCCGGGCCGGCGCGCCAGGTCCACATCCTGCTCGTGGACGACGAAGCGACGCTCGCGCGCATGCAGCGACGGCAGCTCGAGCACCTGGGCTACGCCGTCACAGTGCACACGTCGAGCCCCGAGGCGCTGGAGGCGTTCCGCGCCGATCCCACGCGCTTCGATCTGCTCATCACCGACGACACGATGCCGCGCATGACCGGGACGATGCTCGCGGGCGAGATGCTGCGGCTGCGCCCCGACCTGCCGGTGCTGATGGTGTCGGGCGGCGACCGCGCCGACCCTGAGAAGGCGCGCCCGAACGGCGTGCGCAAGGTGCTGCTCAAGCCGCACACGATCGACGAGCTCGAGCGCGCGATCGTCGACGTCCTGGGGTCCGAGCCGCGCGGCTGACACGAAGGCACGTCGGCCTGACGCGCTGTCAGCCCGCGATCGGCGCGGTCGCGGGCCGCGCAGCGTCGCGCAACAGGTTGTCGCGCGGCACGGGCGTTGCGTGAACAGCGACGATTTGCGCCCGCGCGCGGCGGGCCGCGCGATTGACTTGGCTGCGCGGCGCCCGCCACCATACGTTCGAGGATCCCGGATGACCGCATCCACTCCGCGAGACGACATGCGCCGCGACACGGCGGCACTCGCATCGATCCTCCCGGCGCTGATGGAGGCGCTCCCCGACGCGGTCGTCGTGCTCGACCGCGGCCGCCGCATCGTCACCGCCAACCGCCGTTACGTCGAGGCGTTCGGCATGAAGCGCGCCGACGCGCCGTGCCCCGCCTGTCCCGACGCGCTCGGCGCCGCGGACCTCGTGACGCCCGCGGACGACGGCGCCCGCTGCGCCACCTGCGCGGCGCTCGACTTCGGCCGCCCGCAGCGCGGCCTGCGCCAGGTGCCCGCCGCGGCGGGCGCCGTGCGCCGCTACGAGGCGACCTTCACGCCGGTCACGGCCGCGGACGGCCGCGTCACCCATGTCGTCGAGGTCTGGCGCGACATCACGGAGAAGAGCCTGCTCGAGGTCCAGCTCTCGCACAGCGAACGGCTCGCCTCGGTCGGCATCCTCGCCGCCGGCGTCGCGCACGAGATCAACAATCCGCTCGCCTCGATGCTCGCCGGCGTCGAGACGCTCGAGCGCTTGCTGAAGCGCGCGCGGTTCGACGCCGAGGGGATCGCCGAGGCGGCCGAGATCGCCACGATGCTCGAGGTCGAGATCGAGCGCTGCCGCGAGACCACGCGCAAGCTGCGCCTGCTCGGGCGCTCGTACGACACGACGCCCGGCTGGGTGGACCTCAACGTGGCGGTGCGCGACACGCTGGCGCTGCTGCGCTACGAGCTGCGCACGCGCGATCTCGAGGTGGCGGAGCGGCTCGAGCCCGACCTGCCGCAGGTCTGGGCGCGCGAGGCCGGCATCCGCGGCATCTGCATGAACCTGATGCTCAACGCCGTGCAGGCGATGAACGCCGGCGGGTGCTTGACGGTCATGACGAAGCGCATCGATCATGCGGTCGCGCTCTCGGTCGGCGACACCGGCACCGGCATCCTGCCCGAGCACCTCGAGCGCATCTGGGATCCCTTCTTCACCACCAAGCCGGTCGGGCAGGGCACCGGGCTCGGGCTCTCGATCACGCATCGCATCGTCACCCGCCACGGCGGCCGGATCACCGTGGACAGCGCGCCGGGGCGCGGCACGCGCTTCGACGTCGAGCTGCCGATCCACGGCCCGGGAGGTGAGGGATGAGCGAGCGGCGCCTGCTCATCGTCGACGACGAGGAGTCGTTCCGGAAGCTCACCGCGCGCGAGCTGGAGCGCTCGGGCTACGCGGTGACCGCCGCGGGCGACCTCGCCGGCGCGCGCGAGGCGCTCGCCCACGGCGCGTTCCACGTCGTGCTGCTCGACGTGCGCATGCCCGACGGCAGCGGCCTCGATCTCCTCCCCGAGATCCGCGAGTCCGCGCCTGGCACCGACGTCGTCATGCTCACCGCCTACGGCACGGTGCAGGAGGCGATCCGCGCGATGAAAGAGGGTGCGCACGACTTCCTCACCAAGCCGTGCAAGCTCGCCGAGCTCGAGGCCGTGCTCGAGAAGGTGATGTAGAAGCAGGCCCTCGAGCGCGGCAACACCGCCCTCGAACGCGAGGTGCTGCGGCTCGCGCCCGCGGACGGGTTCATCGGCCGGTCGCCGCAGATCGTCGAGATGCTCTCGATGCTCGCGCGCGTCGCCGAGACCGATTCGACCGTGCTGATCCGCGGCGAGAGCGGCGTGGGCAAGGAGCTGGTCGCGCGCGCGGTGCACCGCCAGAGCCGCCGCTCGCGCCAGCCGTTCGTCGTCGTGGACTGCGCATCGCTGCACGAGAACCTGCTGCAGAGCGAGCTCTTCGGCCACGAAAAGGGGGCGTACACCGGCGCGGTGCGGCTCAAGCACGGCCTGTTCGAAGTCGCCGACCGCGGCACGATCTTCCTCGACGAGATCGGCGAGATCACGCCCGCGCTGCAGGTCAAGCTGCTGCGCGTGATCGAGACCGGCACGTTCCGCCGCGTCGGCGGCACGGTGGACATCAAGGTCGACGTGCGCGTGATCGCGGCGACCAATCGCGCGCTCGAGACGATGATGAAGGAGAAGGCGTTCCGCGAGGATCTCTACTACCGGCTCAACGTCTTCAGCCTCGCGATTCCGCCGCTGCGCGAGCGGCGCGAGGACATCCCGCTCCTCGTCGAGCACTTCGTGCGGAACTCGGCGATCGCGCCGCGCCGCGGCGTGCGGGTGAGCGCCGAGGCGATGGACGTCCTGACGCGCTACCTCTGGCCCGGCAACGTGCGTGAGCTCGAGAACGTGATCGAGCGCGCGCTGATCCTGTGCGACGGCGGCGTGATCCTGCCCGACCACCTGCCGCTCGGCGTGCGCCTCGAGCCGTCGTTCCGCCCCGCCGACGAGGACGGCCGGCTCGTGACGCTCGAAGAGGTCGAGCGCCGCTACGTGAAGCGCGTGCTCGAGGAGTGCAAGGGCCACCGCCAGAACGCGGCCTCGATCCTCGGCATCAGCGAGCGCAACCTCTATCGCAAGATCAAGGAGCTCGGCGCCGCGAAGAGCGAGCCCCCGGCGCGCGAGCCCTGACAAAACCCGCCGTCGTCTGACAGCGCGGCAGGTTCGCGCGCCTCGCCGGTGCGCCGATCCGCACGCAACGCCGTGTGTGCACCGGCCGCGCGGCGCTTCGCATGCGGGCACGCCGATTGCGTTCGCATGACGTCGAGCGACGGCTCCGTCGTGGCAGGGGGCCGGGTGGGCTTGGGACCCGTTCCGGACGACGGGCCGTCGCCGTTCGAGGAGACGCCATGTCCCGCGTTCTGGTCCACGAGCCGCGCCCGCTGCCCACGCCGTGTACGGCGCTGCTCGCCGATCTCGGTCACGACATCGTGCTGTGCCGGAATCGCGAGGCGGTGCTCGAGGCGATGGCGGCGGGGCGCCCCGACGTGGTCGTCTATGTGCTCCACGATCTCGTCGTGGATCTCGGTGTGCTCTCGCTCGTGCGGCGCATCGCGCCGACGCTGCCGATCATCCTGCTAGGCGGCCCGGCCGGCCTCGCCGAGCGCCGCAGCGTCCAGGAGTTGAAGCCGACCTACTACGGCGTGTTCCCGCTCGAGCCGGCGGAGCTGCGCGACGCCGTGCGCGGGGCGCTCGACCACCACGGCCGGGCGCTCGCCTCCTGACGATTCCCCTCGGGCCTCGGCTGACAGGACGTCAGAACACCCGCAACCCTGACAGGCGCCGCGGCCGCTCGCGCCCCGCTCCGCGCCGCCGCGCACGACCCCAGTCGACTGCGGGACTTGCACATCGCCGGCGACGGGTCATGGGGCACGCGGCTTGCGGCTCGACCGCGGTGAAGCCGCGGGTCCGACCGTCACGGGCCGCGGCGCCGACCGGGAAGGGCGGGTCGACGAAGGCCCGCTCTCCCAAACACCCGGACCTCCGGGAGCGAAAGGAGAACCGTCATGAACGCACGTATGGAACGAGTCGGGGGAGAGAAGGCGCCGTCCATGCGGCGCACGATCGCGATCGTTGCCCTCGCGGGGCTGGCGATCCTGCCGGCGACGCTGTTCGCCGCGACCGCCGACAGCACGAAGGGCGACACCCAGGTCGCCGCGACGATGCCGACGAGCGCGACCCCCGCGTCGAGCGCGCCGAGCTCGGGCGGAGTGATGTCGCTGCTGCAGGGGGACGTCGTGCAGCTGCAGCACTACCGTCCCCACGATATGAAGGGGCTGAACGTGTTCGAGCCCCCGAAGGTCGACAACGTGCCGTTCGACGGCAAGAAGCTGTTCATCGGCTTCGGATTCGCGCAGCAGTTCCAGGGTCTGCAGCACCAGAACGCCGCCGCACCGAACGTGACCACGATCAACGGCGCGCCGGTCAACTTGAACCAGCTGATCACGATCGGCAAGGGCTTCAACAACGCCGACGCCAACCTGAACCTGGACGCGCAGCTCGCGCGCGGCATCCGCGTCGCGCTGACCTCGTACATGTCGTCGCGCCACCACCAGGAGATGTGGGTCAAGGACGGTTACCTGATGGTGGACGAATCGCCGATCGACAATGACGTGCTCAAGCGCGTGATGGACGTCGTGAGCCTCAAGGTCGGCCACTTCGAGATCAACTACGGCGACATGCACTTCCGCCGCTCGGACAACGGCAACGCGTTCTTCAATCCGTTCGTCGGTAATCTGGTGATGGACGCATTCACCACGGAGATCGGCGCCGAGGCCTACGCGCGGAGCCACGGGTTCTTCGCGATGGCCGGCCTCACCGGCGGCGAGATCCACGGCCAGGTCACCGCGCCGACGCGCCGTTCGCCGAGCTACTTGAGCAAGCTCGGCTACGACCGCCAGATCGACCGGGACATGCGCGTGCGCCTGACCGGCTCGCTCTATATCAACCGCCGCGCGGTCAACAACACGCTTTACTCCGGCAGCCGCGCCGGGTCGCGCTATTTCGACGTGCTCGAGAACACGCAGTCGACCGAGAGCGCGCAGGCGTGGTCGGGCGACGTGCAGCCGGGCTTCACCAACCGCGTCGCCGCGTGGGTGATCAATCCCTTCTTCAAGTATCGCGGGTTCGAGCTGTTCGGGAACATCGAGCAGGCGAAGGGCCGCGCGCTCCCCGAGGTCGTCGACCGCACGTTCAACCAGTACGCGGGCGAGGGTCTCTACCGGTTCGCCTCCGACAAGCTCTACCTCGGCGGCCGGTACGACGTGATCAAGGGAACGCTCAAGGGCATGACGAGCGACGTGCGCGTCGAGCGCTACCAGGCCGGCGGCGGATGGTTCGTCACGACCAGCGTGCTCGCCAAGGTCGAGTACGTCCGGCAGAACTACAAGGACTACCCGACCAGCGACATCCACTACAACGGAAGGTTCCACGGGTTCATGGTCGAGGGCGCGGTCGCCTTCTGAATCCGAACCGCGTCCGCCGGGGAGCCTCGATGCGAGGCTCCCCGGATCGTCCGGGGCCGCGACCTGGGTCCGGCCCCTCGCCAACGGAGGTGGCCATGCGACGCTCCACGAGATTCTTGGGTATGGCGCTCGTCGCCCTGGCGCTCACGGCGCCCCTCGCGTCGGCGCTCGGCGCCGAGCTCGGCCTGATGCCGGGCAGCGATCTCGGGCTCAAGGGCAAGTCCACGCTGCATGCGTTCGAAGCGAAGGCGTCGAAGCTCGACGTCACGTTCCACAGCGATCCCGCGGCGTGGCCCGCCGGCGTCACGGGCGGCGAGGCCGTCGAGCGCGTGATCCGCGCGCGCGGCGTGACGGCGATGGACGTGGTCGTCGCCGTCAGCGGGCTCCGCTCGGGCAAGGACGGCCTCGACAAGAACATGTGGAAGGCGCTGCTCGCCGAGAAGCACCCGGAGATCCGATTCGCGATGCAGTCGTACGAGGTGCAGGACAGCGCCGCGACCGGCGAGATGGCGATCACGGCGAAGGGGCCGCTCACGGTCGCCGGCGTCGATCGCGACATCACGATGGCGGTGGTCGCGCATCGCGACGGCGAGACCGTGAAGCTCCACGGCAGCGTGGCGCTGCTCATGACGCAGTTCGGCATCAAGCCGCCGACGAT
This sequence comes from Candidatus Eiseniibacteriota bacterium, assembly GCA_016178725.1. Taxonomy (GTDB): domain Bacteria; phylum Eisenbacteria; class RBG-16-71-46; order RBG-16-71-46; family RBG-16-71-46; genus WS-11. The sequence continues at coordinate 52,448 of JACOSV010000064.1, forward strand.
GATGCTGGGCGCGATCAAGACCGCCGACGAGATCACGGTGGAGTTCGATCTCGTGATCGGCGCGAACGGCAACGCCGTCACGAAGGCCGAGTGAGGCCATGATCCTGCGCCGTGCGGCGGGTGGATGGGGCGACATCCTGTTCCCCTTCATGCTCGCCGCCGCGCTCGCGGCGGGAGGCGTCGCGCGCGCCGACGTCGCGCCGGACGTCGCCCGCGCCGACACGCCGGCCGAATCGCTCGAGGCCGGGATCGTCCCCGCGGACGGCCAGGCGCCCGACGTCGAGGTGCGCGTCTGGCGCGGGCCGGCGGGGCTCGAAGTCGAGGGGCGTTGCGCGGTGCGCGCGACGAGCGCCGAGGTGTGGGCCGTGCTCACCGACTACGACGGGATCTCGCGCTTCGTCTCGTCGATGCGCGAGAGCCGCGTGTCGGGTCGCGGCGAGGGGTACCTGCTCGTCGATCAGATCGCGGTCGGCCGGCTCTTCCTCTTCAGCAAGCAGATGCACGCGCGTCTGCGCGTGGCCGAGACGCCTACGACCGCCATCCACTTCGAGGACGTCCTCGGCCGCGATTTCACGACCTACGTCGGCGACTGGACGCTCGACCCGGCGCCCTCCGGCACACGCATCGTCTATCGCGTGACCGCGCGCCCCACGTTCTCGGTGCCCGACGTGATCGTCCGCGGCATGTTCAAACGCACGGCGCGCGACCTGCTGCGCCAGGTCGCGGCCGAGATCGGGCGTCGTGCCGCCGCGGCGCGCGCCGCGAATGACGAGCGCACGCCGCCGGCCGCGGCGGACGGCGAAC
>JACOSV010000065.1 GCA_016178725.1 Candidatus Eiseniibacteriota bacterium
CCCGCCGCGACGGCGGCGCCCGCGCCGACCGCCGCCGCCGCGCCGGCGCCCGCGCCCGAGGGCGACGCCGAGACGCGCGAGCGGCTGCGGCTCTTCGGCGTCTCGGGCTCGGCCTCGCCCGAGGAGACGCGGGCGTTGCATGCGGCCGGCGCCGAGCGCGTCGTCGCGACGGTCGGCTACTGCCCGGCGTCCGACGGCCTCGCACGGCTCATCGATCACACGCTGCTCAAGCCCGACGCCGCGAAGGAGGATATCGAGCGCCTGTGCCGCGAGGCGGCGCAGTTCTGCTTCGCCTCGGTCTGCGTGAACCCCAATTGGGTGCCGCTCTGCCGCGAGCTGCTGCGCGGCTCGGGCGTCAAGGTCTGCACGGTGATCGGCTTCCCGTTCGGATCGCACCTGCCCGACGTGAAGGCCTACGAGGCGCGCCGCGCGGTGGAGCAGGGCGCCGAAGAGGTGGACATGGTGATCAACATCGGCGCGCTCAAGTCGAAGGACTACGCGCTGGTCGAGCAGGACATCCGCGGCGTCGTGCAGGCGTCGGGGCGCGACACGGTGGTCAAGGTGATCCTCGAGACGTCGCTGCTCCACCGCGACGAGAAGATCATGGGCAGCACGCTCGCCAAGGCCGCGGGCGCCGACTACGTCAAGACCTCGACCGGGTTCGCGGGCGGCGGCGCGACCGTCGAGGACGTGCGGCTGATGCGCGAGACCGTGGGCCCGGAGATGGGGGTCAAGGCCTCGGGAGGCGTGCGCACGAAGGAAGACGTCGAGGCGATGGTCGCCGCGGGCGCGACGCGCATCGGCGCGTCGGCGGGCGTCAAGATCGTGCGCGGCGGCGGCGATGCGGCGGCCGCGTCCGGCGGGTCGAAGGGCTATTGAGCGCGGACGGATTCGACGTCCGCGAGCTGATCCGCGCGAAGCGCGACCGTCGCGCGCATGCGCCCGATCAGATCCGCGCGTTCGTCGCCGGGTTCGCGCGCGGCGACGTGCCCGATTACCAGGTGAGCGCCTGGCTCATGGCCGCGTTCCTCAACGGGCTCGACGCCGCCGAAACCGACGCGCTCACCGAGGGGTTGCTCGGCTCGGGCCGCCGGTTCGACTGGAGCGCGCTCGGCCGCCCGACCGCCGACAAGCATTCGACCGGCGGCGTGGGCGACAAGGTCTCGCTGATCCTCGCGCCTGTGGCGGCCGCGTGCGGCGTGCTGGTGCCGATGGTGTCGGGCCGCGGCCTCGGCCACACCGGCGGCACGCTCGACAAGCTCGAATCCATCCCGGGATTCCGCACGCGCCTCTCGCCCGAGGCGATCCGCGCGCAGCTCGACCGCGTCGGCGTGGTGATGGTCGGGCAGGGGCCCGACCTCGCGCCGGCCGACGGCAAGCTCTACGCGCTGCGCGACGTGACCGGCACGGTCGAGCGCGATTACTTCATCGTGCCGAGCATCGTGAGCAAGAAGATCGCCGAGGGCGCCGGCGCGATCGCCTACGACGTGAAGTGCGGCAACGGGGCGTTCATGAAGGATCCCGGAGCGGCGCGCGCGCTGGCGCTGCGGCTGGTCGCGACGACGCGCGCGCTGGGGGCGAAGGCCGCGGCGCTCGTGACCGACATGAGCCAGCCGCTGGGCGAAGCGGTCGGCAACGCGCTCGAGGTGCGTGAGGCGGTCGCGCTGCTCCGGGGCGGCGGCCCCTCCGACGTGCGCGCGCTCACGCTCGATCTCGCGGCGCTGATGCTGCGCGACGCCGGCGTCGCGGCGGACGTCGGTGCCGGCCGGGCGGCGGCCGAGCGCGCGCTCGCCTCGGGCGCGGCGTGGGAGCGGTTCACGGCGATGGTCGAGGCGCAGGGCGGCGACGCGAAGGTGCTCGATCGCGCGGACGGCCTGCCGTCAGCACCCGTGCGCGTGACCGTCGCGGCGCCGCGGTCGGGCGCGATCGCCGCGATCGACACGTTCGCGATCGGCGAGCGCGTGGTCGCGATCGGCGGCGGGCGGCGCGCCGCGGCCGACGCGGTGGACCCGCGCGTCGGGATGATCGTGCGCGCGCGGCTCGGCGACACGGTGCGCGCGGGCGAGCCGCTCGCCGAGCTCCACACCGTGCGCGAAGACGCGGAGTCGGCGCTAAGGATCGCCGCGTGCTTCACGATCGCGGACACGGCGCCGGCGGCGCCGGCGCTCGTGATCGAGCGGATCGACTAGCGCGAAGGGACCGGCTCGTGCCGCGTGGGGTCCGGCGTGCGCGGCGCGGGCGCCGCCGCCGGCGAGGTGACCGGCGCGGGCGTCGAGGGCGGCTCGAGCGGCCGGCCCGGGTGCTTCGTGCAGTACTCGTTCGGCTCCGAGCCCTCGTCGAAGATCTCGGTCGTCACGTTGGGGCAGGCCTCGGTCGCGAGCATGCCGGTCTCGGCGCAGATCTGGCGCGTGGTCGTGCCGGCCGGCACCGGGAAGTCCTCGACCGGCTTGCCACGCGTGGCGCCGATCATGAAGTCGGTCCACGCCGGCAGCGCCGCGCGCGCGCCGGTCATCCCCGGGCCGATCGTGCGTTTCTCGTCGTACCCGACCCAGACGCCGCACACGAGGCTCGGGATGTAGCCGACGAACCACGCGTCCATGTACTCGTCCATCGTGCCGGTCTTGCCCGCGGCCGGCGCGGTGAAGCCGCGCGCGCGCGCCGGGAAGCCGGTGCCGTGGTCCACGACGCTCTGGAGCATCGAGGTCATCACCGATGCGGTTTCCTCGGAGAGCACCTCGACGGGCCGCGGCGAGTTCTTCTCGAGCACGTTGCCGTTCTTGTCCTCGACCTTGAGCACGAACAGCGGGTCGTTGCGGATGCCGCGGTCGGCGAACACACCGTACGCGCCCGTGAGCTCGAGCAGGTTGACCTCGCTGGTGCCGAGCGCGAGCGAAAGGTTCTGGCCGACCGGACTGCGGATGCCCATGCGGCGCGCGTAGCTCGCGACCAGGGACGTGCTTACCTTGCGCAGGAGCTTGATCGCGGGAATGTTGATCGACTGCTGCAGCGCGTAGCGCAGCGTCACCGGCCCGCGATAGAGATGATCGTAGTTCTGCGGCTGATACAGCTCGCCGTCGGCGCCCGGGAACGACACCGGCTCGTCCACGATGATGTCGGTGGGATGGAAGCCGTTGTCCATCGCCGCCGTGTACACGAACGGCTTGAACGCCGAGCCCGGTTGCCGCAGCGCCTGTGTCGCGCGGTTGAAGTTCGAGTGCGTCCAGTTGCGCCCGCCGACCAGCGCGCGCACGTAGCCGGTGCGCGGGTCGATCGCGACCAGGGCGCCCTGGAGGTACGGCGTGGTCGGGCCCGTCCGCGCCGCGTCCTCGGCGGGCGGCGTGAAGTTCGCCATCGTTTTCTTGATCTTGAGCTCGGATTCGAGCGCCTCGAGCTGCTTCTCGAGCGAGCGCTCGGCGATCTGCTGCGCGTCAATGTCGAGCGTCGTGTAGACCTTGAGCCCGCCTTCATAGACGGCGTTCGATCCATATTTTTCATCGAGGTGGAGGCGCACCATCTCGACGAAGTACGGCGCCCGGTCGTTGCTGTAACGCACCGGCGTCACGCCGAGCGGCGAGCCCATGGCGTTGTCGAACTCGACCTGCGTGATCGCCCCGGTCGAGAGCATGTTGCGCAGCACCTTGGCGCGGCGGGCGCGGGCCGCGGCCGGCCGCGTGCGCGGCGAGTAGAGGCGCGGGTTCGCCGGGATCCCGGCCAGCAGCGCGCACTCCGAGAGCGACAGGTCCCGGAGCGGCTTGCCGAAGTAGGTCTTCGATGCCGACTCGACGCCGTAGGCGCCCTCGCCGAAGTAGATCTGGTTGAAGTACATCTCGAGGATCTGCGCCTTCGTGTAGTTCCGCTCGATCTCGATCGCGAGCGCGACCTCCTTGAGCTTGCGCGTCCAGGTGCGCTCGTGGGTGAGGAACACGTTGCGCGCCAGCAGCTGCGTGATCGTGCTCCCGCCCTCCTTGATCTTGAGGTGCACGAGGTCGGTGACGGCGGCGCGCGCAATGCCCCAGAGGTCGATGCCCCAGTGCTGATAGAAATTGCGGTCCTCGGTCGCGATGGTCGCGTTCACGAGGTGGCGCGGGATGCCGCGGAGCGGCACGGTCGAGCGGTTCTGGATGAAGAACTCGTGGAGGATGCGCCCGCGCGCGTCGTAGACCGTCGTCTTGACGGGGGGCGCGATCGCGGTCAGCGACTGCGGGCTCGCGAGATCCTTGCGCAGCCACTGGACGACGCCGAACACCAGCCCCGCCGACGCAAAGACGGCGAAGACGACGATGACGAAGAACAGTCTCCAGGGAAAGCGCATCGCCGCGCGCACGGCCGGCCGGGCGATTCCGGCGAGGCCGGATTCGGAAGCATCCACGGGGAGCGAGGCTAGGGAAGCGCCCCGGACCGGTCAAGTGATTCCCCGGTTTGGCCGCGTGCGGCGCGCCCTCTAGAATGCGTCGTTCGTCGGCCGCGACACGCGCGACGTGCACGATGCGAGGGCCCATGGACGCCGAAGCGCAATTCGCGATCCTTTCCTCCGGCACGGAGGAGATCCTGCCCGAAGGCGCCCTGCTCGAGCGCCTGCGGCTCGCCGCGCGCGAGAAACGTCCGCTCCGCGTCAAGCAGGGCTTCGATCCGACCGCACCCGACATCCATCTCGGCCACACCGTCGGGCTGCGAAAGCTGCGCCAGTTCCAGGAGCTCGGCCACCAGGTCGTGCTGATCGTCGGCGACTGCACGGGACTCGTCGGCGATCCCAGCGGCCGGAGCAAGACGCGCCCGCAGCTCGGCGAGGCCGAGGTCGAGGCGAACGCGCGCACCTACCTCGATCAGTTCTACAGGGTGATCGAGCGCACCCAGCGGCCGCCGCTGCTGCCGGTCGAGGTGCACCGCAACGGCGAGTGGTTCGCCGCGATGCGCTTCATCGACGTGCTTCGGCTGATGTCGCAGTACACGGTGGCGCGGCTGCTCGAGCGCGACGACTTCGCCAAGCGCCATGCGGCGCACCAGCCGATCGGCGTGCACGAGCTGCTCTACCCGCTCATGCAGGGCTACGATTCGGTCGCGATCCGGGCCGACGTCGAGCTCGGCGCGACCGAGCAGAAGTTCAACCTGCTCGTCGGCCGCGTCCTGCAGGAGCAGCACGGCCAGCCCCCGCAGATCGCGCTCACGCTGCCGGTGCTGCCCGGCCTCGACGGCGTCCAGCGCATGAGCAAGAGCCTCGCGAACTACATCGGCGTCACCGATCCGCCGGGCGAGATGTTCGGCAAGGTGATGAGCCTGCCGGACGGCGTGATGCCGCTCTTCTGGAGGCTCACGACCGACGCGACGCCGGCCGAGCTCGCCGAGGTGCTCGCGGCGCTGAACGACGGCAGGACGAATCCGATGGTGGTCAAGAAGCGGCTCGGGCGGGCGCTGGTCGCGATGTATCACGGCGCGCCCGCGGCGGAGCGTGCGCAGGCGGACTTCGAGGCCCAGTTCGCGCGCGGCGAGGCGCCCGAATCGCTCGCGACTTGGGCCGCGCCCGATGCGTCCGAGATCGGCATCAAGGATCTGCTCGTGCAGGCGGGGCTCGCGAAGAGCGGCAGCGACGCATGGCGCGCCGTGGATCAGGGCGCGGTGAGTGTGGACGGGGAGAAGATCACGGATCGCGCCCACCGGCAGAGGCTCGGCCGGACGTTCGTCCTTCGACTCGGGCGCAGGATGATCCGCGTCCGCCCGGCCGGCGAGCCGGGCGGGAAGGGCTAGAGACCGAGAAAGCTATCTGCCTGCGGAAATGGCGGATAGCGCTGGGTCTCGGATCGTCGCGGCCGGCCGGAGACGACGCCGGCCGGGGGTTGACAGGTCGCTCGACCCCGCCTATGTTGCCTCTGCTGCAGGGAAGTTGGCCCCGCTGAAGAAGTCGTTTGACTTCCATCGAGCCGACGGCTATTTTCCCCGTCCGCCTCTTCCGCCCGGAAGGGGCGCAAGACTGTTCCGCTCTTTGAAAACTGAATAGCGCACGTGACTTTGAAAGCCCGGCGAGGCCCCGATCCCGCGCTGTAGTTTGGCGTGGGTGAAGGGATCAATTCCTTGCGAATGATCCATGTCGGGTGGGCGCAAGCCTGCTCGGCATGATCTCCGTTTTAAATACCACGGAGAGTTTGATCCTGGCTCAGAACGAACGCTGGCGGCGTGGATTAGGCATGCAAGTCGAACGCGAAAGAGGGGGTAACTCCTCGAGTAGAGTGGCGAACGGGTGAGTAAC
>JACOSV010000066.1 GCA_016178725.1 Candidatus Eiseniibacteriota bacterium
CCGGTCGACTTCCAGGCGTTGAGCGGATCGATCGACGTGTCGTTGTTGATCGAGCTCGCGTTTTCGAAGTTGCCGTTCGCGGCCGCCCAGCCGTTCACGACGACGTTGTCGACGATCGCCGCGCCGCGCGTACCGGAGCTGAAGGGCCCGGTGGTCGTGCTGGCGCCGTTCTCGTCGTCGAAGCCGCGGTTGGTCTTGACGCGGAAGACGATGCGGACCTTGTTACCCAGGGCCGCCTTCGCCGCGATGAGATCCGGGTCGGTGCTCGGGATCGAGACCGAGAAGCCGGTCACGCCCGACTGTCCGGCGGCGCTCAAGATCTCCTTGCCGATGATGCGGCGCACGCCGCCCGTCGTCGCGGGATCGATCTGAATGACTTCAGAGAACCAGCGACGCTTCGGGTCGTACACCGTCGTCACCGGACCGCCGTTCACGATCAGCGGCGCCGAGAACGTCACGTTCGCGTCGTTCACCGGAGCGCCGATGTACACCATGAACGAGTCTGCCGGAGCGGCAGCGCCCGCCTGCGATGCGCTGATGAAGTTGCCGTCATTGTTCGGCGAGCCGAGGAAGCCCGTTTCGGCCGGGCTGATCGGGTCGAAGTTGAACCAGCCGATCTCGGCGTCGGTCGCCGTGATGCGGCTGAGCGACATGTTGGTCGCGTAGTTGAACGAGATGGAGAGTCCATCGCCCGACGCGAGCTGCACGTCGCGATAGAGCATCTGGTCCATCTGCGATCCGTAGCCGGGGAAGTTGTGGTCGGTGCCGTTCGCGGTCGTCGAGCCGACCTGGTTGAAGCCGTTGTTCCCCTGGTACTGGAACAGCTCGCCGTTGAACGCGTTTCCGGTACCGCCGCGGGACACGTCGTCCTTCACGGTCAGGTCACCGTTCGAACGCACGCCCATCCACGCCGAGCCCGTCGAGCCCGGGCCGCCGAATTCCACCGGCGACCACAGCACCGGCTGAACGTTGCGGCCGTAGGTGATCGGCGGAGGATTCGTCACCGCGGTGACTCCGGCGCTGGTCGTCGGCCCGATCGAGTCGGTCAGCGCGAGGCTGCCCGGATCGCGGTGCCACACGCCCGTGACGCCGAAGGTCCGCTTGGGCGAACCCAGGTTGATGACGTAGTTGACCTGGTTGCCGTAGTCGAGGCCCAGGAACGGACGCTGGTAGTCCTTATTGTTCGATCCGCCGATGCTCTGGAAACAGCGAGCGATCGGCCACCAGCCGAACAGCGAGTCGGACTCACCCGCCTGGAAAATGTCGAAGCTCCACTCACCATTGTCGGAGATGTGGACCGGCGAACCTGACCGCTTGGGCAGGTTGTCGCCGCGCCCGACATGATACGGGCCGTAGCCGCCGGCGGGCATCTTGCCGCCAGCCGTGAACGCGGGGCTGTCGATATGTCCGATCCACACCGTGTCCGGATCATTCCCCGGATGCGGGAGATTGGACGTCCGCAGACGCGCCGCGCGAGTCGCCGCCCGACCGTCGGGCATCATCTCCTGCTGAAGACCGTCCATCTGCGCGAACGCGCGCATCGGCATCAGTAGAGACGAGGCTCCCGCGAGGGCGAGGATCGCCATGAACAACTTTCTCATGAGACTACCTCCATCGTCGCAATGCATGGGCAATGCGAAGTCTTCCGATGAGAGCTTGCGAGCGAGGTGTCGCCAGGCGAATCGGCTGCGGGCTCTCGAGTGAGGGACGAATGGCGAGAGCTGCGCAGCCCGTGGCTGCACTTGAGAAGTGCGATCCCCCCTTTCCGCTTGCGTGCCGACGTCCTTAGGCAGTTCGGACGTGAGCCGCACTTGGATGCGCTAGATCTCGATGTCGAGTCGTCGCGTCCGTGAGACCGCTGCCAGTCTCGAGCGATCCACGACGACCGCGGAACTTGAGGTGCATGTGGGGGTACTTCGAACACTGACGACTACCCCGGCACGAGAAGAAGGCTAGGGTCCTTGACAGTGTTGTGTCAATCTCTTTTTCGCCTGTGACTTGGCGCTCACGTCGCCCAGGGCGAACTCACGGACGCCGAGATCGGTGAGCCACGCCCGATCCTGACTCGCCACCAGCACCGGAACCTCGCTCGCTCGCTTCCGGACGAGCCCCGCGAGGGCCGACCGCCGCGCCGGGTCGATTCCCGCCGTGGGTTCGTCTAGCAGGATCAAACTCGACGGTGCCGCAAGGGCTCCGACCACCTCGATCAGGCGTTTTTCGCCGGTCGAGAGGCTCCAGGTGTGCCGCGCCAGCATCGCTTCCGCATCCCATCCGAGCGCCTCGAGGCACTGCTTCGCGGCCTCGAGCGCCGGGCCGCGACCGATGCCGCGCGAGACCGGGGCGAAGGCCAGCTCGTCCGCCACAAGTTCCTCGAAGACTTGAAGCTCCGGGTACTGGAGCGCGACGATCGGCGGCGGCTCGGGATCGCGCTTCCATTCCACCTTGATCTGGCTGCAGGGCTCGATTCCGGCGGCGGCCGCGAGCACGACGCTCTTCCCGGCGCCGTTTGGCCCGACGAGCGCCGTGACGCCCGGTCGCTCGATCACGATCTCCATCGGCTCGGCGACCGAGACGCGCGGGCCGGATTCGGGCGCGTGGTCGGAAATGAGGATGCGGACGGCCGCCTCGCGGCCCGGCGTGGCCCGGGCGACCGGGCGCTCGGCCGGCGGGGCGATCTCCCCGACCTCGATCGAGCGCGAAGCGGCCCGCGTTTCGCCCGGGTCCTGCGTCGCCCAGACCACCGCGAGCCCGCGCGCCGCGCGTTCGGCGATCGCATCGAGCACGATCGCGCGTGCGACGGGGTCGAGATGCGCGGCGGGTTCGTCGGCGATCAGGAGCGCGGGCTCGGCGATCAGCGCCGCCGCGAGCAGCACCAGCTGCTGGCGGCCCGCCGAGAGCGTGCGCGGATCGCGATCGAGATCGCGACCGAGCGCGAAGCGTTCGCCCCACGCGCGCACCGCGTCCGCGATGCGGCTCTCGGCGACGCCGAGGTTGCGCGCCGTGAACGCCATCTCGTCGCCGACGGTCGCGGCGAGGATCTGGCTGCTCGGATCCTGCAGCACGGCCGCGATGCGCGGATCGCGCCCGCCGGCCGAAAGCGGCGCGCCCGCGAACGTCACGGCGCCGCCCGAGGCGGGCCACAGTCCCGCGAGCGCCAGCAGCAGGCTGGTCTTGCCGCCGCCGTTCGGGCCGACGACCGCGACCCATTCGCCGCGCGTGACCGCGAGCGAGACGCCGCGCACCGCCGGCGCGCGCGCGCCCGGCGGCGTCACCGCGAGATCGCGCGCCTCGAGGATCGGCGCGGAGGCGTTCACGGGCGGCACCGGGGCCGCGGTCAGTCCGACTGGCCGCGCCAGGCGGCGAGCGCCGCCTCGGAAACCTCGCGCAGCGGGCGGCCCGAGCGCTCGGCCGCGGCGCGCACCGACTCGAACTCGGGCACGGCGCGCTCGCCCTCGCCGGGCACGGTCGCGACCTTGAGCGCGATGCGGCCGAAGCGCGTCTCGACCTCGACCGGGCGGCGCTCGAGCTCGTAACGCTCTTCGCTGCGCACGCGGACGCCGAGCGCGCTGGTCTCGCGCAGGAGCATCCGCGCCAGGGCGTCGCACGCGTCGGGCTCCGCGAGCACGATCAGCCACATGCCGGGGCGGCCCTTCTTCATCACGCTCGGCACGACCATCGCGTCGAGCGCGCCGTGCTCGAGCAGCCGCGGCAGCAGCGCCGCGACGAACTGCGGGTTGTCATCGTCGAGCGCGGTCTCGAGCACCACGATCCGCCGCCGCGCGAGCCCGGCCGGCCGGCTCTCGCCGATCAGGACGCGCAGCACGTTGGGCTGCTCCTTGAGATCGCGCCCGCCGGCGCCGGTGCCGATCGTCTCGAGCGTGAACGCGGGCGGGCTGGACCAGTCGCGGACGAGCGTCGTGAGCAGCGCGGCGCCCGTCGGCGTCACCAGCTCGGCCTCGATGTCCGGCATCTCGACCGGCACGCCGCGCAGCAGCAGCGTCGTCGCCGGCGCGGGCACCGGGATCAGCCCGTGCTCCGACATCACCGCGCCGCGCCCGAGCCGGAGCGGCGAGGCCGCGACCTCGTCCACGCCGAGTGCCCGCAGGCCTTCGATCGCGCCCACCACGTCCACGAGCGCGTCGGCGGCGCCGACCTCGTGGAAGTGCACCTTGTCGCGCGTCGAGCCGTGGACCTCGGCTTCCGCGTCGGCGAGGCGCGTGAAGACGTCGACCGCGCGCGCCTTGACGGTCGCGTCGAGATCGGCGCGCTCGATCATCGCCGCGATGTGATGGAGGTGGCGGTGCGGTTGGCGGCCGGCGACGTCGACCTCGACGCGCGTCGCGACGAACGGCCCGCGCTTCGCCGCGCCGACGCGGATCGCGACGCCCTCGAGGCCGAGGCGCGCCGGCAGCGCCTCGAGCTCGCGCGCGGGCCAGCCGGCCGAGACCAGCGCCCCGAGGCACATGTCGCCCGAGACGCCCGAGAAACAGTCGAAGTACGCGATGCGCATCGGCGAAACGCTCCGGGCCGGCGCCTAGCGCCGCGCCCCGGCGGAATTGATGAGGTGGGCCGCGTAGCCGGCGCCGAATCCGTTGTCCACGTTGACCACGGTCACGCCTGCCGCGCACGAGTTGAGCATCGCGAGCAGCGGCGCGAGGCCGCGGAAGTGGGCACCATACCCCACGCTGGTCGGCACGGCGATCAGCGGCCGGTCGGTGAGGCCGCCGACCACGCTCGGGAGCGCGCCCTCGAGCCCGGCGACCACGACCAGCACGCGCGCGCCGCGCAGCGCGCGGGCGTGCGCGAGCAGGCGATGGAGACCGGCGACGCCGACGTCGGCGATCAGCTCGGCGCGGCTGCCCATCACGCGCGCGGTGACGAGCGCCTCCTCGGCGACCGGGAGATCCGCGGTGCCGGCGCAGAGGATGAGAACGCGGCCGATGCCCTGTTTCCGTCGGGACGGGGGCACGCGCCTCCGGATGACGGCTGCGCCGGAACGGTCGAAGATCTCGGCGCCCGAAAACGCGTCGGCGAGCGCCGTGCGCCCGGCTTCGCTCACGCGGGTGGCGAGGACGAGATCGTTGCGCTTCAGCAGTCGCGAGACGATCGTGACCAGCTGCGCCGGCGTCTTGCCGGGGCCGAACACGACCTCGGGGAATCCCGCCCGCAGCGCGCGCTGATGATCGAGCGTCGCGAACTCGAGCCGCTCGAACGGCGCCGCGGCGATTGCCGCGGCCGCGCGCGCCGGCGACAGCGTGCCGCGGCGGACGCGCGCGAGGATGCGCTTGAGATCAGCCGGTCGCATCGAGGTCGTCGGCGACGCTCACGACCGGTTCGGGCGCGAATGCGGCGAGCCCCTCGCGCTCGAGCTCGGCGAGATAGGCGGAGAGCAGGTCGGCGAGCTCGGCGGTCGAGTGGGTGTGGTTCACCTGCTCGCGCACGCGGGCGCTGCGCGGCAGGCCCTTGATGTACCAGGCGACGTGCTTGCGCATCTCGCGCACCGCGGCCGCCTCGCCCGCGTCCTCGACCATCATCCGCAGGTGGCGGAGGCCCGCGTCGAGCCGCTCGGCGGCGGTGGGTTGCGGCAGCGCCTCGCCGCGCTCGTGCCACGCGCGCACGCGGCGGAACACCCACGGGTCGCCGAACGCGGCGCGGCCCAGCATCACCGCGTCGCAGCCGGTGGTCTCGAGCATGCGCGCCGCGTCCTCGTGCGTGCGCACGTCGCCGTTGCCGATCACCGGGATCGTCACCGCCTGCTTCGCGGCGGCGATCATCTCCCAGTGCGCAGGGCCCTCGAACTTCTCGGCGCGCGTGCGCGCGTGGATCGCGACCGCGCCGGCGCCGGCGTCCTCGAGCGCCCTGGCCACCTCGACCACGTTCTGCGACCGGCCGTCCCAGCCGAGCCGGATCTTCGCCGTCACCGGCACGGATGAGGCGGCGACCATCTGGCGCACGATGGTCTGCGCGAGCGGCGGGTCGGTGAGCAGCGCTGCGCCCGCGCGCCGGTTCACCACCTTGCGCACCGGGCAGCCCATGTTGATGTCGATGAGATCCGGACGCTCGGCGTCGGGCAGATCCGAGAGGCGCCGCGCCGCGTCGGCCATCACGTCGGGATTCGAGCCGAAGAGCTGGATGCCGATCGGCCGTTCGCTGGGATCGAAGCGGCAGTAGTCGATCGTCGCCCGGTTGCCGCGCGCGAGACCGTCGGCCGACACCATCTCCGTGTAGACCAAGGAGGCGCCCTGCTCACGCGCGAGGCGGCGGAACGGCGAGTCGCTCACGCCGGCGAGCGGCGCGAGCAGGAACGGCGAGTCGCTGACGACGGGTCCGATGCGCATGTCAGGCTGCGGCGGCGAGGAGATCGGCGAAGCTGTCGAACGGCGTCGCGGCGAGCCCCTCGCCGCGGCACCACGCGAGCAGGTCGCGACGCGCGTAGACCACGTCGGCCTCGCGCGCGCCGCAGCGGTCGGAGAGCCCGTCGCCGATCAGCACGGTCGTGAACCTGCGCGCGCGCCAGTCGCGCACGTGCCGGCCCTTGCAGTTGCCGCACGAGCCGCAGCCGCCGTCCGAGAACTCGGGCGTCAGCCGGTCGCCGGCGAAGCGCAGCCGGTTGGCGCTGAAGCTCACGTCGGCGAGCCCGGCACGCGCGAGCTGGTCGCCGACGTAGAACTCGAAGCCTTCGCTCACCACCGTCACCTCGTCGCCGCGGGCGCGCGCCGCGCGCACGAACGGCGCGAACGCGGGATCGATCGCGAAATCGCGCGTGAACGCGAGCGCGCGGTCCTCGCTCACCGTCATCACCTCGCACTGCGCGCGCGTCAGCTCGCGGTGGCCCATCTCGCCGCGCGTCCAGCGCGCGAGGAAATCGGGGCGCTCGGCGAGCCCGCCGGGCGAGAACGCGCGCGCGAACGCCGCGCCGATGTCGGAGGGCGCGACGGTGCCGTCGAAGTCGCAGAGGAAGACGCGCGGCATCACCGGTGCGCGGCGTGCTCCTGCGCCGCGCCCCTGGCGGGCGCCGTGCGGCTTTCGGGCGCCGCGAGGGCGAACACCTCGCGCGGCGTGCGCGCGCGGCTCAACACGAGGAGTGCCCGCTCGAACACCGGATCGCCGTCGAGCGCGACGCGCATGGCGGCCGCGTCGCCGGCCGCACGCCGCGTCAGCTCGCGGCGCAGGGCGCGATCGAGCACCGCGTGCTCGGCGGCGATCTCGGCCGGCGTCGCGGGCAGCTTCTCGGCCGCGAGGAACGCGGCGAAGTCCTGCCACAACGCCGGCGTGAGCGCTTCGGACGGCTTCCAGTCGGGATGCGCCCGCACCCAGCGGTTGGCGAACCGGAACGTGAGCCCGCGGCCTTCGAGCCGGCCCGCGAGCGGCGGCAGCGTGTCCATCGGCACGGTCACGTCGGGGCGGATGCCCCCGCCGCCCAGGACGGTCCGTCCCGCGGCGGTGTGGAACACCGGCCGGCGCAGGTCGGCCGCGGCCTTCGCGCCTGCGGCCGAATCGGGCGCCGCGCCGTCGCCTTCGTCGCCGGCGGTCGCGTCGAACGTGAGCGTGTCGTGCGGCGTGCGATCGATCGAGCGCCCGCTCGGCGTGTAGTAGCGCGCGGTGGTGAGCTTGAGCGCGACCGCGCGGTCGCGCAGCGGGAACACGCTCTGGACGAGCCCCTTGCCGAACGACGTCTGCCCGACCACGAGCGCACGGTCGAGATCCTGCAGCGCGCCGGCCACGACCTCGGACGCCGAGGCGCTCGCACCATCCACCAGCACGACCATCGGCCAATCGAGCTCGGCGGCGGACTCGGAGGCGAAGTAACGATGGTCCTGGCTGTGCGCGCGGCCGTGGGTCGAGACCACCATCGTGCCCTTCTTCACGAACTGCTCGGCGACGGCGACCGCCTGATCGAGCAGCCCGCCGGGATTCGCACGCAGGTCGAGGATCAGCCGCGTCGCGCCCTGGGCGCGCAACCGCGCGATCGCGGCGCGCACGTCGCTCCCCGAGCTCTCGGAGAAGTCGGCGAGCCGCATGTAGCCGATCCGGCCCTCGACGACGAAGGCGTAGCGCACGCTCTTGGTGACGATCTCGCGGCGATCGATCGAGAGCTCGATCTCCTTGTCCTCGCCCTCGCGCGCGACGCTCACGGCGACGTGCGATCCGATCGGCCCGCGCAGATTCGTCGCCATGTCGTCGATCGTGAATCCGGCGGTCGAGTGGCCGTCGATGCGCACGATCACGTCGCCCGAGCGGACGCCCGCGGTCCACGCCGGCCCGCCCTCGATCGGCGAGATCACGACCGGGTAGCCGTCGCGGATGCTCACCTCGACGCCGACGCCCCCGAAGCTGCCGTGGGTGGTGGACTGGAGGTTCTGGTAGGCGCGCGCGTCGAGGTACTGCGAGTAGGGATCGAGCGTGCGCAGCATGCCCTTCATCGCGCCGGTGACGAGCTTCTCGGGATCCACCGGATCCACGTAGTTCTGCTCGACCTTGCCCAGCACCTCCACGAACAGATCCACCGCCTGATAGACGTCGCCCGCGCGCGCGTGCCGGCCGGCGGCCCAGCCGACGCCGAACAGCACGGCGAGCAGCGCAGCGAGAACGACGCGACGACGGATCACAGGAGGCCCTCCGACGGTCTGGCGACCGTTCCACCGGCGCCGTGCCGGCGTGCGACGGTCCGCGCGCGGCCGCGCTCGGGAATGGACGGCGATGGAGCGAAGAGCGCGACTATAGCACAGCGCTTCGCGCCGCCGGCCGCGCCGTCAGCCGCCGAGACGCGGCTCGACGGCGCGCCACACGTCGGCCTCGATCGCCTCGGGCGACGCCGTCGCGTCGAGCACGCGCCACCGCGCGGGCGCTTCGCGCGCGAGCGCCAGGAACCGCTCGCGCACGCGGGCGTGGAACGCCGACGGCTCGCGATCGAGGCGGTTGGTGTCGCCCGCCGCGCCGGCGCGGCGCGCGAGGCCGACCGCGGGATCGAGATCGAAGAGCAGCGTGAGGTCGGGGACGAGGCCGCCGGTCGCGGTCCGGTTCCAGCCGCGCAGCATCGCGTCGTCGAGACCGCGGCCCGCACCCTGATACGCGAGCGTCGAGTCGTCGTAGCGGTCGCACAGCACCACGCGGCCCTGATCGAGCGCCGGGCGGATCACGGTCGCGACCAGATCGGCGCGCGCCGCCTGCATCATGAGCGCCTCGGCGGTCGCGCCGGGGCGCCGCGCCGGATCGAGCAGCAGTGAGCGGATCCCCTCGGCGAGCGGCGTGCCGCCGGGCTCGCGCGTCATCACCGGCTCGATGCCGCGCGCGGCGAGGCGCCGGGCGAGGCGCGCGAGCTGCGTGCTCTTGCCGCTGCCCTCGCCGCCCTCGAACGTGATGAAGAGCCGCGGCATCGCGCACGGCCGGAGCGCTACCGCGCCCGCGCCGGAGCGCGCCGCTTGACCGCCGCGCCGCGGCCGTTGCGCGAGGCGCGCGCCGCGGGCGCCGGGCCGCCCGACGGTGTCGGCGCGTGGC
>JACOSV010000067.1 GCA_016178725.1 Candidatus Eiseniibacteriota bacterium
AGCGCCGCGCCGAGCCCGGTCCAGCCGACCTCGGGATCGCCGGTCTGCGAGACGCCGGCGGCCGCGCGCAGCGCGCGCCATCCCGCGGCGGCCGCCGCGGCGCGCGTCGTGAGCTCCGGAAGCCCAAACCAGCGGATCGTCGCCAGCTCGATCGCGGGCGCCGTGCGGACCGCGGCGAATCCGTGCTCGATCATTCCGCACGGCGACGCGAGCGCCGGCGAGATCGCGTCCACCGGTGTGGCGAAGTCCTGCGCGCGCGCGATCGCGCCGGTCGCCGCGGCGATCGCGAGCGCGACGACGAGAGCGACGGCGCGTGCGCCGGCCGGCGCCATGCCGCCGCGACCACGCGCGCTCATCGCCGGCCGCCTTCGACGCGCAGCGCCTCGGTCGCCGTCACCGTGCCGCCGCCATCCTCGGCGCGCGCGAGCATCACCATGAGATAGAGCCCGGCGGGGAGATCGGCGCTCGTCCACGCACGCGTGCCGCGCGCGGCGACCGCGGTCTCGCCCAGCACCTGCGCGACGTGGCGGCCGTCGAGATCGTAGAGGTCCACGGCGATCCGGGCGCGCGGCCACGGCAGGCTCCAGGCGATCGTCGCCGGAGCGGCCGCGCCGCGCAGCCGCCGCGGGTTCACCACGAACCGGCCCGCCAGCGGCGGCAGCGTGCGCGGCGGCGCGAGCGGCGTGCCCGAGGGATCGCTCGAAGCGCCCCACGTATCGTCGTCGCGCCGCTCGATCGGCACGCCGGCGGGAATACCGGACGCCGAGTACGGCACGCGCGCGCACGGCGTGCCGTCGCGCTCGCGCACGATCACGATGTCGGCGACGCCGGCCGAGTCGTTCGCGTTGTTGAGGCTCCCCCACGGCTTCACCTGCCAGACCCGCGTCGAGTCGAGTGCCGGAAAGCGCGTGAGCAGCGCCGCGCGATCCTGCGCCAGCACCGCGAGGCTCTCGCGCGCGAGCGGATCGCGGCCGCCGAACGGCGCACCCGGCACGCCGCGGCGGTCCGAGAGCGTGAACGCCGCGATCGCGACGTCGCCCGCGTCGCGGTTGCGCACCTCGACCCATTCGCCCTCGCCGTTCACGGGATGGAATTGGATTTCGGTCACCACGAGCGGGCCGGGGCCGATCCGCACGCGCAGCGAGTCGGCGTCGTCGGCCGGCGCCTCGTCACCCGCGAGCGCCGCGCGCACGCGCAGGACGCGCGCGCCGGCGTCGAGCGCCGGCAGCGCGATGCGGAACGCCGCGGTGTCGCCGGCGGCGATCGCGACGTCGATGCGCCGGTCGGCGATCGGCGCGGCGCCGGCGTCGGTCACGATCAGCTCGAGCTCGCCGGCCGCGATCGGATCGGCGCCGCGGTTGATCACGGCGCCGGTGAGCGCGGCGGACGCGCCGGCGTCCGGCTGCTCGGGATCGAGCGCGAGCGAGCCCTCGCGCATCGCCGCGTCGCGATCGGGATGATTCGCCGTGCCGGGGGACGGCGTCGCCGCGCGGAAGTCGAGCGCGTTGCTGCCGAGGTCGCTCGCGTCGGGCACGCGCGCGAGCGATTGCCCGGCGGCGACATCGGCCGCGGGCGCGCCACAGGAGTACTCGGGGTAGGCGAGTGCGCCGTAGCCGAGCACCTCGATCGCGCCGTCGGGCCACACGAGCCGCACGGCGTCGGGCCCGTTCTGCAGATCGAGCTGCACCAGCGCATCCGGGGGCGGGACGACGCGCGCGCCGCCGATCACGAATCGTCCGCCGGCGCGGATTGTATCGCCCGCGGCGCCGGTCCAGCGCCGCGTCCAGCGGCCGGGACCCGCGCCGTCGCCGGCTTCGAGGATCAGTCCGGCGAGCGGGTACGGCTGCGCGGCGGGATTGAAGAGTTCGACGAACTCGTAGCCGGTGTCATCGCCGACGGCGTCGTAGAGGACCTCGGCGAGGATCGGACGCGATGGGGGAGCACAGAGGGCGAGAACGGGGGGCGCGATCGCGACGCCGGGCACGGCGCCTCCGCGCGGGGGCGGGTCGTGCGGGGGCGGGTGGACTAGTTCTCTAGGGGACGGGCCGTGTGAGCGCTAGCCGCTAAGGGCGGGCCGTACGCCTCGTGTGCGGCACGCTCCGTTCGCCATCCTGGCTCACTCCGCTGCAGCGGCGGCTCGCCCGCCATCCATGGCTCAACCGCGCTCGCCGCCGGTGCACCGCACACGAGGGTACGGTCCGCCCCCTATCACGGCAACCCGCGCCGCCGGCGCCAGGCCCACTCGACGCCGAGCAGGCCGATCAGCACGCCGAAGACCCATGGCGATTCCCAGAGATGGTGCGACTCGCCGCGCATGCGCGCGAGCGTGCGCGCCGGCAGCGCCGCTGCCCACGCCGCGGCCTCCGCCGCCGTCGTCGCGCGGCCGCCGGTCGCCGCGGCGATCGCGTCGAGCGTCGCGCTGTCGGGCTCGGCGCGCGCTTCTTCGAGACTCCAGCGATCCACCGCGAACTCGCTGGTCGCGCGGCCCAGCTCGGCGCCGGCGCGCGTCGCGCGCGCGCCGATGCGGTAGCGGCCCGGCTCGGGATCGGCGATCACCGCCTCGTACGATCCCGCCGCGCGCGGCGCGAAGGCGATGCGCGTCGCGTGTCCGGCCGCGTCGCTGATCTCGCCCTCGACGGTGGCGCCCGCGACCGGCTTGAAGTCGGCGCCCTGCAGGCTCGCGAACAGGCGCGCCGGCTCACCGCGCGCGACGAGCCAGCGCTCGGGCCTGACGCGCAGCGGTTCGCCCTGCACCGGCTCGGCGAGCCAGCGCACGATGCGACGCCACAGGCGACGGCCGCGCTCGGCGCTCAAGTCGTCGTGACCCGAGAGCGACCAGCGCCACAGACCCGTGCCGTTGACGAGCAGCGCCTGCCCGCGGCCGACGCGCCGCGCGAGCATCAGGGGCGGGCCGCCGCCGCGCGCCGCGATCATCACGCGATCGCCGCCGCCCGGCATGATCGGCGCGAGATCGGCGAGCGGCGCGACCGCGCGCCATGCCTGATCGCCGCGCTCGGGATCGTCGTCCCAGCTCATCACCTCGCGCGCCTCGGCGGTCGGCTCGGGGCTCGCCGAGCGCGCGCCGGCGTCGGCGCCGAGCGCCAGCATCAGCGACTGGCCGAGCCGGCCTCCGCGAAGACGCGCGAGTCCCGGCGGCGATCCGCCGAGCACCAGCAGTCCGCCCCCGTCGTGCGCGAACGCATCGAGTGCCGCGTCCATCGTCTCGCCGAGGTCCGAGCCGTTGAGGCCGTCGAGCACGACGACCGCGCGGCCGTGGAGATCGGCGGGCGACGGCGCCGCGCGGATGCGGCCGGTCTCGGCCTCACGCCAGCCGGCCCGGTCGCGCACGAGCGACGTGACGCTCAATCCCGAATCGGCGAGCAGCGCGCGATGGACGAAGCCCAGGTCCCAGTCGAACGCGTCGCTCACCATCAGCACGCCGAGCCGGCCGGGGGCGACTTCGACCGCGGTTTCGCGCGCGTCGTTCGCGGTCGTGATCTGGCGCGCCAGCGGATCCACGCGCGCGGTCCACACCGCGAGCCCCGGCTGGACCGGCGTGACGCGGAACTCGGCGATCGCCTCTGCCCCCGGGCCCGGCGAGACCACGCGCGTCTCGCCGAGCGACCGCGCGCCGTCGAACAGCCGCACCGGGAACGTCGCCCCGCGCGGCTCGGTGCTGGTGACGTGCACGCGCACCGGCGTCGCCTCGCCGACGCGCGCGCCGGTCGAGGCTTCGACCTCGGTCACGGCGCGATCCTCGCCCGCCGCGCCGCCGACGCGCACCGTGTGCACCGGCACGCCGAGCGCGCGCGACGCGGCGACCGGATCGCCGCCGGCGTTGACCGCGCCGTCGCTCACCACGACGACCGCGTCGAGATCCTGGCCGTCGGGGGAGAGCGGGAGCGCCCCGAGCGCCTCGCCGAGCGCCGATGCGCCGCGCGAGCCGATGGACGCCGAGTCGGCGCCGAGCGTCGCGGCGAACGGCAGCGTGCGCACGATCGCGCGACCGCGCCACGCCTTCTCGATCGCCGCGACCACGGCCGCGGCATCGCCCGCGCGCGGCGGGCCGCCGGGGACGGACGGCAGATCCATGCTGCGCGAGCGGTCGAGCAGGATCACGACGTGCGCCGCGTGCCCGGCGCGCGCGCGTTCGAGCACGGGCTGCGCGAGCAGCCACACGAGGACGAGCAGCGCGATCGCGCGCAGCGCGGGCAGCAGCCGGCGCATGAGCGCGGGCAGCGGCGGGATCGCGAACCGGTACGCCCACGCGGCGAGCGCGATGAGCCCGAGGCTCACGAGCGCGAGCCACAGCGCCGGCGCGTTGGGTGCGAGGTGGAGCGAGAGGTCGGTCACGAGATCGAACGGGCGGGCGGGAACGACGGCGGGGATTCCGGCGGCGACGTGCAGCCTAGTGATTGCCCCCGCCACGGAGCAAGGAGAATGTGGGTCACGGGCGGCACCGCGATAACCGTCGCGGCGCCCACTCGCCTCAATTCAACACGACCACCCGACTCCGCAGCTGCCTGGCGTCCTGCACCAGGCGAAGGAAGTAGATGCCGGCGCGCGGGCGGGTCCTGTTCGCCAGATCGACGGTGTGACGGCCGGCGCCCAGGGACCCGACTTCAAGGGCCGCGACCAAGCGGCCGGCGACGTCGAGCAGCTCGAGCGATGCACGATGCGCGTTCGGAAGGGCGAACGAGACACGCAGCCGACCGTCGCGAGACGGGTTCGGGATCGTCCCGCGAAGAGCGAGCTCGATCGGCGCTACGTCATCCACGGCGACCGTCGACTGTGGAACCGCGACCGAAGGTGGACCTTCGTTCCCATGGATATCGACCACAGAAAGCCGATAGTCGCTCAAGCTCGCGCTCGGATCATTGTCCACGTAGCCGGTATCGGGGGACTCCGCAATGAGCGTCCCGGGACTGGCCGTGAACCCGCTTGGGCCGCGATAGAGGCGGAACGATCGGAAGTCGGGGACCGGGGAGGCGGTCCAATGAAGATCCGCCTGCGCCCCGTCCATGATGGCGACGAACGGCGACGGCGCCGGCGGCGCGAGGTTGTCGACCGAGTACCCGCTGTCGACGTCGGATGAATAGAACACGTCGATGTCGGTCGTGAGCGCGCTGACGAAGAAGGCAGTGTACGGATTGGAGTTCGGCAGCGAATCCTGCGTCGTGGGCGCGGTGAACCCGTACCCGGCGAGGCGCTGCGCGGGTAGCGTCGTCAGGGCCTCCCAGTAGACGATGTCGTTTGTGCCTGCGGCGCGCGTACGCATCCAGGTCGACGGGATGCGTCGCGCGCGTGCCAGGGGAGCCGCCATCGCCGGGGGTATGCGGCGCCAGACCCGGTAATTGATGACGCTCCCGCCGGTCGCGTCCAGCGAACTCGCCGTCCAAGTGACGAACACATGCCCGCCCTGGTCGTTCGGGACGTCGCGCACCTTGGTGATCTTCGGAGCGCGATTGTCGGTCGTGCAGGTGCCGGTAAGCACCGAAATGTAATTGTGCAAGTAGTCGGAAACGAGCAGATCCATGCGCCCGTCGGCGTTGTAATCGACGATCGTGGCCTGATACGTATCGGCACCGACCGAATAGATGCTCTCACTTCCAAACGAGCCGTTGCCCACGCCATTGGTTCCGAGGCCGATAAAGACGTGGACGTTCCCGCCGTCCGTCCCGGTGGCCGTTGTAACCGCGAGATCAAGTATTCCATCGTGATCGAGATCCCCGACCGCGACGCCGATGCTGTTCCCGGTGTTGAAGATGGTGGGTGAGTTGAACGCTCCGTTCCCGAGTCCGAGCAATACCGCGGTCCCGCCCGGTGAATTCGCGACGGCGATGTCGTCGGCCCCATCGCCATTGAAATCACCGACTGCGACGTCGAAAGGCGCACTACCGGCCTGATAGTGCGCCACCGGCTGGAACGAGCCCGCACCGATGGTCGGAGCTCCGGTCCCTATCAGGACGCCCACGGTGTGGGCACTGTTCTCGGTGACCACGAGATCCGTGATCCCGTCGTGATTGAAATCTCCTTTCTCGATGCCGGTCGAAACCGTACTGATCGAGAACTGAACCGGAGCGGCGAAGCTGCCGTTACCGACGCCGCCTGAGCCGACGCCGCGCAACACGCTGACCGCCGCGAAAGAGTTGAGGCAGACCGCGAGATCCGTGATCCCGTCGCCATTGAAGTCGCTCGCGACAATCTGGAATGGATACCCGCCCGCGGGATAGTGCACGGGCGGCGCGAAAGTTCCATCGCCGACGCCCGACGTGCCCTGGCCGAGCAGAATCGCGACCGTCCCAGAGCCCTTACAGGCCACGGCAAGGTCGGTGATCCCGTCCTGATTGAAGTCACCCAGAGCGATGCCATGCGGCTCGTCCCCCGCAAGTTGATAGACGACCGGGCTGTTGAAGTTTCCGCCACCTGCTCCGAGAAGTATGGCGACCGAGGCGTTCGGGGAGCCTGATTCCTGGAAATCGCTGTTCGAGATGGCGATATCGAGCCGACCGTCACCATTGAAGTCACCGGTCACCATCCAGAGGGGCCCGGGGCCCGTCACGCGATTGACCGGCGGGGCGAACAGAGCTTGGTTGCTACACGCGGAGGCGTGGGCGAAGGACGATGCGCAGGTTGTCGTGGTCGCGACGATCAACAGAAGCGTCCACCGGAAGCCTCGACCGGAACGAGTGTGGGGGTCCATTCTGCGGCTCCTGCATCAACGAAGCGGCGTCCGACGGGGAATCCATCGTCCAGCGCTTCGACACTCAGCCGAGTAGCGTAGTCCCGGTTGAAGGCGGAGGCAATCGCGCTCAGCGCGCGCGCGCTTCGTCGGCCTGGCGCAGGCCCTCGAGGATCAGGCGGTCGAGATCGAGATCGAGCTTCACGTCCTCGCCGCCGACCTGATCGCCGGTGACGAACCGGAACGTGCCCTCGCGCCACAGCAGCAGCCCGTAGACGATGCGCCGCAGCGCCTCGTTGACCGCGCTCTGGATCTGCTCGTGGCTCGCGGCTCCCGAGGCGACGAGCAGCGCGCCGAGGCGCTGGCCCGGCCGCGCGCGCTGCTCGGCCAGGGTGCGCTCGAGCGTCTCGCTCGTCACGACGCCGCGGTGGACGAGGATCTGCCCCGCACGCACGGATCCGCCGCTCGTGCGCGCGAAGACGGGTCGGCCGCGCTCGACGTAGAGCTCGGCGCGCTCGCCCGAGCGCTCGAGTTCGAGACGCCCGGTTGCCTGCGCGAGCTGCAGCAGCTGCAGCACCTCGGAGGGAAAGAACTGCGCGAGATCACCCTCGAGGGCGGCGCGTCCGTCGGCGTTCAGGGCGCCCCCCAGCGCACGTCGCCGACCACGCGCCCGCGCGCGGCATCGGCCGCGCCGCTCATGACGCGCAGGTTGTACCAGCCGAGCACGACGACCTGCACCACGGTCGCCGAGAGCATCACGCCGAGCGCGATCTCGGTGAGCGAGGCGAGGCGGTCCTGAAGGTGCCCGCCGACCGCGTGCAGCAGCAGCAGCAGCGCGACGAGCCCGGCCATGACGACGCCGGTGAGGCGCCCGAACAGCGTCGGGTAGATGCGCACGGGCCCGACGAAGAGATAGAGACACGCGCCGCCGACGAGCAGCACGGCGTAGCGCGCCGCGGCGACGCCGAACACCCACATCGGGATCAATCCCGCGCCGGCGAGCGCGAAGAACAGCGCGAGGTTGAAAACGATGTCCACCAGCGGATCGAGCACCGTGCCGAGGCGCGTGATCTGCTTCCAGCGGCGCGCGATCCAGCCGTCGGCGACGTCGCTCGCCGCCGCGAGGCCGTAGGCGATCAGCGCCGCCGCGTCATGCCGATCGAGCACGAACAGGACGATCCCGGGGACCAGCGTGATGCGCAGCAGCGTGAGCGTCACCGGAACGTTGAGCGCCGAGAGCCGGTAGCCGTCGGCGTCGCGCAGCAGCTCGAGGAAGAGCGTGACGAACGTGAACGCCGGGACGATCCACAGCGCCGTGTGCAGGAAGAAGTCGTAGG
This sequence comes from Candidatus Eiseniibacteriota bacterium, assembly GCA_016178725.1. Taxonomy (GTDB): domain Bacteria; phylum Eisenbacteria; class RBG-16-71-46; order RBG-16-71-46; family RBG-16-71-46; genus WS-11. The sequence continues at coordinate 8,020 of JACOSV010000067.1, forward strand.
CGAGGTGACGGTCGAAGACCAGCGCCATGCCGACCGCCGCGAGGAACGCGGCGGCGAAGAACGCGAGCGCCACGTTCCACACCGAGCGCACCGCGCCGGGATTGGCGTAGATCTCCTCGCGCACGCGCGCCGCGAGCCGCCGCGCGTACAGCAGGAGCGCCGCGGGCGCGAACCGGTCGCGGCGCAGATCACGCAGGTACTCTTCGACGAACACGGCGGCCTCCGTTCGTGGGACACCGCGAGGATAGTCGGCGTGCCGAGGTCGTTCAACCCGCACCGCTGGACAGACGCGCGGGCGCTCGCCAAGATGGGCGCCCCATGCGTCTCCGTGCCGCCGCCCTCGTGGCGCTCGTGCTCGCGCTCCCGGGTTGCTCCCGCCACGCGCCCGCGGTCGCCGCCTTCGATCCCGACTCGATCCCCGAGGCGTACCAGGGCTCGACCGCGGCGCTGATGTGGCCGGGCGCGACGCGCGCGTTCCAGATCCGGCCGGACGGCGATCTCTACAACGGCGCGTGGCGCGTGACGTTCGACCTCCACGCCGACGGCCGTGACGCCGCGCCGCCGCGCGCGATCGCGTACGAAGAGCGCTGGCGCCCGGTCGCACACTGGGCGCGCCACAGTGGGCGCGTGCGCTGGAACTTCGAGGCGGCGGCCCTGCCGGCGCCGGATCACGGCGACAGCAGCCTCGTCGTCTCGCTCGTGCTCGAGGCCGTCAACACCGGATCGGAGCCGCTCCAGGCCACGATCGCCGCCCGCCTCGCGCCCCCCGACACGCTGCCGCCGTTCGTCGCGGTGGACGACCCGCGGCCGACCGGCGAACTCCACTGGGGCCTGCGCGGCGAGCACGGCATCGTGCACGCGATGGCCGATCCCGCCGACGTCGGGAGCTTCGAAGGTCTCGCGTGGACGCTCCCGCCGGGCGCCGCGAAGCGCGTGCGCTTCGTGTTGCCCGCGCATGCGACCGGGATGGAACCGCTCGCCGCGTGGGCGCGCACGTCGCACGCGCGGCGCGTGGACGAGGCGAGGGTTTACTGGAACGACGCGGTCGCCCGCGGCACGCGCTTCGATCTCGGCGACGCCGAGGTCGAGCGGGCGCTCGACGCGGCGCGCGTCGTCCTGCTCGCCTCCCGCGAGCGGCGCGGCCTCGCGTGGGTCCCGATCGGCGCGCCGCTCCACTACCGCGACGTGTGGCTGCGCGACGGCGCGCGCGTGATCGCGGCACTCGCGGTCGCCGGCCACTCGCGCGAGGCGCGTGATCTCGCCGGCGGCCTGCGCCTGTTCGCGTGGCCCGACGGCGCCTTCATGAGCCAGCGCGGGCAGCTCGACGGGACCGGCGAGGCGCTGTGGGCGTTCGAGCAGGCGCTGCTCCGTCCCGCGGCCGCGACGTTCGAGCTCCAGGGCTACGCCGACCTCGCGATGCGCGCGTTCCGCTGGTACGAGTGGCAGCGCGATCTCGGCCATCAGGCGGGATGGACGTGGAGCGCGATGATGCCGTTCGCCGACCCGCGCGACAACGAGCTCGTGCGCGCGCAGCTGATCGGCAGCGACGCGTGGGCGATCGCCGGATACCGCTCGGCGGCGCGCTTGCTGCGCGCGGCGGGGCGCGTGGCCGAGGCCGACACGATCGAGGCGGCGCGCACGCGCTACCTCGCCGAGTTCGCGGACGCGCTCAACCGCTCGCACGCCCCGGACATTCCCGCCTCGTGGCAGGGGATCGGGCGCGACTGGGGCAACCTCACGGTCGGCTGGCCGGCGATGGCGCTGCCGCCGTCGGATACGCGCTGCGCGGCGCTCGCCGCCCGCGTGTGGCGCCGCGCGGGCGGCGCCGGCCTCGCGACGTACGCCGACTCGCTTCATTACTACGCCGGCGCCGATCTCGGGGAGTGGGCGCTGCTCGCCGGCCGCCGGGCCGAGGCGGACAGCGTGATGGACGCGATGCTGCGCTGGCGCTCGGCGAGCGGCGGCGCGGCCGAGATCTTCTCGCGCGACGGTGGCTACGGCCGCAACCTGCCGCCGCACGCGACCAGCGCCGCGGCGCTCGTCCTGCTCGTGCGCAACGCGCTGATCTTCGACGACGCCGACCGACTGCTGCTGACGCTGGGCGCGCGCGACCGCTGGTGGCGGGGCGCCCGCGTGCGCGGCGCGCCGACCCGCTGGGGCACGATCGACCTCGCGTTCCGCCGCGACGGCGACGCGGCCGAGTGGACGTGGACCGGCGTGCCGGTGCGCACGGCGCTCACGCTGCCCGCCGGCACGCGGTGGCGCGATCCGCTGCCCGCGCCGCTCGCGCCCGGCCCGACGCCGACAATCGTGATCGCGCCTCCCGGGACAACGCACGCGCGCGTGCCGCTGGTCGCGGCCGGGGCGGCGGAGCGATGAAGCGCCGCGCGCGCGACGAGCGCGAC
>JACOSV010000078.1 GCA_016178725.1 Candidatus Eiseniibacteriota bacterium
GCGTCCACGCGGGCGTAGCCGCCGTGCCGACGAGCGACCCGCCGGCGCCGGCGCAGGCGACGGCAGCGGCGCTGCTCTTCTCGGTCGTCGTGCCGAGCCTTGGCAGTGAAAGGAATCTCGCGGCGTTCCTCGACGGCATCGAGCGCCAGACGCTCGCGCGCGAGCGCTACGAGGTGATCGTCGTATTCGACGGCGCGCCGATCCCGCCGTCGCTCACGCCGCGGCTTGCGCGGCTCGGCGTCCAGGTCGTGACGTTCGAGGGCCGCCGCGGCCCGCCGGCCGCGCGCAACGCCGGCGCGCGGCGCGCGCGCGGCGAGTGGCTCGTCTCGGCCGACGACGACGTCGTGCCCTCGCCCGAGTGGCTCGAGCGCGCCGCGGCGAGGATCGCCGCCGAGCCCGCGCTCGATGTGATCGAAGGCGTGACGCTCAAGCCCGGCGCGCGGCCGGTGCGCATGCACGGCGACGCGTCGCCGCAGTACATACTTTGCAATTTGTTCGTGCGCCGCGCGCTGTTCGAGGGCGTCGGCGGATTCCACGAGGGCTACTACGACGCGGCGAGCCGCGTGTTCTTTCGTGAAGACGCGGATCTCGGCTACACGCTCGAGGGGGCCGGGGCGAAGGTCGGCCGCGAGCCGGGCGCGACCGTCACGCATCCGGTCGAGCATCCGCGCTACCTGGATCCGCTGCGCTGGGCGAAGCGCTACGAGATGGACGCGCTGCTCGCGGCGCGCTATCCGGAGCTCTTCCGCGAGCGGATCGAGATCCACCAGATCGGTCCGTTCCGCATCCGGCGGCCGATCGTGCGTGCGTCGTTCGCGTACATCGCGGCGCTCGTTGCGGCCGCGGCGGTGGCGGCGTTCGGGCATGGCGGGCTCGCGCTCACGTTCGTCGGTCTCGCGCTGATCGCGTTCCTGCCGATCTGGGCGAAGTGGCGGTTCGATCTCGTGCGACTGCCGGTGTATCTGCTCGTCCCGTTCGCGCTGGTCGCGGCGCTGGTGCGCGGCGCGGGCCGAGTGCGACGGATGGACGCGAACGCGATCGGTGCGCCGACCGCCGGGTCGGCCAACTCGGCCAACTCATAGTTCGGATGCGGTTCAGTTCTTGACGTCGTGAGCGAGCGCTACATTCTCCACGCCGAGGCGCACTGGCGGTTTCCCCCACACTTGCGGCTCATGAAGTCCGCACCGAACGTGCGCTCGGCCTCGAACTGATTGTGAGCGTGGCATCGCAGTCGGATGTTGCCGACAGTCGCGCGCCCGTCGCGAGCGAAGGCGTGAACGTGATCGAACTCGAGCCCTGATCGCTCCTCGCAGCGATGGCCGAAGTCGCTGACGAACGTGCATCGGCCGCCGTCACGCTCCCAGACGGCGCGCTTCACGTCGGCCGGTATGTGACGGGAGTCGATCGAGCGCGCCCGGCCCGGCCGTGGCTGATCGGTCGCCGCGAACTTCTGCTTGCGAAGCTGCGCGACGTAGAGCCGTAGTGCGGCTTTGAGCACGTCCGGCACGTGGCTCGTCGCGGTCGGATGGCCGAGCAGTTCATGCGCCTCGCGCAGCAGGGCCTGGGTCTCTTCATCGATCGTGGTCTGGAGGGCGAAGCGCTCCGGCGCCAAAGGCGTGATCTGGGGCCGCGGTGTCTCGACCGGCGCTGGGGTGGGCACATCGAACACCGGCGCGGCCGGTGCTTCGGTCGCCGGAGAGGGCGGCTCAACTTTCCCCGGGGAAAGTTGGCCGGCCCGGGCCGGGGGCGGACTCGGCGGGATCGCGACCAGGATCGTCGCCAGGTCCGGCTTCGGAAACCGCCGGGCAAGAATCAGCTCGATCGCCGACTTCGATTGTCCTTCGGCCGCCTTCAGCAGCTCGCCGGCGTTGTCCTCGGTCAGGTGGGCGGCGAGCAGGACCACGGCGCTCAGGTGCAGGCGGCCGTCCTCGACCGCGGCGAAGACGGCCGGAAATCGCCGCGCCGCCCGAGCCGCGAAGATGTGCTTGTAGGCGGACTGCTCGCTGAGTCGCAGCTCACCGATGCACCAGCGGTAGAGGGATGGGTAGCCGTCTTCGACGTGGATGCGACGGGCGTCGATCTCGGCGATACAGGCGATGAGTTCGGCGGTGTCGGCGCGTCGGCGAGCGGCTACGGCCTTGGCGTGCTGGACCAGGCTGCGGTCCGACAGGTGTGTGAACGAATAGCTGTGCACGGCAGTGACTCCGCGGGGGCGGGTCGGCGGCGGGGGCCGTGTGTTCAGCGCACGTTCATTCGATGCGCTCGCGTGCAATGCGATTCGCGCGCGTCGCGATTCGCCCGTCGCGGGCGGCCGCCCGACAGAAACTAGTACGCGCTCGCGTCGCGGAACACGCGCACGAACGTGAGCGCGATGATGCGCAGGTCGAATCCCAGCGACCAGTGCTCGATGTAGTAGAGGTCGTATTCGATGCGCCGCTCGAGCGGCGTGTCGCCGCGCAGCCCGTTGACCTGCGCCCATCCCGTCATCCCGGCCTTCACGTGATGGCGGAGCATGTAGCGCGGGATCGAGGCGCGGAACCGGTCCACGTACATCGGCCGCTCGGGCCGCGGGCCGACGAGACTCATGTGGCCGAGGAGCACGTTCCAGAGCTGCGGCAGCTCGTCGAGCGACGTGCGGCGGAGGAATCCGCCGCCTCGCGTGCGACGCGGATCGTCGGGCGTGGTCCAGCCCGCGCCTGCGGCCTCGGCGTCGGCGCGCATCGTGCGGAACTTGAACATCCGGAAGCGCCGGCCGTTGATGCCGACGCGCTCCTGCGCGTAGAGCGCGGGGCCGGGCGAATCGAGCCGCACCCAGATCGCGACCGCGGCGAGCACCGGCGACAGCAGCACGAGCCCGAGCGTCGCGAACCCGAGATCGAACCCGCGCTTGATGACCGCGTTCCATCCCTGATCGGGCGTCTCCGTCACGAGCACGACCGGCGTGCCGTCGAAGTCCTCGACCGTGGCGTTGAGCGTGAACGAGCGCGCGAGGTCCGGGACGAGCCGTACCGCCGCGGTCGAATCGCTCAAGCGTGCGAGCGTCTCCTCCTCGGCCTGCCATTCCGAGCGCGGCAGCGCGACGTAGACGAAGTCGGCGCCGGCGCGCTCGACGAGGCCGGGGAGATCGGCGACGGTGCCGAGCACGCGATGGCCGCCGATCGTCGCATCGGCGCCCGCGGCCTCGGCGCTCGCCGCGCCCGCAGTCGCCGTGCCCGCCGCGCCCGCGGCGACGAAGCCCCTGATGGCGAGACCGTAGTCGGCGTGTCCTTCCATCTTCGCCGCGAGCGCGCGCGCGTGGTCGCCGGTGCCGACGATCAGCACGTGGCGCAGGTTGCGGCCGGCGCGCCGCGCCGCGCGCAGCGCGCTGCGGATCGCGACGCGGCTCGTCCACAGCAGCGCGATCGCGAGCACCGCGAACGTGAGCAGCACCGAGCGCGGCAGCTCGCCGCGGGCGAAGAACGAGCCGAGGCCGGCGAGCGCGGTGATCAGCGCGACGCCCTGCGCGAGCGCGAACAGCTCACCCGCGAGGCTCATCGTGCGCGCCGAGCGGTAGAGGCGGAACGTGCGCAGCACGAGCAGGCCGACCGGCGTCAGGACCGCGCCGACCCAGAGATGGAACGTGAGCGACGGGATGCCGAGCGGCGCCGGGACGGGGAGGATGTAGAAGCGCAGCCAGTAGGCCGCAAGCCATGCGCCCGCGATCAGCGCGCCATCGAGCGCGAAGACGCCGGTGGCGAGGAGCTGGCGGTCCCGGGTGAACATCGGCGGCTACGCTAAGGCCGGAGTGCGAGCGTTGCAACGGGGTGGGATGGCGCGTCTCCGGACGGCCTTCGCGCGGCCTCCCGCGCGCCCACCTTGATCCCCCGGAACGCCGGCCCTACTGTCTCCCGCCGTGCCCGCCCGAATACGCGCGTGGATCCTCGGCGCGCCGAGGAATCTGCTCGACCCGCGGATCCACCAGCATCTCGCGCTCGTCGCCTTCTTCGCCTGGGTCGGCCTCGGCTCCGACGGCCTCTCGTCGTCGTGCTACGGGCCCGAAGAGGCGTTCCTCCAGCTCGGCGCGCACCGCCACCTCGCGATCTACCTGACCGTCGCGATGGTCGCGACCGTCTTCCTGATCTCGGCGTCGTACAGCCACATCATCGAGCTGTTCCCGAGCGGCGGCGGCGGCTACCTCGTCGCCACCAAGCTGCTCGGCCCGACCGCCGGCGTCGTCTCGGGCGGCGCGCTGGTCGTCGACTACATCCTCACGATCTCGATCTCGGTCGCCTCGGGCGGCGACGCGATCTTCTCGTTCCTGCCCGCGGCGTTGATGCCGTGGAAGCTCACGGCCGAGCTCGGCGTGGTCGGGGCGCTGGTGCTGCTCAACCTGCGCGGCGTCAAGGAATCGATTCTCGTGCTCACGCCGATCTTCCTCGCGTTCATTGTCAGCCACGCGGCGCTGATCGGCTACGGCCTCGCGATCCACGGCGCGCAGCTCGCGCCGCTCGGGCCCGACACCGCGCGCGAAACGCGCACCGCGGTGCAGAGCCTCGGCGTGTTCGGCGTCGTCGTCATCTTCCTGCGCGCGTTCTCGCTCGGCGGCGGCACGTTCACCGGCATCGAGGCGGTGAGCAACGGCGTCGGCATCCTGCGCGAGCCCAGGGTCGAGACCGGCAAGCGCACGATGCTCTACATGGCGACCTCGCTCGCGTTCACCGCCGCCGGCATCCTCGTCTGCTACCTGCTGTCGCAGGCGCAGCACGAGGAAGGCCGCACGCTCAACGCCACGCTGTGGACGCAGCTCGCCGGCGGCTGGCACGTCGGGCCCGTGCCGATCGGCGCCGCGATCGTCGCGTTCACGCTGATCTCGGAGGGCGCGCTGCTGTTCGTCGCGGCGCAGACCGGATTCATCGACGGGCCGCGCACGCTCGCGGCGATGGCGGTGGACGCGTGGGTGCCGAAGCGTTTCAGCCATCTCTCCGAACGTCTGGTCACGCAGAACGGCATCCTCGGCATGGGGATCGCGGCCGGGCTGGTCCTCTACTACACGAAGGGCGCGGTCGGCCTGCTGGTCGTCATGTACTCGATCAACGTGTTCCTCACGTTCACGCTCTCGCAGCTCGGCATGGCGCGTCACTGGTTGCAGGTCCGGCGCGACGGCACGCCGTGGAAGCGACGCTTCACGCTCGCGCTGACCGGCACCGCGATCACCGCCGGCATCCTCGTCGTCACGACCATCATCAAGCTGCAGGAGGGCGGTTGGGTGACGCTGCTCGCGACCGGCGCGTTCATCGGCTCGTGCTTCGTCGTGCGCGCGCACTATCGCCGCGTCAACCGGATGACGGCGCTGCTCGACGAGACGCTGATGGATCTGCCGCTGCGCGCGGGCGCCGCGCCGCCGCGCGACCCGACCAGCGCCACCGCGATCGTGCTGGTCGAGGCGTTCGACGGGCTCGGCGTCCACACGCTGCTCTCGGTGCAGCGGCTGATGCCCGGGCGCTACCGCAACGTCGTCTTCTGCTCTGTCGGGCTCGTGGACTCGGCGCAGTTCAAGGGCGCCGAGGCGATCCACGGCCTCGAGGCAAGTGTGCAGCGCAATCTCGACCGCTTCGTCGAGCTCGCGCGCGGACTCGGGCTCTACGCCGAGCAGCGTTACTCGGTCGGCACCGACGTGGTCGAGGAGCTGGAGAAGATGACGGTCCAGCTGGTGCGCGAGTTCCGCGAGGCGGTGGTGTTCGCCGGTCAGCTCGTGTTCGAGCGCGAGAATCTCTTCACGCGCTCGCTGCACCACGAGACGGCGTTCGCGATCCAGCGCCGGCTGCAGTTCAACGGCATCCAGACGGTGATCCTGCCGATCCGCGTCTGGGACCGCCCGGCCGCATAGGCCCGCCGCCGATCGGCCGCGCCGCACGCGGCGCCCGTCGCCGCTGGCGTTCGCCGCGGCGCTCGCCTATACTGCCCGGCCGCCCGAACGCATCCGTCTTCCCGGCCCGTGCCGGGCATCATCACGTCTGGAAAGGAGCCCGCCATGGGCCTGATCGAGAAGGTCGAGGCCACGCAGCTGAAGGACGGCCGTCCTGATCTCCGCCCCGGCGACACCGTCGAGGTGTCGGTGCGCGTCATCGAGGGCGACAAGGAACGCCAGCAGAAGTTCGTCGGCGACATCATCAACGTGCGCGGCGCGGGCACTCGCAAGACCTTCACGGTCCGCAAGATCAGCGAAGGCGTCGGCGTCGAGCGCACGTTCCCGCTCCACGGGCCTTCGATCGCCGAGATCAAGGTGACCAAGCACTCGAAGGTCCGCCGCGCGAAGCTCTTCTACCTGCGCCGGAAGACCGGCAAGAGCGCGCGCCTCACCGAGCAGCGCACGCAGTAGCGCGCCGTGGCGCTGGCCGTCTGGCGCCGACTCGCACGCGCGGAAGCGCGCGTCGCGGGCGAGCGCGCGACGGTCGCGGGCGTGGATGAGGCCGGCCGCGGCCCGCTCGCCGGGCCCGTGGTCGCCGCCGCGGTGGTGCTCGATCCCGCGGTGCGCTGGGACGGGATCCACGACAGCAAGCAGGTGGACGCCGGAGCGCGCGCCGAGCTCTACACGCGCGTGCTCGAACGCGCGCGCGCGTTCGGCTGGGCGGTGATCGGCCCGCGCGCGATCGACCACATGAACATCCGCCGCGCGAGCCTCGAAGCGATGCGCCGCGCGGTGGCGCGGCTACGCGTGACGCCCACGATGGTGCTGGTCGACGGCGCCGATCGTGTTCCCGGCCTCGCGATCGCGCAGGAAGCCGTGGTGGACGGCGACGCGACGATGCTTTCGATCGCCGCCGCATCGATCGTGGCGAAGGTGGTGCGCGACCGGATCATGGAGCGGCTCGACCGCGTGTGGCCCGACTACGGATTCGCGCGCCACAAGGGCTACAGCACGCCCGAGCATCTCGCGGCACTCGCGCGGCGCGGGCCGTGCCCGATCCATCGCTACTCGTACGCGCCGGTCGCGTTCCAGGAGCTGCCGTTCGAGGCGCCGGCGGCCGAGACCGTCGCGGTGACGATCGAGACGTAGGCCGCGCCGCGATGCGCTAGAGTCCCCGCTCAACCGCCCCCGCGGAGGAGTCGCGAGATGGGCGTGACGCAGGTGAAGGGCCGCGCCGGCGAGATGCTGGCCGCGTCCTATCTGGAGCTGGCCGGCTGCACGATCCGCGCGCGCAACGTGCGGCTGGCGGGGGTCGAGGTGGATCTCATCGTGCAGGACGGGCCGGCGCAGGTGATCGTCGAGGTCAAGGTGCGGCGCCGGTCCGATTTCGGCGGCGCCGCCGCGGCGATCGATCCGACGAAGCGCATGCGTCTCACACGCGCGGCACACGCGCTCCTGCAGCAGGGCGCGCGGCGCGTCCGGATCGACGTCGTGGCGATCGATCTCGACGCCGAGGGCGCCGCGGTGCGCCACTACCGCAGCGCGGTCACCGAGTAGCGCCGCGCATGCACGGCCCCCGCGCATGAAGGCCCCGCGCCTCCGGATCCGCGCGCGGCTGCCGCTGCGCTGGCGCGCGCGACTGCGCGCGCAACGGCGCTGGTGGCGCGAGCGCAGCGGCGCGGGCGAGCCCGAGCGGCTGTTCCCACCGGCCGGCAAGGGCATGGTGACGATCCAGACGTTGAGCGGCGCGCACGCCGACGGCACGTCCGCGCCGCCGCACCGCGGGCGCCCCGGGCCGCGCATCGCCGTGCTGCACGCGAGCGCCGGCACCGGGCATCAGAGCGCGGCGCGCGCGCTCGCCGCGGCGATCGTCCAGCGGTCGCCCGACGCGGTGGTGCGCGAGGTCGACACGCTGGTCTTCGCCTCGCGGCTCTATCGCGGCACCTACGCCGCGTCGTACAACGCCATGGCCGCGCGCGCGCCTGCGTTGTGGGGCGTGCTCTATCACTCGTGGGCGCAGGCGTCCGTACACCGCAGCACCTCGCCGATGCGGCTCGCGATGGATCGGCTCAATCTGCGGCGGCTGGTGAAAGTGGTCGAGGGCGAAGGCGCCGACGCGGTCGTGTGCACGCACTTCCTTCCCGTCGAAGCGCTGTCGCCGCGCCGCGGCGGCGGGCGCATGCGCGTGCCGCTCTACTGCGTGATCACCGATTTCACCGCGCATCCGTTCTGGGCGTTCCCGCACGTCGACCGCTATTTCGTCGCCTCGGGCGAGGTGGCGCGCGAGCTGCACGGGAACGGCGTGCCCATGGAGCGGATCGAGGTGACCGGCATCCCCGTGGATCCCCGCTTCGCGACCGCGATCGGCCGCGACGCCGCGCGCGACCGCTTCGGCCTCGACCGCGACGAGCCGGTGGTGCTGGTGATGGGAGGTGGCCACGGCGTCGGTCCGCTCACCGCGCTCGCCGCGCAGCTCGCGGCCTTGCCCAGCGCGCCGCGCGTGATCGTGGCGTGCGGCATGAACGCGCGGCTCCGCGCGCACATCGCGGCGCTCCCCGCGCACGAGTCGGGGCGCGTGCGCGCGATCGGGTTCACGCACGAGGTGGATGCGTGGCTCGAGGCGAGCGACGTGATGGTGAGCAAGGCCGGCGGGCTCACGTGCTCCGAGGCGCTGATCAAGCGCACGCCGCTCGTCATCTTCCGGCCCACGCCGGGCCAGGAGGTGCGCAACGCTCGCTACCTCGAGGACGCGGGCGCCGCGCGCCACGCCGACACGATCGAGGCGGTCGGCGCGACGGTCGAGCGCTGGCTCACGCATCCCGACGAGCGCGAGGCCGTGCGCGCCGCGGCGGCGGGAATCGCATCGCCGCACGCGGCCGAGGTCATCGCCCGGCACGTGCTCGACGGCATCACGCTGCGCCATGCGCGGCGCGGCTGACGCGTTGCCCTCGCGCTCCGTCGCCGCGCGCGACGCAACGTGGCTCTTCTTCGGATCGCTGGCGATTGCGCTGGGGCTGCTACTCGCGAACGCCGCGGTGCCCTACGACCGCTGGCCGAATCGCTCCGACGATTGCTTCTACTACCTGCTGCTCGCTCGCCACGCCGTGCTCCACGGCATCGTGTCGGCCGACGGGCTGCGGCCGACCAACGGATTCCATCCGCTCTACTTCCTGATCCTGCGCGCGCTCGATCCGCTCGTCGGTGAGCGCGCGCTGCCGAACGTCGCGCTCGCCGTGCTGGCGCTCGCGCATGCCGCCGCGGCGGTGATCCTGTGGCGGACGCTGCGCCGCATCACGTCCGAGGTGCTCGCCGGCGCCATCGCCGCGATCTACGTCGCGAACCTCGCGGTGCTGCGGATCGTGTTCGCCGCCGTCGAGACGCCGGTCATGGTCCTGTGCCTCGCAGCCGCGCTCTGGGCGCATCTTCGCTGGCTCGAGCGCGGCGCGACGCGCGATCGGGCGGTGGCGCTGATCGCGCTCGCGCTGGCGGCGACCGCGCGCACCGACGCCGTGTTCCTCGGCGCGGCGCTCGCGCTGTCTCCGGCGCTCGGACCGGCGCGGGCGCGGGCGTGGCGCGACGTGGCGCGCGCCGTCGACATCGCGCCGCTCGTCGCCACGGCGATCCCGATCGTCGCGTTCGGCGTCTGGGGGCGCATCGCGACCGGCGAGTTCGTCCAGACCAGCGGCCGCGCGCTCTCGTTCTGGCAGTCGGCGGACTACTGGCGGCTGCTGCTCGATGCGCTCGTCCGCTTCGGCGGATCGCGGACAACCGTCGCCACGCTGTTCTACGGGCTCACGATCGTCGTCCAGTACGTCATCGACGTCGCGCGCGCGCCGTTCGAGCTGCTCGCGCGTCATCCCGTCGGCCCGCTGCTGGCCGTCGCGGCGATCGGCGCGTGGCTCGGGGCACGGTCACGTGCGGCGCGCGGCGCGGCGGCCGCCACCGGCGCTGCGGCCGGTCTGCGACGAACGCTCGCGCTCTTCCTCCTGCTTCAGTGGGCGTTCTACGCCGTCGCGTTCCGTCACGGCCAGATCTGGTACTGGCATTCGAGTCTGTACGTCGCGGCGCTCCTGGTCGCGACCGCCTGCGACCCGCTCCGCGCGTGGCTCGATGCGCGCGCGGCCGCCATCCGCACGCCGCGTGGCGTCGCCGCGCTCGCCCTCCTGCTCGCGCTCGCGGTCACGTGGTTCACGCTCGGCCCGTTGCGCCCCGCGCGCCCGATCGCCGTGTCGGCGTCCGTCGCCGCCGCGCCCGCCGCGCCCGATCCACTGCGCCTCGTTCCCGACGGCGCGACGCTCGGCGCGTTCGACAGCGGCCGGCTCGGCTGGGAGGAGCCGCGGCTCGTCGTCGTCAACCTCGACGGTCTCGTCAACAACGCCGCGTTTCGGGCGCTGCGCGACCGGCGGATCGGCGACTGGATGCTCGGCCAGAGGATCGAGTGGTTCTATGCGAACGACGTCGTCGTCCGGCGATTCGCTCCGTTCGGTCTCGGCGCGTGGCTCGACCGCGCCCGGCCGATCGCGCGCTCGGCGACCGGCGTCGTGCTCTATCGCCTGCGCTGATCGCGCGATCTTGACCGCGTGCGCGCGCCCGCCCTAGGCTCGCGCCGCTCGCGACGCATCGCGCGTTCAGCGCGCCGCCACCCCGCCCCGGAGCCCCGTTGGCCGAACCGAAACCCGCGTCCGATCTCACTCGCCGCGTGCTCGCGGGCGACCGCGTCGCGCTCGCCCGCGCGATCTCGCTGATCGAGAACGAGACGCCGCAGGCGGCCGAGGTCGAGGACGTGTGCTTCCGGAAGAGCGGCCGCGCGCTGCGGCTCGGCATCACCGGACCGCCCGGCGCGGGAAAGAGCACGCTCGTCATGCGCATCGCGCAGGAGTACCGGCGCCGCGGCGAGACCGTGGCGATCGTCGCCGTCGATCCCACGAGCCCGTTTACCGGGGGCGCGCTGCTCGGCGATCGCGTGCGCATGGCCGAGCTCGCGGGCGACGACGGCGTGTTCATCCGCTCGATGGCGACGCGTGGCAGCATGGGCGGCCTCGCGGTGCACACCGCGCAGGCGTGCGACGTGCTCGACGCCGCCGGCTTCGCGCGCGTCGTGGTCGAGACGGTCGGCGTCGGCCAGAGCGAGCTCGAAGTCGCGCAGACCGCGGACTCGACCGCCGTCGTGCTCGTCCCCGAATCGGGCGACGGCGTGCAGGCGATGAAGGCGGGCCTGATGGAGATCGGCGATCTGTTCGTGATCAACAAGTCCGATCGCGACGGCGCCGACCGCGCCGCGTTCTCGATCCGCTCGGCGCTCGAGCTGCGCGCACCCGGCAGCGCGTGGAGCCCGCCGGTGCTCCAGACCGTCGCGACCGAGGGCCGCGGCGTCGCCGAGGTGGTGGAGGCGTTCGAGGAGCATCTCGAGCACATGCGCGTGCACGGCGGCTTCGAGCGCCGGCGGCGGCGCCGGTTCGAGCAGCGGCTCGACGATCTCCTGCGCGCCCATCTCTGGCAGGAGTTCCGCGCCCAGGTGCCGGCCGCGGAATGGGCGGCGGCGCTCGACCGGCTCGAATCGCGGCGCGCGACGCCGAACGGCACGGCGGCGGTGCTGATCGAGCGGTTCGGGGCAAACCGTCCGGGTGCCGCCCGATCGAGCGGTTGAGGCACGCGGAGGCGAAGCCTAGAATCATCAGCGTCCCGCGGATCACCTTCGACCCGCGCGCCGTGCCGTCCCCACGAGGAATCGGATCATGCGCTTCGCTTGCATGTCCGTCGCTGCCATTCTAGCCGCGATCCTCGTCGCTGAGATTCCAGGGACATCACGCGCCGGCTGGAGCACCGAGCCCGTCACGGTCTCGCCGACAACGGCCAACGTTCCCATGGTCGAGGCATGTACTGACGGCGCGCACGGCACGTTCGTCGCGTGGCAGGAGGAAACGTCGGCCGGCGTCGGCGTGCTGCGCGTTCAGCACCTGCTGGTCTCTGGCGATCTCGATCCCGCTTGGCCGACGGCCGGCGCGGTCGCCGTCGCGACGAGCGCCGCGCGTACGGAGTTGTTCGCGCTCCCAGATCGCCTCGGCGTCCTGTACCTGTTCTGGCAGGAATGTGGGACGCTGCAAGCGCTGCGCATGGACGGGACCGGTGCGGTCGCAACCGGATGGCCATCACAACCAGTCGGAGGGGTTCGACGAACGACCGGCGCGGCCGGCGGGCGCGTTCTGGGTAGCATCTCCAATTATAGCCAGCGCGCCAGTCTCATCGAGGATGGATCACATGGCTTCTACGGCGCCTGGATGAACGATGCCGGCGCGCTCATGGCGATCCATCTCGGGCCGTCGAACACCGGCGCCGGCGGGTGGCCCAACGGGCCGCTGCAGCTCGCAGACTCGGACCACCGAGTGAACCTGTGGCCGCCCGTCGCGCTGACACCCGACGGCGGCGCGTTCCTCGCGTGGGCGACGTGGTCAACCAACGGGAACACATCGTCCGGATCGTGGCTTCTGCACCGCCTCACTCCGGCCGGAATCGACACGAGCGGGTGGCCGCCGTCCGGGCTCTCGTTCGGCGATTTCCATCTCGAGTACCTGAATCTGGCGACCCATGCCTCGCTGCTGGATCTCGCCGTGGACGGCCGTGGTGGCGCGTTCCTGCTGATCGCGAATCCCGTGAGCGCGGCTACTTATTACGCGACGTTGGAGACTAGGCTCTACCGGGTGCAGGGCAGCGGCATACCAGCCGTCGGGTGGCCCGCGGCTGGACGTGTCGATCCGTACGCGCAAACGGTCCTTCCGACGGATGGCTACGGCCCCTCTCCCGATGCGTCGTTCCGCTTGCTATACGACGACCGCGACGGCGCTCTGGTCGGATCGTTCACGAGCACAGCGGACACACCGATCGGCATGAGTTTCGACGACTTGAATTCGGCTGGAGCGCGAATGACAGGCATCGGGGCTTGGGTCGCGAACGGTTACGAGCTCGTATCCGGCGGCGGCGGTGAGGTCTTCCTTGCGGAGTTCAATCCCAAGGGTCCCTACCAGCCGTATGAGCCCAATGCGTATCTCCGCGTCAAGGATGCCTCCACGACGCTCTACTCCGAGTACCAGTCCCAGATCGTCGTGACGTTCTACGGCGACATCGGCCTCGCCTCGACCGAAGACGGCGGAGCGGTATTCGTCTGGTCGCAGGTGCGCGATCGCGTCGGGCTCATCGCGCGCAAGTTCTCGAGGTTCGGCGAAGTGACCGGCGTCGCACCGCCAGCCAGCGGCCCGCCGGGACTCCACCAGCTTCGCTTCGAGCGTGGCGTCGGGGTCCGCGCCTCGATTACCGCGCCGGACGGCGGACGTCTCGATCTCTTCGACATCGCCGGCCGCCGGATCGCGACCGTCGCGATCGGCGCCGGTGACCGCGACGCCACGATCCCCGGGACCGGCGCCATCGCCCCCGGCCTCTATTTCGGCCGTCTCGTCGCGGGCGCCGCGCGGTTCACCGGCAAGGTGCTGGTCACGCGCTGAACCCCGCACGCGCGAGATCGGACGCCGTTCGCATTCCTTGACGGCCACGCGAACCGCCGCTTAGCCTCTAACGGTTCCGAGCACGCCCACTCCCGCTCGCCGGAGGCAGACGACCATGGCCATGCGCACCCAGCGAAAGGGCCGCTCGAAGGCTCACCGGAGCGCGATGAAGCGACCGTCCGGCGTGAAGACCAAGCCATCCGCGCCCTCCAACAACGGCGCGGCGTGGGATGGTCAGCGCCAGGCGTGGAAGCAGCGATACGCCGCGGCGAAAGAACGCCCCGACCTCTATCCGTTCACGATCTCGGGCGTTCCGATCAAGCCGCTGTACACGTCTGAAGATCTCGCGGCGATGGATCCCGCACGCGACCTCGGATTCCCCGGCGAGTTCCCCTACACGCGCGGCGTGCACACGACGATGTACCGCGGGCGCATGTTCACGATGCGCCAGTTCTCGGGCTTCGCGACGCCGCGCGAGTCGAACGCGCGGTACCACCGGCTGCTCGCCGCCGGGCAGACCGGCCTCTCGATCGCCTTCGACAACCCGACGATCATGGGCTACGACTCGGACCACCCCAAGGCGCACGGCGAGGTCGGCCGCTGCGGCGTCGCGGTGGACAGCCTGCGCGACATGGAGATCCTGCTCGACGGCATCGACCCGGGCGCGATCTCGACGTCGATGACCATCAACGGTCCGGCGTCCATCATGTTCGCGTTCTATCTCGCCAACGCCGAGAAGCGCGGCGTGCCGTTCGCCAACCTGCGCGGCACGCTGCAGAACGACATCCTCAAGGAGTACATCGCGCAGAAGTGCTGGTGCTTCCCGCCGCGCCCCAGCCTGCGCATCATCGTCGACCTGATCGAGTTCGCGACGAAGCGCGTGCCGCAGTGGAACACGATCTCGGTCTCGGGCTACCACATCCGCGAAGCGGGCTCGACGGCGGCGCAGGAGCTCGCGTTCACGATCGCCGACGGCTTCACCTACGTCGAAGAGTGCGTGAAACGCGGGATGAACGTCGACGACTTCGCGCCGCGGCTCTCGTTCTTCTGGAACAGCCACCTCGACTTCTTCGAGGAGATCGCCAAGCTGCGCGCCGCGCGCCGCATCTGGGCGCGCCACATGCGCGAGCGCTACGGCGCGAAGAAGCCGGCGTCGTGGCTGATGCGCTTCCACACGCAGACGGCCGGTTGCTCGCTGTGGGACAAGCAGCCCGAGAACAACATCGTGCGCACCGCGTTCGAGGCGCTCGCCGGCGTGCTCGGCGGCACGCAGTCGCTGCACACCAACTCGATGGACGAGACGATCGCGCTGCCGAGCGACAAGGCGGTGAAGATCGCGCTGCGCACGCAGCAGATCATCGCGCACGAGCTGGGCGTCACCGAGACGATCGATCCGCTCGCCGGCTCGTACTACGTCGAGTCGCTGACCAACACACTCGAGGCGCAGGCCGAGGACTACTTCCGCCGGATCGAGGCGATGGGCGGCGTCGTCGCCGGGATCGAGCAGGGATTCTTCCAGCGCGAGATCGGGCGCGCGGCCTACCAGTACCAGCAGGAGATGGAGAGGAAGCAGCGCGTGATCGTCGGCGTGAACGAGTACGTCGAGCCTGACGAGAAGCTCGAGATCCCGATCCTCATGATCTCGGACGAGGTCGAGGAGGAGCAGAAGCGCGCGATCGCCGAGGTCAAGCGCACGCGCGACGACCGCGCCTGCACCGCCGCGCTCCGCGCCTTGACCGCCGCCGCTCGCACGGCGCCGGGTCAGGCGAATCTGATGGAGAAGATCCTCGACGCCGCGCGCGCGTACGCGACCGAGGGCGAGATCCGCAACGCCATGCGCGAGGTGTTCGGCGACTACGTGGAGAGCTCGGAGTTCTGATGTCGTTCATCCCCGCGACGCCGAACCGCACCGTGTTCGCGGTTCTGGCAGTGATGGCCGTTGCGGTGCTCGGGCTGTTCATGCGCCGCGGCGCGGAGCCGCCGACGACCGGCGCGCCCCCGGCCGGGCTGCCGCCCGCCGAGCCCGAGCCCTCGCACGCGCTCGTCGTGGGGGATGAGGACGACGAGCCGGACGAGGACGTCGCGATCACGTCGGACGGCTGGGCATTCGTCCCCGACGGCGACGAGGTGCAGATCGTCCCGCCGCCCGAGCCGGACGATCCGCTGATCGCATCGCTCGGCGAGACGTCGCCCGTCCACGTGGACCGCAACACCGGGGCGCTCGAAGAAGCGCAGCGCGGCGCGCTGCCGCACGCGAAGCCCGGCGAGCACCTCGACGCCGGCGACCTGATCGGCGCGCGCGTGGTGCGCGGCGCGGTCGGGATCGATCCCTGGCGGCTCGAGGCGCTGGGGCGCGAGCACGAGTACCGGGCGTGGGCATTCGAGACCGAGGCCGCGGCGCGCCTCGCGTGCGATCTGCTGCGCTCGCGCATCGTGCGCGTGCCGAACGACGAGGACGGCACGCCGCATGCGCCCGACGAGGCGGACTACACGCTGGCGCTGGCGATGACCGAGCGCGGCGTGGCGGACGTGGCGACCGATTCCGGCGACTGACCAGGAGAGTCCATGCAACGGAAGATTCGCGTGCTGGTGGGGAAGCCCGGTCTCGACGGCCACGACCGCGGCGCCAAGGTGGTGGCGGCGGCTCTGCGTGACGACGGCATGGAGGTGATCTACACCGGCCTGCACCAGACCCCCGAGCAGATCGTCGAGGCGGCGACGCAGGAGGACGTGGACGTCGTCGCGCTCTCGATCCTCTCGGGCGCGCACATGACGCTGTTCCCCGACGTGCTCGCGCTGATGCGCGCGCGTGGGCTAGGCGACCGGCTGCTGACCGGCGGCGGCATCATTCCGGCCGAGGACATGGAGTCGCTCGCGCACTCGGGCGTCGGCCGGCTCTTCGGCCCCGGCGCCTCGACGCAGGACATCGCGAAGTACATCCGCAAGTGGTTCGCCGAGACGCACGGCGGCAACGGCGCGGGCGCGAAGGCGAGCCGGAAGCCGGCGCGGGTCGCTCGCGCAGCCCCCCGGAAGCGCCCGAAACCGGCGGCGAAGAGCTCACGCAAACGTCGCTGATGCACGATCGCTGGACCGAGCCGTCGCTCGCGATCGCGCCGAGCGACGATCTTCCGTTCCTCGTCCGACACTGGTTCCTCGGCTCGCGCACGCGGCGCTACATGATGGTGCGCCGGTTTCGTGAGGTCCTCGCGCACGCCGACCTCGCGCCCGGCCAGCGCGTGCTCGATCTCGGCTGCGGCTGGGCGTACGGCACGCACTGGGCGCGCGGGCTGGGGTGCACCGCCGCCGGCATCGACCTCGGCCTCGATCAGCTGCGCTGGGCGCGCGCGGCGCTCGATCCCGATCGTGGGCTCGGCCTCGCGCAGGCGAACGCGGCCGCGCTGCCGTTCCGCGACCGCGCGTTCGATCGCGCCGTCTCGGTCGAGATGATGGAGCACGTCTTCCGCCCCGACCGCGCGCGCGTGCTGGCCGAGATCGCACGGGTGGTGAAGCCCGGCGGCCGCGTTGCGATCTCGACGCCCAACGCCGCCTCGCCGATCGAAGTAGTGAAGCGCCTCGCCGTGCGCTGGCCGGCGCTGCGGCGCCGGCTGCCGTCGTCGTGCTTCCCCGAAGCCGCCGACGACGCCGCGTCGTACCATCCGTACCGCTATCATCATCCGCTGTCCGCGCGCGAGCTCGGCGACCGACTCGACGCGGCGGGATTCACGGTGCTGGGCGCGAAGCGGTTCCTCTGGGTGCCGAAGGTGTGGCCCGATCCGCTGCTCGCGATCGCGCGCGGCGCCGAGCGCGCGCTCGAGGCGCTGCCGGCGCTCAACCATCTCGGTGCGACGACGCTGGTGTGGGCGGTCAGGCGATGACGCGGACACTCGTGATGCTCAACGGCAGCCCGGTGCGCGGGAGCAGTGTGGACCTCCTGCTGCAGGCGATGGCAGCGGGCGCCGAAGAGGCGGGCGGCCGGGCGACGCACGTCTACTGCAACGAGCTCGCGATCAAGCCCTGTCAGGCGTGCGGGCCGGACGCCACGTCCGGCTACTGCATCTTCGAGGACGCGATGGACCCGATCTACGCGGCGCTCGAATCCGCGCACGCGATCGCCGTGGGCTCGCCCATCTACTTCGACACGGTCAGCGCCCAGCTCAAGCTGGTGATGGACCGCTGCAACTGCGTGACGCCGCTGACCCGCGCGCCGGGCGGCGGGTTCGAGTTCCGGCCCAAGTGGGCGCGCACGCGGCGTGGCGTGTTCGTGACCGCGTGCAGCGCCGCGCATCCGCACGACCTCGCCGAGCGCAGTGTGCGCGGATTCCTCAAGTGGGTGGGCGCGAAGTGGGAGGAGACGCTCGCCTGGCGCCACGAGGACGAGGACCCCGGCAGCGTCGCGACGCGGCCCGAGCTGATCGCGCGCGCGCGGGCGATCGGGAAACGCCTGATCGAGAGTCCGCCGCTCGAACCGTGACGTCGGTGCCGCGCCGATGCGCGCGACGCCCGAGCGTTTCCCAATCCGCGCGGCGTGGTCTAGAGTCTTTCCCGACGCCACGACGCGAGCCGCTCCGGCGCAGGATCCTCCGGAACCAACCATGACCCTCGACACCCTCGGCACGGAGTCGTCTCCCCGCATGCACACGTTCCTACGCGACGAACACCTGCAAGTGCGCGAGACCGCGCGCAAGTTCGCCGACGAGGTCGTGGCGCCGCGGGCCGCGGGAATCGACGAGCGCGAAGAGTTCCCGCACGACACCGTGCGGCAGATGGCCGAGCTCGGCTTCATGGGCCTGCCGTTCCCCGAGAAGTACGGCGGCGCCGGCCTCGACACGCTCGCCTACGTGATCGCCGTCGAGGAGATCTCGCGCGTCTGCGCCTCGACCGGCATCACGCTCGCGGCGCACGTTTCGCTCGGTTGCGGCCCGGTGTTCGCGTTCGGCACCGAGGACCAGAAGATGCGCTTCCTCGTGCCGATGGCGAAGGGCGAGGCGATCGGCTGCTTCGGCCTGACCGAGCCGAACGCCGGCTCGGACGCGGCGGGCACACAGACCACCGCCGTGCGCGTGGACGGCGGCTGGAAGGTGAACGGCTCGAAGATCTACATCACCAACGGCAGCGTCGCGAAGTTCGTGACGTTCACCGCGCGCACCGACAAGAGCAAGGGAACGCAGGGCATCTCGGCGTTCATCATGGACACGGCGACGCCCGGCTTCCGTGTCGGCAAGCGCGAGAAGAAGATGGGGCACCGCGGCTCGGACACGGTCGAGATCGTGTTCCAGGACTGCTTCGTCCCCGACGGCAATCTGATTGGCGAGACGAGCGGCGGGTTCAGGGCGTTCATGCGCACGCTGACCGGCGGGCGCATCTCGATCGGCGCGATGGCGCTCGGCATCGCGCAGGGCGCGATGGAGCACAGCATCAAGTACGCGAAGGAGCGCCATCAGTTCGGCAAGCCGATCGCCAGCTTCCAGGCGATCGAGTTCATGCTCGCCGACATGGCCATGCGCATCGAAGCGTCGCGGCTGCTCGTCTATCAGGCCGCGGTGCGCAAGGACGCGGGCGAGGAGTTCGTGAAGCACGCGGCGATGGCCAAGCTGTTCGCGAGCGAGACGTCGAACTGGGTGACCGACAAGGCCATCCAGATCCATGGCGGCCTCGGCTACATGCGCGACGTGCCGGTCGAGCGCATGCATCGCGACGCGAAGCTCATGGAGATCGGCGAAGGCACGAGCGAGATCCAGCGCATGATCATCGCCCGGGAGATCCTGCGCGGAGCGTGAGCCGCCGTTCCGCAGGCGCGATGCGATGAGCATTCCGCGGGGAGCCGTCGCGACGATGCGCTGGGCCGCCGCCGAATCGCGCCGCGAAGGGTCCGCCGCTCCAGGAGCGGCGCCGGCCGAGGCGGTCGAGGTCGCCGAGGCGCTCGCGGCCGGCCTCGGCGAAGGCCCGATCGATCTCGTGCTCGCGTTCATGACCGCCGACCTCACCGGCGCCGCCGAGGCGATCGCCGAGACGATGCGCCGCCGGCTCGCGCCCGGATGCTTCGCCGCGACGAGCGGCGGATCGGTGATCGGCGCGACGCGCGAGTACGAGTCCGGCCCGGCGCTCACCGCGATCGCCGCGCGGCTGCCGGGCGTCGAGGTCAAGCCGTTCGTGCTCGCGAGTTCGGCGTGGCGCGCGGCCGCAGACGATCCGGCCGAATTCGCGCGCCACACGCCGGGCGCCGCGGGCGCCGAGCTCGTGCTGCTCTTCACCGATCCGTTCTCGCTCGACGCCGACCGCGTGCTGTACGCCTTCAACCGTCACGCGCCGGGCGTGCGCGTGGTGGGCGGGGCCGCGAGCGCGGGCGCAAGGCCGGGTGCCAACGTGATCGCGCTCAACGACTGGGTCGCGCACGAGGGCGGGATCGGCATCGCGCTCGCCGGCGCGTTGCGCGCCGACGTCGTCGTGTCGCAGGGCTGCCGTCCGGTCGGCCCGCCGCTCCAGGTGACGAAGGTCGACACCAACATGATCCTCGAGCTCGACGGCCAGCCCGCGCTCGAGCGCGCCGAGCAGGTGCTGCGCGGACTCTCCGAGAGCGAGCGCGAGATGCTGAAGCACGGGCTCTACGTCGGCCGGCCGGCGAAGGGCGATGCCTCGGGGCGCGGCGACTATCTGATCCGCAACCTCATGGGCGCCGATCGCGACCGCGGCGCGCTCGCCGTCGCCGACCGCATGGCGGCGCGCGAGCGCGTGCGCCTCCACGTGCGCGACGCCGCGACCGCGCTCGAGGATCTCGAGTTGCTGCTCGCGCCGCAGGAGTTCGACTCACAGGCGGCCGGCGCGCTGCTGTTCTCGTGCAACGGGCGCGGGCGGCGGTTCTTCGGCGCGCCGGACCGCGACATCACGACGCTGCAGGCCGCACTCGGCGGCGACGTGCCGGCCGCTGGGTTCTTCTGCGCCGGCGAGATCGGCCCCGTCGGCGGCCGCAACTTCGTCCACGGGCACACGGCGAGCATCGCGATCGTGCGGGGCCCCCGGACGACCACTCCAGCATCGGAGAAACCATGACGCCACGGATCGCGGTCGTCATCCGCTACCAGATCGATCCCTTCCAGCGCGACGCGTTCCGCACCTACGCCGAGAACTGGGGCCGGATCATCCCGCGCTGCGGCGGGACGCTGATCGGCTACTTCATGCCGCACGAGGGCACCAACGACGTCGCCTGGGGCATCATCGGCTTCGACAGCCTCGCCGCGTACGAGGCGTATCGCGCGAAGCTCAAGGCCGACACGGAAGGGATCGCCAACTTCACGATGGCCGAGCAGAAGCGGCTGATCCTGCGTGAGGAGCGCAACTTCGTGCGGCTGGTCGACGGGACGTACAACGTGGCGCCGGTCGCGGCCGGCCGCTGACGCGCGATCGGGAGGCGGGTCATGTCCGAGCACATCGCGACCGTCATCTGGGCGCGTGACGGCGCCGTCTTCACCGACAACCGCTACAGCCGCGGCCATCGCTGGACGTTCGACGGCGGCGTCGAGGTGCCGGCGTCGTCATCGCCGCACGTCGTTCGGGTGCCGCTCTCGGTCGAGGCCGCGGTGGATCCCGAGGAGGCGTTCGTCGCGAGCCTCGCCGCTTGCCACATGCTGTGCTTCCTGTCGATCGCCGCGCGCCGCGGCTTCCTGATCGACCGCTACGAGGACCGCGCGGCCGGCGCGCTCGGCAAGGACGCCGCCGGCCATCCGGCGATCACGCGCGTGACGCTCCACCCCGACGCCCGCTTCAGTGGCGACCGCCGGCCGTCAGCCGAGGATCTCGCCGACATGCACCACGCCGCGCACGAAGAATGCTTCATTGCACGCTCGGTCAAGACCGACGTGCGCTGCGAGCCGGTGGCCTAGCGCCGGGCGAAGGCTGAAGGCCGCCGGCGCGCTTGACGGCCGCCCTTGCGGGATCCGTCGCGCTTAACAGCCCGCCGCGCGCTCGTGTAGTATCTCGCGGCTCTGCGGAGCCACCGCGTTCGCGTTCACCCGACCGCTCGGGAGCACCCCCATGACCTATCCGGACGTTTTCATCGTCGGCGCCGCGCGTACGCCGATCGGCAAGTTCCTCGGCGGCCTTGGCACCCTCAAGGCCTCGGACCTCGGCGCGATCGCCATCCGTGCCGCGATGGAGCGCGCGGGCGTCGCGGGCGATCAGGTGGACGAGGTGCTGATGGGCCACGTCGTCCAGGGCGGGCAGGGCCAGGCCCCGGCGCGCCAGGCGCAGATCAAGGCCGGCATCGATCCCCACGTCGGCGCGGTGACGATCAACAAGGTGTGCGGCTCGGGCTTGAAGGCCGTGATGATGGGCGCACAGGCGATCAAGGCCGGCGACGCGCACATCATCGTCGCCGGCGGGCAGGAGAGAATGAGCACCGCTCCCCACTACCTGTTCACCGGCCGCACCGGTCAGAAGCTCGGCGACACGGTGATGAAGGACGGCGTCGTGATGGACGGGCTGTGGTGCTCGTTCAACGACTGCCACATGATCGAGCTCGCGCAGTACAC
>JACOSV010000068.1 GCA_016178725.1 Candidatus Eiseniibacteriota bacterium
GCGCGCCGAACGCGCGGGCGAGCAGCGCCCAGATGGGATAACCGCTGGGATGCGGGATACCGCCGAGGATCGCGAGCGTCTGGAGCTCGGCGCCGTCGCCGTCGACCAGATCGCGCGCCGCCGTCGCAAGGTTGACGGCCAGCGTGATCGCGCCGAGCAGCGCGGCCGCGAACGCAACGCGTCGGCCCCGCACCGGCGTCAGTAGCCGAGCCCCGCCTTGGCCATGCGTGCGCCGGCCTCGCGGAGCCGCGCTTCGCCGTCGCACAGCGCGACGCGCACATAACCCTCGCCGGCCGCGCCGAAGCCGCTCCCCGGCGCCACGACGACGCCGGTCGTGTCGAGCAGCTCGCGCGTGAACTCGAGCGCGTTCGCGAACCGGCGCGGGATCGGCAGCCAGACGTAGATCGTGGCCCGGGGCGGCGTCACCGGGAAGCCCAACGGGGCGATCGCGTCGAGAAACGCGTCGCGCCGCGCCCGGTAGATGCCCGAGACCTCGGCGCCGTACGCGTCGCCGCCCGCGAGTGCGGCCATCGCCGCGCGCTGGATCGCCATGAACACGCCGTAGTCGGTGTTCGACTTGAGCTGGTGCATGCGCGCCAGCGCTCCCGGCTCGCCGGCCGCGAACGCGACGCGCCAGCCCTGCATCGAGTACGACTTCGAGAACGAATGGAACTCGATCGTCCGTTCCCTGTCGCGGTCGAACTCGAGGAACGAGCGCGCGCGGTAGCCGGGATCGAGCGAGAGATCGCAGTAGGCGATGTCCGAAATCACGAACAGGTCGTTCGCGCGCGCGAAGCGCAGCAGCTCCTCGTAGAATGCCGCGGTCTCGACGCCGCCCGTCGGATTGTTCGGGAAGTTGACCGCGATCGCCCGGGCGCGCTGCGCCTCCACGGTCGGGATCGCGGCGAGGTCGGGGAGGAAACCGCGCGAGGCGACCAGCGGCACCTCGACCACGCGGATCTGCGCGATCGCCGCCTGCCCGATGTACGCCGGATAGCACGGCGTGCACAGGAGCAGCGTGTCGCCGGGATCGAAGTGGGCGAGGAAGAACTTGAAGATCCCTTCCTTCGATCCGACCAGCGCCATGGCCTCGCGCGCGGGATCGAGCGTCACGCCGAAGCGCTTCGCGTACCACGCGGCGACGCCGGCGCGGAACTCGGGCAGGCCGTTGAACGAGGGGTAGCGGTGGTTCTGGACCCTGGGATCCTCGAGCGCCGCCTCGAGCGCTTCGATCACGATCCGCGGCGGGCGCATGTCGGGATTGCCGACGCCGAGGTCGATCACGTCGACGCCCTGCCGCAGCTTCTCGTCGCGCGCCTGCAGCACCGTGGCGAGTGCGTAGGGCGGGAGTCCCCGCATCCGCGCCGACGGCCCAAGCACAGGTTTGACAGGCGATTGGCTCGCGGACATAGTCCCTTTCCGGCCGTGAACGGATGAACGGCACCCCGATTGCGTCACGACGAGGGTATGACGATCGCCCCGGATTCTAGCGGCCGCGGACGGAATCGACCAGCCCGCCTCCGCCCTTCCCTCTTCGCGCTGATCGCGTTCCTCGGGTTGTGGCTCGCCCCGCGCGCGTCGGGCGACGCCGCCCCCGGCTCGATCCCCGCGCCCCCCGACACCGGCGACCTCGTCGGCTCGGTGAGCCTGCCGAACGGCGGCGAGGTTCTGCCCGCGCCGCGCCGCCCGATCCGCGCCGGCGAGTCGTTCAAGTTCGCGGTGCGCTACGGCATCGTCACCGCCGGCGACGCGTACCTCGAGGTGCCCGAGGTGCGCGACTGGCACGGTCACCCGACGTTCCTGCTCGTCGCGCGGACCGAGTCGAACAAGTTCTTCAGCGCGTTCTACAAAGTGCGCAACCGGATCGAATCCTACTGGGACACGACCAGCCACTTCAGCCGTCACTTCGCGGAGAACCGCCGCGAGGGTGGCTACCACTCGCAGAACGAGATCGCCTTCGACTACGACAAGGGCGAGGCGGTGTATCAGGACGGCCAGACGTTCCCGATCCCGCCCGGCTGCCAGGACGCGCTCTCGTCGTTCTACTTCGCGCGCACGCAGCCGCTGCCGCTCGGCGGCAGCATGGTGTTCGACTACCACGCGAGCCGGAAGAGCCAGCCGCTCGAGGTGAAGGTGCTCGGCCGCCAGCGCGTCGAGACGCCGGCCGGAACGTTCGACTGCGTCGTGATCGAGCCGATCCTGAAAGCCGGCGGGATCTTCAAGAACTCGGGCCGGCTCGTGATCTGGCTCACCGACGACGATCGGCGCATCCCGGTGATGATGAAGAGCAAGGTGACGATCGGCTCGATCAGCTGCGTCCTGACGCAGATCCGCCGCGGCTAGCCACCCGGCCGGCCGGCGGCACCCCGAAACTCCCCGCGGGGCATGGGGCTTGCGATCCATCGGGGAGGGAACCGATGGGCCGAGAAGCCGATTGACAGTTCACTGACTGTATTACTATACTCAACTCCCTTCGCCACCGGCACTTGCGGTGGCACGGTTGGGTTCGGGCGGAGGACAGCCAAGACGCATCTTGGTACCACTGTGCGCAGGGTGCTTGCGTGATCTGACCCTGCACAGGACGGCGCGCGGGGTAAACCCCCGGCGGCAGCCCCTCTGCGTCTGGCGAACCCATGGCCCGGTCGAACGGATGGCCCGGTTCCCCCTGCGCAGGGAATCGGGTTTTTTGTTGCGGACTCTGGAGAAGCCCGTGATGCGGTCCTTCCGCCGGCTGGTGCTGCTGTGCTGTGTCGCCGCGCTCGCGCTGCATGCGCCGGCGCGGGCCGAGGACGTTCAGGCCGACAGCGCCGCGATGGACTGGTCGCGCGTGCCCGAGTACCGGCTGGTCCCGGGCGACGAGCTGATCCTGAACTTCGGGCCGCAGAGCGACGTCCCGTCGGCGCCCGATCTCGCGCGCCGCCAGAAGATCCGCCCCGACGGCCGCGTCTCGGTGTTCCCGATCGGCGACGTGGTCGCCGCCGGCCACACGGTGCGCGAGCTCGAGGCCGCGCTCGTCAACCTGCTCGGCGCCGAGCTCCGGCGCCCGCGCGTGACGGTCGAGGTCGCCTCGGTGGCGGGCAACATGGTGCACGTGCTCGGCCGCGTCGAAAACTCGGGCTCGTATCCGGCCGAGCCCTACATGACGGTGACGCAGGCGGTCGCGCGCGCCGGCGGATTCAAGGAGGACGCCGCGACCAACAGCGTGCTCGTATTCCATCGCGACGGCGCGCGCACGCTGCGGGTCGCGCGCGTGCGGCTCGGCGACGCGCTCAAGCGCGGGCGTCTCGACGCCGACCTGCCGCTCGGCCGTTTCGACATCGTCTACGTCCCGCGCTCGAGCATCGGCAACATCAGCGCGTTCACCCGCCAAATGTTCGCCGAGAACGCCTCGGCACTGAACTTCGCGCTGGTCGGCTGGGAGCTCTTCAACCTCAACAAGGTATTCGTCGTCCCCACCTCGGTGGGGAAGTGAGCCCACGATGAACGGTGAGCCCACCACGACCCAGACTTCCGCCGCGCGGCAGACCACGGCCCGCGAGTTCCTCTCGGTCGTGTTCCGGCGCAAGTGGATCATCCTCGGCCTGTTCGGCATCGCCACGCTGACCGTGCTGGTGTTGCTGCTGACCAGCACGACCGAGTTCGTGTCGAGCGGCCACCTGCTGGTCAAGCGCGGCGAGCAGGAGAGCGCGCTCGGCGCGACCCGCGACATGGGATCGTGGGAAGAGGAGCTCGCCACCGAGTCGCAGGTGATCACGAGCTGGACGCTGCAACAACGCGCGCAGGCGCTGCTCGACGCGGATCGCGCGGCGCCGAAGCTGCGGCTCGTCGCCGCGGCGGTCGACGTCAAGGTCATCGGCCAGAGCAACGTGGTCGAGATCGCATACGTCGATCGCAACTCGATGAAGGCGCGCCGCGCCTGCCAGGCGATCATGGACGCCTACGTCCAGTACCGCACGAACAGCGATGTGATGCCCTATCCCAAGGCGTTCTTCGAGGGCGAGCTCGGCCGCGTCGCCGCCGAGATCGACAGCGTCTCGCGCCTGCGCCGCGACTACGCCGAGAACGAGAACGTGGTGGATGTCACCGAGCAGAAGCGCAACGGACTCTCGCTCGAGCAGTCGCTCGAGCGCGACCGCTCCGACGCGATGGCGAACCTCGCCGACGAAAACGCCGGTCTGCGCGTCATGACCGCGCTGCGCGACAACCCGGAGACCGACATCCCGGTCGCCGGGACGGGGTTCCTCAACGAAGAGGCGCTGCGCGATCTCAAGCGCTCGATGATCCAGCAGGAGACGCGCATCGCCCAGCTGCGCGAACGCTACCGCGACGATGCGCCGGAGCTGATGGACGCGCGCTCGACGCTCGAGACCATGAAGACGCTGCTCAAGCGCGAGGTCGAGCAACGGCTCAAGCTCGCGCAGGCCAAGGTGCAGGGACTGCAGGCGCGGATCGCGAGCCTCGACCGTCAGATCGTGAAGACGCAGGGCGATCTCGCCGCGCTGCCTTCCAAGGAGCGGCGCGTCAACGAGCTCGATCAGCAGCTGTCCGTGCTGCGCATGCGCTACCTCGATCTCGTGAAGAACAGCGATCAGGCGATGGTGACCGAGCAGACGTCGCGCCGCGTCACGGTCGTGGTGCTGTCGCCGGCGTCGGCGGGCCGCGTGCGCAACACGCGCGACTACGTGCGTCTCGCGCTCGCGCCGGCGCTCGCGCTGCTCGTCGGCATCGGCCTCGCATTCTTCGTCGACGGCCTCGACACGCGGCTCCGCACCGCGGGCGACGTCGAGGACACGCTCGACCTGCCCGTGCTGGCATCGCTCACCGAGCGCAAGCGCTGATCGGCCGGGGACCGGAGAACCTCATCGCATGACCCGCATCTTCGACGCGCTCCGAAAACTTCAGCCGGCGCCTGCCGTGCCCTTCGCGCCCGCCGCGCCGGCGCTCCAGCCGGTGCCGGGCCGCGCCACTGCCGCCCCGCGCGGCGAGGCGGCACCCCCGCCGGTCGTCGAGTCGGTGACCGCCGCATCGCTCGCGGCCGACGTGGAGCGCGAGATGGCGGCGCTGCGCGTCGGCCTGGAATCGGCGCTCGAGGAGCGCGCGACGCGGGTCGTGCTCTTCATGAGCTCGGTCGGCGGCGAGGGGACGACCAGCGTCGCGTCCGAGTTCGCGAGCCTGCTCGCCGGCGATCCACGGCTGCGCGTGGTGGTCGTGGATCTCAACGCCCGCCGCCCCGCGCTCGCGGCCCGTTTCGCCCCGCAGGGCGAGCCCGCGGCGCGTTCGCGCGAGCCCGGCCGCGCCGCGGCGCGGCTCGGGCTCGCGCGTCCCGGCGCCGGAACGCCGGACGCGGGCATCGCCCCCGGCGCCGCGCGCGCCTGCGTCACGTCGCTGTCGGGCGCGTTCGACTGGGTGATCCTCGACGGTCCGGCGATCCTCGAGTCCCCTGAGGCCACCGACTTCGCGACGCTCGCCGACGGCGTCGTTCTCGTCGTGCGCGCGGGCCACACCAAGCGTCCCGTGGTCGCACGCGCCGTGGATCTGCTGCGCAAGTCCGGAGCGCGCGTCCTCGGCACCGTCCTCAATCGCCGCCGTCTGGAGATTCCGGACTTCCTCTATCGCCGTATCTAGGGCATCCCCCCTGGTGACCCGTCGCGCGTCGAGTTCCGCGGAGCCCGTGCCGTCCGCTTCGGACCGCACGGGTTCACCGTCATCGCCGCTCACGCCGCTCGAACCCGTGCTCGATTTCGCACGCGCGTGGGCGGGCGGCGACCGGCTCGCGCTGATCGTGAGCGGGAGCCACGCCTCGGGCGAGGCGGTGTGGGCCGAGCACGAAGGCCGGCGCGTCTCGCTCTCCGATCTCGACGTGGTCGCGGTCGTGCCCGACGCGGCCGCGAAGCGCGCGGCGCGTGAACGTGCGCGGGCCGCGTCCGACGGACTCGCCACGCGGCTCCTGGCGCTCGGTCTCGCCGCGCCGCTCGAAGTCGGCTTCCACACGCCGGCCGATCTCGAGCGCATGCCCGCGCGCCCCGCGACGCTCGAGCTGCGCCGCCACGGTGCCGTGATCGAGGGCGATCCGTCGTGGCTCGCGCGCGTGCCGACGTGGAGCGCGCGCGACGTGAGCGCCGAGGAGACGCTGCTGCTGCTCGAGAACCGCGGCTTCGAGCTGATCGGCGCGGAGTGCCTGCGCGATCGCGCCGGCCTCGCCGCGCTGCAGCGCCGGCATGCGGTGCTCAAGACCGCGCTCGATCTCGCCGGCATCGAGGCCCTCGCCGCGGGCGAGTATCCGGACGGCGCCGCGGCGCGTGTCGCGCGGGCGCGCGCGCACCGCGATCGCGACCCCGCGCACGAGCCGCCGTGGGACGAAGCGCTCGCGTGGCGCGCGGGGGTCCTCACCGGCGACGGCGGCGCGGCGGCAGAGGGCGAGCTGGCGCGGACGATCGCGGCCTGGGTCGGGCTGTGGCGGCGGCGGGTCGGCGATCCGGGCGACCCCGCACGACCGTTCGCCGCCATCGCCCGCGTCGCGGCGCGGGCGCGCGCGCGCCGGCGCGTGCGTGAGGCGGTGGACGCGGGCCGCGCGGGGCACGCCGCGACCGGCCTCCTGCGCCGCGTCGCGTTCGCGGCGCGCGGCACGCCGCAGCACCGGCTCAACGCCTCGGCCGCGGCGTACCTGATCGCCCGCGCGGCGGGGATCGCGCGCGGCGGCGCGCCCGATCCCGCGCTCGCGCGCGACTGCGCCCGGGTGTTGCGATCGCTCGGCATCGTCTCGGGCGGCGACGCGACGGCGCGCGAGCTCTTCGCCGCGTGGAATCGCGGTGTCGCCGGCGGACGGCGGACCGAGGCCGGTCGATGAGACCGCAGATGATCGTGCTGCTCGTCGACGCGCTCGGCTGGGAGCTCGCGGCGCGCGTGCCGGGCTTCGCGGCGAACCTTCCGCACCGGCGGCGCCTCGACACGATCCTGGGCTTCAGCTCGGGGGCGCTGCCCACGCTCTTCACCGGCGACATGCCGTCCGTCCACGGGCGCTGGCTGATGTACCGGCGCGCGACCGGTGGCTCGCCGTTCGCGGGCTTCGGCGCGATCGCCATGATGCCGCCGCGCGTCCGCCGCAGCTGGAAAGTCGGTCGGCTGCTCCACCGCCTCGTGCGCGCGCGCGGCGTCCAGGGCTACTACAACCTCTACGAGGTGCCGCGCGCGCTGCTCTCCCGGTTCGATCTCGCCGAGCGCCGCGACATCTTCGCGCCCGGCGGCCTGCCGCGGCCGTCGCTGTGGGACACGCTCGCGCACCGCGCCGTGCCCTGGCGCGCATGGAACTGGCGCACGCCCGAGGCCGGGAACCTCGCCGCGCTCGAAGCGGCGGCGGGCGGGGACGACGATCTGCTCTTCTGCTACACGGCCGACCTCGACGCGCTCTTCCACCGCGAGGGCTCGGCCGGCGGCGGCGTCCGCGCGCGGATCGAGCGCTACGGCGCGCTGCTCGCCCGCCTCGACGCGCGCGCGCGCGCGCGCGGCCGCGAGCCGTGGATCTACCTGCTCTCCGATCACGGCATGGTGGACGTGGACACGACCGTGGACGTGATGGGCCGCCTCGCGCCGCTCGCCGTGCGCTGGCCGGACGACTACCTCGCGTTCTTCGACTCGACGATGGCGCGGTTCTGGTGGCGGACGCCCGGCGCGCGCGAGCAGGTGCGCGCGGCGCTCCCGGACGGCGCCGACGGCCGCTGGCTCGACGACGCGGCGCTCGAGCGCGAGGGTTGCCGCTTCGCGGCGCACGACTACGGCGAAGACGTCTACCTGCTCGCGCCCGGCCGGCTCATGGTGCCGTCGTTCATGGGTTCGCAGCCGGTGCGGGCGATGCACGGCTACGATCCCGCGCACCGCGACATGGCGGCGCTGCTCTACGCGAACCGCCCGCTGCCCGCCGTGGTCAGCCATCTGCGCGACGTGCGCGCCTTCCTCGAGGCGGAGCTGGACGCGCTCGCCGGCGCCGCCGACGCGACGCACGCGGGCGTCGCGCCCGTGGCCGGGGCGGCGCGATCGTGAGCCACCCGACCGCGGGCCGCGGCGAGATCGCGCGCAGCGTGACGCGCGGCGCGTTCTACCTGGGGATCGAGAAGGGGGCGGCGCTGGTCTCGGGGATCGTCTACTTCGCGCTGCTGCTGCGCTGGCTCGGCCCCACGAAGTACGGAATCATCACGCTCGCGCTTTCGTTCGTCGGCCTCGCCACGGTCGCGACCGGAAACTTCGAGGTCTACCTCGAGCGCTACGCCACGGAGCACGAGACGCACGGGCGCATGCGCACGCTGCGGCGCGCGCACCATCTGACGCTCGCGCTCAAGCTCGGCCTCGGCCTGATCGCGACCGCCGTGCTGCTCGCACTCGCGCCCGCGCTGGCGCGGAGCTACGGGACGCCCGAGCTCATGCGGCTGCTGCCGCTGCTGGCGCTGATCGTCGTGTGCGACGGGCTCTCGACCACCGGCCGGGCGATGCTCTATGGCTTCCAGCGCTTTCGCTGGATCGGCGTCATCGGCGTGATTTTCCACGTCGCGAAGACGATCATGGTCGGCGCGCTGTGGTGGACACGGCGCGGGCTGCCCGAACTGGCGCTCGGCCTCGCCGTGCTCACCGCGCTGCAGGGCGTCGTCCTGACGGCGATCCCGATGTGGATGATGCGCCGCGCGCGCGACGACCGGACGGCGCCGGCGGACGAACGCGGGCTGGTCCGCTCGGTGATGAGCTACTGCATGCCGCTGCTCGGCGCGCGCGTCGCGTTCCTCTCGGGCCAGAACCTGAGCAAGGTCGTGCTCGGGAAGCTCTTCGACACGACGCTGCTCGGCTACTTCTCGTTCGCGTTCCAGACCGTCGAGCGCTTCGTCGAGCTGGCGTTCACGCTGCCGTCGGCGCTGCTCCCGCCGCTCACGCAGCTCGTGGCGCGCGGCGAGCGCGAGCGCCTGCGCGCGGTCTTCGACCGCACGTT
Organism: Candidatus Eiseniibacteriota bacterium; assembly: GCA_016178725.1. Classification (GTDB taxonomy): domain Bacteria; phylum Eisenbacteria; class RBG-16-71-46; order RBG-16-71-46; family RBG-16-71-46; genus WS-11. Next base: position 8,972 of record JACOSV010000068.1, read on the forward strand.
CGGTCTCGTCCAGACGGTGGCCGCCGCCGTCGCGTTCACGCTCTTCGTCTTCGCGCCCGAGCTCACCCGCTGGGTGGGGAGCCCGCTGTTCACGCCGGCCGTGCCGTTGCTGCGGATCCTCGCGCTGGTGCCGTTCGCGCGCACCGCGCAGCAGCCGCTCACGATGCTGTTCCAGGCGTTGCGGCTGCCGGGCATCGTGTTCGCTCTCGCGCTGGTCAAGTTCGCGTTCGAGTTCGGCTGCTACTTCACCCTGGTGCCGTGGCTCGGCCTCGCCGGCGCCGGATGGGCCAACCTGATCGGCGCGGTCGCGGCGTTCGCGGCGGCGCAGCTCGCGCTACGCACCGTGCTGGCGGGCGGCGCGGCCGAGCGCGCCCGAACGACGCTGCGCACGCTCGCGCTGCTCGCGCCCTTCCTCGGCGCCGGCCTGCTGCTCGATCTGGCGCTCCGGCCCGTGCCGGCGTTCGCCGCGAAGCTCGTGCTCGTGCCGGCGGCGCTGGTGCTGGCGTTCGCGTTCGGCCTCGTCACGCGCGCCGACCTCGAGACCGCGGCGGCGCTGCCGTTGAGCGCCGCGTGGATGCGCCGCGCGCGCGACGCCGCGGTCGCGGCGGGCGATCGGCTGGCGCGCGTCGTCGCGGTGCGGAGGGCGCTGTGATCCCGGGGCGCGTGCTCGTCATCGTGCCGGCGATGAACGAGGAGGAGAGCCTGCCCGTCACGCTCGACGAGCTGCGGCGCAAGGCGCCCGGCGTCGCGGTGCTGGTCGTGGACGACGGATCGCGGGACGCGACGACCGACGTGGCGCGCGCGCGCGGCGTGCCGGTGGTCCGCCACGCCGTGAACCTCGGCGTCGGCGCGGCGCTCCAGACCGGCTTCCGCTGGGCGCTCGCGCACGGCTTCGACGTGGCGGTGCAGCTCGACGCCGACGGCCAGCACGACCCGGCGTTCCTCGACGCGCTGGTCGAGCCGGTGCTCGCCGGCCGCTGCGACGTGAGCATCGGCTCGCGCTTCGTGTCCCGGAGCGCGTACCGTGCGCCGGCGGCGCGGCGGTTCGGCATGGTGCTGTTCTCGGCCGTCGTGCGGCTCACGGCCGGCGTGCGCATCACCGATACGACCTCGGGCTTCCGCGCCTACGACCGCGCGGTGATGGAGGTCGGTCAGCACGATTTTCCGAAGGACTTCCCGGACGCGCCGCTGCTGATCGATCTCGCGCGCCGCGGCTTCCGACTGTGCGAGGTCGCGGTCGAGATGCGGCCGCGCGAGGCGGGCCGCTCGTTCTACACGCTGGGCAAGTCGCTCTACTACCCGTACAAGAACCTGCTCGCGTCGCTGATGGTGCTGGTCAAGCGCGCGGGCTGACCGCGAGGAGGACGACATGTTCCTGTCACGGACCCAGGTGATCGTGGCGCTGGCCGCGGTCGGGCTCGCGCTGTTCGTGCTCGACCTCGTGCGCCGCCGCCGGCTGTCCGAGGAGTACTCGCTGCTCTGGGTGGTGGCGAGCGTGACGATCGCGATCCTCGGCTTCACGACGCCGCTGCTCAAGGCGATCACGCGCACCCTCGGCATCCTCTACGAAGGCTCGACCGTGTTCTTCTTCGGCCTCGCCTTCGCGACCGCGATGCTGCTCTACCTGTCGGTCAAGCTCTCGCGCCTCGGGCAGGAGAACCATGCGCTGACGCGCGAGCTCGGGCTGCTGCGGAACGAGATCGACGAGCTGCGCCGCGCCGCGCCCGGCGCCGCGCCGCCGGGCGGCGGGAAGGCCGGCGCGTGAAGCGTCTGCAGATCGTCATCGGCATCGCCGTCTCGGCGGTGTGCCTGTGGCTCTCGATGCGCGACGTCGACCCGCGTGCGGTGGCGATGGCGCTGTCGCACGCCAACTACCTCGGCTTCGCCGCCGCCGTCGCGACGACGATCCTCGGATTCTGGCTGCGCGCGGTGCGCTGGCGCTCGCTCATCGCGTCGCCGCGCCGGCTCACGACCGAGAGCCTCTTCTCGGCGACGATGATCGGCTTCATGGCGAACAACATCCTGCCGCTGCGGCTCGGCGAGTTCGTGCGGCCCTGGGCGCTGTCGCGGCGCGAGGGGCTGTCGAAGAGCACGCTGCTCGCGACGGTCGTGGTCGAGCGCGCCGTGGACATGCTCACGCTGCTCGCGATCCTGGGTCTCGCGCTCTTCGTCCATCCGATCTCGGCCGCGACCGAGGCCGGGCGCATGACCCGCGCCGGGGCGGGCGTGCTGGTCGCGACGTGCGTCGGCCTCACGCTGTTCGTCGTCGCGCTCGAGCGCAGCCCGAGGCTCGCCGCCGCCGCGATCGGCCGCCTCTCGGCGCCGCTCCCGGAACGCGTGCGCGCGCGCGTCGCCGGCATGCTCACGCACTTCGTCGAGGGTCTCGGCCTGTTCCGCGACCTGCCGCGGCTCGCGTGGGTGTTCCTGCTCTCGTTCCTGATGTTCGCGGTCGTCGTCGTCGGCCTGCAGGCGAGCCTGTGGGCGCTCGGCATCGATCTGCCGTGGTACGCCGGGCTCGTGATGCTGGTGATCACCGCGATCGGGATCATGGTGCCGGCCGCGCCCGGCTACATCGGCACGATGAACGTCGCCTGCATCGCCGGGCTCGCGCTGTTCGCGGTCGGCAAGGACCGCGCGGTCCCGTTCTCGTGGTTCTACTGGGCGAGCCAGTGGCTGCCGGTGACGCTGGTCGGGTTCATCTGCCTCCAGCGCGAGGGGATCTCGCTGCGCACGCTGGGCCGCGCGCAGGAGAACGCGTGAGCGGGCCGCGTGCGGCGTTCGCGGCCGCGCTCCGGCTAGCGCCGGTAGTGGGCGACGATCTTCCGCACCGCCTCGCACACGTCGTCGAGGTCGGCGTCGCTCATGCGCGGGAAGAGCGGCAGCGTGACCGCGCGGCGGTAGGCGTCGTCCGCGACCGGGAAGTCGCCGGGCTGGTGGCCGAGCGATGCGCGGAAGTGCGGGTGCTGGTGGATCGGGATGAAGTTGACCGTGGTGCCGATGTTCTCGGCGCGCAGCTCCTCGATGAAGCGTGCGCGGTCGCAGGTCAGGCGCTCGAGCTCGAGGGCGATCGCGTACAGGTGCCAGGCGTGCGTCGCGCCGGCGCGCGCGCGCGGCAGGCGGATCTCGGGAACGTCGGCGAGGCGCCGCGCGTAGCCGGCCGCGAGCTCGGCGCGGCGGCGCTGGAACTCGGCGAAGCGTTCGAGCTGGCCGAGGCCGACCGCGGCGAGGATGTCGCTCAGGTTGTACTTGAAGCCCGGCGCCGCGATCTCGTAGTACCAGGAGCCCGCCGCGGTGTAGCGCTTCCACGCGTCGCGGTCCATGCCGTGGAGCGACAGAATCGCCATGCGCTCCATCAGCGCGTCGTCGTCGGTGACGACCGCGCCGCCTTCGCCGGTGGTGA
>JACOSV010000070.1 GCA_016178725.1 Candidatus Eiseniibacteriota bacterium
CATCGCCGGCACGGTGATCGGCACGGACGCCGCGATCCACTTCGCGCCGGCCGACGTGCGGGCGCAGGGCGGCATGCTGCGCGCGGCGTTCGCCGGCGCGCGCGCGTTCGACCTCGCGAGCCTCGTGCTGATGCTCTCGCCGCTCGCGCTCGCGATCCCGCCGCTGGCGGTGTTCGGCCGCCTGCCGCGGCGCCTACCCGGCCGCTTCGCCGAGCTCTGGGTGCTCGAGCTCCTCGCGATCCCGTTCGTCCTGGTGATGCCGTTCCTCCATCCGGCGCAGGGGCTGTTCCGCGACTGGGACGACTTCGCCGCGACCGGCGTCGCGCTGTCGCTGGTCGCGGCGTGGCTCGTCGGTGAGACGCTGCGCGCGGCGCCGCGTTTCGCGTGGCTCGCCGTCGCGGTCGTGCTCGGCGTCGCGTCGCCCGCGGTTCAGTGGCTGCTCGTCCACGCCGACGCGACGCGCGGCCTCGAGCGCGTGAGGGCGTTCGTCACCGAGCCGCCGCCGCGCACGCCGGCCGAGCGCGGCACCACGTGGGACTACCTCGGCATCCGCAACTACCGGCTCGAGCGCTACGCCGAGGGCGTGGCGGCGTTCACGCGCGCGGTCGAGACCGAGCCGAGCCCGCGCATCCTCCAGGAGTGGGCGGTCACCGCGACGATGGCGGGCGATCTGCGCACCGCGCAGACGGCGTACCACCGCCTGCTCGCGGGCAGCCCGGACAACTCCCTCGGCTGGCTCGGGCTCGCGGCGGTGTCGATGCGATTGCGGGACGTGCCCGAGGCGAAACGCGCGGCGCTGGGCCTGCGGCGGCTGGTGCCGCAGAGCCCCGAGGCGGCGCACATCCTCGACGAGATCGCGCGCTACGAGGCGCTCCAGGCCGACAGCCTGCGGCGGGCGGCGGGACGCTAGTCGGGTTCGCGGGCGTCGTTCAGTGGCGGCGCCTCGCGCAGCAGCGCGTCGAGATCGACTTGGGCATTGATCATCGCGATCCGGCCTTCGCGATCGCGCGGCCATTCGGACTCGGGACGGTCGCGGTAGATCTCGATGCCGTTGCCGTCGGGATCGGCGAGGTAGATCGCCTCGCTCACGCCGTGGTCCGAGGCGCCCTCGATGGGGACGCCGGCCTTCATCAGCCGTCGCAGCGCGTCGGCGAGCGTCGCGCGGTCGGGATAGCGGATCGCGACGTGGTAGAGGCCGGTGGTGCCGGGCGCGGGCGGCCCGCCCCCCTGGCTCTCCCACGTGTTGAGCCCGATGTGATGGTGATAGCCGCCGGCCGAGAGGAACGCGGCGCGTGCGCCCATGCGCGCGGTCAGGTCGAAGCCGAGCACGTCGCGATAGAACGCGATCGCGCGCTCGAGGTCCGAGACCTTGAGGTGAACGTGCCCGATGGTGACGCGCGGATCGATGGAGGCCATCGCGCGCATTGTGGCACACGCGTCGAGCGGCGCGGCGCCGCGCCGCGCGCCCCGCGCCGGCCGCTACGCCGCGAGGCTCGTGACCTCGCTCCAGCGCTCGAGGAACTCGGCGACCGCGTCGGTGTCGCGCAGCGCGTAGCTCGCGAGCGACCCGCGCGCCCCGGGGCCGACGCGGATCGTGACGCCCTGCCCGGTGAGCTCGAGGAACGCGTCCTCGTCGGGCCGGTCGTCGCCGAGATAGACCGGGACCGTCTCGTCGGCCGCGGTCTCGAGCAGCCGCGCGACCGCCGTGCCCTCGTGGGTCGCGAGCGCACGCAGCTCGACGCCGCCGTCGATGCGCGTGAGCCGCAGGCCGCGGTGCTGGAACGGCACGGCCCACAGCTCGAGGCCGAGCGCCTCCATCTCCACGGCGCGTTCGGGCGGGAGCCCGCGCGTGTGGAGCGTGATCGAGCAGCGCTTGCGCTCGATGCGATCGCCGAGCCCGTGTGCGCGCGCCGCGCGCGCGGCGCGGCCGAGCGCGATCGCCGCTTCGCCCGGGAGCGCATGGCGCAGGAACCGGCCGTCGACGGTGCGCTCGTCCCAGCCGTGCTCGGCGACGAGGTGCGCGGGGACGCCGTCGAGGCGCGGCGCGAGGTCGGCGATGCGGCGGCCCGAGAACACGACCAGCTGCGTCGCGCCGCGCACGGCGATTCGCCGCAGGCGCTCGCGCGTCGCGGCGGCCAGCGCCGCCTCGTCGGGATCGGGTCGGAACGGCACGAGCGCGCCGTCGAACACGACCATCAGCATCCGGCGCGACGCGTCACGCACGCGCCGCCAGAAGCCCTCCGGGACACCGTCGTCGTCGGGAAACGTGAAGCGGGAGACCACCGTCATGCACGCCTGCGCGGGGGCGGAGGGACCGCGGCCGCCCCTCCGCGCGAACCCCGCGTCAGAACCTGATCGCCAGTCCGAGCGTCGTCGTCCAGAAGTCGGGATTGAACTTCTGCGGCGGCAGCTGGCTCTGTTCGGTGCCGAGGAACACGTAGCGTCCGTTGAGGTCGAGCGCCGCCGGTCCGAGCGGCACCTCGAGACCGCCGCCCAGGTGCACGCCGAACTTCTCGGTGGTCTGGTTCGCGATCGCGAGTGCGGGGGCGTAGTCGAACGTCGTGTGATACCAGCCGACGCCGCCGCCCGCGTAGATCACCGGGAGCGGCGTGAGCCACAGCGAGCCGGTCACCGGCCACTGGCGCACCTTGAGACTCCCGCCGTTGCGATCTTCGCTGCGATACGCGGCGCCGATCTCCGCCTTGAGGCCGGGCAGCATGGTGGTGCGCACCGCGAGGCCGCCGTAGACCTGCGCGTCGGCGTTGCTGTCGTGCACGGAGCGCGTGACGCCGATCGACGGGATCAGCTCCGAGCCGGACGCGCGCGCGGCGCCCGCGACCGCGAGCGAGGCGATCGCGCACACGAGTCCCACGGCGAGACGACGCGTTGCGAACCGCATGACGGGATGCATCGTTGACGAGTTCATGGCGTCCTCCGGGCTTTGGACCGCGCGGCCGCAAGAGGCGTATCAAGCCGCATGCCGCGCGCCCGGCGTTGGCGCGCAAGCGTCTCGCCCTTCGCACCCGGCGGTCGCGGGACGGATCCAGGGCCGCAGGTGTACGTATTCGGCCACGCTCCGATGCGAATCTGCGCCATTGCGCGACGCCGACGCGCCGCGGATGATCGGTCGTAAGGGCGGCGAACGCGGTCACGCGCGCGACGTGCGTCCGTAGATACCCGCGAGCCCGACGCCCGATCCGGAGCCCGAAGATGCCCGAGCCGCGCACCGCCCGAGACACGACCGTTCGCATCGTGCCGAAGCACCACGCGCTGGTGCGGCTCACGCACTGGGCGAACGTGCCGCTGCTGTTCGGCCTGATCGCGAGCGGGCTCGCGATCTACTGGGCGGCGCCGGTGTTCGTGCACGCGTGGAATCCCGCGACCGGGAGCCGCGACTACCTCGCCGACCTCGGCATCGCGGTCGCACGGCTCGTCCACGACGACCACGCCGCGACCTGGTTCTACGACCACTTCAGCATCGGCAGCGGCATGCTCGCCCGCGCGCTGCGGCTCCACTGGGTGCTCGCCTACCTCTTCATGGTCAACGGCGCGCTCTACGTGATCGGCCTCGCCGCCGGCGGCGGATGGCGCGCGCTCGCGCCGCGGCCCTCGGATCTCGGCGACGCGCTGCGCATGATGCGCTTCTACCTCGGCGTGATCCCGATGGCGATCCTGCGCCGGCCGTGGCCGCATCCGCCGGTGCGCTCCAAGTACAACGCGCTCCAGCGCGCCGGCTATCTCGCGATGCCGGTGCTCGGCGCGCTGGTCGTCGCCTCGGGCTGGGCGATGCACAAACCGTCGCAGCTCGGCTGGCTCGAGTCCGCGTTCGTCAACTACGACGGCGCGCGCATCGTCCACTTCGCGTGCATGGTCGCGTTCGCGGGGTTCATCGTGCCGCACGTGTGCCTCGCGATTGCCGACGGTTGGGACACGCTGCGCTCGATGGTCGTGGGCTGGTCGACCCGCATCAAGGAGAGCGCCCATGGATGACGTGACGCCCGAGGGCGAGACGCCGGAGCGCGAGCCCGACGCGACGCCGGCCGGGGCCGAGCCGGCGCCGGCGAGCGATGCGGCGCATGAGCCGCAGGCGGCGCCGGGTGCGCCGGCCACCCCGCCCGACGCGCCCGCGGACGATGCCGCGCCCGCGCCACCGCCCGCGCCGCGCGCCGCGCCCGTGCCGCGCGCCGCGCGCCCGATCGAGCCGCCCGAGATCCCGATCGACGTTCCGCGCGGCCGGCTCTCGGCGCAGACGCGGCGCGCGTTCCTGCTCTTCACGGGCGGCGTGATCGCGAGCGCCGCCGGCGCGTGGTGGCTGCTGCCCGACGCGACCAGGCGCCGCCTGCTGCCCGACGGCCCGCGCGCCGACCTCGATTCGCTCGCCGCGCGCGTCGGGCTCGCGCGCGCGAACCGCGAGCGTGTCCTCGACCGAGCGCTGACGTTCGACGACGACGTCGCGGAAGCGCTCTACTCGCCGAACCGCGCCGTGCGCACATATGCGCGCGATCAGGTGACGCCGCTGCGCAACAACTACGACGGCCGCACGCCGGGGCCCGAGATCCTCGACGGTTGGGCGCTGCGGATCACCGGGCTTGCCGCCGGCGGGATCGTGACGCTCACGCGCGACCAGCTGCTCGCGCGCTTCGCGCTCCGCGAGCAGGTGACGCGGCTCGTGTGCGTCGAGGGATGGAGCGCGATCGCGTGGTGGGGCGGCATCCGCTTCGCCGATCTGCTCGCCGCGTTCCCGCCCGCACCCGGCGCGCGCTGGGTGGCGATGCGCTCGAGCGTCAACCTCGATGCGCGGGGCAACCCGGACCCCTACTACGTCTCGATCGACCTCGGCACCGCCCGCCATCCGCAGACGCTGCTCGCGACCCACCAGAACGGCGCGCCGCTCACGCTCGAGCACGGCGCGCCGCTGCGGCTGCTCGCGCCGGTCAAGCTCGGGCTCAAGAACATCAAGGCGGTCACGGACATCGCCTACACGACGCCGGAACCCGCCGACTACTGGAACGAGCGCGGCTACTCGAAGTACGACGGCCTCTGAACCGCGCCGGCAGCGGCGCCGGGGGCCCTTCGCCCGATCCGTTCAAGTTGCTGCGAGAGAAGGCCGAAACCATGGTGTTCCGACATTCGGACCGCCCCGAGGATCGGCCGTGCGCTTCCCGCCGTTTCGACACGTCGCCCGCCTGACGCTGACGCTGCTGATCGTGGCCGTTCCGGCCGCGGCCGGCGTGATCCGCGGCGAGCTGTGGCTTTCGCACAAGGCGGCCGATCACGCGCACGCGGCGGACGCCGCGACCGTCTCGACGCGCCGCCCCGCGCCGTCGCCGCCGCCCAGGTCGCAGCGCGGCGTCGCCGACGGCGTCATCTACGTCGAGACCGTCCCCGAGAAGGTCGAGAAGAAGCTCGCGCCGAAGCCCAACGCGCGCAAGAAGCCGCCGCTGCCGCGGATCGTCCAGCTGAACCAGCGCTATGAGCCGCGCGTGCTGGCGACGCCGATCGGATGCGCCGTCGAGCTCGAGAACCTGGACCGCGTCTACCACAACACGTTCAGCGTCTCGGTCGCCAAGCGCTTCGACCTCCGCAAGTACCCGCCCGGCCATCGCGACACGCTGACGTTCGAGCGCTGCGGCGTCGTCAACCTGCACTGCGACATCCATCCGGACGAGATCGGTTACGTCGTCGTCGTGCCGAACCACGTCTTCACGCGCCCGGATTCCACCGGACGCTTCGCCCTGCCCAAGCTGCCGCCCGGCGCCTACACGCTGCGCGTGTGGCATCCACGGCTCGGCGAGCTGACCCGCGCCGTCACCGTGCCCAAGCACGGTGACACGCAGATCGTCCTGGCATACTGACATGCGGCTCCGCGCCAAGATCCTGCTCATCACGGTGATCACGCCGCTGACGCTCGGACTCGCGACGCTCGTCACGGTGCACCGCAACGTGCAGGATCACGTGGACTCCTCGAGCATCCACGAAGGGCTGCAGCACTCGGTGCGCGTGTTCGAGGGCATGCTCGAAGCGCGCGGCAAGGCGCTCGCCGGCGGCGCCGCGGTGATCGCTCGCGACCCGCGCTTCTTCTCGCTCCTCACGCTCGGCGTCGGTCAGCGCGACTCGCGCTTCAACGCCACCGTGCGCGGCATGGCCCACGACTTCAACGGCATCACGCAGACCGAGCTGTTCGAGGTCATGGACCGCCGCGGCCAGCGGCTCGCCTCGGTCGGCGCCGCGCACTCCGACCCGGGCGCGCGCGACTCGCTGATCCGCGCCGCGCTGCGCGGGAACGCGCGCGTCGGCGTCCTCGAGATCGGCCGGTCGCAGTACCAGGTGAGCGCGACACCGGTGCGCGCGGACGGGCGCGTCATCGGCGTGCTGCTCCTCGGCTCCGAGATCGGCGAGCACCTGGCGAAGGTGCTGTGCGCGCAGATGCGCTGCGAGGTGACGTTCGTCGCGCACGGCGCCGTCACCGCCTCGACCCTCGAGCGCCTCGCGGACCGTACCGCACTGACCGGCTACATCGCCACCGTCGCGCACGCCAACCCCGCCGAGCTGCGCGATATGCCGCTCCACAAGGTGCACGGCGAGGGGCTGACGTACATCACGGTGGTCGAGCCGATCCCGGCTGCGGGTCGCGGCCAGCTCTACGTCATGCAGCGCGCGTTCGACCCCGAGACGCTGTTCCTGCAGCAGATGCAGCGGGACATGGTGCTGCTCGGTGTGATCGCCGTGGTGGCGGCGCTGCTCACCGGGCTCATCCTCTCCGGTCAGATCACGCGGCCGATCGGCCAGCTCGTGCGTTGCACGCAGGAGATGCAGCGCGGCAACTACACCTATCCGATGCGCGTGGGCAGCTCGGACGAGATCGGATTCCTCGCCGGGCGCCTGCTCGAGATGCGCCAGCGCGAGAGCGTGTACGTCGGTAGCCTCGAGGAGGCGACGCGATTGAAGAGCGAGTTCATCAACGTCGCGTCGCACGAGCTGCGCACGCCGATCAGCGTCATCGAGGGCTACCGCGACCTGCTCGAGGGCGGCTCGCTCGGCCCGGTCCTGCCCGACCAGAAGCAGGCGCTCGAGGCGATGAAGGCATCGGTGCGCAGCCTGACGCAGATCGCCGAGCGCGCGCTGCAGGTGGCGCAGGTGCACGGCGAGCGGTTGCACCTCGCCTTCGCCCCGCAACCGGTGGGCCCGATCATCGACCGCGCGATCGGCGGCGCCCGCGCGAGCGCGCCGGCGCGCCGCGTCACGATCGAGAGCCGCCTCGCCCCCGGCCTCGAGACGTTCCCGATGGACGGCGACATGCTGGTCGAGGCGGTGACGCACATCGTCTCGAACGCGATCCGCTTCACGCCCGACGGCGGCGGCATCGACGTCGCGGCGCTCGAGCGCGACGGTCAGCTCGAGATCGTGATCGCCGACGAAGGCCCGGGCATTTCCCCCGAGCGCTTGAGCCATCTCTTCGAGCACGGCTATGCCGCGCACGACCCGCTGCAGCACCATTCCTCGGACGGGCTCGAGTTCAACTCGCACGGGCTCGGCATGGGACTTGCGATCGCGCGCGGCATCATCGAGGCGCACGGTGGCACGGTGGCGGCGAGCAACCGGCCCGACAAGGGCAGCGAGTTCGTGATCCGCATTCCGCGCCTCGAGACCGGCGCGATCCGCCGCGCCGCCTGACGCGGCGACGGGGAGGGAGCATGCGCGTCCGCCGGGCGTGCCGCGCGCCGATCGCGGCGATCCTGACGGCCGCGCTCGCGGCGCTCGGCGGGCTCGCCCTCGTCGCGACGCCGGCGGGCGCGGGGGTGATCCACGGGCGGGTGCACCTCGAGCACGGCGTGACGCAGGCGGTCGTGTGCGTCGAGTCGCTGCCGGCGCCCATCGAGCAGCGGCTCGCCGAGCACCACTGGTGGATGCCGAAGCGCCGCCCGCCGCGCCTCGTCGTCGAGTACGGACGCTTCACGCCCGCGATCATCGCGGCGCCGGTCGGCGGCGGAGTCGAGATCCGCAACCGGGATCGCGTGTTCCATGCGGCGTTCAGCGTCGCGCCGACGGGGCCGTTCCATCTCGCGCCCCAGGCGCCGGGCACGATCGATGTCGTGCGCTTCGATCGCCCGGGCGTGGTGCAGGTCTTCTGCGGGCTGCACTCGAAGGAGTTCGCGACGATCGTCGTCGTGCCGACCCACGCGTACGCGCGGCCCGACGAGTTCGGACGGTTCACGCTGCCCAAGCTGCCGCCGGGGACGTACCGCGTGAGGGTCTGGCATCCCGATCGCGGCGAGATCGCACGCGAGGTGACGCTGCCGATCCGCGGCGACGTGCGCGTGGAGTTCGAGTACTAGTTCGGGGCGCTACTCGTGCGCGAGCGCCGCGCGCAGCGCGTCCGCCCAGCGCCCGGCCGGATCGCGCCGCCAGTAGTCGCCGGCCAGGCGCAGCGCCTCGGCGTGGCGGCCCGCACGATCGAGCACGAGTGCGCGATCGAAGAGCGCCGCCGCGAACTCCGTCGCGTCCTCGGGCACCGCGGCGAACTGCGCGATCGCGCGCAACCGCAATCCCTGCGACCGCGACGGATCGGCCTCGGCCTCGGCGCGGATCGCGAGCACCACGCCGAGGCCGAGCCGCGCCTCGGGGTACGACGCGCTGATGTCGAGCGCCTCGCGATAGCGCCGTTCGGCCGCCTCGAGCCGCAGCGCGGCGAGCTCGAGCGCTGCGAGCGAAGCGATCACGCGCGCGTCGCGCGGCCCGCCGTCGCGTTCCGTGCGCATCAGGTCGGTCGCGCGCGCGAGATCGCCGGATCCCGGCGCCGACGCGCCGTCCGACACCCTCTCGCCGAGCAGCGCGGAGGCGAACCGCAATCCGCCCGCGGGCACGGCGAGCCGTCCGCGCACCAGCGCGATCGCCTGATCCACGCGCGGCACGGACGGCAATCCCGAGATCAGCCGCGGCGGCGCGAGCGTCGGGACCAGCGCGATCGTCGCGAGGACGGCGATCACGAGCAGGAAGAGCAGCGGCCCGAGGATCGGCGCACGCGCGGCGCGTGACGCGGCGGCGACGGCATCACCGAACGCCGGCGCGGCGGCGCGCGACTCGGTCGGAACGGGGCGGGGATTCTCCATGGCGATTCCGGGCCCATCGTAGTCGCGACCTGCACGCGCCTTCAACGTCCCGCGTGCGTTGCCGCACCATGATCTTCCTGATATGGTGAGGCATTCGCGGTCGGCGCGCAGGATGCGAGGCCACCGGCGGGTCGCGATGGCGAACCCGCGACGCCCCCAGCGCCTCGAGCGGCCGTGCCGCGGTCGTGTTCTCGAGGAGGCCCTCCCCGCATGGCGCTGGCGCGATTCCTCCAGATTTCGGATCTGCATCTCGGCGCGCCGCTCGGCTGGCTGCCGGCCGAACGCCGCGAGGCGCGCCGCCGCGACCAGCGCCACGCCCTCGAGCGCGCCGTGCGCGAGGCGATCGAGCGCGGCGCGCACGCGATCCTGATCGCCGGCGATCTGTTCGATCAGGAGGGTGTGGACGCCGCCACGCTCACCTTCGCGCTCGACGCCTTCAACGTGCCGGGCTGCCCGCCGGTGTTCATCGCCCCCGGCAACCACGATCCGTATTCGCCCACCAGCCTCTACTGGAGCGAGCGCATGCTGCGCGCGCGCGCCGCGCGGTGGCCGGAGCACGTGCACGTCTTCGCGTCGCCGGCGTGGGAAGCGCGGCCGATCGCCGCGCTCCAGGGCGTGCGGATCTGGGGGCGCTGCTTCACGTCGCACGTCGAGTCCACCGAGCGGCCGCTCGCCGCGGCGGCGCTCGCCGCGATCACGGGCGGCGAGTCCACCGGATTCGATCTCGGCCTCTTCCACGGCTCGCGCGAATCCCATTGCCCGCCGGGGCAGAAGATCACCGCGCCGTTCTCGGATGCCGAGGCCACCGCATCGCCGTTCGCGTACCTCGCCGTCGGCCACTACCACGCCGCCTCGCGGCTGCGCGCCGACGAGGGCGCCGCCGCGGGCGTGCGGCTCGCCTACGCGGGATCGGCCGCGGCGGTGAACGCGGGCGAGGTCGGCGCGCACGGCGCGCTCGAAGTGCGGATCGAGCACGGCCGCCGTCAGCCGTTCGTCGAGATCGAGCTCGTCGAGCTCGACCGGCGCCGCGTGCACGACGTGACGGCGGACGTCGACCGCGCCGCGAGCGCCGACCAGATCGACCGCCGGGTGCAGCGCGCGATCGACGACGCGGGCGCGGGCGAGAACGACATCGTCACGGTGCGCCTCACCGGCCGGCTCGCGCGCGGCGTGCGCTACGCCGGGCCCTCGCCCGAGCTGCGGGCGCGCGTCTTCCACCTGCGGCTGGATCTGCGGAAGCTGCGGCCCGACTACGACCTCGACCTCTATCGCGGCGCCGATCCGACCACCACCGAAGAGCGCTTCGCGCGCGCGCTGATCGAGCAGCTCGACGGCGAGAAGGATCCGCTGCAGCGGGCGGTGATCGAGAGCGCGCTCTACTACGGGCTCGACGCGTTCCGGCTGCGCGAGGTCACGCCCGGCTACGAGGAGCTCGAAGCGTGAAGCTGCGTCGCCTCAAGGTGGACGGCTTCGGTGCGCTCAAGGGCGAGTTCTTCTTCTCGCCCGAGCACGTGGCGCTGATCGTGGACGACAACGAGCGCGGCAAGTCCACGCTGCTCGCCGCGATCGCGGCGGCGCTCTACGGGCTCGACGGCGACCGTCGCACGCATCGCCTCGTCACGCCGCGCGACCGCTGGCGGCCGTGGGACGGCGGTCCGTACCGCGTCGAGCTCGACGTGCAGGTGAGCGGCGAGGACTTCTGCATCGCGCGCGATTTCGCTCGCGACACGGTCGCGATCTGGAACACGCGCGGGCAGGAGGTGACCGCCGAGTTCCGCGAGGGCAAGGACGAGTACCCGGTCGGCAAGCGCTGGACCGGCCTCGACGCCGACGAGTTCGCGAAGTGCGCGCTGGTCGGCCAGAACGAGCTCGACGCCGTCGTGCCCGTCGACGAGAAGAGCCGCCGCGGCTCGACGCTCCACGCGCGTCTCGAGAACGCGGCCGACACGCGCGTCGGCGACACCAACGCCACCGAGGCGATCCGCGTGATCGAGATCGCGCTGCGCAAGTACACCTGTCCCGAGGTCGAGTCGTCGGGGACGATCGACACGGCGCTCGCGCGGCTCGAGACCAAGCGCGGGCTGCTCGACACCGAGCTGCGCGCGCTCGAGCATGACTTCGCCGGCATCGCCGAACCGCTCGATGCGCTCGTCGGGCTGGTCGAGGAGGAGCGCACCGTGCGCGAGGGGCTGCAGCGCCTCGACGGCGAACGGAGCAATGCGCTGGCCTCCGACGCCCGCCGCCAGCTCGCCGACGACCGGCTGCGCCGCGACGAGCTCGCGCGCCTCGTCGCCGAGGCCGACGCGGCCGCCTCGGCCGCGCATCTCGAGCCCAACACCGAGGCCGAGTTCCGCGAGGTCGTCGCGCGCTACGAGGAAGCGGCGCGCGGACTGCAGGCGCTGGAGGAGCGGCGGCGCGAGGAGCTGGCGCGTGAGCGCGAGAAGCGCGGCTCCGAGCTGGGCGAGCTCGCGCGCCATGCCGACCGCACCGCCGCCGACGCGGACCGCTGCGTCGCGGTCGCCGCCGAGCTGCGTCGCATCGCCGAGGACGACGCGAGCACGCGCACGGCGGTGTTCACGCTGCGCGAGGCGCTCGCGCGCCAGGGGCACGATCCCGAGCGCATCCAGTCGCTGAGCGCGCGCTTCGCGAAGCGCAGCGACGCCGAGCAGCGGCTGCTGCGGCGGCAGAACGATCGCGCGCTGGTCTATCAGACCGAGGTCGCCCAGCTCGAGCAGATGCGCACCGGGAGCACCGAGGTGTTGCGCGAGATCGACGCGCTGCGCAATCGCTGGCGGCTGCCGGGCTGGTTCCTGACGGCGCTCGGGCTCGCCGCCGCGCTCGCGGGCGTCGTCGTGCAGATCCTGAACGGCCTCCCCGTGCTGTGGACGTCGCTCCTCGCTGCGGGCGCGACGCTGCTGATCCTCGGGCTCGGGCTGCTGATGGCCGGCGCGCGGGC
This sequence comes from Candidatus Eiseniibacteriota bacterium, assembly GCA_016178725.1. Taxonomy (GTDB): domain Bacteria; phylum Eisenbacteria; class RBG-16-71-46; order RBG-16-71-46; family RBG-16-71-46; genus WS-11. The sequence continues at coordinate 12,067 of JACOSV010000070.1, forward strand.
GCGCGCCGCGGAGCGTGCCGCGAGCCTCCGGCAGTTGAGCGAGGCGCAGCGGCGGCTCCACCAGATGCGCACCGACCGCGCCGAGGCCGAGGTCGGCCTCGCCGAGCTGGCCCGCGCGATGGGTTATCGCGACCAGGTGGATCTGCTGCGCGAGTGGAGCGAGTACGCGCGGCTGATGGAGGAGAGCGCGCCGGCGCTGCGCGCGCAGGAGCAGCTCGCGACGATCGAGGCGCGGCGCCGTCAGGCGATGGAGGCCGCACGCGCACTGGTCGCCGCCGACACGACGGGCGGCGGCGAACGCGCGACGATCGAACCCGCCGATCTCGAACGTGTCGCCCAGGACATCCGTCGCGCGCTGGCGCTGCAGCAGCGGCTTGTGGACCTCGAGACCGGCTGGGAGTGGATGGCCGAGGAGCGTCGCGTCGCCGAGGCGGCGGCCACGGGACTGAAAGATCGCGCGGTGCGCATCCTGCACACGGCGGGGCTCGCGTACGATCCGTCGCTCTCGTGGGCCGAGCACACGCGCGAGCTCGCGGAGCGCGCGCAGGCGCAGGCGCGCCACGCGCTGCTCACCGGCGAGCTGATCCCGCAGGCCGAGGGCCGCGTGCTGGCCGCGGGACGCGCCGCCGAGCTCGAGCACCAGCTGCGCGCGATCGAGACGGAGCGGGTCGAGGCGGCCGGGGCCGAGGGCGCGGCGAGCCGTGCGCCGCTCGAGATCGAGGCCGAGGGCCGCCGGCTGCGCGAGGCGCTCGACCAGCTGCAGAAACGGCGCACGGATCTCCGACTCGAAGTCGAAGAGGTGCTGCGGCGCTACCAGACCGAGCACCCCGACAAGACCGCGCAGCGCGAGCGGATCGATCAGGCGCTCCTGCGCGCCCGGCGCTTCAAAGCGGCGGCCGATCTCGCGAAGGAGACGATCGCCTCGGTCGCCACCGAGACGCACCGACGCTGGGCCGACTATCTCAATCAGCGCGTGACGCAGCTGCTCGGCGCGTTCGGCGCGCGGGTCGAGCAGCTGCGCTTCGGCGACGATCTCGACTTCTCGGTCAAGCTGTGGAACGGGCAGCAGGTGGCGCGCGGCCGCGCCGATCTCCAGCTCTCGGCCGGCGCGAAGGACCAGCTCTACCTCGCGGTGCGGCTCGCGATCGCCGAGTTCCTGTCGCGCGGCCAGTCGCCGCTGCCGCTCCTGCTCGACGATCCGTTCGCGACCAGCGACGACGAGCGCGCGCGCGCCGGGATGAAACTCCTGATCGAGCACTTCGCGCCGCTGCACCAGATCATCGTGCTCACCTGCCACCGCCGGCGCTACGCGGCGTTGGCGCAGATGGACGAGGCGCTCTACGCCGAGCGCGTGAGAATCTTCGAGATCAAAACCACCGGGGCGAACGCCGCGACGTAGCTGTACCGGTCGGGACGCTAGCCCGCGGGTGGCACTGACAGGGCGGCAGGTGGTCCGTCAGATTGGCATCCTCACCTCCGCGTGAGCCGGCCGTGACGCTCCCGGCCGTCGCCCATAACCGACTGCGATTACGCGGACGCGATCGTTGGCGGCCGGCGCGCCCGACGGCGCGCTAGTTGCTGCACGGCTGGATCGGGGGGACGACGTGCATGGGGCAGCGCCCATGGCGCCGGGTTGGTCGTTGCGCGAGTCCCGCGCAGGAGCCGGATCAGACACGAGGGGGACCTCCATGCACTCGAACAGACGTTGGTGGATACGTCCGCTGCTGCTGGTCGCTGGCGCGGCGTGGATCGCACTGGCATGGCTGGCGCTCCGAGTCCCGAAGGACGCCGAAGCGACGCCGTCCTACGCGCGGCGCTACGGGACCGATTGCCAGACCTGTCACTCGCCCAACCCGCCTCGTCTGAACAATGTCGGCATGGTGTTCCGCCGGTCGGGCTTCCGGCTCCCCGACGCCGACGAGAGCGGGAAGCTCACCCTGAAGAATCTCCCCGCGCAGACGATCGGTGAGGCGATGACGATTGCCGGCCAGATCGACGGCAACATCGTTCAGCATCCGGATCCCGGCATGAGCAAGTCGTCGTTCCTGTTGAGTGAAGTCGAGCTGATCGCGGGAACCTCGATCGGAGACCACTACTCGACGCAGATGATGTTCATCCCATACAACGACGAGGCCGCGAGCGAGCTCGAAGATCTTGAAGCTCAGGCGAACTTCGGCCCGCCCGAGAGCCAGTTCATCGTGCGCGGCGGTAAGATGCAGCCGCTGGTCTGGCAGAAGGCCGGCCACGGCAGCATGACGCCGTCGTCGCCGCTGATCCTCGACGAGTCCTCGCCGGCGCCGATCGGTGACTTCGCCGGACCCGGACTGAGCCACATGCTCGCGGGGATGGAGGTCGGCTACATGGCGACCCGGCTCCACAAGGGGCATCTGACGTCCACGATGGTGTCGGTCTCCGCGATGAACGGATTCAACCCCGATGGTAGTGATGCCCGCACGCATCCCGGGGACGGCGTGGACATCCTCGCCCAGGCGACCGAGCTCATCGGTTCGCGCAACACGGCAAACGCCTTCTACTACAAAGGTCACACGGTGATCGATCCCGAGGGCGCGCTGCCGACGCCGGGACCGTTCCGCGACGAGTTCACGCGTTACGGCGTCACCGGCAACTTCGCGCCCATGGATCGCATCGACCTGGCCGCGGGCTACGCCGGGGGCGAGAACAAGTCCGAGGAACTCGCACGGACGGTCAAGACCAAAGGCTACTACGGCGAGGTGACCGGGACGATCATGCCGGGCTGGGTCGCGACCTACCGCTACGACCACGTCGACCCCGACACCGACACGAGCGACGATGCGATCAGCGACCACGTGCTGGGCACGACGTATCTGCTCCAGAGCACGGTGTTTCTTTCGGCCGAGTACCGCGAGATCCAGTTGGGGTCCGCCAAGTCGCACGGCATCCTGGGCCGCATTCGTCTGCTCTACTGAATTTGGAGGCACCATGAACACGCTTCACCGCCATCGGCTGTTCAGGCTGGGCACGCTCACGGCGTTGGCGCTCCTCGCGGTGGCCGGGCTGGTGCGCGCGCAGGAGGAGGACGCGGCGGCCCAGAAGGCCAGGCTCAAGAAACTCGACGACGGCCCGAAGAAGATCGACGTTTCCACGTATCCCAAGGACATGCAGGCCGGCTACGCGTTGTTGGCGGGCAAGTGCGTCAAGTGCCACACGCTGGCGCGGCCCATCAATTCCCGATTCGTCCTGCCCGACGAATGGCAACGCTACATCAAGCGGATGGTCTTCAAGCCCGATTCGAAGATGACCGAGGACGAGGGCAAGACGATCTATCGCTTCCTCGTCTACGACTCGAGCGTTCGCAAGGCCGACAGTCTGCGTACACGTCTGGGCCGTCTTTCGCACGAGGAGAGCGAATCGGCGATCGCCAAGATCAAGGCCATCAATCCGGCGTTCGAGTTCGCGGGGAAGTAGCGGACACCGATGAGCGACCTGGCAGGCGGCCGCGATCCCGACCGGCCCCACTCGGTCGGAGGCGCCGCGGGCCTCTCGCGCCGAGTCTTCCTCGCCAACGTCTTCCTCGGACTCGCGGGCCTGCTCGGGGCGGCCGCGCTGGCGCAACGCTTCTTCGCGTTCCTCTCGCCGCCGGCTCCACCCGAACGCGTGGTGGAGGTCCCGGCCATCGCGCTGGAGTCGGTCCCCGATGGTGGCGGCACGGTCGTCCATCTGGCAGGCGGCCACTTCGCGATCGAGCGCCGCGGGCAGACCGTCAGGGCCTTCTCGGCGGTCTGCACCCATCTCGGCTGCGTCATCCAATGGCAGCCGACGAGCGATCAGGCCTGGTACTGCCCGTGCCATCATGGCCGCTATGACCGTGACGGTCGCGTCGTCGGTGGCCCGCCGCCACGTCCTCTCATCCCGGTCGAGGCGAGCGTCCGCGATGGCCAGGTGATCGTGAAGCTCAAGGTGCGCCCGGCCGCGGAGGTGGCGTGAGCGCGCACCCGCTGCGCCGGTGGCTCGCCGAACGCGTGCCGATTCCGATGGAGGAGCTGCGCAAGCCCCTCCGCGAGGAACTTCCCGTCCATCTGCGCGGCTGGGCGGTGTGGCTCGGAGGCACGCCGCTCATCCTGTTCGGCATCCAGGTCGTCACCGGGATCCTGCTCACGTTCTACTACCGGCCCGATCCCGTCCGCGCCTTCGAGAGCGTGCGCCGGATCACCCTCGCCATGCGCTTCGGGTGGCTGATCCGCAGCCTGCATCAGAACGCCGGCCAGCTCATGATCATCGCGCTCTTCCTGCACATGATTCGCGTCTTCGTCACCCGCGCCTACCGTCGTCCCCGGGAGCTCACCTGGGTGTTCGGCATGGCGCTGTTCCTCCTCACGCTGGGGTTCGGGTTCACGGGCTACTCGCTCGTGTACGACTCGCTGTCCTACTGGGCGACGACGGTCGGCACCAACCTGCTCGGCGACGTGCCGGTCGTCGGCCACCAACTCCTGTGGCTCCTCCGCGGCGGGCCGGACGTGAGTCCCAACACGCTCGCACGTTTCTACAACTTCCACATCGGCGTGCTGCCGACGCTCATGGTGCTTGCGATCACCGCGCACCTGGTCCTGGTGCGGCTGCATGGCGTCGCCCGGCTCGAGGGCGACCGGCGCCATGAGACCTATGATTTCTTTCCCGAGCACGTGCTCCGCGAGGCGGCGATCGCGCTGGTGCTGCTGCTGGGGCTGGTCGTCTACGCGAGCGCGCGTCCGCCCGGACTCGGCGTGCCGGCGGATCCGACGTTCACACCGCCGCACATCCGCCCCGAGTGGTACTTCTTCCCGTCCTACCGCTGGCTCAAACTCGTGCCGATGCAGGTCGGCATCTGGACGTCGGCCGGCTTCGTCGGCTGCATGATGTTCTGGCCGTGGGTCGATGCCGGCCTCGAGCGGCTCGCGCCGGGACGACGCCTGGGAACGTGGCTCGGCTCGGCGGGATTCGCGTTCACCCTCGCGCTGCTCGTCTGGGAGGCGTTGTCATGAGTGTCACGGCGCAGAAGCTCGTGGTCGCGCTCTTGAGTCTCGCGCTGGTCGCTGCACTCGTCGCCGCGGGTTCGGTGGACGCACGGCGGCAGGCCGAGGCGCGCAAGCACGCGGAGGCGATGCTCGACGACGCGGCCCAGCCGCAGATCGCGCGCGGCAGGGCCGTGTACACGAAGTACAGCTGCAACGCCTGCCACGCCGCCGGCGGCACGGGCGGCATCATGAACCTCAACGCCGAGAGCGGCGGCAAGGTCAACGGGCTGCTCCACCTTTCGGAGAGCTACAGGCCCGCCGAGCTGGCGGAGAAGATTCGCAACGGCGTGCCGACCGTGGGCAAGGGCGATCCCACCGGACCCGACCCGCCGCTTCACATGCCTCCGTATCGGGATCTGATCGCGGGACAGGAGATGCGCGATCTCGTCGCCTACCTGATGTCCCTGCGCCCGCCGCCGGGCGAGGCGAAGTCGTCAGCCTGGTAGTCGGGCGGAGACGCCGGGCCGACGGAACCACGATCGCACGGCGCCCATCGCACCGACGTTGCTGAATCCGGACGGGCGTCTCGCTAGAATCCCGCGTCGTCCGTTCCGTGCCTCATCCCACACCGTGAGGAACCCCATGGGCCGCCGGTCCGCGCCTGCCTCGAGCCTTCCGCTCCTGCTGATCGCCGCGTTCGCGGCGCTGAACGCCACACCGCTCGATCTCGCGACCGCCGCGGGCGAGGACGCCGCGCGCATCTCGGGATTCCGCGCGGGCGACGTCGCCGCCGAGCGCGCGCGCGAAGCGCAGGTCGCGGCGACGACCCGCCCCGACACGCTGCGCCGCCACCTGCGGATCCTGACCGAGGAGCCGCACGTCGCGGGCACGCCCGCCGACCTCAAGACCGCCGAGTACGTGCGCCAGCGCCTCGCCGCCTACGGCTGGGACGCGCACATCGAGGCGGTGCCGGTCTACCTCAACTATCCGGGCGAGCCGGTGCTCGAGATGATCGAGCCCTCACGCGAGCCGCTCGCCGTCCGCGAGCACGGCGCGGCGTGGGACAAGGACGCCTACGACAGCGAGGTGTTCAGCGCGTTCCACGGCTACGGCGCCGACGGCGAGGTGACAGCGCAGGTCGTCTACGGCAACTACGGCGACGTGGACGATCTCAAGCGGCTCACCGATCTCGGCATCGATCTCCACGGCAGGATCGTGCTCGTGCGCTACGGACGCATCTTCCGCGGCCTCAAGGTGCGGAACGCCGAGCGCGCCGGCGCGGCGGGCGTGATCATCTACAGCGATCCGCTCGACGACGGCTTCGCGCGCGGGGATGCGTATCCGCGCGGGCAGGCGCGGCCGAGCGACGCGATCCAGCGCGGCAGCGTGCAGTTCCTCTCCGAGGCGCCCGGCGATCCATCGACGCCCGGCTGGCCGTCGGCGCCGAACGCGAAGCGCGTCGCCCGCGAAGCGATGCAGGGCGTGCCGAAGATCCCCTCGATCCCGATCGCGTGGGCCGAGGCGCAGAAGATCATGGAAGCGCTCGAGGGCCCGGTGGCGCCGACCGGATGGCAGGGGGCGCTGCCGCTCACGTACCACGTCGGCCCCGGCCCGGCGAAGATCCATCTCAAGACCGAGCAGCACTACGCGATCCGTCCGATCTGGAACGTGATCGCGAAGCTCGCGGGGCGCGAGTCGCCCGATCAGTGGATCATGTGCGGCAACCACCGCGACGCGTGGACCTACGGCGCGATCGATCCCAACAGCGGCACGATCACGCTGCTCGAGATGGCGCGCGGGATCGGCGAGCTGGCGAAGAAGGGCTGGAAGCCGCGCCGCACGATCGTGCTCGCGTCGTGGGATGGCGAGGAGTACGGGCTGCTCGGCTCGACCGAGTGGTGCGAGGCGAACGCGGTCACCGTCGGCGCGAACGTCGCGGCCTACATCAACGTCGACGTCGCCGTGAGCGGGAAGGACTTCCGCGCCAACGGCACGCACCAGTTGCGCGACGCGCTCGTCGAGGTGCTCGGCGAGGTGCCGGACCCGGGCCGCAACGTGAGCGTCGCGAAATCCTGGCGCGATCGCGGCTTCACCGACGGCAAGGCCGACTGGTCGCGGCTCAACCGCGAGCGGCGCTGGCGCGGCGAGCCGGAGCGGCCGTTCCAGATGGACGTGACGCCGCTCGGCAGCGGCACCGATTACACGGCGTTCATCGATCACCTCGGCGTGCCGTCGCTCGACGTGCGCTTCGAGGGCAATCAGGGCAGCTACCACTCGATGTACGACGACTTCGAGTATCTCGACCGCGTCGTCGACCCGGGCTACGCCTACCACCGCGCGATGGTGGACGTATGGTCGCGGCTGACGCTGCGTTTCGCCGAGGCCGAGGTGCTGCCGCTCCACTATTCCAGCACCGCCACGTTCGTGCTCGACGAGCTGCGCGCGATCGAGGATCGCGCCGACGACGCAAACGCCGGCGTCGAGGACGCGGCGAAGCGCCTGACCGCCGATGTCGCGCCGGCGCGCACGGCGGCGACCCGGCTGCTCGACGCGGCGCGGGTGTTCGAGCAGCGCAGCGATCAGGCGCTCGCGGGCGGCGCATGGCCCGCGGGGAGCGCCGCGGCCGCGAACGCGGCGCTGATCAAGGTCGAGCGCGCGTTCCTCGGCGCCGGGCTGCCGAGCCGGACCTGGTTCCGGCACGAGATCTACGCGCCCGGCATCAACACCGGCTACGCGGGCGTGCCGCTGCCGCGGCTCGGCCAGGCCGTCCTCGACAAGGATCCCGCCGCGTACCGCGAGGGCGTCGAGCCGCTGCGTCAGGCGATCGAGCGGGCGACGGCGGTGCTGGAAGCCGCGAAGTAGCGCGCCGCGCCGGCGCGCGGCGTCAGTTCGCGGCGCCGAACGACCGCCGCGCCTCGCGCATCTCCGGCGTCGCATCCGGCAGCGCCGCCGCACGCCCGATCCAGAGCGCCGCGCTGTCGGCGCGCCCGAGCCGCGCGTAGCACACACCGAGATCGTAGGCGTAGAGCGCGCGATCCGGGAACGCGGCGGCGAGCCCGCGCGCGGCTGCCGCTGCGGGCGCCCAGTCACCGACGTTGAGCATCACGTCCATCAGATCCTGCTGCTCGCCGCGCCACACGATCGGGTTCTCGCGGCCCGGGGCATCGCCGGGACGGAGCTCGCGCCAACCGCTCGTGCTGTCGAAGCGGAAGAAGTAGTCGTTCCCTGCCGCGGCGCCGAGCGTGCGCGGCCGGTAGTGCGAGATGAAGCGCATCTCGAGCGTGGGATCGTCGTACCAGTATCGCATCGCCGGCGATTCGTCCCCGCCCGGGACGAGGCCGACCCGCGGCGGGACGGAGGCGACGTAGATGCGCGTGTGCGGCGGGAACGACGGATGATGCGCCCGCATGTACTCGAGCGTCTGCACGCCGAACAGCGCGGCGCGCCGCTGGAACCATTCGTCGCCCCAGTCGGTCGAACGCGACATCACGCGACCGGAGCGGAGCACGACGAGCGCCGCGACCGCAGCGACCGTCAGCGCCGGTCGCCACGCGATCAGGATGCCGAGCGCGAGCCATGCGCCGAGTGCTCCGAGCAGCGCGTAGTAGGCGTGGAAGCCGAGCGACGGCATGAAGAGCGGCACCCACGCGAGCAGCGCCCACGCGCCGCCGAAGGCGGCGATCCGCCCGGCGGCGGCGCGTGCCCGGGCCGATGGCTTCGCCGCGGCGTCCGCCCGGCGCGCGACGAGTGCGAGCGCGGCCAGCGGCAGCACGCCGATCACCGCCGAGTCCAGCACCGCGCGCCAGCCGAACATCGGTCGCGGCCACGCGTCGAGGTTGACGAGCGAGCCGATCGTTCGGCGCGCGATCTCGCCGGGCGGGCGCACGACGCCGGGCAGGACTGCGTCGTGGATAGGGTGGCCGATGCGACCGCCGATCATGGGATGGAACAGCGCCCACACCGCGACCACGCCCCAGAGCGGCGCGGTGCGCGTAAGCGCGGCGCGCACCGTCCGACGCTCGACGATCAACGCGTAGGCGAGCGCGATGCCGGGCAGCAGTGCTGAGGTTTCCTTGCTGATCAGCGCCATGATCTGGAGCCCGACGGCGAGCGCGATCCGGCCGCTCGTGAACGCGAGCAGCGCGCCGATCGCGAACAGGATCATCCACAGATCCTGCGAGCCGGACGCCCAGAAGTAGAGGACGCCCCACGACGCGAGCGCGAGCACGCCCGCGGTCGCGGCGCCGGCGGCCGCGCCGCCCGCGATGCGGCGGGCGAATACGAAGTAGACGCCGGCCGTGACCGCCGCGAGCAGCAGGTTCGCGAAATGGAACGCGAATGGATTCGGACCGAACGCCTGCAGCAGCGCCCAGAAGTGGAACTCGCGCGACCACGGCCGGAAGTAGTGGAACGGCAGTCGGTCGGTCGCCCACAGCGACGCGAACGAGGCGTGCTCGACCTTCTCGAGGAAGACGAAGTCGTCGCCGACGAACGGCATGCCGAGGGCGAAGAGGCCCTGGAGCAGGATGTAGATTGCGATCAACGCCGCGAGGATGGGAAGGTAGCGGATGCCCCCCTGCCGCCGTGCGGCGGCGGTTCGCCCATGATCGCTGGTCCTGACGCGGCCGCGCGTGGTCAATCAGCCCCCGTGTCGCCACTCGGGCGACGAACGGGGACCATGCTATCAGCTATTCCTGGGCAGCCTCGCGTGCGCGGCGCCGCACCAGATGCACGCGGTACTCACGCTCGGCCAGCATCTGCTCGCGCAGCATCATCGCGATGCGGCCGGCGAAGTAGATCACGAACCCCACGAGCGTGAGCCAGAGCAGCGCGATCGCGAAGAACTCATCGGTGAAGAAGAACATGTCGGCCTCACGCCGAGGGCGGCGCGCCCGGCGGCGTTCCGGCCCCGCCATTGCGCCGCGGCCGCACCAGGAACCAGCTGATGAGCAGCGCCACGCCCACGCTGGCCGGGATGATGCCCACCGCCCAGACGTGGCCGTTATCTTCGATGAAGTTCAGAAACGCCATGAGGCCGAGTCCGACCGCCACGGTGACGATCCCGCCGATCAGCAGTCCCTGGGCGCGGCGATGGTCGCGGTCGCGCTGCGACATGCTCCATACTCCTTCCGGCTCGTCATCGAGCGCCGCGAGCGGGAGCGGCGCCAGCTTCGACGGATCCACGCCGCGCTCGATGGCGGCGATGCGCTCGCGCTGCGCGAGCTCGATCAGCCGCTGGCGTCCGAGCGTGCGGATGATTCCGGCGGTGATGCCGCCGACGATCGCGACGATCGGGATCGAGAGCGCGATGATCGGAATGAAGGCTTCGACGTTCACGAACGGGATCCACATGACGGTCTCCTCACGAGCGTGGGACTGCGGCACCCCCGCCGTCGCGGCGGAGCGGCCCCGGCGCCTGCCCGACGCAGGCCCGATACACCGGTTGAGACGGCCGGAGGGAGCCTGCGGGTTTCACGGCCGCCCTGCCCACCCGTGCCGGCGGTGAAACCCCCGGGGGCTCCGATCCCGTCCAAGTCGTCGATGGACACCGCCGGGACGGCGCCGGACGTGTCGCCGCCCGACCCGGATGCGTACGCACGCGAGGCCGTGGCCGCGGACGAGCGGGAGCTCGTCCGGCGCGCGCAGGCGGGGGACGCATCCGCGTTCCGCCGGCTGGTCGAGCGCCACGCGGACCGGGCCCATGCGCTGGCGCTGCGGATCGTCCGTTCGCCGAGCGACGCCGAGGAGGTGGCGCAGGATGCATTCGTGCGGGCGTGGGGCGGACTGCCCCGGTATCGCGGCGACGCGGCGTTCTCGAGCTGGCTCTATCGCATCGTCGCGCGGCGCGCGTTCGATCGCGCCGCGGTGCTCAAAGGGCGGCGCGGGCGCGAGGCCGGCGTCGAGGAGATCGAACGGATTGCGGACACCGCCGCCAGGCCGGACGATGAGGCCCGGGCGCGGGCGCGCGAGGTCGGCCGGCGGGTCGACGGGCTGGGCGACGTGCAGCGCCTCGTCGTGACGCTCTACTATTTCCAGGACCGCTCGGTCGAAGAGGTGGCGAGGACGCTGCGGATGCCCGAGAACACCGTGAAGACGCACTTGAGCCGCGCCCGCGCCGCGCTGCGCGACGCCATGACCCGGGCCGAGGGAACGCCGTGATGGATGACGGATTCGATCGCCGGCTCGACGAGGCGTTGAGCGCACCGGTGCGCTCGGCGCCCGAGGGATTCGCCGACCGCGTGATGGCGCGCGTCGCCGTGACGCCGCAGCGGCGGGCGCCGGTCGTGACGCTCGGCGGATTCCCGCTCGCGCCCGCGCTGCCGTGGTGGGTGCGCGCGGCGTTCGAGCCGGCGTGCGTGCTGGCGACGGTGGTCGCGGCGGCGCTGCTCTGGCGCGGCGCGACGCTCGCCTCGCTCGCGACCGCGGGCGCCGCGCAGCTCGTGGCGTGGATCACCCGCGTGCCGGCCGTGCCGTCGGCGGCGTGGTGGCCGCCCGTAGTGATGATGGGCGCGGCGCTCGCCGCGGCGCCGCTCGTCTTCATGCTCTCCCAGCTGCTCTATCGCTGGTCGGCCGGGCTCGTCGGCCCCCGCCGCATCGCGCTCCGCGCGCGCTGACGCCCGGCCCGCGCTGCGCCAGCGGCCGCTGCGGTAGTCTCGCCGCGTGCCCAACCGCCTCGCGCGCGAGAAGAGTCCCTACCTGCTGCAGCACGCCGGGAACCCCGTGGACTGGTTTCCCTGGGGTGACGAGGCGTTCGCAAAGGCGCGGCGCGAGCGGAAGCCGATCTTCCTCTCGATCGGCTACTCGACGTGCCACTGGTGCCACGTCATGGAGCACGAGTCGTTCGAGAACGACGCGGTCGCCGAGCGGCTCAATCGCGACTTCGTGCCGATCAAGGTGGACCGCGAGGAACGCCCCGACGTCGATCGCGTCTACATGGCCGCGATGCAGGCGATGGGCATGGGCGGCGGCTGGCCCTTGAACGCGTTCCTGACGCCCGACCTCGAGCCGTTCTTCGGCGGCACGTACTTCCCGCCGCGCTCGGTCCCCGGGCGCCCGGGGATGATCGAGGTGCTCGAGCGGGTCCACGAGGTCTGGCGCGAGCAGCCCGACGCGCTGCGCGACGAAGGGCGCCGCGTGCTCGCCTCGCTTGCCGACGACGCGCCGGGACGCGTGACTGATTTGGAGCGCGGCACCGCGCGCGAGGATCTGATCGAGCGCTGCGCCGGCTACTTCGAGCGCGCGTACGATTCCGCGCACGGCGGCTTCTCCGACCGGCCCAAGTTCCCGTCGGTCGTGAACCTCGTGTTCCTGATGCGGTGGTGGGCGCGCGACCGCGTGCGGCACGCGCATGCGCTCGCGATGGTGCGCGGCCAGCTCGACGCGATGCGGGCGGGCGGCATCCACGACCATCTCGGCGGCGGATTCCACCGCTACGCGACGGACGAAACATGGCTCGTCCCGCACTTCGAGAAGATGCTCTACGACCAGGCACAGCTCGCGTGGGCGTACCTCGAGGCGTTTCAGGCGACCGGCGAGCCGGCCTACGCCGCGACCGCGCGCGGGATCTTCGCCTACGTCGCGCGCGATCTCACGTCGCCCGGGGGCGCGTTCGACTCCGCCGAAGACGCCGACAGCGAGGGCGAGGAGGGGCGCTTCTACGTCTGGACGCCGGACGAGATCACATCGCTGCTCGGCGACGACGCCGCGCCGTTCGCGGCCCGCTACGGCGTCAGTGCGCGCGGCAACTTCGAGGACGGGACGAGCATCCTGCACGAGGCGCGGCCGCTCGACGACGTGGCGCGCGAGGCGGGCCTTACGCCCGGCGATCTCGCCGTGCGGCTCGCGCGCGCCCGCGCGACGCTCTTCGCCGCACGCGAGAAGCGCGTGCGGCCGCATCGCGACGACAAGGTGCTGACGGCGTGGAACGGGCTCATGATCTCGGCGTTCGCGCGCGGCGCGCGCGTCCTGGGCGACGCCGATCTCGCGACGCGCGCCGTCCGCGCGGCCGAGTTCGTCTGGGGGCATGTGCGCGCGGACGCCGGCGGCCTGATGCGGCGCTGGCGCGACGGCGAGGCCGCGGGCGCGGGGCAGCTCGACGACTACGCGTACTTGGCGCTCGGCTGCGTGGACCTCTACCAGGCCAGGTTCGATCCCATCTGGCTCGAGCGCGCGGCCGCGCTGGTCGAGGCGATGCTCGCGCGGTTCCGCGACGCGCGGGAAGGGGGTCTCTTCGAGAGCCCCGACGGCGACCCCAGCATCCGCGTTCGCATGAAGGACGGCTTCGACGGCGCCGAGATCGCCGGGAGCTCGATCGCCCATCTCGTGCTCGTCACGCTCGGCACGCTGCTCGACCGCCGCGCGTGGCTGGACGAGGCGGAGCGCGGCTTCGAGTATCATGCCCGGCGTCTCGCCGCGTATCCCGCGGCCATGCCGATGATGCTCGCGGCGATGGAGCCGGCCGCCGCGCGGCCGCGGCACATCGTGATCGCGGCGGGGCGGGACGCGCGTGCGACCGAGGCGATGCTCGCCCAGGCGCGACGGCGTTTCCTGCCGCACGACGTCGTGCTGCTCGTCGACGACGCGCGGCGCGCGGCGCTCGCGAAGCTGGCGCCGTTCGCGGCGACGCTCGAGCCGATCGGCGGCCGCACGGCGGCGTACGTGTGCGTCGGGTACGCGTGCCGGCTGCCGGTCACGGAGCCCGAGGCGTTCGGTGCGCAGCTCGACGAACCGGGGCCATGAGACGAGGGAGCGGATGAACGTGCGTAGTGGATGGGCCATGACGACGCGAGCCTTCGGCACCGCACTCGCCGCGATCGCGGCGACCGCCTCGATCGCCGCGGCGCAGATCGGCGGCGCGAGCACGATGCCCGAAGCGAAGGACATCGTGCAGGTCTCCGCCGCGCCGGTGACGATCGCGGCCGGCGGCCGCGCGACGGCGCGGGTGACGCTCACGATCCGCGACGGCTGGCACGTCAACGCCAATCCGCCCGCGCTCGATTATCTGATCCCGACCGTCGTGAAGCTCGCGAACGAGGATGGCTTCACCGCCGGCGCGGTGAAGTATCCGGCGGCGAAGAAGGAGAAGCTCTCGTTCGAAGAGGCGCCGCTGCTCGTCTACGACCGGACCGCGGTGATCATGCTGCCGATCACCGCCGCGGCCGGCGCGGCGGCGGGCGCGCACGCGCTGCACGGGACGGTCCAGTTCCAGTCGTGCAACAACGAGGTGTGCCTCGCGCCGGCGACGATTCCGTTCCAGATCGCCGTGACGGTGAGCGGCA
>JACOSV010000071.1 GCA_016178725.1 Candidatus Eiseniibacteriota bacterium
CCGGCGGTCGGGCTCGCGGTGCAGCGGATGGTCGCCGATCGCTTCGGCAGCGATCGCGAGCGCGCCGCGCGCGTGTGCCGCGCCGAGGCCGCGACGCGCCTCGGCGGCGGACCGGGTCGCGGCTGGAGCGGGGGCGAGCGCCTCGCGTGGGAGCGCTGGAGTCCGCTCGTCATCGTCCTGCCGGGGCTCGAGCGCTGGAGCGCCGGCGAGCGGAGGCGGCTGATCGCGGTGATCCGCGCCAAGGGCGGGCCGCGCGAGTCGGAGTTCGTGCGCCGGTTCGACCGGCATGCGCGCCTGCGCGCCGCGATCCGCCGGCTCGCGCTCGCCGCCGATGCGGAGAACTAGCTAGCGCGCGCCGGTCGGGGGCGGCGCGCCGCCGAGGGCCGCGAGCCGCTTCTCGAGGTTCGCGATCGTGCGTTCCGACGTCTGCCCGGCGGGCAGCGACTTCGCGTGCGCGATCGCTTCCTGCACCGTGCGCCGCGCGGACGTCGAGTCGGCGCGGCCGAGGAAGATGTCGGTGCGGTTCGCGTAGAGGAGCAGCTTGCGCGGACCGTAGGCCCGCTGCATCGCGCGGTCGGACGCCGCGAGTGCTTCGTCCCAGCGCTTGAGCGCCCGGTACGCGTTGGCGAGCCGCGCCGGCGGGTTGTAGTCGTCGGGGAAGTCGCGCTCCGAGGCTTCGAGCATCGGGATCGCGCGCTCGGCGTGACCCAGCTCGATGTAGGCCGACAGCCGGTGCGGATCGAACACGGCGCGCGCGATGGGCGTCCGGGCCCGAGCCGCTTCGCCGTCGAGGAACCCGCTCCACGCTTCGGCAACCGCGTGATGCCCGACGCTGTCCTTCGCCGCGTCGCGCGCGTCGAGAAGCGAGATGTAGACGCCCGAGCGGTCGTCGGCCGCCATCGCCAGCGTGCGGTCGTCGGCGACGGCGCGCGCGATCGGCTCGAGCTTCGCGAGCAGCTCGGTTCGGCGTGGATCGTCTTCTTTCAGCGACACCGCGCAGTCGAGGCCGCTGGAGGCGACCGATGCGGCCGACGGCGAGCGCGCGAGGCGCGGGTAGGCGGCCAGCGCCAGCTCGGCGCCGCGCAGGTAGCCGCCGGTCTGATCGAGGCAGTAGAGCAGCGATTCGACCACGCGACCGTACCGCGGCCAGCCGTCGGCGGCCGCGGCGATCGCGGCATCGTAGGCGGTGGCGGCGCCGGCGTAGTCGGCACGGCCATAGAGGCTGTCGGCACGGGCGAGGGCGAGGTCGGCCGGCGTGGTCTCGTGACGCACGCCGCCGCTCGCGCCCGAGGCCACCGCGAGCCGCGCGTCGTCGAGGATGTGGATCAGGTGCGGCGTCGTGGCGCCGCCGACCCAGCGCAACGCGACGCGCTCGTCGGCGGGATCGAGGACGAAGAACGACGGCAGCGCCGAGACCGCGAGGCGCTTGGTGACGGGCGCGTTATCCGCCTTCTCGGTGTTGAGCTCGAGCCAGACGAACCGTCCGGCCTGGCTCGCGAGGGTCGGGTCCGTGAAGACGAACGCCCTCATCGAGCGACAGGTGTGTCACCAGGGCGCCCAGGCCTCGATGAAGATCGGGACGTGCCGGGCGCGGGCCTCGGCGAGCGCGCGCGCGTAGTCGTCGGCGATCCACGGCACGACGTACTTCGGCTCGTGCGCGGTGACGGCGGCGTGCGTGGCCGCCGCGCGGGGCGCGGCGGCGTGCGCCGCGGACGCCGTGAGCGCGAGCGCCGCGATCAGGGCGAGGCTGCGGGCGGCGTGCATGCGGGGCACTCTAGCACCGGCCGCCGGACGGAACGACGGGATTCCGACCGGCGCGGCGGGGAGCCGGCACGGGGTCACCGCGTCCCGTCCAGCCTCGCGCCCTGGACGATCCACGCGCCGAGCGTGCGCCGCTCGGCGTCGGTGATGCCGGTGATGTTGCCGAGCGGCATGGTCTTCGTGATCACCGCGCGCTCGAGGATGCGCGGCGCGAGCGCACGGATGCGCGCCGGGTCCTCAAGCACCACGCCGTTCGGGGGCGCCGGGAACGACGGGTTCGAGGGCCGCGTCGCGTGACAGGTCTGGCAGCGCCGCTCGATTACCGCGCGCGCCTCGGCGAACGGCACCGGCGGTGCGCCGCGGAGTGCCGCGATCGCCGCAGCGTCCGGCGTCCCTCCGGTCGTGAGCGTGACCGCGCCGATCAGCGCCGCGATCCCGGCGGCGACCGCCCAGCGGTTGCTGCGGGCACGCGCGTTCATCGCGTACTTGACCGCGACCGCGAAGACGAAGAGCAGCGTGAGGACGAGCCACGCGAACCGTCCCGCGTAGAGCAGCGGAAAGTGGTTGCTCACCATGGCGACCAGAACCGGAAACGTGAGGTAGTGGTTGTGCGTCGAATGCATCTTGGCGCGCAGGCCGAGCGTCACGTCCACCGGCCGGCCCTCGCGCGTCGCCGCCAGCATCATCCGCTGCGCCGGGATGATGTGGTTCGCGACGTTCGCGACCATGATCGTGCCGAGCATCGCCCCGGCCATGAGGAACGCGGCGCGCGCGGCGAAGAGCCGCGTGAGGCCGACGATCGTCGCGACGATCAGCAGCGAGCCCACGATGGAAGCCGCCGGCGCGCTCGTGCCCGCGGCGCCGCGCTGGAGCGGCGAGCGCCACAGCGCCTCGTAGACGGCCACGCCGGCGATGAGCAATGCGACGCCGATCGCGATCGCGGCCGGCGCGGAGAGCGGCGCGACGGCGGGATCGACGAGGAACATCCCGGCGCCGGCGAAGTAGACGATGCCGAGCAGGAAGAAACCGCTGATCCCGGTGCTGTAGGCCTCCCACTTGAACCAGTGGAGCGCCGCCGGCATCTCGGCCGGCACGAGCGTGCGGCGCTTGACCACCTCGTAGAAGCCGCCGCTGTGCACCATCCACAGCTCGCCCGCCACGTCGCCCGGGCGCGGGCGCGAGGGGGGAACGAGGCTCCGGTCCATCCACATGAACAGGAACGAATCGCCGATCCACAGGATCGCCGCGACCACGTGGGCGATGCGGATCAGCAGATGGAGCCAGTCGAGGAGCAGGGTGGCCATCGAGGACGGCAGCATACGTCACGCGCGGCGTCGCGAAAACCGAAGGCCCGGGTCCACGACCCGGGCCTTCGGCACATCGATCGCGGCGGGCGGGCCCGCCGGTCACTTCATGTCAGCGGTACAGCGTCTTCAGCCTGCCCCAGCTCGTGCCGGTCACCGACGCGGGACCGTTCGGCGACGTGCTGCTGCCGCCGCTCGCGCGATCGGAGTAGAGCAGCGACTTGGCGCTCGCCGCCTCCGCCGCCGCCAGCGCCGGATCCGAACAGCTGCTGATGTGGATCTGCATGTTGCCGTCGGTGATCGTCACCGGATCCACCGTCGCCGGATTGCCGTCGATGTCGACCAGCAGCAGGGTCGAGCCGTTCGGGTCGGCCAGGTTCGAGAAGACGTGCAGGAAGTAGCGATCCTTCCCGGCGCCGTCGCGCTGTCCGCTGCTGCCCGGCTCATTGCGGTCTTCGCAGTGCGCCCAGAAGTAGACCGTGCCGTAGTCGGCCTTGTTGCCCTGAATGCCGACGAGCGTACCGGTGCCGTGGAACTCGATGTAGTTGAACGGCGTCGCGGGCGAGGTCGAGCCCGGCGGGATGCCGTCGATGTTGCCGCAGCGATCCACGACGATGTGGCGGCCGTGGAAGTGCAGCTTCTGGGCGAAGGCGATGTGGTTCCAATCGCCGCCGTCGCCGGCGGTCGGGCTGCAGCCGGGATACACGTTGCCGCCCCAGCTGTGCTGCGGGCCGCTCTGGCCGACCGGCGTGCCGGTGATCGAGCTGAACTTGGCGCCGCCCGCGGTGAGCCAGCAGAGGCCGGTCGTCGATCCGCCGCAGCTCGGCGTGGTGATCGTGAAGTTCTGCGTGAATTCGCGGTTCGCGTCCGTGGTGCAGAACTCGAACGTCCCGCTCGCGGGATTGACGGCGGTCTGACCCGCGCCGAGGACGAGGCTCACGATGTAGCAGCCCGGGCTGTCCGGAAGATAGAACACGTAGCCGCCGTCACCGGCGGTCGAGGTGCTGCCCGCGAAGCCGGCCGGCTCGGACGCGATCTGGACCTGCACGCCGGGAACGGCGCTCCCGTCGATGGCGCACACGACCTGGCCCTGAATGAACCAGGCGTGCGCGAGGCCCGAACCGAGGACGGTCGTGGCGCAGACGAGCAGCGCGGACGTCAGAAGTTTCCTCACGGTGGACTCCTTGCAGCGGTGCTGCGGACGGGGCTGCTGGAATGAGCACCGCACGACCGGCCGGGCAGGTCGGCCGTGCGGCCTGGGGGATGTATCCTGACCGCGCATGACAAGAACATTGCACGATGCACGGTGCTCGTCAATCCCTTGTTGGGCGCTGCATCCGGGAACACCGGAGGCCGGGACGCCGGCCGCGGGGGCGGGGCAACACGAAGGCCCGCGGCGGGATGCCGCGGGCCTTCGCTTAGCGGGCGGCGGGGGGCCGCCCGGACGCCTAGCCGGTCACGATCACGAGGTGCCGGACCTTGCGGAACTCGACCGGATCGAGAATGCGCAGCTGGACCTTGTCGCCCGTCATCGTCAGCTCATAGCTCGACGAGGCTTGCGCGGACAGGACCTGGACCTGGTCCACCTTGGCCGCCGGCGTCTCGACGGTCTGCATCTGGTCGGTATCCATCGGCGTGAACAGGCTGTCCTTGTACGTCCCCGTCAGGGCCATC
>JACOSV010000077.1 GCA_016178725.1 Candidatus Eiseniibacteriota bacterium
CTGTGCCTCGCGGACGGCATCGGCATGATCGTCTACTCGCCGCTCGCGCAGGGCGTGCTCACCAACAAGTACGCGGGCGGCGCGGTGCCGGCCGGGAGCCGCGCGGCGGGCACGTTCGCGCACTTCATGGCGTCGGAGAAGCAGCTGACGCCGGAGAACGCCGCGGCCGCCGAGCGTTTCGCGGCGTGCGTCGCGAAGCACGGCGCGTGGACGCCGGCGCAGGTCGCGCTCGCGTGGGTGCTGCGCCGCCCGGGCGTGTCGAGCGTGATCCTCGGCGCGACGGCGCCCGCGCACGTCGAGGAGAACGTGAAGGCCGCCGAGGTGCAGTTGAGCGACGAGGCGTGGCGCGAGATCGAAGCCGCGGTCGCCGGACCGAACGCCGCGCCGGCGCGCGGCGCCGGGAAGAAGCGGGTCGCCGCGAGGAAGAAGGCGGCCGCGTCACGCGCCCGACGGCGGTGACGACGACGAAGGCCGCCTCGTCGCCGAGGCGGCCTTCATGCGCGGCCGTTGCGGGCCGCCGTCGTCACCAGCGCGGAGGCTGGGCGAACCCGAGCTCGCCGCGATCGCGCTCGAACACCCGGAAGCGCCGCTCGTACGGCTCGATGCCGAGCGCCCGCAGTCCGTCCGCGTACTCGTAGCGGAAGACGAGCTGGTCGGTCGCGCGCCACTCGGGCACGAACCACACCTGGCGCACCGGATCCCACTCGCGCCGGCCCCAGCCGGTGCCGGGCGCCGCGTCCTTGGCGCTCGGTCCGTCGTAGAGCTGCTTCGTCTGGCCCCACGTCCTGTTCGCCTCGCCGTCGGCCGTCGGCGCGGGCACGGCCTGCGCGCGCGGCGCGGCCTCGGGCGCAGCACCCTCTTCGCGCGAGCCGTACGGCACCGGCGCGCCGCCCTGCTGGCGTTCGTTGATGCCCGGCCGGCGGTCGAAGCGTTCGCCGCGCTCGTTGAACGCGAGCACGCGGATCCAACCCATGTCGCCGTTCGCCTGGCCGGTGCGCTCGGCGTACGAGCGGTCCTCGTCCACGAACACGAAGCGCCGCACGTCGCGCAGCGAGCTGCGCCATCCGTTGATGACCGTGTGCTCCCACGGGTCGAGCACGTACATCGGCTCGCTCGCGTTGAGGTCGGAGCGCTCGCCGTTCACCACGTTGAGCCCGTCGACCGCGAGGAGCACGCCGATGCGGCGCCCGGTCGTGTTGGTGAGCGCGATGGAATAGCTGCGGCCCTTGTACGCCTGGAAATAGTGGCGGTCGTCGCGCCCCTGCGTGGCGTAGAGCGGCGCGACGTGCCCGTCCACCAGGATCTGCACGTCGACCAGCGAGCCGTCGACGGTGGTGGCGGGCCATGTCCAGCGACGGTCGGCCGCGGCGGGCGCGGCGAGCGAGCCGGCGAGCGTCGCGGTCGCGAGCGCTGCGGCGAACAGTGCGGTCCGGATCTGCATGGCGTTCCTCCTCGGGTGTGGACGCGGGGTGGGGCGCCTCGCGTCGGTGACACCCTCTCTACGCCCGGCTGGCCGGGGTATTCCCGCTCCAGGCGCCCGTGCCGGATGCAACGGCCGGCGCGCCGCTACCAGCCCATGATGTGGTAGCCGGCATCCACGTAGAGCGTCTCGCCGGTGATGCCGCTCGCGAGGTCGGAGAGCAGGAAGAGCCCCGCCGTGCCCACCTCTTCCTTCGTGATGTTGCGCTTGAGCGGCGCCTTCTCGGCATGCTGCTTGAGCATCCCCGTGAAGCCGTGGATGCCGCGCGCGGCGAGCGTGCTCACCGGCCCGGCCGAAAGCGCGTTGACGCGGATCCCCTTCGGTCCGAGCTCGTAGGCGAGCTGGCGCACGCTCTGCTCGAGCACGGCCTTGGCGCTGCCCATCACGTTGTACGAGGGCACGGCGCGCTCGGCAGCGAGGTAGGAGAGCGTCACGATCGAGGCGCCGCGCTTCTCGAGCAGCGGGCGCATGCGCTGCGTCACGTTGATCAGCGAGTAGGCGCTGATGTCGAGCGCGGTCATGAATCCCTCACGCGGCGTGGCGACGAACTCGCCCTCGAGGTCCTCCTTGCGCGCGAACGCGATGCCGTGGACCAGCGCTTCGATCGAGCCCCACGTCCCGCCGAGCCTGGCCGCGACCGCGTCGATCGTCTCGTCGCGCGTCACGTCGCACTCGAGCGTGATCGTCCCGGGCGCGGTGGCCGCGAGCTCCTCGACCATCGACTGGAGCCGTTCGCCCTGATACGTCAGGCAGAGCGACGCGCCCGCCTCGTGCAGGCACCGGGCGATCGCCCACGACAGGCTGCGGTGGTTGGCGACGCCCATGACGAGCGCGTGCTTGCCCGAGAGATCGATGCCGACCATGCGAATTCTCCTTGGGCCCGCGACCGGCGCGGGAACGTCGGCGGCGCGGCGATCAGGCCGTGCGCTGACGCTCCCAGACGCGGATCGGCAGGATGATGACCTGGATGCCGGTGAACTGCAGCCGGCGCTGGATCGAGAACGCCGTTTCGTGGTGCAGCGAGCGGGTGAAGAAGTTCTCGCGCTGGAACACCAGCTGGCCCGCGAACACGACCGGCCGGCGGAACTCCTTGATCAGATCGAGGCAGATGGATTCCAGCTCGGCGATGAGGTCGGTGCCGAGCGTGAACCGGTACTCGGCGTAGTAGCCCATGCGGCTCGCGAGCTGCACGTACTTCTCGAGGTCGGCGCGCACCTTGTCCTCGAGCGCCTGCATGTCCTGGACGCCCTTGAACTGCCCCGAGTCCACGAGTCCGACCGAGCAGAAGACGAAGTTCTTGAAGTGGCGCGGGAAGAGCCGCTGGATGTTGAGCAGCGTGTGAATGCCGAGCCCCGCGTACGACTCGACCAGCACGATCGCCGTCGGGCCGTCGGGCGCGAGCTCGGGCACGTTGCGCGGCTCGGGCATCGGCAGGTTGGTGAGCACGTCGTCGAGCGACGAGAGCAGCTGGCGCACGCGGCGGTAGTGCGCGCGCACGACGTAGCAGAAGGCGATGAAGAGCCCGGTGACGATCATCGTCACCCAGCCGCCGGCGGTGAAGCGCACCACGGTCGTGATCACGAGGATCCCGGCCGTGAGCAGCGTGCCGACGCTCGCCACGATCAGCCGGCGCTTCCAGTGCTCCTGCTGGGCGCGCGTGTTCCACCAGTGCCGCACCATGCCGAGCTGCGAGAGCGTGAACGTGACGAACACGTTGATCGAGTACATGACGACCAGCAGCTCGACCGAGCCGCGCGCGTACGCCATCACGATCGCCGCGCCGAGGCCCATCGAGAGCACGCCGTTCATCGTCACGAGGCGCTCGGAGAGATGCGCGAAGCGCTTCGGCACCCACTGGTCCACCGCCATCGCGGCGAGCGTGCGCGGCCCGGCGACGAAGCCGGTCTGCGCGGCGACGAACAGCAGCGCGCCTTCGCTGATCAGCGTCAGCCACATCACGAGCGTGCCGATGTGGAATCCGCCGATGTGCCAGCCGCCGGCGATCGAGAGCCACAGCGAGGCGTTGAGCGTGCGCGGCGGCTGGTACTGCACGTGGTTCAGCAGGTAGCCGAGCAGGATGCCGCCGGCGGTGACCGAGAGCGAGATCGCCATGAGCAGCATCGTGCGCTTGCCGGTCGCGACCCGCGGCTCGCGCAGGATGTCGGTGCTGTTGCTCACCGCCTCGATCCCGGTGTACGTGCCGCCGCCGAGCGCGTAGGCGCGGAGGAAGATCGCCGCGACGCCCATGAGGCCGAGCTGGCGGATCGCGCTCGCGGTGTCGCCGACCGTCTCAGGCACGAGCTGATGGAACGCCGACGCGTGGCCGGCGATCCCGGCGCCGATCAGCGACAGGTGCGTGACCATGAACGCGATGAAGATCGGCGTCAGCACCACCACCGATTCCTTGACGCCGCGCAGGTTGAGCCCGGTGAGCGCGATCACCATCACGAGATCGATCGGCAGCCGCCACGCCGCCCACTCGGGCGGCAGGAACGAGAAGATCGCCTCGACGCCCGAGGCGATCGAGATCGCGATCGTGAGCACGTAGTCCACGACCAGCGCGCAGCCCGAGACGATGCCGGGCGTCGGGCCGAGCAGCTTGGTCGCGACCAGATAGCCGCCGCCGCCGGTCGGGAACAGCTCGATGATCTGGCTGTACGAGCCGGAGATCAGGAAGACGGTCGCGATCATCGTGATCACGAGGTAGAGCGCGAGGTGCTCGTGGCCGCCGAGGTGGAGATAGGCCTGCTGCGGGCCGTAGGCGGAAGAGGAGAGGCCGTCGGAGCCGAGCCCGACCCAGGCGAAGAACGCGATCAGGGCGAGGCTGTGGTGGAGGCGCGGGTCGTAGAGGTTCTTGGGCGCTCCGAGCAGGAACCCGCGCAATCGTTCGAGCACGACGCAGGAATCTAGGGACTCGTCAGGGCGTTGACAAGAACGGTCGCGCCGCAGGCGGTGCTAGGATCGCGGGGTGCGTCACGTCGTGCGCAAAGCGATCGGAGCGGCGCTGGTGTGCGGCGCCTGCGCGATCGGCGCGCCGCCGGACGCGGCCCACGCCGATCGGGCCTCGGCCCGGCTCGCCGAGCCCGCCGCCATCCCGCGCTTCACCACGTTCGGCTGGGTGAGCCCGCCGATCGCCTTCACCACGCCCGAACGCTACGCCGAGCTCGCCGGGGCCGGCATGAACGTGGCGATCACCGCCTGGGACGATCCGCACACGGCGGCCGAGAACCTGCACCGCATGGACTGCGCGGCGGCGGCGGGCGTGCGCTGCCTCGTCGCCGATGACCGCTTCGACCGCGTCGCGGCGCTCGGATTCACGACACCCGCCGCGGGCGCCCTGCTCGATTCGATCGTGCACGACTATCGCGACCATCCGGGATTCCTCGGCTACTACTTCCGCGACGAGCCCAAGAGTCCCGACTGGCCGGGGCTCGCCAGCGTGTTCGCGGAGCTGCGCCGGCGCGATCCCGACCATCCGGCATGGGACAACCTCTCCGGCATCGGCGACTCGGCGTCGTGGGTCGCGGACAACACCGGCTACGTCGAGCACGTGCATCCGGCCGTGCTGTGCAACGACCACTACGACTTCCGGATCGGGTTCGACTACGGCCTGTTCATCGTCAACATCGCCGGCCTGCGCGCGTGGTCGCTCCGCTACGGCATCCCGTTCTGGTGCGCGATCCAGCTGGTGCCGCACGCCAACCTCCGCACGCTCACCGAGGGCGAGGTGACGTGGCAGGTCGCCATGCTGCTCGCCTACGGCGCCCGCGGGCTCGGCTACTTCACCTACTGGACGCCCGCGCCCGACTCGACGCTCCACTGGGGGCTCGCGATCGTCGGCTACGACGCCGTGCGCACGCCGTGGTACGACGTGATCGCGCGGCTCAACGCGCGCGCCCGCCCGGCGGGCGAGCTGCTCGCGGGGCTGACGTGGATCTCGTCGCAGCACGCCGGCTCGCTGCCGCTCGGTGGTGCGCCGTTCCGCGGCGACGACTGGATCGCGGGCGTCGGGGGCCGCGCGGCGATCGGCCGCTTCACCGACGCGGCCGGCGTTCCGTACGCGGTCGTGGTGAACAGCGATTCGCTCGCCGCGCGCGTCGTGACGCTCGACCTCGCGGGCGCGGGCGGCGCGTCGCGATTCGACGAGCGCTCGCGCGGATGGACGCCGCTCGCCACCGCGCCGAGCGGCGGCCAGCTGCGGCTCTCGCTCGCGCTCGCGGCCGGCGATTTCGCCGTGCTCCGCATCGAGGGCACGTTCGCCCGCCGCGGCGCAATCGGGCCCGCGCTCGCGGTCGCGCCCAACCCGGCACGCGGCGCGGTGCGCTTCGACGTCGACCGGCTCGCCGGCGGCGCGCGGCTCGACGTGATCGACGCCGGCGGCCGGAAGATCTTCTCGCGCGCGCTTGCCGCGGGGCGCGCGAGCCTCGCGTGGAACGGGGAGCGCGACGCGGGCGGCGCGGCGCCGGCCGGTGTCTACCTCGCCGTCGTCCGGGACGCGCGCGGTATGACCGCGCGGCGCTGGACGTGGCTCGGGCCGCGATGAAGGCGCCGCCAACGTATCGGAGTCTCGCCGCGGTCGAGCGCGCGGTGATCGCGTGCGAGCGCTGCGCGCGGCTCCGCGCCTGGTGCCGCCGCGTAGCGCTCGAGAAGAAGCGGGCGTTTCGCGATCAGACCTACTGGGGACGCCCGGTGCCGGCCTACGGCGATCCGCGGGCGCGGCTGCTGGTCGTCGGCCTCGCGCCGGCCGCGCACGGCGGCAACCGCACCGGCCGCGTGTTCACCGGCGATTCGAGCGGCAACTGGCTCTACGGCGCGCTCCATCGCTACGGCTTCTCGAACCAGCCGGACTCGACCGGCCGCGACGACGGCCTCGTGCTCACCGGGGCGTGGGTGACGGCCGCGGCGCGCTGCGCGCCGCCCGCGAACAAGCCGACGCGCGCGGAGCTCGACCGCTGCCGTCCGTTCCTCGCCGCCGAGATCGGGCTGCTCCGCCGCGTGCGCGTCGTGGTCGTGCTCGGGCGCATCGGTTGGGAGGCGTGGCTGCGCGCCGCGTCGTGGTGGGATCGCCTGCCCGCGCGCGAGCGGCCGCCGTTCGCGCACGGCGCCGAGTCGCCGCTGCCCGACGGGACCATCCTCATCTGCTCATTTCATCCCAGCCGCCAGAACACGAACACCGGGAAGCTGACGCGTGCGATGTGGCTGCGCATCTTCGCGCGCGCGCGGGAGATCGTGGACCGCGGCTAGCCGCGGCGCGCCCGCGCCCGCCGCCGCAGCAGATGGCGGTTGACTCGCGGGGCGCGGCGCGGCATCGTGCGCTCGACACCTTCCGGGTGCCCATCGTGGGTTGAAAGGGAAGGGGGTGTGAATCCCCCGCGGTCCCGCCACTGTGATGGGCGTCGCGAGCCTCACACGCCACTGATCGAACCGATCGGGAAGGCGAGGCTCGCACGATCGCGATGCGATCGGACGCCTTGAGCCAGGAAACCTGCCCGGGAGCCAGTACCCCGAACGCTTCGTACGAGAGCGTCGCGGGTGAACGGCGTCCTGCGCCCTTCGCTCCGACCTCCGCCGAGGCGGGGCTCGATCGAGCGCGCGAGACGCCGTGATCGTCTGCATCGCACAGATCTGTCTGCTCGTCGCCGCGGACTCCGGCTCCGCCGCGCCGCACGATACCGTGCTCATGCTCCCCGAGGTGCGGGTCGAGCGCGAGCGCGCGACGCTCGACGCGCGCCGGCGGCTGCCGACCGCGTTCGTGAGCGAGCTCGCGCCGGGGACGGCGGGCCGCGCGTTCGAAAGCCTCTCCGAGGTGCTGGGCGAGGCGGCCGGCGTCCACGTCACGCAGTACGGCGGGCTCGGCGCCTTCAGCACCATCTCGCTGCGCGGCGCGCCGCCCGGGCAGGTGACGGTGTTTCTCGACGGCGCGCCGCTCACCTCGGCCGCGCACGGGATCGTCGACCTCACCGATCTCCCGGTCGCGGCGGTCGAGCGCGTCGAGGTCTATCGCGGTCTCGCGCCTCTGGACCTCGGCGCCGCGACGCCGGGGGGCGCGATCAACCTGGTGACCGCGACGTCGCCCGAGCTGCGCGAGGCGCGGATCGCGCGCGGCGCGTTCGGCACGTGGGAGGCGACCGGCAGCGCCGGCGGCCGCCGCGGACCGTTCGCCGCGCTCGTCCATGCCGGCTACCAGCGCTCGGCCGGCGACTTCGCGTATCGCGACGACAACGGCACACCGTACAACGCCGCCGACGACACCACGCGGACACGCATCAACGACGCGTTCGAGGCGGCCTCCGCGCTCGCCTCGCTCGCCTGGCGCCCCGGCGCGTGGAGCGTCATCGCGCGCGAGGAGGTCTTCCGCAAGGCGCAGGGCGTGCCGGGGCTCGAGGCGGTGCCCGCGTACCGCACGCACCTCGAGTTCGTGCGCGCGCGCAGCGTGATCGAGGCGTCGGCGCCCGGCGCCGGCGCGCGCCCCGCGGCGCGCGTGCGCGCCGGTCTCGAGCGCGAGCGCACGCGCTTCCGCGATCCGGACGCCGAGCTCGGTCTCGGCCGCCACGACACCGACGACCGTTCCGCGTCGGACGACGCGAGCGTGGAGCTCGCGTGGGAGCGGCTGCCGCGCGGCGTGACGCTCGTCGCCGGCGGCGGCGTACGCGGCGAGCGCGCCGATCTCGCCGACCACGCCGACGGATTCCCCGATCCGCCCGCGAGCCGGCGCACCACGGTGGGCGCGCACGCGGCGCTCCAGTGGCGGCCGATCGGCGACCGGCTCGTGATCCACGCCGCCGATCGGATCGACCGGCTCGACGACCGCCTGAGCTGGAACGGGACGGCCGGCGCCGCCGAGTCCGATGCCGGGCGCATCACGCTGCGCTCGCCGCAGGCGGGCATCGGCATCGCGGTCGGGGGCGGCGTCGAGCTGCGCGCCAACTGGAGCGACGCGAGCCGCGCGCCCGACTTCCTGGAGCTCTTCGGCAACCAGGGCAGCGTGCTCGGCCACCCCGGCCTGCTTCCCGAGCGCGGGCGCAACCGCGATTTCGGCGGCGCCTGGGTCTGGGCCGGCGCGCCGGGCGAGATCCGCGTCGAGAGCGCGGCATTCGTCTCGGACGCCGACAACCTCATCGTCTACGTGCGCCACTCGCAGAGCAGCGCCAGCGCCGAGAACATCGCGCGCGCCCGGATCGCGGGTGTCGAGCTCTCGGCGCGCGCGGCGCGCCGGCGCCGCGCCGACACGTTCGCGATCAGCGCGTCGTGCACCGCGATGCGCACGCGCGACGAGGGGCCGGTCCCGTTCTGGAACGGACGCCGGCTGCCGCAGCATCCCGACTGGCAGGGAGACGCGCGCCTCGACTGGACCCACGCGCGCTGGCGCGCGGCGATCGACGTGCAGGCGATCGGCGACAATATGCTCGATCGCGCCAACCTCCAGCCGGTCCCGGGGCGCGTGCTGCTCGGCGCGTCGCTCGCGTGGACGCCGGGCGCCGGCGCGCTGCGATTCACGGTCGAGGGCAAGAACCTCGGCGACGACCACGTATCCGACGTCGGCGGCTTCCCGCTGCCGGGCCGCGCGCTGTTCGCATCCTGCGACGTGCGGCTCGGCGGCGCGCCGTCCCCGCATTCCCGATGAGGAGGAGTCCCATGCCGTTCGCGTCCCGCTTCGTGTGTCGATGGTTCGTCCCGGTCGTTCTCGCCGCGGCGCTGGCCGGGTGCTCGACGTCGTCCCGCATCGCCGGGCCCGGTGCGCCCGGCGGCGGACAACAGGCGTTCATCATCACCACCGACTTCTCGACCGGCGGGCTCTCGGCGATCGACGTCGACACTCGCGCCGTGTCGGCGAACGTCGCCGCGGTGCACTCGGACGCGATGCTGCGGCTCTACGGCGGCCTGATCTACGTCGTCAACCGTTTCGGTCAGGACAACGTCCAGGTGATCGATCCCGCACGCGGCTACACGACGGTGCGGCAGTTCTCGACCGGCAACGGCACCAACCCGCAGGACATCGCGTTCGCCTCGGCGTCGAAGGCGTACATCTCGCGCTACGCGTCGACCGATCTCCTGATCGTGGACCCGAGCACCGGCACGAACATCGGGACGATCTCGCTCGCCGCGTTCGCCGACGCGGATGGCCTGCCCGAGATGGCGCGGATGGCGATCGTCGGGCCGTATCTCTTCATCGCCTGCCAGCGGCTCACGAACTTCGTCGCGTCGAATCCCAGCATGGTCGTGGTGGTCGACATCCGGGGCGACCGCGTCGTGGACACCAATCCGCTGGTTCCGGGCGTCCAGGCGATCACGCTCGCGGGGCGCAATCCCTTCACCGACTTCGCGTGGGACGCGATCGACCGCGAGCTGCTGATCGGCTGCGCCGGAGCGTTCGGCGCGCTCGACGGCGGCATCGAGCGCATCGATCCCGTCCAGCTCAAGAGCCTCGGCTTCGCGATCACCGAGTCCGCGCTCGGCGGCGACATCAACGGCATCGGCTGGAACGGCCCGGCCCACTCGTACGCGATCGTGAGCGACGCCGCGTTCAACGCTTCGATCGTGGCGTGGAGCGCGAACGCCGGCGACACGCTGCGCACCGTGTACCGTCCGGGCGGCTACAATCTCGCCGACTGCCAGGTCCTCACGGGGCGCGGCGAGCTGTGGGTCGCCCGCAACCAGCTCGTGGCGCCGGGCGTGCTCATCTTCCGCGCCGGTCCCGACACGCTGCTCGCCGGGCCGCTCAACACCGGACTGCCCCCGAACCAGATCGCATTCCAGTAAACGAGGGGCGCGGCGCTATGCTGCGCCACGCATGATCGCCGCGCTCCTCGTCGCACTGCTGATCGCCGCCGCGCCCGCGCCGCCCGAGGTCGCCACGCAGCCCGTCGCGTTCGCGGGCGTCGACTCGGCCGCGCACGCGGATTCGGCGGCGCATGATTCCGCCGCGGCGCACGATTCCGCCGCGGCACCGGCGGTCGCGCCGCCGCGCGACTACATCGCCGAGGTGCGCGCCGGCTTCACGCCCGAGAACCGCACCTACTCCGGCATCCGCACGGCGCTCGCGTTCATGAGCCCGCTCTATGCGATCACGACCGCGCTGCTCGTCCTGTTCTCGGGGCTCGCCGCCAAGCTGCGCGACATCGCGCACGCGATGGGGCGCAGGCTCTACGTGCGCGTGCTCGTGTTCCTCGTCCTCTATCTCGTCGTGGACTTCGTGCTCGCGTTCCCGCTCGACTGGTACGGGGGCTACGCGCTCGAGCACCAGTACGGGCTCTCGAACCAGAGCTTCGCGGCGTGGCTCGGCGAGCAGGGGAAGGGCCTGCTGGTCACGATCACGTGCTTCGGCGTGATCCCGATCGTGGCGCTCGCGTACCGCGCGATCGCGCGCTGGCCGAAGCGCTGGTGGCTCGCGATCGCGCTCGGGACGCTGCCGATCATCGCGGCGGGCACGCTGCTCCAGCCGCTCGTCATCGACCCGCTCTACAACCGCTTCACGCCCCTGCGCGACGAGCACTTGAAGTCACGCATCGTGGCGCTCGCGGCGCGCGCCGGGATTCCGGGGCGCAAGGTGTACGAAGTGGACAAGAGCGCGCAGACCAAGAAGTACAACGCGTACGTCAACGGATTCGGCGCCTCGCAGCGCATCGTGCTCTGGGACACGACGCTTCGCGGCATGCAGGAGGACGAGATCCTGTTCGTGATGGGGCACGAGATGGGGCACTACAAGCTCGGCCACATCTGGAAGGGGATCCTCGCCTCGACCGCGTTGAGCTTCGTGCTGCTCTTCTGCGTCGGCCGGCTGACCGGATGGGCGGTGCGGCGCTTCGGGCATCGCTGGGGGTTCGACTCGGCGGCCGACGTGGCCTCGATGCCGCTCGTGAGCGCCGCGCTGACGCTGGTGACGTTCTTCGCGCAGCCCGTGGTCAACGGTTATGCGCGCGGCGTCGAGCACGAGGCGGACGTGTTCGCGGTCGAGCTCACGCGCGACAACGACGCCGGCGCGCGCTCGTTCCTCAAACTCGGCTCGCAGAACCGATCCGACCCCGAGCCGCCGGCGTTCGTGAAGTTCGTCGAGTACACGCATCCGCCGCTGATCGAGCGCATCCGCTTCGCGCTCGAGTATCACCCGTGGCGCGAGGGAAAGCCGAACCGGGCGTACCACGGGCGGCCGCCACATTGAAAAGGGCACGCAGAGGGAAGGCCAAGGAGAGGCAAAGGAGAGGCAAAGGCCGACATCGAGGCGATCTCTGTTGCCAGTGCTGAGCCTCGCCATTCCCCTAGCGGCGATCGTCGTGTCCATGTACTTCGGCTGTGCTGCGCAACGTTCGTCACGAATCCGTGAGCACTTTGCCCACTCTCCGAGGCGCCTACCATTCGATCGCCGAGAATGTGTGGCGCTTGGTGACCACGGAGTCACTCTGGTGGGAGCGCCCGGGACGCGAATCTTTCGGATGCAGGGCCTGATCGACGTTGCGTTTGATTCTGAGGGTCGACCATTGCTCACCGGAGACCTTCACAATCGCCAGGGAGCGGTGGTTGCTTCATTTGGCGATCAAGGCATTGATGTGCCCACGACCATTGGATGCGATGTGAACTGGGACCATGCCGCATACGAGGTGGTCGATGATCTGAGGCATCCTGTGTTTCAAGCCGAGCTTGTTGGCGATCCGCCATGCCTCGTTGTTCACGCCTACGCCTATCGCCGGCTGTCGACACAGGGCGTTGGCATGTTTGTCTGCGACCAAGGCCTTGAGGACTGGGTTCCCGTCAAGGACGGGACGAGGTTGCAAGCCAGAAGGAAGACGATCTTCAGGTATCCCGGCTTCGAGAACCCTGGGGTTCGAGCCCGTTAGGATGCGATCGCGATCCGCGTCCGGCACGCCTCGCCGGTGATCGCGGCGACGAGCCGCATGGACGCCTCGCGCCGGCCGAACGCCGGCGCGACATCGATCGGCTCGATCCGCCAGCCTTCGATCGCATCGGCCTCGAACCGCGCCACCGTGCCGCCGATCGTCACGGTCGCCGTGCGACCGTCGGTCTCGGCGCGCGCGCCCGGGGCGAGCGGGAAAACAAGCGTCGCGCCCGCGCGGGGCGTCACCACGTCGTCGATGCGCACCTCGTCGCCCGCGATCACGACCGCGCGGCGATGCGATTCGCCGCTGGCCCAGCGGCAGCGCCATCCCTCGCCGTCGGCCGCGACCGTCGCGCGCGCGCCCCACAGGAACGGGCCACGCATGACGCTCTGGCTGCGGCCGCCGAACGTCACCGTCGCATGCGCCGGCGTCGCGCGGCAGCGATCGCGCGCCTCGGCGTCCTCCTGATACGCGAGCGTCCCGGTGTCCACGACGATGGGATCGCCACCGCGGCGGATCGTGACCGCGAGCGCGTCGGCATGGCCGTGCGCGGCGAGCCGGCCGAGGCCGAGCGGCCCGTGGTCGAACGTGACGTGGAGTCCGCGCTCGCGCCACACCGTGTAGCCGCCGTGCGGGAACTCGTGGCGGCCATCCGTCGCGGCGCGCGGCGCGCGGCCGCGGCGGCCGGAGAGGAGCAGCGCGAGCGCCGGCGCATCGCCGAGCGGATCGGCGTCGAGCCATGCGGCGAGCGCGTGGCCGACGAGATCGAGCCGGCTCGCGCGCTCGTCGGCGAGCAGGACGCGGCCGTCGTCCTCATCGCCGACGGTCGGCCAGCGGCCGTCGGGCAGCCGGATCGCGCGTGCGAACTCGAGCGAGGCGGCAAGCCGCTCGCGCACCGCGGCGTCCGCCGGGCGGCCCGCGGTCTCGCCGGCGAGCAAGCCCGCGAGCAGCAGCTCCCACACGAACGGGAGGTAGCCGAACGCCTGTTCGGCCGGGACGCCGTCGGGATGGATCTGGCGCAGCGTCTCGCGTTCGAGGCCGGCGAGTCCCTCGCGGGCGAGCGCCGCGGCGCCGTGCAAGGACGGGAACGCCGAGCCCATCACGGCCATCGCCGCGTACTCGGCGATGAGGTGGTTGTTAGCGCTCGAGCCGAGGCTCAAATGGTCGCGCAGATGGAGCGCCTGCTGGGCGGCGAGGCCGAGCGCGGGCTCGAGCGCCGGCGCCGCGGCGTCGCTCCCGGCCGGCGCCGCATCGTCGCAGAGGAGCATCAGCGACCAGCCGGTCGTGATGACGCGCACCGCCATCTCGATGCCGCTCGCGAAGTGGATGCCGCGGCCGAGCGTGTGGCGCGCGGTCCAGTCGTCGAGCCAGCGCGCGGCCCGCGCCGCGTGCTCGTGCTCGCCGGCGACGCGCGCGGCGAGCGCCAGCGTCGGCAGCATCGTCAGCCGTCCGAGCTCCCACACCGGCTTGGGCGCGCCGCGGCGATAGTCGATGCGCGCGGCGTCCGCATCGGGCCACACCACGCCCGAGACCGGATCGCGATCCCAGAGCGGCGGATCGGCGAGCGCGACCTCGCGGCCGAACAACGTCCATCGCCCCGCGGCGAGCGCGCGCGCGGCGTCCAGCGTTCCCGGCACGTCCGCCACGGCGAGCGCGCCGGCCCGCGCGAGCGACGCGAGCGGGCTCGAGCGCACCGCCGTCTCCGCGCTGCCGCTGAAGAGCCGGTCGAACGCCTCGCGCGCCGTCCAGCGCGCGTAGGCGGGCGGAGCGAAACGGTCGCGGATGGCGGTGCGCCCGCGATGCACGATCTCGCTCGGCGGCATCGCCGCGAGTCGCGCGAGCGACCAGCCGAGTGAGCTCATGCGGCGAGCGTCGCCTGGAGCGCGGCCGCGACCTTCGCGCACACGCGGTCGGGATGGAACGCGGCGACGTCGTCCCGCAGTTGCCGGCCCATGCGCTCGCGCTCGTCGCGATCGCGCGCGAGCCGCACGAGCGCCGCGACCAGCCGGTCGCGATCGCCGGGCGGAACCAGCAGTCCGTTCCGGCCGTCCACGATCAGATCCGGAATCGAGCCGACCGGCGTGGTGATCGCGGGCAGGCCGAAGAGCCCCGCCTCGAACAGGACCACCGGCAGGCCCTCGGTGTAGCTCGGAAGGACGAAGGCGTCCGCGTCGCGATAGCGCGCGTAGAGCGCGTCGCCCTGGAGCTGGCCGGTGAACTCGGTCATCGCGCCGACGCCGAGCCGGTCGCGGAGCGCCATGAGCGCGTCCCATTCGCCGGTCAGCTCCTCGGGACCGACGCACGTCACGTTGAGGTCGGCGCCCGCGTCGCGGACGCGCGGCAGCGCCTCGAGCAGATCGAACGTTCCCTTGCGCCGGCCGACCTGGCCGACGAACAGCACGCGCATCCGCCCGTCCGCGCGCGCCGGCGCCGGCGCCTCGCGCAGCGCCGCGGCGCGCTCGAAGACTTCGCGGCGGAACGTCGAGGGCACCACGTCCACCGCGGCGCGCACGCCGAAGCCGGTCACGATCTCGCGCCAGCGCTCGCCGAGCACGAGGATGCGGTCGAACTGGGCGAGCCCGGCGCGCACGATTGCGCGGTCGAGGCCGCCGCGCGCGAGGACGAGATGGAAGTCGCTGCCGTGCACGTGCCCGACGAGCTTCGCGCCGCGCGACCTTGCGACGCGCGCGAGCGCCATGTCGCGCAGGAATCCGGCCCACGTGCCTGCGACCGGCAGGTAGACGACGTCGGGCCGCGTGCGCGCGACCGCTTCGCGCACGCGCGCGATGTGCCGCGCCGCCCAGACGAAGTTGCCGGGGTCGAAGCGGCCCTGCGTGGACTTGGGCCGGCCCTTGGTCGTGTCGCAGTGCGTGAGCTCGAAGTCGCCGAACGCGCTCGATTCGAGCAGTGCCTGCATGTAGCTCTCGACGCCGCCGATCGGCGGCGGCAGCGGGCCGATCATCAGGAGCCGCGGCCGTGCCATGGCGGACGCGCCCGCCGCCGTCAGGGCAGGAACGCGCGCCGCAGGAACGCGAACGCCGGGCCGGTCACCTCGCGCTGGGCCATCGCGTGGCCGCCCTTCGGCGCGAAGTGCGTCTCGACCGTCGCCCCGTGCGCCTTCAGCGCGTCGGCGAGGGCGTGCGCCTGCGCCGCCGGCGCGCGCGGATCGTCCTCGGCGTGCAGGACGAGCACGGGGCAGCGGAGGTGGTCCGCCCCGAGCGACGCCAGGTCGTAGGTTCCCGACTGGCCGATCGCGGCGCGCACCGAGGCGCGGCGCGCGGCGGTGGCGAGCGCCGCACCCGCGCCGCGCGAGACGCCCCAGATCGCGATGCGCGTCGAGTCCACGCCCGGCGTGCGCCCGAGCGCGTCGAGCGCCGCGTCGAGTGCCGCCATCGTCGCGGGCCCGGCGGCATCCGGCGCGCCATCGGACTGGCCGGAGCCCGGCGTGCTCACGGTCATCGTCGTGTAGCCGCGCGTGGAGAGGTACTGCGCGAACGCCAGCGCCTGACGCGCGCTGCCGCCCTCCCCGGGCAGGTAGAGGATCGCGGGTCCGTTGCCTTCGCGCGTGGCGGAAACGATCACGTACTCGACCTTGCGTCCGTTCGCGGTCGCGAACCGCGAGGGATGGTCGCGCGTGAAGGGGCCCGGAAGCGCCTCGATCACGCTCGTCAGGCGCCACGGCTTCTGCGTGCCGTCGTGGATCGACATGGTGAACGTGAGCCGCGCGTGCTCGGCGGTGGCCGGGACGGTGACCGAGATGCCGCCGGTGTCGGCGGCCGACACGGCCGGCGTCGAGCGGACGAGGAAATCGAGATCGAGGATCTCGCGCGTGCCGCCGCCCATCCACGGCGGATCGAGGTTCTCGATCGCGCAGCGCAGGCTGTCGAAGTGGATGCCGACCGGGAGCGGATCCGGAATGCGGAACTGGACCGTCCACGCGAGGCCGGCACTCGCCTCGATGCGCGTCGTGTCGGGCAGGAGCTCGGGCGCGGCGTCGGCGCGGGCGCGGGGCGGCGCACCGGCGAGCACGAGGCCGAGCACCAGCGACGGCAACGCCGCGGCGAGGCGCGCGGGGCGCCGGGGCGGGAGCGAACCGGGAAGAAGAGGGGACAAGCGAACACTATGCTAGCATGCACGGCCCGCGTGACCCATCTGCCCGCCATGGCCCGTTGCCGGCCGCCCGCATGACCCCATCCTCGTCCCCGCCGCGCCCCGCGCGGCTCGTCTGGCTGTTCGACGTGGACGGCACGCTGCTCATGACCGACGGGGCGGCGCGCCAGGCGTTCTCGGCCGCGGTCCGCGACCGCCTCGGCGTCGAGGACGACCTCGCCGACATCGCCTTCGCCGGCCGCACCGATCCCCTGATCCTCGGCGACATCCTGCGCAAGCACGGGCGCGCCATGGACGCGGACGAGACCGGGCGTTTCTGGGCGGCGGCGCACGCCCGAATGGGCGCCCTGCTCGCGCCGGGCCGCGGCCGGCTGCTGCCGGGCGTCACGGCGCTGCTCGAGGCCGTGGCCCGCGAGCCCGGCTGGGTGCCGGCGCTCCTCACGGGCAACGTCACCGGCATGGCGCGCGTCAAGCTCGGGCATTTCGGCATCGCCGAACGTTTCGAGTTCGGCGCGTTCGGCGAGGAGGCCGCCGATCGCGACGCGCTGGCGCGGATCGCGGTCGCGCGCGCGGCGCGGCGCCATCACGTGCCCGC
>JACOSV010000081.1 GCA_016178725.1 Candidatus Eiseniibacteriota bacterium
GCGCTCTGCGAGCGTCTGCTCGGACGCAACGACGAGGCCCGTCAGGGGCTCGACCAGTACCGGCACGAGTTCCCGGGCGATGCGCGCGCCGCCGACGTGGCGTACCAGCTCGGCGACCTCGACGACATCGCCGGCCATCCCTCGGACGCGGCGAAGTCGTTTGAGGAGGCGCTGGCGTGCCATCCTTCGCGGGCGCTCGCGGTCGAGATCGGCTACCGGCTCGGTCGTGTGCGCGAGCAGCTCGGCGACACCGACGGTGCGCTGGCGGCCTATCAGCGCGCCGCCGATGGTCCGGACCGCGATCAGGCCTTCCGGCTCTCGGCGGTCGCGCGCTGCGCCGCGTTGTACGAGGCGCGGAAGGATTTCGCCCGCGCGCTGACGGCGTACCGCGACATCGCGCGGAACGCGAAGGATCCAGAGCTGGTGGCTGCGGCGACCAACCGCGTCTCCCGGCTCGAAGCCGGCGCCCGCAAGCGTTAGGCGTCCATCCCACCACCAAGGAGTCCGACGATGTTCGAACATTTCGACTGGATCGGCGCGATGCGCAACAGTCCGGTGATGGTGCTCATCCTCGGCTGCAGCGTGCTCACCTTCGGCTACGCATTCGAACGCCTCGCCTACTTCTGGAAGCGCCGGCAGAGTCCCGACGCTTCGCTCGCCAAAGCCACGGAGCTGGCGCGGGCGGGCAACCTGAAGGAAGCGGCGTGGACCTGCACGACCATCGCCCACCCGGCCGGCGCGGTCTCGGCACAGGTGCTGCAGAGCGCCGGCATGGCGCCCGAGGCGCAGGAAGAGAAGCTCCAGATCGCGCTCAGCGAGCAGCGCCTGATGCTCGACCGCAACCTCGGCGTGCTCGGCACCATGGGCAACACCGCGCCGCTGATCGGACTGCTCGGCACGGTATGGGGAATCATGCGCGCCTTCCACGACATGGCCCGGACCGGCTCGGCCGGACCGTCGGTCGTCGCGGCGGGCGTCGCCGAAGCGCTGTTCACCACCGCGGCCGGCCTGCTGGTCGCCGTGCCGGCGGTGCTGCTCTACAACCACCTGGTGCGGCGCATGTCGGTGATGCTCACGACCGCCGAGAACTCCGCCCGGAGCCTGCGACTCTCGCTCAACGAGACGTCGTCGTCCGAGACGCTGACGCGCCGCGCGGCCTAGAGATCGACATGCGGACCAGCCGGAGTCGGAACCCTGAGGGCATTCACGAGCCCAACATGGTGCCTCTGATCGACGTGTCGCTGGTGCTGGTGGTGATCCTGCTGGTCGCGACCCCGATGATGCTGCAGTCCGGGATCACGGTCTCGAAGGCCTCCGCCAGCGGAGCGCGCGCCGCGGCGGCGCACACGGAGCGCGTCGAGATCGACATCGTCTCGGACGACAGCGTGATGGTGAACCGCACGCGGATCGCGCGTCCGGCGCTGGGTGCCGTGCTCCAGCCCCTGCTCGCCGGCAGCGCGACGCGTCAGGTGGTCGTCCGCTGCGCCGACCAGGTGCCGCACGGGACGTTCGTCGCGGTCCTCGACGAGGCGAAGGCGCGAGGCGCCGCAGGCATCGCCGTGGTGGGAAGGTAGGCATGCGTCATCGTCGCTACGCGTCGTCCGAGATGATCGTGAAGCCGAACATGACGCCATTGATCGACGTGGCGCTCGTCCTCGTGATCATCCTGCTCGTCACCGCGCCGCTCATGTCGGTCGCGGACCTGCCGGTCAACCTGCCTCAGGCGCAGACGCGTGAGGCCGAGGACGAGCGCAACGTCAGCGTGACGCTGGCCTCCGATGGACGGCTGGCCGTGGACGAGGCGGTCGTTCCGCCGGGACAGCTCACCGCCATGCTGGCGGCCCGGCTCGCCCAGCCCGGCAATCACGACGTGCTGGTCGTCGTGCGCGCGGACGCCGGGGCGCCCTATGCCCAGGTGCGGAACGTGCTCGAGCAGGCGCGCTCCGCCGGGGCGACGCACCTGGCGATCGCCACGCGCCAGCGCGTGAGGCCGGTCCTGTGAGGGCGGCGATGCTCCTCGAACACCGAGCCTATCGGGCGCGCTCGCGCCGCAGCATGACGCTGAGCGTGATCGTGCACGCCCTGATCATGCTGTGGATCGTGCTTGCGCCGCGGGTCGCGTCCCAGCTTCCGACGCTCACCGAGATCACCCTGATCGAGCCCGGCGAGGCCGCCGGCGCCACGGCGGCTGCACCCGCCCCGGTGGCGGCGACGCGCACCGGAGCGGCCGCCGTGAGCCCGCTCGAGCAGGCGTTCCCACGGCTCGCGCGCCACGCCGACATCACGCCCGAGCCCGAGAACAGCGCGGCGCTCGACGACCGGATCGCCTCGCGTCTCGCCGCGCTCCAGAACACCGAAGCCGCGCCGGTGCGCGGGATCGCCGTGGCCGCCATGCCGGCCCCGGCGTGGGGGGCGCCCGCCAACGTGTCGGCGGGTACCGGCGGCGGCACCGCCCCGCTCGCGCTCCATCGCGACGGCACCGGCAGCGGCGCCGGTCCGGCGCTGGTCCTGAGCCGCGGCGGCACGAGCCTCGCGCCCGCGCTCGCGAACACCGGACTTCCGTCCGAAGCCTCGGAGCGTACGGCGCCCGCGCGCACCACCGAGACGGCGGCCCGGCGCAGCCTTGCGGGCGCGATGCTCGCCGGACCGATCGCCGACCGACCCGTCGTCTCGTGGGTGCGGCCGGTCTATCCGGACTGGGCGAAGCACGAAGCCGTCGAGGGCTCGGTGACGCTCTACTTCATCGTGCGCCCGGACGGCGCGGTGATGGACAACGTGCTGGTGCAGAAGACCGCGGGGTTCGAGGACTTCGACGAGAGCGCCCGCGTGGCGCTGCGCGCGTGGCGCTTCGAGCCCCTGCACCAGGGCCGGACCGGAGAGCAGTGGGGCACCATCACCTTCCACTTCCGACTGCGGGAGGCAGGCTGACATGCACAGACTCGCGATCGTGATCTCGTCCGTGATGGTGGCCGCGAGTGCCGCGGCCGCTCCCGCGACGCCGCCGAACAGCACGGCGCCGGCGGGGACCGCTGCGACGCCCGTCTCCAGCACGACGGCGACGTCTGCGGCGACGACCCATGCTCCGGCAACGACCGCCGCCCGCGCGCGAACGCGGCGTGGTACCGCGCACGCATCGTCCACGACCGCGCCGCTCACCGCGCCGTCGGCGACCACCTCGGGCGCCGCGACCTCGGCGGACGACAGCACGATGCGCATCCGGGCCGGTCAGGACGGCACCGTGTTCCGCAGCCTCACCGTCGAGGGCGAGGACCGCATCCACTTCGAGTTCGAGCGACCGCCGCTAGCGCTCCAGCTCGATCCTTCGAACGCGCCGGGCCTCGACTGGGGCAGCGCGCGCGACGTGCTCGACCGGACGGTGCCCGATCTCGCGGCACCGCTGGTCGCGGGCTCCAAGGACGAGCCGTCCCCGTTCGTTGCCCATCCCTGGCTCGGTCACTTCGCCGCCGG
Source organism: Candidatus Eiseniibacteriota bacterium (assembly GCA_016178725.1). Taxonomy (GTDB): domain Bacteria; phylum Eisenbacteria; class RBG-16-71-46; order RBG-16-71-46; family RBG-16-71-46; genus WS-11. The sequence goes on from JACOSV010000081.1 coordinate 3,469, forward strand.
CGCCGTGGCCACGTTTCGTCCCGACGTGAAGGGGGTCGAGCGCTGGACACTGACCGTGGTCAACGCGCGCGGCGAAACCGTGGCCGGCTTCCAGGGCAACGGCGAGCCGCCGCGCGAGATCGTCTGGGACGGCCGCATGAAAGATGGAACGCCGGTCGTCCCCGGGCTCACCTACTCGTACGTCTTCCAGGCGCACGACCGCGCCGGCAACAAGCGCAACTTCATCGGCGAGGGATTCCGAGTCTCGGCCTACCGGCTCGAGGTGGCCGGGGATCCGGTGCTGGTGTTCTCGGGTCGTGAGCTCCCGGGCTCGGACGCGGGTCGAAGCTCGCTCGCCGCGCGCGAAGCCGCCGCGCCGATCGTGATCGAGGCGGCGACCTGGCTCAATCAGTCGCCGCGCACGGCGGCGCCGGTGCGCGTCAGCGTCGCGGCGCGCAGCATGGACGAGGCCCAGGCGCTCGCGTCACGAGTCGCCCGGCAGCTCATGCCGTATCTGCTCGGCGATCCGGCGCGCGTCCAGACCATGCCGCAGGTCCAGCCCGACGCGCCCGAAGGCGGCGCCGTGAGCATCGTGATCGCTCGCTGATCGCGATCCGGCCGTCGCTCTAGTCCGTGGCGCTCGCCCGGCCCACGCGCGCGGGCTCATGGTCGGCGAGAGTCCCGGACGCCGCGCGCCGGCGGCCGCGGCCCGGCAACCGGATGCCGCTCGTCCCGAGCCAGGCCTGGAACCCGTCGAGATACGTGTAGAAGACCGGCGTGATGTAGAGCGTCACGATCTGCGAGAACGCGAGCCCGCC
>JACOSV010000016.1 GCA_016178725.1 Candidatus Eiseniibacteriota bacterium
CTCGCGCCCGCGCCGTACGACTTCACTGGCGAGCGCGCGCTCACCGACTCATCGGTCGCGGGATTCCAGTTCGACGCCGCCGACGGCGTCGGCTACGAGATCGACCTCACGCGCCCGGCCGGCCAGCGCGTCGTCCACCTCGTCTATCAGGGAAAGCCGGTCACGCCCGAGCAGACGTTCAAGGTCGCGGTCAACAGCTACCGCATGAACGGCGGCGGCGGGTTCGACGCGATCCGGCGCGCGCCGCGCCTGTGGCGCACGCCGCTCGGCGTGCGCGCGCTCATCGAGGCGTATCTGCGCAAGGTCGGCACGCTCGACGGCACGTTCAACCGCAACTGGACGCTGCTCCCCGACTACGTCGCCGGGCCCGAGCGCGCCTCGGTCGACCTGCTCGTGCGCCACGGCGCGCTGCCGCGCGAGGACGCGATGCGCCTCGACCCCGCCGAGATCGCGCGCCGCGGCGACCTCGTCTACTGGATCGCGCGCGCGTTCGGCTGGCGGGAGCACCGCCTCTCGGGCGCCTTCGCCGACGTGCCCGACTCGCTCGAGCCGTGGCTCGATGGGCTCATGCGCCGCCACGCGCTCGGGCAGGCGCAGGGCGGCGAGCACTTCGAGCCGTTCGCGCCGGTGTCGGTGTCGCTGGCGCTCGACTGGTGCGAGGGCGCGGCGCGCAGCGCCGGCTACGCCTTGAGCTCGCCGCTCGGCGACGCGGCGTTCCGCCGCGGCCTGCTCGCGGGCGTGGACATGGGTGCCGGCGGACGTCCGCTCGGCGCGCACGTCTACCTCGACTCGCTGACGCGCGGGCAGACGCTGACGCTGGTCGCGAACCTGCGCTACCCGCCGATTCGCGTGCTCGAGACCACCGACTTCCACGGCGCGATCCAGCCGGGGCGCGAGCGCGGCACGGGACGTCCGATCGGCGGCTCGGTCGCGCTGGCGTCGTGGATCGAGCACCTGCGCGCCGAGAACCCCGAAGGCACGGTGCTCGTGGACGGCGGCGATCTCTTCCAGGGCACGATGATCTCGAACCTCGCGTTCGGGCGTCCGGTGGTCGAGCAGATGAACGCGCTCGGCTACGCGGCGGCGGCGATCGGCAACCACGAGTTCGACTGGACCGCCGACACGCTCGAGCGACGGATCGACGCGATGCGCTTCCGCGACCTCGGCGCCAACATGGTGCTCGCCAAGAACGGAAGGCGCCCGCGCTGGGTGGGATCGGACACGACGGTGACGCGGCACGGGGTCCGCATCGCGATCTTGGGCCTCTGCTATCCGAAGACGCCGACGGTGACGCTCGCGGCGAACGTGACGCAGTTCCGCTTCCTCGACGATTCGGCGACGGCGGTCCAGCGCGTGCCGGCGCTGCGGCGCGCGGGCGCCGAAGTCGTGATCGGCGTCGGCCACATTCCCGCCGAGACGCCGAACGGACGCGTCACCGGCGATCTGCCGCGGCTCGCGCGCGGCGTGCCGGGCGTCGATGTGTGGCTCGGCGGCCACAGCCACAACCGCGTGATCGACGAGGTCGGCGGCATCCCGTTCATGATCGCCGGATCACACGGCGAGCTGGTCGCGGTGTGCGACATGCGCGTGGATCCGGTCGCGCATCGCGTACTCGAGCGGCGCGCGCGGCTCGTGACCGTCTACGGCGACTCGCTCCCGCCCGACTCGGCGATGCAGGCGCGCGTCGCGCGCTGGAGTCAGGGCGTGAACGTGATCGCCGCCTCGGTGATCGGCCGCAACGCGACGACGCTGACGCGGGGGCGCGAGGCCGAGAGCACGGTCGGGGATCTCACGACCGACGCGATGCGCGTCGCGGTCCAGGCCGACATCGCGCTCCAGAACAGCGGCGGCCTGCGCGCCGACCTGCCGGAAGGCGACATCACGGTGGGCCGGATCTACGAGGTCATGCCGTTCGACAACACGATCGTGACCATGCGTCTCACCGGCGCCGAGATGAAGCAGGTGCTCGAGGACGGGCTCAAGACCGGGCGCGTCTGTCAGGTGAGCGGCATCCGCTACGCGTTCGACGCGAGCCGTCCCGAGATGAGCCGCGTCACGGCACTCACCGACACGGCGGGCGCGGCGCTCGATCCGGCGCGCGGCTACCTCGTCGCGTGCAACAATTTCATGGCGAGCGGCGGCGACGACTACGCGACGCTGGCGCACGCGCGCGACGCGAGGGACACGGCCGTGCTGGTGCGCGACGCGCTCGACCGCTACGTCCGCCGCCGCTGCGCCGGCGGCGCCGCCCTCGACGTTCGCGCCGACGGCCGCGTCACCCGCGCCGGGCGGGCGCCTTCAGGAAACTAGCGCTGCACTGCCGCTAGTCTCCCCTCGCGCCGATGGCCACGCCGGCGCGGGCGAAGTAGCCGCGCACGCCCTCGGCGATCTGCTTCGCCATCTGGCGCTGGAATTCGGGGTTCTTGAGCAGCCGCGCCTCGACCGCGTTGTTGATGAAAGCCGTCTCGACCAGGATCGACGGGAACTCGACCGACTTGAGCACGACGAATCCCGCCTGCTTCACGCCGCGCGATTCGAGGCGCCGGTCCGAGGCCACGTGGTCGAGCACCGTCTCGGCGAGCAGCTGACTCTGTTCGAGCGCCGACGACCGCTTCACGTCGTAGAGGATGTTCACCAGCCCGTCTTCGGACTGCGGCGGCACGCCGCCCACCAGGTCGGCCGCGTTCTCGATGTTGGCGAAGTCGGCATCGGCCTGATCGCTCGCGCCGCGCTGCGACAGGAAGTAGACCTCGGTGCCGCTGCCCGAGCCGCGGCGCCGCGACGAGTTGGCATGGATGCTGACGAACAGGTCGGCCTTCATCTTCTCGGCGAGGTGGTAGCGCTCGCGCAGGGGCACGAAGTAGTCGCCGGAGCGCGTCAGCTCGCCGCGGAGCCCCGGCGTGCGGTTCAGCTCGTCCACCAGCGCCCGCGCCACCGCGAGCGTCACGTTCTTCTCGAGCACGCGCACCGAACGCGGCCCATGGGCGCCGGTGTCGTCGCCGCCGTGGCCGGCGTCCACCGCCACCACGCGCACGCGATCGCGGCCCTTGTTCCGGGCGATGTCGGCGAGCCGGCGCTCGGTCGCCTGAGTCGCGCCGGCGCGGCGCGCGTCCACCACGATGCGGAACGGCTGGTCGCCCTCGGCGGGGAGCCCCGCGACGCGGAACGCGGTCGAGTCGTGGAACCAGATGCGGAAGCGGCCGCCCTCCACGGCGGTCGCCGCCTCGACCGAGTCCACGACGCCGTCGCGCACGCGCAGCATCGCCGGGACCTCGGCGGCGCGCGCCACGGCTTCGCCCGGCACCGTGATGGTGAGCGTCATCGCGCGGTCGGAATCCGGCGCGACGAACGCCGTGCTGCGCGAGAAGGCGAGGACGATCCGGGTGTTCTCGGGCCCGGTAAACGGACGGAGCCCGATGAGCGAAAGCGCCGACGAGGCGGCGCCCGCCGCCACGGCGGGCGCGGCGGGCGCCGCGCCCGAGACCATTGGAGACGCGCTCGCCGCCCATGACGGCGCGGCGGCGACGAACGAAACGAACATCAGTGCGGCCGTCCGTGCACGCATGCGTTCACACCTTCCCTGGTGCGGGCCGGAGGCGCTCCGCCGGGGAGCGCTTCCGGCCCGGAGACTGCGGCCGGCTCACGAAGCCAGCTTGATGGCCACGAATCGCGTATTGCCGTCCCGGTTGACGAGCAGGATAGCGCTCTTGCCGTTCGTGCGCGCGCGGGCCGCCGCGATCAGCCGTCGGAACTCCGCGGCGCTGCTCGCCGGCTTGCCGCCGACCTCCTCGATGATGTCGTCGGCCTGAATGCCCTGATCCTCGCCCGGGCTGCCGCTCGCGACCTCGGTCACCAGAACGCCGCTCTTCACCTGCGCCTGGGCCAGCTCGTCGCCGGTCATGTTGCGCACGGTGAGCCCACCCATCGTCTCGCTCGCCGCCGGGCCCGCGCCCGCCGGCCCCACGGCGCCACCGGGCTGCTGTGCGGCGGCCATCGCCTCGGGCGTGCGCTCGCCGAGCGTCACGGTGACCGGGATCTTCCTGCCCTCGCGCACCACGGTCATCGACGTGCGCTTCCCGGGCGGCGTATCGGCGACGCGCAGGCGGAACTTCTGCATGTCGCTCACCGGCTGGCCTTCGTACTCGACGATCACGTCGTTGCGCTTGAGCCCGGCCTTGTCGGCCGGGAACCCGGGCGTGACCTTGGTGATGATCACGCCGTCCTTCACGTCGAGGCCGAGCCCGTCGGCCATCTCGGGCGTGAGCTGATCGAGCGACACGCCGAGCCACGCGCGCTGCACGTGGCCATGCGAGAGCAGCTGGTCGGCGACGTGCTTCGCCATGTTGATCGGAATCGCGAAGCCGATGCCCTGGCCGCTGGGATTGATCGCCGTGTTGATGCCGATCACCTCGCCGCGGATGTTGCACAGCGGGCCGCCGGAGTTGCCGAAGTTGATCGACGCGTCGGTCTGAATGAAGTCCTGGAAGTCGGGCGTGCCGCCGAAGATGTTGAGGTTCGCGCGCCCCTGGGCGCTGATGATGCCGACCGTCACCGAGCCGCGCAGCATGCCGAGCGGATTGCCGATCGCGATCGCCCAGTCGCCGACGCGCATCCTGTCGGAGTCGCCGAGCTCGAGGTACGGGAGCTTCTCGCCGCTGATCTGGATCACCGCGACGTCGCTCTCGGGATCGGTGCCCACGACCTTGGCCTTGAACGTGCGCTTGTCGTTGAGCGTCACCGTGATGTCGCTGGCGTTGCTCACGACGTGGTTGTTGGTGAGGATGTGGCCCTCGGGATCGATGATGAAGCCCGAGCCCGAGCTCGGCACGTTGCGCTGCTGCTGGCGCTGATCGCCGAAGAAGCGGCGGAACAGCTCCATCTGCGGATCGTCCGACTCCTCCTGCGCCGTCACCTTCTTCTTCACGTCCACGAACACGACCGCCGGCAGGCAGCGCTCGACGACCGGGACGAACGGGCTCGCCGGCGCGGTGCCGGACGCGGCGCTCGAGGAGAGCGCGGACGACGCGCTGCGCTGCGCGTTCGAGGCCCACTGCAGATTGAGGCCCGCACTCAGGCCGAGGCCGATCACCAGCCCGGCGATGAGCAGGGCGGCGGCGCCGAGGTAGTACCGGCGCGGCGGGGTGTTTCCGTGAGGATCGCGATTCATCGGGGTTCCTCCATCCGTTGCCATGCTGCCGACGCGCCGCGACCGCGCGTGGAGCGTCTCCTTCGATCAATCGTCCGGAATGCAGCCGCGCCTGTCACGGGACGGTCAAGATGCGCGTTGGCCCGATCGAACACGGCGGTGGATCGCATGGGATTCTGACGCATGAAGTATAGCGCAGGGTTGCACGAAGAGACCTCGGACGAGACGACCGCGTCGTGCGCCGTGCCGGGCGCGGCGCTCGTGGCGGCGCCATGGGCCGGTTGCTAGACTGCGCCGCATGTCCGACGCCGACGCCGTCTACTTCTTCTCGGACGCGCATCTGGGTTTGGCCGGGGCCGCGGAAGAGACGGAGCGCGAACACCGGCTTCACGAATTCCTGACGTCGCTCGAGGGCCGCGCGGCCGCGCTCTACATCGTCGGCGATCTGTTCGACTTCTGGTTCGAATACCGTACCGCGATCCCGCGGCGCCATTTCGCGACGCTCGCGACGCTGCGCCGGCTGCGCGAGGCCGGGGTCGCGATCACGTATCTCAACGGCAACCACGACTTCTGGCTCGGTCCGTTCCTGCGCGACGACCTCGGCCTGTGCGTGCGCCACGGCGACGTGCGGCTCGATCTCGAGGGTCATCGCATCTGGCTCCATCACGGCGACGGCCTGATCGGCGGCGACCTCGGCTACCGCGCGCTGCGCAAGGTCATCCGCCACCCGGCGAGCATCGCGCTCTATCAGCTGCTCCATCCCGACCTCGGCATCCCGCTCGCCCATGCGGTTTCGCGCTGGTCGCGCCATGCCGGCGGCGACCGTCCGCTCGACGGCGACCGTCTGTGGAACACGATCGCGGCGCCGCGCTTCGCCGAGGGCTTCGACACCGTGATGATCGGCCACTTCCATCACGCGTATGAGCGGCGCGAGGGCGGGCGCACGATGTTCGTGCTCGGCGACTGGATGGATCGGTACACGTACGTCGTGCTGCGCGGCGGCGCGTTCTCGCTCGAGACCTGGCCCGCGCGCTGAAGAGCCGATCAGAAGCGCGCCGTGAACGAGACGCGGTGCGTGTCGCCGAGGTCGAGCCGGTAAGGCACGAACGCGTAGTCGAGGTGGAGCGCGCGCGACCCGTATCCGGCGCCCATGCTGACGCTCGACGCCGAATCGTTGACGCGCAGGCCGAGCCGCAGCGCCGCGCCCGAGGGATGCGAGAGCTCGGCGCCCATCATGCCCACCAGCGCGCGGCCGCGCGCGGCGCGCGCCTCGAGGCTCGCCGCGAGCCCCATCGCCCCGCCGAGCCCGAACGCATACGTCCCTCCCGCCTGCACGCCGGCCGGCAGCGGCACCGGCTGGCCGGGCCCGTCGGCGAACGTGTAGTGCGCGTCGGGCCCGAGGTGATCCACGGCGAGGCCGAGTGTCAGCGCGGGCGCGGACGGCGGCGCGTAGCCGATGCCGGCGCCGAGCGACCATGTCCCGGTCGAGAGATCGGCGATGCGCTCGCGCACGATCTCGGCCGAGAGTCCCGCGCGCACGCCGGCCGTGAGTGTGCGCCCGTAGCCGAGGGCGAACTCGAGATCGTGGCCGCCGAACGTGCCGGTGACGTTGCCCAGGTCGTCGCGCGCCTCGATCGGCTGGGTGTAGAGCGCGCGCACCGCGAGCGCGATGCCGCCGCCGAGCTGGCGTCCGGCGACCGCGAAGCGGTCGTGGCGCAGATGATCGAACGACTCGTCGTGCGAGCCGCCGATCTCGACCCCCTCGATCGTGGCGAGGCCGGCGGGATTCCAGAACGCCGCCTCGACGCCGGATCCGGATGAGACGACCGCGCCGCCGAGCGCGGAGGCGCGGGCGCCCGCGGGCACTTCGAGGAACGCGAACCCCGAGGGCATCGCCGTGGCGGGCGCGGTCAGGCCGCACGCGCCGGCGAGGGCGAGGGCCGCCGTGCCGATCCCCGAACGCCGAAAGACTCCTCGCCTGAACATGAAGGCGAGGAGTCTAGCAGGTCGTGATCGTGCGGGCAGCGTCAGCCCCGGTCGCGGTTGCCGTCGCGCCGGCCCTCGCCGCGCGGCGGCGCGTCGCGATGACTGTCGCCGGCGCCGCGCTCCATGCGGTAATCGCCGCGCGGCGCCGGATCGTGACGATCGGAGCGCTCGACCCGCGGCGGCGCGTCGTGACGATCGGAGCGCTCGACCCGCGGCGACCGGTCGGGCTCGCCGCGCGGGATGCGGTCGCCGCGCGAGAGCCGCGATCCAGTTTGGTCACGCGGCCCGCGATCGCCCTGGCCGCGGGGCGCGCGATCCAGGATTCCGCGCGGCTCGAATCGCGGCGAACGGTCGGCGACGCCACGCGGATCGAACCGCGGCGACCGATCCGCGCCGCCGCGCGGCTCGTACGCGGGATGATCGCCGCCACGCACGCGCTCCGGCCGATCGATCCGCGGGCGCGTCTCGATGCGCGGCGCCGGACCGCGACCGTCCGTGCCGCGGAGCTCGCCGCGATCCTGGTAGTTGCGCCCGACGACGGGGCGCAGCGCGCCGCCGCCACGACCGGCGGGGATGAAGCCCGGAGGTGTCGCGTTCACGCCGCCCTTGCGCACGAAATCGGCGGTGTTGAATCGCGCCGGCGGCACGTAGCCCGGCGGCGGCGGCGACTTGTAGCGCACGAGCCGGCCGCCCCACATCGCGTCCCAGCGCCGCCAGCCGTCCCATGACGAGAAGCTCGTGCGGTTGTCGTACCAGCCGCGATAGCTCGGCGGGCAGTCGGAGCGCGGCACGTAGAACCAGTACGGCACGGAGCCGAACCAGTAGCCCGGTCCCCAGCCCCAGCGCCAGTTGACGCGGAAGTCGAACACCGAGCAGGTCGCGTAGTAGGGATCGAAGTCGCTCCACCACGCCCAGCGTCCGGGGCGATGGCAGTCGTAGCAGATGTAGCGCGGGTAGCGGACCTCGTTGTGGACGTAGTAGCTCGTGTAGGCGGTGCCGAACGATTCGCCGTCCTCGGGATCCTCGAGCACGCGGCGGCGGATGCGCTCCATCGCCACGAACGGGTCGCCGACGATCCGTCCCTCGGCGGTGATGCCCGACTCGTCGTCGCGCATGCCTTCGTAGCCGACCTGTTCGGCCTGCACGTCGTAGGGCCGCAGGTACCAGGGCAGGTCGCGGAAGCGGTCGGCGCTCGCGATCGCCACGATGTAGCACTGGCCCACGGTGCGGTCCACGACCAGATCCATGCCGGCCTGCTCGGGCGGCACCGTGTAGGTGCTCCGGCCTTCGACGTAGCCGCTGCTGCCACGATACGGGTAGAGCACGCGCACGTAGCCTTCCGCGTCGATCTCGTAGACGAGCAGATAGGCGTCGTCGGACGCGCGCGCGCGCAGGTCCATGCGCTCGCCCGGCTGATACACCGCGTCGTTCCCGCGGTCGTTCCATACTTCGACGCCGATCCCGCCCGCGAGGGCGAGGCTCGGGGCCGCGACGAGCGCCGCGGCGACCAGTCCGCCGAACCACCGCCACCTGTTCATGACTCGTCTCCCCGCAAGGAGGAACGCGACCCGGAGTCGCGGTGATCCCTGCCCTTGTCGCCCTTGCCTTCCGGCTTCATACCCGGCGCCTCGCCGTCCTTCTCCCGATGCTTGTTCCGCGGGCGATCGGGCGGCGCCGGCTTCGCGTCGCGCTCGGCTTCGTAGGACCGCGGCTTCCGGTAGCCGCCGGTCGCGCGATAGCCGTTCCTGTAGCGATAGCGTCCGTAGTCGGGATGGCTCTCCCGGATGCCGACGTACCGCTCGCGATAAACGACCACGGCCTCGGGATGCCGGCTCCACTCGTAGCGGTAGCCGCGCGCGGCGCAGTAATCGTAATAGGGATCGAAGTAGCGATAGCCGTGGCAGTCGTAGCAGAAGTACGAAGCATGGGGCCGCGCCTCCGGGGCGTAGCGCGCATCGAGCGCCACGAACCGGTAGCCGTAGCCGCAGCCGGCCAGGCCCAGAAGTCCGGCGGCGACCCCCGCCCAACCCGTCCAGCGCACGTGACCACCTTTCAGCGGATCCAGCTGATGGGCCGGAGCGACGCGCTTCCCGGCCGCGCCGGGCGCGCGTGCAGCTCGCGGTTGCCCGGATCGACCTGATAGGCCCAGTCGAACGTGACGCTCGCCGGGCCCGTGATCGGCAGGGTGAGACCCGTGACGCGGAACTTGGCGAAGTGATTGTCCCGCGTCCACACCACGTAGCAGTGGCCCAGGATCAGCTCGACCGTTCCCGTCGGCGACCAGCCGGCGGACGGCGCGAAGTCTACGGCATCGAGCGTCGTCGCGTACCCGGCATCCTGGATGTCGGTCTGATAATCGGGCACCGCCATCTCGGCGACCGAGCCGTTCCAGCCGAAATACATGTCGGTCTGGGCGTTGTTCCACGCGCGCGGCGCCGCGGCGGCGAAATTCCAGCCCGCGAGCGCCGGCGAGCTCTGGTAGTCGGTGAGCGCGGCGCCCGTTCCGGCCGGCCGCGGCGTGTCGTAGACATCCTCGAAGCTCAGGTCGCTCTCGTTCCCGGAATAATCATAGGCCGCGACCGCGAAGTGCTCGGTCACGCCGTTGGCGAGGCTGGTCACGGTGAAGGTCGTGGCCGACGTGGTGCCGATGCGCGTGAACGGGCAGCCGGGACCGCTTGCGCACGGACCCTCGTAGATCCGGTAGCCGGCGACGTCGGACTCGGTGTTGGCGAGCCAGCTCAAGCGGACGGAGTGGTCGCCCGTGACGCTGAGGAAGCCGCGCGGCGCCGCGGGCGGCGTCAGGTCACGCGGGGCGGTCGTCTGGTCGTCGCACCCGGCGGCCCCGGCCGCTGCGAGGACGACGGCGGTGATCAGCATCCAGCGCGTGTGCATGGCGTTCGCCTCCGGTTCGGGACAGCGCACCCGCCGGAGTGAAACGGCAAGCGACATGCCACGCGTGGCCTTGCGCCGTCGCGGCCGAGCCGGCGGCTGATGCTCAAGCGGGCGAACGAGATCGGGCGGCGGGGGCGGCGGGAGGAATCACGCCGCCCGAGGACGCGACTGTGGCGCGTCGTCTCACCTGTGCGGTCGCCGCAACACCGGGCGGCGGGCAGGAAAAAGGACACCGGCCTAATGAGACCGCGGCCAAAACCGGAACATCCCCCAGTGCTTGGCCAGACCGCGATCGACCGGTGTCCTTTATCCCCTGGGCGTCGTCGCGCTGTTCGACTCGATCGCGACGCGCGGCCTGCAGGGAATCGGTCTTCGGTGAATCTCCAGGCTAGCCGGTCGTCAGGCTGGTGCGTTGTCGAGATGACCGGGGCTCGTACCCTCGTCCAATACCCGAACGGCACCGGCTAGCCCAGAATCTGCAGACTGCTGAACGCTACGACTTCGGTGCAGCTCTGCTGGAGGTCCCCCCCTCCGCGGCATTGGCTCAAGCACCCCATGTGCCAGATGTCCAGCCCACGTCAGACAATCTTCTAACGCGTTGGCGTGCAGCCGGATCGATGCGCGGCCGCGCCGAGGCGGGATGTCGGCGCGCGGGCCGCCGGCGCCGGGAATATGAAACAAAGATGAGAGCGCCGGCCCGGTAGCGGCTAACTCACACTGTCACGCGGGGTTCTCTATCAATTCTCTTTATAGAAGGATGTCCATCGATCCGCGTGTGGCGGGATCGCGGGAGATTCAGTTCCCGCGACGGCGCTCGATCTTGAGCGTGCGGATCTTGGAGAGGAGCGTCGGGTAGCTCAACCCGAGCTCGCGGGCGGCGCGCGCCTTGTTCCATCGGCAGCGCTCGAGCGACTCGGCGATCATGCGCCGCTCGAGCTGCGCGACGTTCGAGCGGAGCACGTGCCCCACCGACCGCTCGGGCGCGGCCTCGGCGCGTTCGCGGAGCTCGGCCGGCAGCAGGGCGAGCGACAGCGTGTCGCCCTCGTCGGCCAGCACCACCATGCGCTTCACCGTCTTCTCGAGCTCGCGCACGTTGCCGCGCCACTCGCAGCCGAGGAACGTGCGCACGACCTCTGGCGCGAAGCCGCGGATCGGCTTCTCCATCTGGCGCGAGAAGACGGTGAGGAAGTGCTGCGCGAGCACCGGGATGTCCTCGCGCCGCTCGCGCAGCGCCGGCACCCGCACGGTGATGTCGTTGAGCCGGTAGTAGAGGTCTTCGAGGAAGCGTCCGTCCTTGATGCGCTCGCGGAGATCGACGCCCGTCGCGCAGATCACGCGCGCGTTGACGGCGCGGCTGCGGGTTGCGCCGACCGGCCGCACCTCGCCGCGATCGAGCACGTGCAGCAGCTTCGCCTGGACCGACTCGGGCACCTTCTCGATCTCGTCGAGGAAGATCGTCCCGCGGTGGGCCTCTTCGAAGAGCCCGTTCTTGTCGCGGGTCGCGCCGGTGAACGCGCCATGCACGTAGCCGAACAACTCGCTCTCGAGCAGCGGCTCGGGCAGCGCCGCGCAGTTGACCTGGACGAACGCGTGGTCGCGACGGTTCGACATCTCGTGCACGACCTGCGCGAGCAGGCCCTTGCCGGTGCCCGTCTCGCCCATGAACAGCACGGTCGCCGAGCTGTCGCCGACCTTGGAGAGCAACGTGAGGATCTCGGACATCTCGCGCGACTGGCTGATCACGCGATCCATGCCCGGCGTCGGCTTGAGCTGCTGGCGCAGCACGCGGTTTTCCTGCAGCAGCAGCGAGCGCTGCGCTTCGACGATCGCCACGCCGGCGCTGTTGGCGAGGACCGCGAGCAGGTTCAGCTCGCGCTGCTTGAACGCGCCGAGGAGGTTGTCGTTGAAGCGGTCCACGTAGACGAGCCCCACCGACTGCGACGGGAAGCTCAACGGCACCGTCACCAGCGAGCCGACGCCCTCGAACGCGCCGCCCAGCGCTCCGCTGAAGCGCGGATCGGCGGCGACGCGGCTCGAGAACAGCGGCCCGGCCTCGATGAGCCGGTGGTCCGAGACGCCTTCGAGCTCCGCGAGGATGCGGCGCGCGCGGTCGCGGCCGAGCCCGTGCTGCGCGACGACCTCGAGGCGCCCGCCGCCCTGGCTGAACGCGACGAATCCGCGGTCGCCGCCGGCGTGCTCGACCGCGAGCTTCACGGTCTGCGCCAGCAGACCGTCCATGCCGGTCGTGTCGCGGAACAGCCGGTTCGCCTCTTCGAGCGCGCGGAACTCGTTGCAGCTCGACACCGAGATCGCCACGTACTGCTGCTCGAGCTCGCGGCGCAGGTGCGCGGCGCGATCCTCGGCCTCGGGATCGCTGGCCTCGCGCAGCCACTGCTCGGCCTGCTCGAGCAGCGTGACGGCGTGATCGTAGAACTCGCGCTCGGCTTCGAGCCGCGCCAGCGTCAGCATCGCGTCGGCGGCGAGCGGCACGACGCCCAGCTCGCGGAACAGCGTCGCCGCTCGCTTCGCGGCGTCGGCGACCGGCTCGAGCTCGACGCGCTGGCGCTGGCCCGCGGGCAACAGCAACAGGCACTCGCCCCACGCCGCGAGCGTCGTCGCGAGCTCGTAGCTCTCGGCGAGCGACTCGAAGCCGCGGATCGCCCCGCGCACGTGCACGTCGAGGCCGGCCAGGTTGCCGCGCGTCGCCTCGAAGCGCGCCAGCGCGCGCTCGGCCAGCGCCTGCTCGAGGCGGTCGCAGAGACGGTCGGCGAGCGTCGCGCCGTTCAGCAGATGGCGGTGGGCCTCGTCGTTGCGCGACAGACCGAGCAGCGCGAGGCCGACGCGGATCTCGAGCTCGGCGACGATGTCGCCCTGCGGCGCCGAGGCCATCGCGTCGGCGAGCGCGGGCTCGAGCAGCGCCAGCGCCTCGGCGGGGTGGCCGCGGTCGAGCGCCACCTCGGCCATGAACTCGAGCGCCAGCAGCCGCTCACGCTCGGCGCCCACGCGTTCGGCGAGCTCGAGCGCGCGGCGGAACTGCTCCTCGGCGCGGTCGAACTGGCGGCGGCGGCGCGCGAGACGTCCGAGCGCCAGCAGCGCGGTCGCCTCGCCCTGCTGATGGCCGGTGTCGCGCGAGATCTGGAGCGCGCGGCGGAAGTTCTCCTCGGCGAGGTCCCACTGGCCGAGGTAGTAGCGGATCAGTCCGAGGTTCTGATTGTGCGGGCGCATGCGCGCATAGAGCCCGGCGCGCTCGTCGATGCGCAGTCCCTGCTCGAGGTACCGCGTCGCCTCGCGCCACTCGCGCAGGTTCTTGTAGACCAGCCCGAGATTGTTGAGCGCGGTCGCGAGCCCGTCGGCGTCGTCGATGCGGCGGAAGGTGGCGGCGGCGTTCTGCAGCCACTCGATCGCCTCGGACGTAGCGCCGAGCCGCGCGTAGCAGAGGCCGACCGAAACGCCCGCCTGCGCCACGGTGCGGTGATCGTCGCTGTTGCGCAGCGCGTGATAGGCGTAGAGCGCATAGCGCCGCGCGCGGCGGTAGCGCCCGACGCCGGTGAGCGTGTGCGCCAGCTCGGCCGCGATGTGCGCGTTCGCGGAGCGGTCGCCGAGCCCGCGCGTCGCCTTGCGCGCGGCGGCGAGGCTGGTCAGGGCGGCGTCGAAGTCGCCGCGCTGGTACTGCGCGACGGCGAGGCGGACGAGCAGCCGGCAGCGCTCCACCGGGGATGCAGCGTGAACCGCCTCGAGCGCGGCCGCGTACTCCTCGACCGCGCCGGCGAAATTGTCCGCCGCCAAGTGGAGATCGCCGATCGCCTCATGCTGCTGCCCGCCCTCCCGGACAGGAAGGCGAGCATGAGCCGAATCGGGGGGGATCGCTCGATGCACTTTTCGAACCCTCGGAATCTGACTCCCGGTTGGCGCCCCAGGCGGTTCGGTCCCAAGACACCCGTACGTGACGCCGTGACGGCACGCGCAGCCAGCCCGCGAGGGCTAGTGGGCGTATCTCATCAGCAGCGTCACCCAGATCCTACCGGCCCATTGCACCCAATTGCCGAGCGGGCTGCCCAGTCCACCGATCGAGCGAATGCTCTTCGCCGACGGTGGCGGGGTGTATCCCGCGCCGGAATCGGGGTCCCCAGAGAGGATGACCGGTCCACCCGGCCGCACACTCGCGACGGACGTGGTGCTCGTGAGCACCCGCGCGTCCGCGCGCGTCGCGGTCCAGGCGGTCGTCATCACCCCTGTGAACAGGACCAGCGTGATCAGGAGCTCGATGCGATGTCGTTTCATGCGCTGCACGCTCCCTCCACCACTGGTGACAACAAGCTCGCCCCATCGGCTCGCAATGGAATCCGCTGGGACTTCGGATCGTAAGAGGGGACCAACTTCAGCGCCGGACAAAGTATCTGCCGCGGACGACGGAGGGTCAATTGGAAGTTGCAATGCCCTCGTCAGGGACCGGCCGAGGGCGACGCCTCTTCGGCCGCGAGGCGGGCAAGCGCGTAGCGAAGCCCCTGCGTGGAGCACATCATCCCCTGCGCCTGAAACCTGTGCGCGAGCTCGCGGATCACGATGGATCCCGCGACGACGATGTCCGACCGGCCGCGGCCGAGGACCGGCCAGTGGCAGCGCTCCTCCTCGGTGGATCCGGCGACCCGCCGCGTCAGCTGGTCGAGGCGGTCGGCCGCGATCGACCAGCCCTCGAGCAGCGCCGGCTCGTAGATGGTGATCCCGCGGTCGAGCGAGGCCAGGACCGTGACCGTGCCGCCCACGCCCGCGAACAGCGGTGCCGACTCGGGCATTAATGCACATTCATGCATAAGTACATGGTGGACCTCGGCCGCGACCGCTTCGATCTCGGCCGGGGCGGCCGGATTGCCGCGAACGAAGCGCTCGGTGAGGCTGACCGCGCCGAAGGGCAGGCTGGCCCAGCGCCCGGCCTCGGGCCCGAGGCCGCTGACCACCTCGGTGCTGCCGCCGCCCAGGTCGAACACGACACAGGCGCTGCGCCGGGCGGCCTCCTTGAGGCCGAGCGTCACCGACCGGTAGACGAGCCGCGCCTCGTCCTCGCCCGAGAGGATCCGCACCGGAACGCCGATCCGCTCGCCGATCAGCGCCGCCACGTCGGCGCCGTTCGAAGCCCCGCGCAGGGCCGCCGTCGCGCCGACGACGATGTGCCGCACGCCGAGCGAGCGGGCACGGCGAACGAACTCGCGGGCCAGCTCGGCGCATCGTTCGGCGAGGAAGGGATCGATCGTGCCGCCCGAGTCGAGCCCCTTGCCGAGCCGGCATGGTTCGCCGGCCCGCGAGACGGTCTCGAGCCCACGGGCATCGCCCGTCGCGACGTCGGCGACCAGCAGCCGGATCGAGTTGCTGCCGATATCAATTGCACCGACACGCATAGTTTGAGGGCTCACAGGAGGTAGTCCTCGATGTCGGCGGCGCGGCGGCGGACACGGGCGGGCTCCGGCGCTTCGGCCGGGCGCGGCGTCGCGGGTGGCGGAGACACCGGCACGGGCGCCGGCTCGGCGTTGGCCGAGGGCGCGGGCGCCCGAACAGGCTCGACGGTTCGGGGCCGAGCAGGCGGCCGCGACCGGGCCTTGCCGCCCGGCCGCCGGCGGCCCGAGCGGCTCGCCGGGCGGTGCTCCCCGGCCGCCCTTCCTCCCGGCGGCCCGCCGCGGCGCGGCGTCGCGGATCCGGCATCGGCGCGCAGCGCCCAGGCCAGCAACGGTCCGAGGTCGCGGCGCTCGGAGCACAGGCGATAGAGCACCCGCTTCCCGTCGCGCGCGCCCGCGACCACGCCGCGGCGCTCGAGCGCCTGCAGGTGGCGGGTCGTGCACGACTGCGAGAGGCCGACCTCGGCGGCGAGGTCGGTGACGCAGCGCGGCCCTGTCAGCAGCGCCTCGACCAGCCGGAACCGCGACGCGTCGCCGAGGCAGGCCATCAGGAGCTGGGTCGGCGGTCGCGGGGTGAGCATTGCATGTCGATGCATACCATTTCGCGGGCGTTGACCGCAACTCCTTGGACTTGGTAGCGTCCGGGCCCCTTCGATCGGAGTCGGAATGGTCACCTCGTCTGAATCCGCGGTCCCTCCCGGCCTGCCCAGCTTCTATGGCCTGACGCGGGCGGCGCTCGCCGCGCGCCTCGCCGAGCAGGGACTGCCCTCCTACCGGGCCGATCAGGTGTTCTCGTGGGTCTACCGGAAGCACCATCGCACGCCCGAAGGGATGGCCAACCTCCCGGCCGTGCTGCGCGACCGGTTCGGGACGCTGTGCGCGCTCGAGCGGCCGGCGTTCGCCTCGACGCAGGCCTCGTCCGACGGCCAGACGCACAAGTTCGTCCTCACGCTCGCCGACGGCGCCCGGGTCGAGTGCGTCTCGATGCGCACCGAGCGCAGGCTCACGTTCTGCGTCTCGAGCCAGGTCGGGTGCGCGCTCGGCTGCACCTTCTGCGCCACCGGGCTCATGGGCCTCCAGCGCAACCTCGGCTCCGCTGAAATCGTCGCGCAGGTGATCGCGATGGGCGACTTCCACGCCTGGAAGGACGACCGCTTCAACATCGTCTTCATGGGCATGGGTGAGCCGCTCGCCAACTACGGGCCGATGATGGAAGCGATCCGCATCCTGCACGATCCGCTCGGACTGAACCTCGGCGCGCGGCGCATCACGGTCTCGACCAGCGGCGTCGTGCCGCAGATCGCGCGGCTCGCGGACGAGGGTCTGCCGCTCGGCCTCGCGGTCTCGCTCCACGCGACGACCGATGAGCTGCGCGACCGGCTGGTGCCGATCAACAGGCGCTGGCCGATCGCGCCGTTGATCGCCGCGGCGCGCGACTACGGACGGAAGAGCGGCCGGCGCGTGACGCTCGAGTACACGCTGCTCGCCGGCGTCAACGACCGCGACGAGGATGCGCTGCGCCTCGGGGCCCTCGCCCGCGACCTGCCGAGCAAGATCAACCTCATCGCCTACAATCCCGTCCCGGGCCTCGACTGGAAACGGCCGACGCGCGAGGCGGTGGACGCGTTCGCGAAGCGGCTATGGCCGATCGCGCCGGCCGTGACGGTGCGCCACACCATGGGAGGTGAGATCTGGGCGGCTTGCGGACAGCTCGGGGGCCTTTCGCCGGCGGCGTGAGCGCGCCGCTGCGCGGCGGGCGCGGCTCGCGGCCGGGCGCCGGGCGCTTCGCATCGACGGCCCCGCGCGCCCGATGAGCCTCCGCTCGCGGCTGTTTCTCGCGTTCACCGCGATCGCGCTGGTGCCGATCGCGCTGCTCGCCGCCTTCACGCTCGACCGGCTGGCGCGATCGCTCGAGCTGTGGAACACGCCCGGCGTGGACCAGTCGCTGCGCACCTCGCTCGAGGTGAGCAAGACCGCGCTCACGCGGCTCGAGTCCACCGCGCGCGCGCAGGCCGCCGACTGGGCGCAGGTGCTGCCGCCCGCGCCGGTCGATCTCCCGCGGCGCACCGCGGTGCGCGCCGGGCTGCGCGCCGCGGGCCTCGACTTCGTGCAGCTCTACCGCCGCGACCGGGCCGGCTGGCGGCGCGTGGACGACGTGCTGCCCGAGCACGTGCTCGCGCCCGAGCCGCTCGATCTCTCACGCGAGATCGACGCCGCGCTCGCGGCGGGCGGCGTGATCCACTCGCCGCGCGGCGCGCTCGCCGCCGTGGCGCCGCTCGAGATCCGCGACCGGAGCGGCGCGCGCTGGGCGCTCACCGCCGGCATGCGCGTGACGCCCGACTTCTTCACCGGCCTCACGCGCATCGGCGAGAGTGTCGACTTCTACCATCGCTTCGGCGTGCTGCGCGACGTGTCGCGCATCTACTGGCTGCTGCTGGTCGCGGCGGTCGTTCTGGTGCTGGCGCTGGTCGCGCTGCTCGTCGCGACGGCGCTCGCGCGCGCGATGACGCAGCCGCTCCAGGCGCTCGAGCAGGCGCTCGAGCGCGTCGCGGGCGGCGATCTCGAGACGCGCGTCGCGCCCTCCGGGGCGCGCGAGCTGCGCACGCTCGGCGAGCGCTTCAACGCCATGACCGCGCGGCTCGCGGCGGCGCGCACGGCGCTCGCCGAGGCCGAGCGCGAGGCGGCGTGGCGCGACGTCGCGCGCCGGCTCGCGCACGAGTTCAAGAACCTGCTGACGCCGATGACGCTCTCGCTCCGGCGGCTCGAGAAGCGCGCCGACCGCGTGCCCGAGGCCGACCGCGCCGCGGTCGCCGAGAGTCTCGACGCGTTCGCGCAGGCGCTCGCGGACCTCGGGCGGCTCGCCGAACAGTTCTCGCAGTACGCGCGCCTCCCCGAGCCGCGCTTCGAGCGCGTGGATCTCGCCGACGTCGTGCGCGAGGCCGCGCGCGCGCAGGCGCGGGAAGACGTGCGCGTCGCGTTCGAGCCGGGTCCCGGCGCGCTCCCCATCGCCGCCGACCGCCTGTTATTGTCGCGAGCCGTGCACAACCTGATCCTCAATGCCTGCGAGGCGAGCCCGGCGGGCGCCGTCGTCGAGGTGCGCACCGCCGCGGCGGACACGATGGCGACGGTCGAGGTGCTCGACCGCGGCTCGGGCCTCGCGCCCGAGGTCCGTGCGCGGCTGTTCGAGCCCTACATCAGCACCAAGGCCCGCGGCAGCGGCCTCGGCCTCTCGCTGGTGCGCGACATCGCGAGCCAGCACGGCGGCACGGCGGCGCTCGCCGACCGCGAAGGCGGCGGCGCGCGCGCGACGCTCTCCGTGCCGCTCGCCGGCGGAGCGAAGGCGTCATGAGCGCGCGCGGCAAGCTCGACGTGCTGCTGGTGGACGACGACGCGCGCATCCGTTCGTCGCTGCGCGGCGTGCTCGAGGACGAAGGCCACACGGTGGCCGAGGCCGCCGACGGGCGCGGCGCGATCACGGCGCTCGATGGCGGCTCATTCGACGCGGTGCTGCTCGACGTGAACATGCCCGGACTCTCGGGCCTCGACGTGCTGGTGACGATTCGCGAGATGGCGCCCAAGACCGGCGTCATCATGGTCTCGGGCGAGGGCTCGATCGCCACCGCGGTGCAGGCGCTCAAGCGCGGCGCGTTCGACTTCGTCGAGAAGCCGGTCGATCCCGAGCTGCTGCTGCGCGTGCTGGCGCAGGCCGCCCAGCTGACCGAGCTGCGCCGCGCGAGCGGCAGCGAGCCTGGCGAAGCGCTCGACATCCTCGGCCAGAGCCCGGCCATCACGTCGCTGATCGCCGACATCCGGCGCGTCGCGCCGTCGCAGCTGAAGGTGCTGATCACCGGCGAGAACGGCTCGGGCAAGGATCTCGTCGCCGAGGCGATCCACAGGTTCTCGAAGCGCGCCGGCAAGCCGTTCGTCAAGCTCAACTGCGCCGCGATCCCCCGGGATCTGGTCGAGAGCGAACTGTTCGGCCACGAGAAGGGCGCGTTCACGGGCGCGATGCAGCGCAAGGTCGGGCGGCTCGAGCGCGCCGACAAGGGCACGCTGTTCCTCGACGAGATCGGCGATCTCTCGGCCGAGTCGCAGGCCAAGCTGCTGCGCGCGATCGAGACCGGTGAGGTGGACCGCGTCGGCGCGACCGACACGATCCGCGTCGACGTGCGCATCGTCTCGGCGACCAACAAGGATCTCGCGGCGGCGATGGAGAGCGGCGAGTTCCGCCGCGACCTCTATCACCGGCTGAACGGCGTGCCGCTCCACGTGCCGCCGCTGCGCGAACGGACGAGCGACATCCCGGTCCTCGCCCAGCACTTTCTCGAACGCGCCTGCGCCGCCGAGGACAAGCCCGGCAAGCGACTGACGGGCGAGGCGCTCGCGGTGCTCGCGGAGTATCGCTGGCCGGGCAACGTGCGTGAGCTGCGCAATCTCATGGAACGCGCCGCGATCCTGGTCGAGGGCGCCGAGGTGCGCGGCGAGGACCTCGCGCCGTGGCTCGAGACGGGATCGGCGACCGACGAGGCGCCGGGGCTGCGCGGCGAGATCGAGCGCCGCGAGGGCGAGGCGATCCGGCGCGCCCTCGAGCAGGCGGGATGGAACGTGACGCAGGCGGCGGCGGGGCTCGGCATCGACCGCACCAACCTCCACCGCAAGATGCGCAAGTACGGGATCGCGCGGCGCTAGCGGGACGCGGCGCGACAGTGCGTGGCGCGGGCGCGACGTTTGGGCGGCGGGCGGGACGGGGCGTGTCCACGACGGACGGTGTCCTGGCCGTTCCGGCCGGAGTGGACATGCCCCGCCCGCCCACTTCTCCTGAACTGGAATGCGGCTTGCGACGGTGCGTGGGTTCGTTCCCACGACCCTGACTGTGGAGTCTCCGTGACGCTCGCTCGCACCATCCGATCTTCGGTCATGCTCCTCATCGCGGTCCTGTTGTGCGCCGCGGTCGCGCCGGCGGCGGGCGCCGCGCTGCTCGCGGCCGCCGCGCCCGAGACGCTCGAGTTCACGCCCCAGGAGCGCGACACCGGCGCGGTGTTCGCGCGCGGCCCGGCGGTCGAGGACGAGGAGTGGATGCGGGCCCCGTTCGGCGAAGGGCTGCTGACCACGCGCGAGCAGTGGAGCGGCGACCGCCGGCGCACCGAGCTGCTCGTGGACTACAACCGTGTCGATCGGCTGCGGCTCGGCGTGTCGGGGCAGATGCAGGTCGCGAACGCGATGGCGCCGCGGCTCGGCGGCCGGATCGAGTACGCGTTCGGCCGCGAGCGCCTGCTCTACGGCCTCCAGCTCGAGCAGCCGATCGCGCCGCCCGGCCGCGTCGCGGTCGGCGTCTCGGTGGTGCGTCGGACCGACCACCTCGACCTGCATCAGGTGGACGACGCCGAGAACACGCTCGCGCTGCTGCTCGGCCACTACGACGATCGCGACTACTTCGAGCGCGAGGGAATCGGCGGCTACCTCACGTGGCGGGTTCCCGACTTCTCGACCGTGAGCGTCCATCTGCGCCGCGACCAGTACCGCTCCCTCCCGCTCGATCCGCGCACGCGCTCGTGGTTTCACCGTTCGCGGCCGTGGCGCGACAACCCCGCGATCGACGACGGCGAGACGCGCACGCTGTCGCTGCGGCTCGAGCACGCGGCCCGCCCCGGGCGGCATCGCCACGCCGGGCTCTACCACTGGCTCGACGTCGAATGGGCGGACCACGGGCTTGGCGGCGACTTCCAGTACGTGCGCATGCTCGGCGACGTGCGCAGCGTGATGCGGCTCTCGCCCGCGACCACGCTCAATCTGCGGCTGGTCGCCGGGCACACGGCGAGCGGGACGCTGCCGCGGCAGAAGGCGTTCGTCACCGGCGGCGTCGACGGCCTGCGCGCGCATCCCTTCGACGCGTTCCGCGGCGACCAGATCGCGCTCACGCAGGCGGAGTACTCGATCGGGCTGTGGCGGCGGCGCCACGGGTCGCTGCGCGGCGGGATCGCCGCGATCGCATTCCTCGACGCCGGGACCGCGTGGTCCGACCCGGCGCATCGCTGGAACCTCGGCGACCGGCACATCGCGACCGACGGCGGCGTCGGGCTCGCGACCGCCGAGGACCGGCTGCGCGTCTATCTCGCCCGCGACCTGCAGCGCTCGGACGGGGGCATCGTGCTCACGGTGAGATTCCACCGCCCGTTCTGACCGCGTGCGCGCGACGCTCCCCGCACCCGCTCGACGGCCCGCGCGGGCCGTGCCCTGGCCGGCGCTCGCGCTCGCGGCGCTGGCGCTGGCCGCGGCGCGCCCGGCGCTCGCGCTCGATCTCGTCGTCTCGCCGGCGCGCGAGAAGAACGGCCTCGTGATGGTGGACGTGCGGCTTCAGGACATCTTCGCGCCCCGCATCGCCGAGAGCCTCTCCCGCGGCATGCCGGCGACGGTGCGCATGCATGCCGAGCTGTGGCGCCGGCGCAGCATGTGGTTCGACAAGATGGAGCGCAGCGTGGACGCCGAGGTGCGCATCCGCTACGACGTCTGGACCGACCGCTACCTGCTCGAACGCGAGGGCGCCGATCCCATTCAGTCGCCGTCGGTGGACTCCGTCGCGTCGGTGCTGTCCCGGCCGTGGGCGCTCGCGGTCGGCCGCGTCGGCCAGCTCGCGCCGCACGCGCGCTACTACGTCGCGATCTCGACCACGCTGCGCCCGCTCACGGTCGAGGATCTCGCGGAGGTCGAGGGCTGGCTCTCGGGCGAGGTCGCCGACAAGCGCCGCGCCGGCTTCGGCCTGATCACCGAGATCCCGCGCTCGCTGTTCGACGCGGTGCGCAACGTCGCCGGCTTCGGCGACCAGCACGCGCGCGACGACACGCCCGACTTCGAGTTGAAGGACCTGTTCGCGAAGCGGTAGGCGTCAGCGCACGCGCGTGACGCGCAGCGCGGCGCCGCCGTCGCGGGCGCGCGCGAAGAATGCGCCGGCCGCAGCCGGCACGCCGCGCGCGTCGCGTCCGTCCCACGTCCACGTCGCGCCCGAGGGGCTCATCGTGGGCGCGAGTGTCGCGATGCGGCGGCCGCTCACGTCGAACAGATCGAGCGCCGCGGGCGCCGCGGCGCCGCCGCGCGCGAACCGCACCGGGCCGTTCGAGGGATTGGGATAGCACGCGAGCGCCGTGGCGAGCGGCGCGCCGGCGGCGAGATCGCGCATGAAGTCGCCGAGCCCCTGCACCGTCGCGGGCGGCGCGATCGCCGAGTTCTCGATCGTGCCCGAGTAGTTGGCGAGCGCGTCGCCGAACAGCGCGCGGAAGTCCTCCGCGAAGATCTCGTGCGGCCGGTCGGCGTGGATCCCCGACTCGCAGTACACGGCCGTGTTCTCGATCCCGCGCAGTGTGCGGTAACGCGACCACGCGCCGGCGTCCGCATCCGGCATGCGCGCGTACTGGACGACGTGCCCGAGCTCGTGCACGAACTCGGCGTGCTGGCGCTCGGGCAGGACCGGCAGGACGCCGGGCGAGAGCAGGATCAGCTCGGGGCCCGCGACCGACTGGAGACCGTCGCGGCGCGGATACGGGAGCAGGAACACGTCGGCGCAGACGCCGTCGAGCGGATAGCGCACCGCGGTGAGCGCGGCGCGGACCTCGACGTCATCGAACGGATGGAAGCTGCCGTCGCCGGGATTCGTGATCGCCGGGTCTGCGGTCGACGTGATCAGCTCGAAGCGGGCGCCGCCCGGGAGCACGAGCCATAGCGCGCCGTCCTGCGTCACGCAGTAGTTGCGCAGCGTCTCCTCGGCGCCGTGGATCGTGAACCGCACCGCCCTGCCGCTGACGCCGATCTCGGACGCGTGGGCCGCGAACGCGACGAGCAGGAGGGCGAGCGTGCTCGCGATCAGGCCGATCGCGGCGCGGCGCATGATGGCGAGGGCATCCATGCCACCTCATCAACGCCACATCCGTGCCATCCGTGCGCTCCGCACGGCGCCGGCGCCCGGCCGCGGGCGGCGGGGCCAAGCGCTTGCCGGACCGGCGATTGGACGGGATCGCCCGGGGGCGTTCCGAGGCCGATTCCCCGGCGCGGCGGGCGGCGCCGGGGCGCGTTCGGGGCATCTCCCCCACGTCACCCCTCGGGGCGGTGGGAATTCGCGCCGAGGCTAGCTCGTCGCGGGCGGCGCCGCGGCGCCGGGGATCGCGCCGGCGACGGCGGCGCGACCGTGCCACGCCACGTCGCGCGGCCGCGTGCCGAATCGCGAGAGCAGGAACGCGCCGGTGCCGAGCGAGCCGAGGCCGAGCAGGAGCAGTGCCCCCGAGAGCGTGAAGAACAGCGCCGCGGGATGGCCGAAGCCGCTGCTCACGGCGAACACCGCGCCGGCCCCGAGCAGGAGGGCGACGAACAGCGTGCCGATCGCGAGCGGGCCGACCATGCCGTCGGCGAGCGAGCGCCGCATGAGGCGCGCGCCGAGCACCGCGGTCGCCGCGAGCTGCCCGGCGTAGCCGATCAGCACGTAGAACATCGGCAGCAGGATGGCGAGCGGGATGCCGATCACGGTGACGAGCAGCAGCGCGAGCGCCACGAAGAACATCGGCACCGAGAGCACGCCGAGGAAGAACGACGCCGCGGGCCGGCGCTCGACCACGGTCGCGACGCGCAGCATGCCGGTCGGGAACAGCAGCGCGAAGATCCATCCCGCGAACACCGAGACCACCCAGCCGATCGCGATCGCGAACATCATCACCGGCAGCGCCGGCAGCCCCCAGGTGAACGGCGAGAACCCGAGCGAAACGCTCTCGCCGTCGATGACGGCGCCCTGCGCCTGATCGAGGCCGCCGCCGATGCTCACCGCGTCGCCGTGGATGCGCGCGCCGGGACGGACGTGGACCGAGCCGAGCACGGCGACCACGTCGCCCGTGACCTCGCCCGTGACGTCGACCGAGCCGCACACCGCGACCACGTCGCCGTCCACCCGCTTGCCCGCGGGCACCGTGGCGTCGGAGAGGATGCGCACGACGCCGGTGCCGGCCTCGTCGAACTCGACGATGCGGCTGTGGATCCGGTTGCGGATGCGGTTGTGGATGCGGCGGCCGATGCGGTCGCTGGTCCAGTCGTCCGCGGCGGCGCTGCTGTCGGTGCCGTTGCTCCGCTCGACGATGATGCCGCGGGGCGAGATGCTCACGCTGCGCACCGTCTCGCCGCTGTCGGCGACGGCGCGCGCGCGCGCCTCGGCGGCGGCCGGCGCGATCAGGCTCGCGGCGACCAGCGCCGCGGCGACCAGGGCCGCGGCGATCACCGGCGCGGCGGCGCGCATCGGGCGACGATCAGAAGCCGAGGATGCCGACATGACGGTCCCTCCGGACGATGCGCACCGGGCGCGGCCGCATCCAGACGAGCAGCGTGGCGCTGGCCGCGAACGACGCCCACAGCGTGCCGGCGAACCACGGATCGCCGCCGAGGCTCGCGAGCGCGCGCAGCGCCGGCAGGATCCAGCCCGCCATCGTCCCGAGCACGCCGAGCCCGTGGTGGAGCCGCAGCGCCGAGGACGTGACCGCCTCGAGCGTGAACAGGCCGACGCGGATCAGCTGGCTGTAGGCGCCGCCGACCAGCCGCCCGAGCGTCGCGGGGGTCTCGGGCCGGATGATCCACGAGATGAACGCGAACGTGCTGACGGCCGAGACCGCGGTGTAGCACCAGCCGAGCACGGTGACCTGGCGGCGCCGCACGCGCGACGGCGCGACGCGGTCGAGGATGCGCTCGGTGAGCCGGGGCCCCGGATCGCGCGCGGGCGAGACGGCGAGGTGCGCGAACAGGCGCCGCAGCGAGGCGGCCTCGCGCGCGCAGTCGCGGCATCCCGCGAGGTGCGCCTCGATCACGAGCGAAGCGGCCGGCGGCAGGTCGCCGTCGAGCCACGCCTCGATCCGATCGGTCTCGGGACAACGCTTCATTTCGGTTCACCCTCGATCCGGGCCTTGAGCAGCGCCCGCGCCCGGTGGATCCGGGCCTTCACGGTGCCGAGCGGCATCTGCAGCGCCTCGGCGATCTCCTCGTACGACAGGTCCTGCTGGTGCCGCAGGATCACGACGATGCGGTAGTGGGGCGGCAGCGCATCGATCATCCCGACGACGCGCCGTTCCTCTTCCGCGTGGGTGGCGACCTCGTCGGGCTTGAGCCCCGGGTCCTGCACCTCGATCTCGTATTCCTCCTCGGTGTCCCGCTCGCGCTGGGTCAGCGAGATCGGGCTGACCTTGCGCCTGCGAATGTGGTCGATCGAAAGCCGTGTCGCGATCGTCATCAGCCAGGCGGCGAAGGACCGTGTCGGATCGTATCGGGAGAGCGCCCGGAACATCCGGACGAACGTCTCCTGGGTCAGATCCTCCGCGTCGGCGGGCCGGCGCACCATCCGCAGTGCCAGGGAGTACACCTGCGCCTGGTACATCTCCACGAGCTCCCGGTACGCCTTCTCGTCGCCCGCCAGGCACCGCCGGACGAGTCCCGCCTCCGGCCCGCTCACGGGTCCCGATTCTCTAGGTGCGCTTACGCGCGGCGGCGGCGCCGGGTTTCATGGCGCGGCACCATACGCAGCGTTTCAAGGACCGGTCAAGACCGCGGCCCCCGGGGCCGTGCACGATGCACAGCCCAACCGCGCGCCGGGCGCGCTCGCCACCCCCTTCCGGTCCTTGACGGGTCGCGGGGCCGACCGTAGGTTCCGCGGCGACCATGCCCGCGATCGCCGCGCTCGACGCCCGCGAGATCCTCGATTCCCGCGGCAATCCCACGCTCGAGGCCGACTGCCTCGTCGCGGGCGGCGTGCGCGGCCGCGCCGCGGTCCCCTCCGGCGCCTCGACCGGCGAGCACGAGGCGGTCGAGCTGCGCGACGGCGATCCCGCGCGCTACGGCGGGAAGGGCGTGCTCACCGCCGTGCGCAACGTGCGCGAGACGATCGCGCCGAGACTCTTCGGCGTGGACGCCGCCGACCAGCGCCGCGTCGACGCGCTGCTGATCGAGCTCGACGGCACGCCGAACAAGTCGCGGCTCGGCGCCAACGCGACGCTCGGCGTCTCGCTCGCGGCCGCGCGCGCCGCCGCGCTCGCCGCGGGACAGCCGCTCTATCGCTTCCTCGGCGGCGAGGCGGCGCGCACGCTGCCCGTGCCGCTCATGAACGTCCTGAACGGCGGCAAGCACGCCGACAACAACGTGGACCTCCAGGAGTTCATGATCGTCCCGCTCGGCGCGCCATCGTTCCGCGAGGCGCTGCGCTGGGGGGCCGAGGTCTTCCACAGTCTGGCGAAGGTCCTGAAGAAGGGCGGCATGTCCACGGCGGTCGGCGACGAGGGCGGATTCGCGCCCAACCTCGGCTCCAACGCCGAGGCGCTCGACGCGCTCGTGGACGCGATCCGCGCCGCGGGCTACCGGCCGGGCGAGCAGGTCGCGCTGGCGCTCGATCCCGCGGCCAGCGAGTTCTGCCAATCGGGCACGTACGTGCTCGCCGGCGAGGGCGGCCGGCGCCTCGATTCGGGCGGCATGGTGGACTACTACGCCGACCTCTGCGCCCGCTATCCGATCGTCAGCATCGAGGACGGCCTCGCCGAGGACGACTGGGACGGCTGGAAGGCGCTCTCGGTGCGGCTCGGCGACCGCGTGCAGCTCGTCGGCGACGATCTGTTCGTCACCAACGTCGCGCGCCTCGAGCGCGGCATCCGCGAGGGCGTCGCGAACTCGATCCTGATCAAGCTCAACCAGATCGGCACGCTCACCGAAACGCTCGCCGCGATCGAGACCGCGCACCGGGCCGGCTACACGGCGGTGATCTCGCACCGCTCGGGCGAGACCGAGGACACGACGATCGCCGACCTCGCCGTCGCGACCAACGCCGGGCAGATCAAGACCGGCTCGCTGTCGCGCACGGACCGCGTCGCGAAGTACAACCAGCTCCTGCGCATCGAAGAGGAGCTCGGCGCCGCGGCGGGCTATCCCGGACGCGCGGCGTTTCGTATGATGCGCTAGCCGCGCGCGATTCGAAGGAGACGAAGGACCGTCATGAGCGACATCGGACGTCGCATCCAGCGTTATCGCCTCTCCCGCTACGCCATCCCCGGCGGCGGATTCGGCCGGCTGCCGCGCTGGCTGTGGCTGATCGTCGGCGCGTGGCTCGTCTACCTGACGGTGTTCAGCGAGCACAGCCTCTATCGCATCTGGCGCATGAGCGACGAGAGCCACCGCGCCGGCCGCGACCTCGAGGCGACGCGCCGCGAGATCGACCGGCTCGACCGGCAGGCGCACGATCCGAAGGCGCGGCTGCGCGAGACCGAGCAGGCGCTGCGAAAGGACGGCTTCGCGCGCCCGGGCGAGATCATCTACCGCCTCGAGAAGAGCAAGCCCGACAGCCTCGCCCGGTGAGCCCGATCGGCCGCGCCGCCGGCGCCGCGTGGCTAGAGGCCGATGCCGAACGACATGCGGAACCCCGCCCCGCCCGCGTCGAGCGTGAGCGGCCGGCCGCTCGGATCCAGCATCGGCAGGCCGGTCTGCTCGTTGATGAGATTGCGGACGACGTTGCTCCGGTAGTAGGCGGACAGCAGCACCGAGTAGCGCGAGGCGAAGAACATGTGCCCGCCGAACTCGCCGTAGTAACCGGGGCCGTCGTTGGTGCCGGTCGTGCTGGTCGACGGATCGGGCGCGATGCCGTACGAGCTCACGGCGATGCTCGCGCGGTTGTAGACCACGCTCGAGAACCCGCCGCCGAGGAACGCGCGCGCCTGGAAGTCGCCCGAGTTGAACGGCGCGAGGTAGTAGGCGACCCCGGCGTGGACCGGGACCGAGGTGATCGCCGCCTCGAAGTCGATGCTCTTGCCGATGCCCGGCAGATACGTCTGGTGCGACCGGGCCTTGAGCTGGCCGAACCCGAAGCTCACCGCCACGTTCTGGCGCACGAAGTAGCGCGCCTCGGCGTCGAAGAGCCACGAGAACTGGATCTTGTCGAGCGGCTCGAGCCCGCGCGGGTCGAGCTGCGTCGCGTTGACGTATCCGATCACGTCGTTGAAATCACTGGCCGCGATCTGCGTCGGAATGGCCGAGAGCATGAAGCTGAAGCGGTGGACCTCGGCCGCGGCCGAGGCGGCCGGGACGCGCCAGGCGAGCGCGAGCAGCAGGGCCGCGGGCACTGCGGCGTGCCGGATGCGCATGAAGACGAAACCTCCGAGAGGGTCGTGGGACGTGAGGCGTGGAGCCCTAGGATCCCGGTCGAGCGGCGCAGCATAGCCACCGCCTCCGGACGGCGCAACCCGTGATTGCGCTTGGCGAAGCGCCCGCGGCGGCTTGACAGGCCGGCGGCTTCGCCCTAGGGTCTGGGCCATTGATGCGGGGTGGAGCAGCCTGGTAGCTCGTCGGGCTCATAACCCGAAGGTCGCTGGTTCAAATCCAGCCCCCGCTACCAACGTCGCCCCGGCGGGTCCGCCCGCCGGGGCGCGACCATTTCGGCGCCGCGGCCGGCGCCGGGATCAGCGTTCCGCGGCCGCCGCCTCGCGCTCGCGCGCCTCGCGCGCGTCGTTCTCGCCCTCGCGCTTCACCCAGGCGAAGTAGACGATGCTCATCGCCGCCCAGTAGAAGAGCCCGCCCGGCACCCACATCAGCATGCCGCCGTAGCGCTGGTCGTCGAGCGGCGTGATCCCGAGCACGCGCGGCGATCCGCTGTACCACGGATAGAGCACGACGTCGGCCAGCGTGATCATCGCCGCGACCAGCATCATCGGCACGCCAATCAGGAACAGGTAGAGCATCTGGCCGCCGTGCGGCAGCCGCGGGAACTCGCGCATCGGCGACAGGATCGGCCACCACATGATCACCGCCGTCACCATGAACTGGACGTGCGTGACGATGTGCACGTTGTGGTTGCGCATCATCAGGTCGTACGCGGGCTGCACGTGCCAGCCGGTGAACGAGAGCGTGAACAGCGCGAACGCGACCGCCGGCCGCGTCAGGAATCCGGCGATCGACTGCACCCAGCGCGGGCGGACGAGCGGCGAGAGCGCGAAGTTCGGAACGCCGAGCAGCAGGAGCGGCGGCATGAGCTGCGTCAGCATCAGGTGCTGCGCCATGTGGACGCTGAACAGGTAGTAGTCGCTCAAGTCGTGGATCGGACCGTTGAGCGCGAAGAAGGCGACCGTCAACCCGAGGAAGAACGACGCGATCCGCCACGGCGGGACCGGCTCGGCGTCCGCGAGGCGGCGGCGCATCGGCCCGATCGCCCACAGGTAGAGGATCGCGAGCACCGCGATCCCGACCAGCGTGCTGACGTGGTACTCCCAGCGATGCCAGTCGAACGGCGGGATCGGCCGGCCGAAGCGGTCGAGGCCGCTGCGGACCAGCGTCGCATCGGGGATGTGGAGGATCAACGAGCGCTCTTAGAAGACTCCGAACAGCTTCATCAGCGCGAGGATCACGGCGGCCGCGAGGATCATCGGCATCACGAAGAGCCACGAGAACAGGCGGTGGTCGAACTTGAGGTGCATGTAGAACATGACCACCAGCGTGAACTTCAGCGCCGAGAGTGTCAGCAGGCTCGGGACCAGCACCGGGTGCATCTGCGGGATGTAGAAGATCGCCACCTCGAACGCCGTGATCACGGTGAGGATGACGGCGATCCCGACGTACGCCTTGGCGCCGGGATGCGCGTGCTCGCTCGTCGCGTGTTCCCCGTGCTCGTGGTCCGTCATGGCTCCTCCCCTACTGGATCAGATAGACGAGGGTGAAGATCGCGATCCAGACGATGTCGACGAAGTGCCAGTAGAGGCCGGCGATCTCGACGTCGAGCGCCTTCTCCTTCGGGATCTTCCCGCGCACCGCGAGCGTGAACAACGTCCACAGCCAGATGACGCCGACCGTGACGTGCGTGCCGTGGAAGCCGGTGAGCACGAAGAACGTGCTGCCGAAGAGATTGGTCTGGAGGTGCAGGCCCTTGTAGAAGAACTCGGTGAACTCGTAGCACTGGCCGCCGACGAACGTCATGCCGAGCAGCGCCGTCGCCGCGAGCCACAGCGATCCCTTCTTCTGGTCGCCGCGCTGGATCGCGGCGAGCGCGAGCACCATCGTGAGGCTGCTCATGAGCAGCACGAAGGCGCTGAACGACGTGAACGGGATCGAGAAGATCTCGTGCGGGTGCGGCCCCACCTGATCGCGGCCGCGGTAGACGAGGTAGGTCGCGATCAGCGACCCGAAGAACATGCACTCCGAGCCGAGGAACGCCCAGAACAGCATCTTCCGGCTGTTGAGGCCGGTGCTGGTCGGCGGATGCGCTGCGTGCGGTACAGCGTGCGCGGCGACGGCCACGTCTAGGCTCCTTCCGGCGTCAATCGCAGGGTTCGAACGACCACGAGTAGAGGCCCGTGAGCATGATCACGAGGCCCGGGATGCCGACGTACCAGCCGAACACCATCCCCGACATCAGCATCGTCATGCCGAGTGCCGCGACCAGCGGCCAGATCGAGCCGGGCGGCATGTGGATGGGCCCGCGCACCTGGCCCGCGGTCCGCGTGATCTCGGCGCCGTCCTTGGCCCACAGCGGATCGAGGCTGTGCACGGTCGGGATGGTGCCGAAGTTGTGCGGCGGCGGCGGCGAGCTGATCGCCCACTCGAGCGTCGAGCCGCCCCACGGATCGTTGCCCGCGGGCTTGCCGGAGGCGCGGCTCTTGAGCACGTTGGCGATGAAGAAGAGCAGCGCCAGGATGATGCCGAATACGCCGATCGTGGACATCATGTTCATCGCGTCGAAGCCCATGTTGGGCGCGTAGGTGTAGACGCGGCGCGGCATGCCGAGCAGGCCGACGAAGTGCATCGGGAAGAACGTGACGTTCATGCCGATCAGCGTCAGCCAGAAGTGCGCCTTGCCGAGGCGCTCGTCGAGCATCCGGCCGGTCATCTTCGGGAACCAGTAGTAGAGCCCCGCGAAGATCCCCATCATCGAGCCGCCGAACAGCACGTAGTGGATGTGCGCGACGACGAAGTACGTGTCGGTCTGCTGCAGGTCGGCCGGCGGCGAGGCGTGCATGAATCCCGACAGCCCGCCCATGATGAACATCGAGATGAAGCCGACCGCGAACAGCATCGCCGTCTTGAGCTCGACGCGCCCGCCCCACATCGTCGCGATCCAGTTGAAGATCTTCACGCCGGTCGGGATCGCGATCAGCATGGTCGAGAGCGCGAAGAACGAGTCGGCGATCGGCCCGAGGCCGACCGCGAACATGTGGTGGCTCCACACGCCCCAGCCCATGAAGCCGATGAAGATCCCCGAGTAGACGACGACCGGGTAGCCGAACAGCGGCTTGCGCGAGAACGTCGGCAGCACCTCGGAGACGATGCCCATCGCCGGCAGGATCAGGATGTAGACCTCGGGATGGCCGAAGAGCCAGAACAGGTGCTGCCACAGCACCGGGTCGGCGCCCATCGCCGGCTGGAAGAAGTTGGTGCCGGTGAGCCGGTCGAAGAGCAGGAACACCAGCGCCACCGTGATCACCGGGAACGCGAGGATGATGAGGAACGACGTGACGAGCGTCATCCACACGAACACGGGCATGCGCATGAGCTTCATGCCCGGCGCGCGCATGTTGACGATGGTGATGATGAAGTTGAAGCCGGCGGCGAGCGAGGCGATGCCGAGGATCTGGAGCCCGACCGCCCAGAAGTCCACGCCGTGGCCGGGCGAGAACTGGCTCGAGGTCAGGTTCGAGTAGCCGAACCAGCCGGTGTTGGGCGCGCCGCCGAGGAAGAAGCTGGCGTTGATGAACAGGGCGCCGAAGAGATAGACCCAGTAGCTGAACGCGTTGAGCCGCGGGAACGCCACGTCGCGCGCGCCGATCATGAGCGGGACGAGGAAATTGAAGAAGCTCGCCGAGAGCGGCATGATCGCGAGGAAGATCATCGTCGTGCCGTGCATCGTGAAGAGCTGGTTGAACACGTCGGGGCTCACGAACGTGTTCTCGGGCTTGGCGAGCTGGATGCGCATCAGCGTCGCCTCGATGCCGCCGATCAGGAAGAAGATGAACGCCGTGACGCCGTAGAGCACGCCGATGCGCTTGTGATCGACGGTGGTCAGCCAGCTCCAGAGGCCCGACGGCGACCCGGCTTCGTGCGTGGCGGCCGGCGCGGCGACGGGTGCGGTGGTCGTGGTCATGGGTCTCCTCGCCCGCGTCCTACTTGAGGCTCTCGACGTACGCCGTCAGCGCGGCGATCTGATCCGGCTTCAGCCCCAGATTGGTCATCAGCGCGCCGGGCTTCCGCGCCTGCGGATTGGCGAGCCACTGGGACACGTACTCGGGATGGTTCGGATAGGTCGAGCCGGCGATCGACGTGCGGCTGCCGACGTGCGTCAGGTTCGGGCCGATGATGCCGGGCGAGAGGCCGCTGATCGTGTGGCACGCGGCGCAGCCCACCTCGAGGAACATCGCCTTGCCCTTTCCGGCGAGCGACGTGCTGTCGGGCTCGATCGGCGGCTGCTGCTGCGCGGCGACCCAGGCGTCGAAGTCCTTCTGCGTGTCCACGAACAGCTTCATGTGCATGTTCGCGTGCGAGATGCCGCAGAACTCGGCACAGGTGCCGGGGAACACGCCGACCGAGTCGGCGGTGAACCAGATGTGGTTGGTGCGCGAGGGCACCACGTCCCGCTTGCCGCCCACGATCGGCAGCCAGAAGCTGTGGATCACGTCGGCGGTCTCGAGCGAGAGCGCGACCGTGCGTCCGACCGGCACGTGCAGCTCGCTGCCGGTAACGATCTTCTGCCCCGGATACTGGAACTCCCACCACCACTGGTGGCCGACGACCTTGACCTCGAGCGAGCCGGCCGGGGCCTTGGCCTGCGTTTTGAAGATCGTGAGCACCGTGGGCACGGCGACGAACGTGAGGATCAGCGCCGGGGCGATGGTCCACGCCACCTCGAGCGCCGTGTTGCCGTGCACGTGCTTGGGCTCGGGGCTGCCGGGACGGCTGCGGAAGCGCATCACCGTCACGATCAGCATGCCCTCGACCAGCACGAAGATCAGCACCACCCAGAAGGTGAGCTGCTCGAGCAGGTGCTGGATGGCCCACGCGAGGTCGGAATGCGGCGTGAGCGTGCTCTGCGGATAGTCCTTCAACGCGCAGCCGGCGAGCGCGAGCGCGCCGAGCACCAGCAGTCCGGCGGCCAGCCGGAGCGGCTTCGAACGACGGCGTGAAGGCGTCATGCACTCCTCTCGAGGATTCATGCGCGACCGGAGACGTCCTCGGGTCGGAAAGCCGCGCGGGAAACTAGCATGACGCGCGTCCGCTTGTGAAGGCGCGGACGGTCCGCCGGCGCCCGGCGCCCTAGGCGCGGTGCGCGGAGATCCGCACCGCCGCGTCCACCGTCATGAGCACGTAGAGCAGGAAGAGATAGAGGATCGAGTAGCGGAAGAGCCGCATCGCGTGTGGCACGGTCGCGCTGCGCTGGAGCTGCAGCGCGAAGGCGATGAACACGACGCCCAGCACCAGCGCCGGCGCCCAGTAGACCGGCCCCGACACGCCGAGCGGCCCCAGCGCCAGCGTCACCGGCACCAGCGCCAGCGAGTAGAGCGCGATCTGGCGCCGCGTCTCCTCTTCGCCGTGCGTCACCGGCAGCATCGGCAGCCCCGCGCGCTCGTAGTCGTCGCGGCGGTAGAGCGAGAGCGCCCAGAAGTGCGGCGGCGTCCACAGGAACACGATCGCGGCGAGCAGCACCGCCGGCAGCTCGACGCGTCCCGTCACCGCCGCCCACGCGATGAGCGGCGCCGAGGCGCCGGCGGCGCCGCCGATCACGATGTTCTGCGGCGTGCGGCGCTTGAGCCACACCGAGTAGATCACGGCGTAGTAGACGATCGAGGCCATCGCGATCGCCGCGGCGAGCACGTTGGCGAACATCACGAGCGTCAGCCACGCCAGCGCCGCGAGCAGGAACCCGAGCCCGAGCGCGTGCGCCGGCGGCAGCACGCCGGCCGGCAGCGGGCGCATGCGCGTGCGCTTCATCAGGGCGTCGATGTCGCGATCGACGTAGTGATTGAAGCTCGCCGCCGAGGCCGCGGCGAGCACGGTGCCCACCAGCGTGCCCCAGAAGAGCGGCGGCGGCGGCATGCCGCCGGCCGCCATCAGGAGCCCCGGCACGCCGGTGATCATCACCAGCATGACGATGCGCGGCTTGGTGAGCTCGAGGTAGGCGAGCGCGCGCCGCCGCGCCGAGGCCGCGGGGACGGCGATGCTCACGCGGCCGCTCCGCCGATCGGCGCGCCCGGCGCCGCGTGCGCGGGCGCGCGCGCCGGCAGCGAGGCGACGCGCACGGTCGTCGCGAGCACGATCGCGAGCAGCGCGATCGCGGTCGCCAGATGCGCGGCCGAGAGCCACACCGGCGTTCCGAGGAACACGTTCGAGACGCCGAGCAGCACCTGCGCCACGACCAGCGTCAGCGCCAGCCGGCCGCAGGCGCGGATCGCGGCGTCGGGCGCGGTGCGCGTCGCGGTCGCGAGCACCAGCATCATCGCCGTCAGCGCATACGCGCCGTAGCGGTGCATCATCTGGAGACCGACGAGCCCGTCGAGCGGCGGGAACCACGCGCCGTTGCACGTCGGCCACTCCGGGCACACGAGCCCGGCGTGATGCGTGCTCACCATGCCGCCGAGCAGCGCCTGCGCGTACGTCATCACCGTCGCGACCGCGGCGAGCGGCAGGAGTCCGGCGGGCCGGGGCGGCGTCAGCGCTCCACGCGCGTCGTCCGATCCGGCGGCGGACTCGGCGTCGCCGGCATCCGATCCGGCGTCGCCGGCGCCGGCGCGCATCGTGTACGTCAGCAGCGTGCAGAAGAGCAGCATCGCGACCGCGAGGTGGCCGCTCACGATCGACGGATCGAGCAGCTTCCACACCGTGAGCGCGCCGAGCAGCACCTGCGCGACGAGCAGCAGCACCGCGAGGCCGGCGAGCGCGCCGAACCGGACGCGCAGCGTCCGCGAGATCATCGTCGTCGCGGCGAGCGCCAGCACGGCGAGGCTCACGAGCAGCGCGATCAGCCGGTGCGTCCACTCGATCAGCACGTTCATCTGGAGCGGCGGGATCAGCCGGCCCTGGCAGAGCGGCCAGTCCGGGCACGCGAGCCCCGATCCTGTGCTGCGCACCACCGAGCCGACCACGATCAGGGTGAACGTGAGCAGCGTGGTCGCGAGGCCGAGGCCCGCGGCGAATGCGAATGGGCGGCGTGGGGCCAAACGATCTCCGGAGCCGGGAAACCACGGCGGCAGGCGACGGACACGTGCGCGGAACGGCCGCGAAACCTATCATAGCCGCCGCCCATGACCGAGCCGCTCTACGTCGCACGCGCCGTGATCGAGCCGATCGGCAAACTCCAGCGCCGCGCGCGGCTCGAATCCGGCGCGACGATCGAGATGGGCGTCCATGGCGCGATCGCCACGCACTACCGACTCGACCCGCCGCGCCCGCTGCCGCTCCCGGTGGACTACATCGTCGCCGCGACCGGCGGCTGAATGCTCGGCACCCTGATCGGCGCACTGGACGTGCGTCAGGTGAAACTCGGTGAGGGCGCGCTGGTCGCGGAGGCCGAAGGCCATCACGCCATCCGCGAAGGGCTGCCGGTGCTCACCGAGGTGCGCGTGCGCTACCGGCTGCGGATTCCGGCGGGGACGCGCGAGACGGTGGAACGCGCGCTATCGCGGCATCAGGAGAAGTGCCCGACCGCGGCGACGCTCGCGGGTGCGGTCGCGGTGAGCTGGACCGCGGAGATCGAGGAAGAGTCGGCCTAGTGCGGGACCGGCGTCAGGTCGGTGACCGGCCTGGGCGGAACGTTGTCGTTGCTGATCAGGAACAGCGCGTCCTCGGCGCCCAGCGTCACCGCGTTCACGCTCGATCCGTCGTTCACCGTCGGCGCGACGATGCCGGCGAGGTGATGGAACGTCTTCTCGAGCGGCACGGTGAGCGGCAAGAGCGAGGGATTGACCAGCACGATCCCGTTCTGGAAATCGCGCCGCCAGAGATTCGTCGCGCCGACCTCGAAGTGCACGTCGTCCACCCACACGTCGCCGGCCGCGGCCGCGAACGAGAAGCTCACGCCCGCGTTCCCCGACTGCGACGGTGACAGCACGACCTGGTAGTGCTTCCACGTCGTCGTGAGATCCACCGTCTGGTACGCGACGCTGTTCGGCCCCGAAATGAACGCGGAGACGCCGAGCGGCCGCGCCGCCGAGCCCTTGGCCCAGAACGTCGCGGCGCACGCATTGCCCGCCGTCACCGGAATCCGGCCGAGGCACACGAGATTGACCTGCCAGTCGGCGACGCCGGGGCTCGGCACGTTGATGCGCGCCGACGCGCGGCCGAGCGCGGCGGTCGTCGTGTCCCACGCGATCGTGCCCGGGATGTTGGGCGTGAACTGCCAGTCGGTCGTCACGTCGTTCTCGAATCCCGGATTCTGCGGCGCGTCGGGGCCGGGACCGAGCCAGATCATCTGGCTCGCGCCGCCCAGGGGCAGGCCGAGCCAGCCGGTGTCTGCGAGGTTCCCGCTCGACTGCCCGGTCGCGAGGTTCACGGCGTACTCGTCGTACCACCACGTCGAGTAGTTGTACGTGCCGACCTCGCGCGCGCCGTAGCCGAACACGCCGAAGCCGCCGGCGAGCGCCGCGCTCGCGAGGCCGTAGCGCACCTTGCGCGCGTTGTTCGCGTTGTATGGGAACAGCGGCGGGTCGGCGGCCGAGAAGAGATAGTCGTGGCGCGGCGCGCGGAAGCGCTGCTCGTCGACGAAGTAGCCGCCCGGGTCGCGGAACATGTTCTGCTCCCAGTCGCCGCCGTTCTGGTACGGGAAGTTCTCGCGCATCCAGCCGTTCATGGGCGTGTACATCGTCCCCTGCCCGCAGTTGCCGACCAGCACGTACGTCGAGCCCGAGCGCGCGCGCAGCCGCGTCGCCAGCGTGTCCACGCCCGCGCGCCACCCGATCGCGAACGCATCGAGCGAGCCGTAGCCGGCGCGCACGTAGTCGATGTGCGCGGTGGCGTTCTCGGTCCAGCGGATGTCCTCGCAGTACCCGTCGAGGAAGATGCCGTCCCACACGCCGGTCTTCGCGATCGCGTCGTCGAAGAGCGCCGCGAGGCTCTCGGCGACCACATAGCGCCCCTGCGCATCGCGCTTCGCGATGTTGACGTTCGCCTGCACGTACTCGGTGCCGCTCTGGTCGTAGAGATAGCCGCCGAGGTTGCGGATCAGATGATGGAAGCGCGTCGGATAATGGACGAGCGAATCCTGATCCTCGGCGGGCCAGATGTACTCGGCGTTGACGTAGCCCAGGAGCGAGACGCCGGGATGCCGCTGGCGCAGCGCCAGGGCGACGTCGCGGCGGTACTCGCTGATCGGGCTCGCGTCGAGGATCACCTCGTCGTAGCGCGCGACCGAGTCGCACATCGCCGGATCGAGCGGGCCGAGGCGATTGCCGCCGAGGATGTACGGAAAGCCGTTGCCGTTGATCCCGCCGTAGAGCCCGAGCCGCGGGTAGCCGCCGGCCGAGGCGGCGGGCGCGAGCACCGCGACGCACAGCGCGGCGAGGCCGAGCGCGAGCGCGGCGGAGCGCGGGCGGCCGGACAAGGCGAGGCCTAAGAGGCGAAAGGACGGGCTCATGGCATGGGCGGACCGGTGTCCCCCTAGTATCGGCAGCCCGGGCGCGGCCATTGAGGCGCCGCTTTCATCCTCCCATCCGCCGGGCGTTGCCCGTATCATTTTCCTTCCGATCCCCGTCGCTCCGTCCCCCACCCACGGACCCGCCGATGCACACGATCTCCGGCTTCCGAGCGCGCGCGAACGGCGCCCTGCGCCTGCTCGGCGCCGCCGCCGGGCGCTCGCTCGTCGGGCCGCGCGTCGTCGGCCTCGAGATCACGCACTTCTGCAACTTGAAGTGCGGGTTCTGCGAGACCCACGGCTTCCTGATGCCGGCGCCGATCATCCATCGCCGCGCCTACGAGGGCGGGCGGAAGTCGATGGACCTGCCGACCATCGAGCGGCTGTGCGGCTCGCTCGCGAAGCTCGGCGTCGCGTGGGTCGAGCTCTCGGGCAAGGGCGATCCGATCGTCCATCCCAAGCTCCCCGAGATCGTGCGCGTCATCAAGCAGGCCGGGCTCCAGTGCTCGATGTTCACGAACGGCACCGTGCCGCGGCCCGATCTCGCCGCGACGCTGGTGGACGCGGGACTCGATCGCCTGAACATCTCGCTCAACGCCGCGACCCGCGAGAGCTACGCGCGCGTCGCAGGCAAGGATCTCTGGGACAAAGTCATCGCGTTCCTCGACGACGTGCTGGCGCTGCGCTCGCGCGCGGGCGGCGGGCGCCCGTGGGTGCGGTTGAGCTTCGTCGTCAACCGCGACAACGTGGACGACATGGAACGTTCGGTCGCCTTCTGCCGCGAGAAGGGCGTCAACGAAGGCGGGTGGTGCGTGATGGGCGAGCTACCCGAGACGACCCGCCTCCAGCTCGACCACGCGCAGGTCGAGACGCTGCTCGCCGGACTGCCCGGCTGGATCGCGTCGCTCGAGGCCGCCGGCGTCACGCACGACCTCGCCGGCTTCACCGAAGACCTGAAGTCGCGCGTCGGCACGCCCGGGGAACAGAACAACCCGCTCCAGCGCTCGCTCCCCTGCTACGAAGGCTGGATGCACACGGTCATCAGCCCCGACGGCGCGGTGACGCCGTGCTGCTACTGCGAAGACGAGAAGTTCGGCAACGTGTTCGATCAGGACTTCACGGACATCTGGCACGGCGCGAAGTACGCCGACTTCCGCCGTCGCTCGCTGGCGATGGCCGAGACGCACGAGCCGATCTGCTGGGAGTGCTTCACCACCTGCAACCGCGCGCTCCAGAACCGGCGCATCCACGAGCGGCTGGGGCCGCTGGTCACGATCCGGCAGCTGACCGGCGCGCGGCGCAACGGACACGCGGCGAACGGAGCCCCCGCGGCTTGACCGGCCTCGACGCCGATCGCGCCTACTGCCGCGTCGCGCTGCAGCGCGTCTCGCGCACGTTCGCGCTCAACACGCGGCTCCTGCGCGGCACGATGGGCGAAGCGGTGCGCGTCGGCTACCTGCTCTGCCGCACCGCCGACGCGCTCGAGGACTCCTGGGCCGACACGCCCGACGCGATGCGCGCCCGCTTCGGCCGCCTGCTCGCCGCACTCGCAGGCGACGCCGCGGCGCGCGATGGCCTCGCCGCCGAGGCGCGCGCGCGCGCTTCGGCCGGCGCCGATCTCGCGCTGGTCGCCGAGCTGCCGCGCGTGCTGCGCGTGGCGGCGGCACTGCCGGCCGCGCATCGCGCGGCGCTCGAG
This sequence comes from Candidatus Eiseniibacteriota bacterium, assembly GCA_016178725.1. Lineage (GTDB taxonomy): Bacteria > Eisenbacteria > RBG-16-71-46 > RBG-16-71-46 > RBG-16-71-46 > WS-11. The sequence continues at coordinate 39,702 of JACOSV010000016.1, forward strand.
CGCGGCGTCACGACGCTCGCGCGCGGCATGTGCCGCTACGCGACACGCGCGGCGGAGCGCGGGACCGCGGTCGCGTACGTGGACGACGAAGCCGAGCTCGACGACTACTGCTGGATCGTCGCGGGATGCGTGGGCGTGATGCTCACCGAGCTGTTCGCGGCCGAATACGGCGCGGGCGCCGGCGGCCTGCAGGCGCAGCGGCTGGTACTCGCGCCGGCGGTCGGGCAGGCGCTCCAGCTCACCAACATCCTCCTCGACTGGCCGAACGACGTGCGCCGCGGCCGCTGCTACGTGCCGGCGACGTGGCTGCGCGAGGCGGGCCTCGCCCCCGCCGATCTCGTCCGCGCCGGAACACCCGCGGTGCGCGACGTCGCGCGCCGGCTCGAGACCAAGGCGCGCGGGGCACTCGCCCGCGTGCCCGACTACGTGGATCTCATCCCGGTCAGGCGCGTGCGCTATCGGCTGTTCTGCGTGTGGCCGGCGCTGTGGGCGCTCGGCTCACTGCGCCACGCGCGGCGCGATCCCGAGTTCCCGTGGGGGCCGCGCCGCCCGAAGCTGCCGCGCGCCGAGATCTGGCGGTCGGCGATCGGCTCGACGCTCGCCGTGCGCAGCTCGGCGGCGATGCGCCGCCTCTACACGATCGTCGGGGGCGGCAGCTGGATGCCTAACCCATCTTCTCGGTGAACGCGGGCACGGCCGCGCGCTCCGCCGCCTCGCGCGCGGCGATCACACGCAGGCGGAACACCAGCCACACCGCGCCGCCGAGCAGCACGAGCGCCGAGAAGCTGGTCGCCCACGGCGCGCCCCAGCGCTGGGCGATCCCGCCGGCGATGAGCGCGCCGAGCGGCGCCGGGCCGATGAACATCAGCGTGTACAGGCTCATGATCCGCCCGCGATAGCGATCCTCGGTGCTCAACTGCAGCATGGTGTTCGTGCTCGCCACGTAGAGGATCAGGCCGAACCCGGCGGCGAAGCCCATCGCCAGCGTCAGCGGCAGCGAACGCGACCATGCGAACACCGCCAGGCCGATCCCCGAGCACGCTAGGCCGACCAGGAGATTGACGCGCAGCGCCCAGCGGTTCTGCGGCCGCGTCAGCATCGCCGCAGCGAGCAGCGAGCCGAGGCCGAACGCCGACACCATCAGGCCGTAGGCGCGCGCGTCGGCGCGCAGGATGTCGCGGGCGTAGACCGGCAGCAGCAGCATGTACTGGAACCCGAGCCCGGCGGTGACGCCGAGCAGCAGCAGCAGATTGCGCAGCGGCCGCGTGGTCATCGCGTACACCACGCCCTCGCGCAGCGTCGAGAACGTGTCCTTCGTGCCGCCGTCGGCGACGCGCGGCGGCAGATTCATGCGCAGCAGCATGACGATCACCGCGAGATAGCTCGCCGCGTTGAGCCAGAAGCACCACGCCTCGCCGGTGACGCCGCCGCCCGCCGCGCCGAGCACGATGCCGGCGACCGCGGGGCCGAGCACGCGCGCGGCGTTGAACGCGCCGGAGTTGAGCGCGATCGCGTTCGGCAGGTCCTCGCGCCCCACCATCTCGACCAGGAACGACTGCCGTCCCGGCAGGTCGAACGCGTTGATGATCCCGAACGTGAACGCGAGCGCCAGCACCATCCACGGGCGCACCACGCCGAGCGACACGGTCGCCGCCAGCACGACCGCCTGCACCATCGCCAGCGTCGGCGTGACGAGGATCATGCGCCGCTTGTCCACGCGGTCGGCGATCACGCCCGCCCACAGCGTGAGGAACGTGACCGGGATGAACTGGGCGAAGCCGAGCAGGCCGAGCATGAACGCCGAGTTGGTGAGCCGGTGCATGAGCCAGCCCTGCGCCACGCTCTGCATCCAGGTGCCGACCAGCGAGATGAGCTGGCCGATCCAGAAGAGCCGGAAGTTGCGGTGGGTGAGGGCGCGGAGCGCGGTGCGCAGGCCGTCGCCGTTCAACCGAGCGCCCCCGAGTCCCGTCGCGTCGTCACCGCGCAGCGCATCCCGGCACGGTGCCACCCACGCCCGGCGCGTGCAAGGCGCCGAGCCACGACGTGACGGTCTCGGCGAGCCAGCCGGGCGCCGAGAGCGGATGGAGGTGCGCGACGCCGGGCGAGACGCGCAGCGTCGCGCCTGAGATCCGCGCCGCGAGATCGCCGGATGCGCTGCGCGCCCACGCCGTCTCGCGCTCACCGACGACGACGAGCGTCGGCGCGGCGATGCGCGGCAGATCGGCGCCAAGGTCGTGCGTGAACGCGAGCGCGACCGCCCGACGCGCGACCGCGATCGGCGTCCTACGGATCGCGTGGCGCATGAACGCCAAGATGCGCTCGTCGCACGCGGCGTCGTAGACCCAGGCGCCGCGCGCGGCGTCGCGGCGCGCGACCCGCGCCGCGATCGGTTCGGGTAGCCAGCGCTGGCCGATGAGCACGCGCGCCTGCTCGACGTAGCGCTTGCGCCAGTGGCCGCGCGTGCCGGCGACGCGGGCGAACGCGCTGCTCAACACCAGCGCCGCGACGCGGTCGGGACGCGCGAGCGCCCGGCGCTGCGCGAGCGCCCCGCCCAGCGAATGGCCGAGCACGATCGCGGGCCCGGGCGCGAACGCATCGGCGACGCGCTCGAGATCGGCGAGCAGCGTGTTCCACGACGGCCGTCCGGCGAACCGCGTGCGCAGATCGAACGTGATCACACGGAACGTGCGCGCGAGCCGCGGCGCGAGCGCCAGCCACGCCTCCTTGTATCCCGGCAGCGGCGGGACGAGCAGCAGCGGGCGCCCCTCGCCCATCGTCACGATCTCGGTCGTGCCGTCGCCGAGATCGAATCGCTCCGGCCGCCACGCCCCGAGCCACGCGGGGTCCGCGCGCGCCTGCCAGCCGTCGGCGAGCCGCACCGCGACGTGGCGCGTCATGGAACCGCGCGGCGGCGCCTGATACCGTCGGCGCGACGATGGCTCTGGAACGGCGCTTCCCCGACGGATTCCTCTGGGGCACGGCCGCGTCGGCCCACCAAGTCGAGGGCGGCAACCGCTGGAACGACTGGTGGCGGTTCGAGCAGCAGCCGGGCGCGATCGCCGACGGCACGGTGAGCGGCGACGCGTGCCGGCACTGGGAGCGCTACGACGACGACTTCGCGCTCGCCGCCGGCGACGGCCACACCGCGCACCGCTTCTCGCTCGAGTGGAGCCGGATCGAGCCCGAGCCGGGCCGGATCGACGCGGCCGCCGTCGCCCACTACCACGCCGTGCTCGCCTCGCTCCTGCGGCGGCGGCTCACGCCGATCGTCACGCTTCATCACTTCACGCTGCCCCTGTGGCTCGCCGACCGCGGCGGCTGGGAGAGCCGCGACACGATCGATCGCTTCGCCGAGTTCGTCCGCTTCGCGGCGCGCGAGTTCGGCGGCGAGGTGGACTGGTGGTGCACGATCAACGAGCCCGAAGTCTACGCGTTCCGCGCCTACTCCGAGGGCATCTGGCCGCCGGGCCGCCGCGACGACGGCGCGGCGCTCGCGGTGATGGCGAATCTGCTCGAGGCGCACGGCCGCGCCTACCGGATCCTCCACGAGACCGACACGCGCGACGCCGACGCGGACGGCCGCGCCGCGATCGTCGGCTTCGCCAAGCACTGGGTGCCGCTCGAGCCGCTGCGCACGTGGTCGCCGCTCGACCGGCTGCGCGCCGCGATCGAGCATCGCGTCTTCAACCACGCCGTCGCGGCCGCCGCGGTCACCGGGACGATCGATCTTTCGATCCCCGGCGCGCGCGCCGTGCGTCGTCACGTCCCGGAGCTCGAGAAGAGCCTCGACTACTTCGGCCTCAACCACTACACGCGCTGGAAGGTGGACGCGATCGGCCGCGTGCCGCACGTCGCGCCGCGCGGCGCGCGGCTCACCGATCTCGGCTGGGAAGTGCATCCGACCGGCTTCGAGCAGGCGCTGGTCGAGGCCGGCGCCTTCGGCGCGCCGGTGCTCGTGACCGAGAACGGCTTCGCCGACGCGAGCGACGCGTTCCGTCCCGCCGCGCTGGTCGCATACGCCGCCGCGATCACGCGCGCGATCGATCGCGGCGTGCGCGTGCTCGGCTATCTCCACTGGTCCCTGATGGACAACTTCGAATGGGCCGACGGATTCCGCCCGCGATTCGGCCTCTACGCCGTGGATTTCGGGAGCGCGGACCGCCCGCGGACGCCGCGGCCGAGCGCCGCGCTGTTCGCGCGGATCGCACGCGCCAACGCGCTCACGCCGGAGATCGCCGCCGCGGCCGGCGAGGCGCTTTGAGCGGCGGCACGCTGCTGGGATAGGCTGCCCCCATGTGCCCACTCTGCAAACCTCACGATGGCAAGCCGTGCACGCTGATCGAGCAGGCCGACGGCCGGATCGTCTGCTCGTGCGGGCTCCACTCCTGGCCGAACGCGGGCGCGCTCGAAGAGACCTGCCGCCGCTTGAGCCTGACCATCACCGGGCAGGTTCACGACTGGACGCAGAGTCTCTAGCTGCGGAGCCCGCATGTCCCGCCCGCCGTCCGACCCGATCGATCAGTTCCAGCGTGAGGCCGAGCGGCTCTTCCACGACCTCGTCTACCATCGCCATCCCTCGGCGCACTTCGCCGAGCAGCCGTGGCTGCCGCCCGCCGACCTCGTCGTCACCGACGACTCCGCGCGCGTCATCTTCGAACTCGCCGGCGTGCCGCGCGAGAGCATCCACGTGCGCGTCAGCGGCCGCGTGCTCGAGGTGAGCGGCCGGCGCGTGCCGCCGCAGGAACCGGCCGGCGCGCGCTATCACCGCGCCGAGATCTACTTCGGCGACTATCGTCGCGTGGTCGAGCTGCCGTGGGAGGCGGACGAGAAGTCCGTCGGCGCGCGCTACCGCGACGGCTTCCTCGAGGTGCGCCTCCAGCTGCGCCGCCCGCAGGCCTCGACGCGCGTGCCGATCGAAGGCGACGCGCCGTGACCCGCGTCGCGGTCAGCGCCGGAGCGCGCCGTTGATGGCGGGCCGCTCGCGCAAGATCCAGGTCGGCGCCGAGCCGCCCGAGAACCGGACGCTTCCGCCCGAGGCGCGCATCCTGCCGGTGCGGAACACGGTGCTCTACCCGTTCGGCATCCTGCCGCTCGGCGTCTCGCGCGACCGCGACACGCGGCTCCTGAACGAGGCGATCGCGAGCGATCGTCTGGTCGTCGTCGCGATGCAGCGCGATCCGTCGGTCGAGGATCCGGGCCCGGCCGATCTCCACGACGTCGGCACGGCGTGCAACCTGCTACGCATGGTGCGCCAGCCCGACGGCCAGCTCTCGGTCCTGCTGCAGGGTATCGCGCGGATCGCGATCGGCGAGGCCGTGAGCCGCGATCCGTTCCTCGTGGCGCGCATCACGCCGCTCGCCGAGGCCGAGCCGAACGACGTCGGCGCGCAGGGCATGCTCAAGGCGCTGATCGGTCAGTTCCGCCGTGTGGTCGAGCTCTCGCCGCAGCTCCCCGACGAGGCGGGCGCGACCGCCGAGTCGCAGACCTCGGCCGGGCGCACGGCCGATTTCGTCGCCTCGCTGCTCGATCTCAAGCCCGACGACAAGCAGGCGCTGCTCGCGACCGCCGACGTGCGCACGCGGCTCGAGCGGCTGAACACGATCCTCGGCCGCGAGCTGCAGGCGCTCGAAGTCGGCGCGCAGATCCAGGAGCAGATGCGCGAGTCCCTCGACGCGCGCCAGAAGGAGTTCCTGCTGCGCCAGCAGCTCGAGGCGATCAAGAAGGAGCTCGGCGAGGGCGACGACGCGCAGCGCGAGATCGGCGAGCTCAAGGAGCGGATCGATAAGGCGGGCATGCCGCCCGAGGTGCGCAAGGAGGCCGACCGCGAGCTGTCGCGCCTCGGCCGCATCCCGGCGCAGGCGCCCGAGTACACGGTGGCACGCACCTACCTCGAGTGGCTGTGCGACATGCCGTGGACCGTGGTGACGCAGGACGATCTCGATCTCAAGCACGCGCGCGCCGTGCTCGACGAGGACCACTTCGGCCTCGAGAAGATCAAGGAGCGCATCCTCGAGTACCTCGCGGTGCGGCGCTTCAAGCCCGACGCGCGCACGCCGATCCTGTGCTTCGCCGGTCCGCCCGGCACGGGCAAGACGTCGCTCGGCCAGTCGATCGCGCGCGCGGTCGGGCGCAAGTTCGTGCGCCAGTCCCTGGGCGGCGTGCGCGACGAGGCCGAGATCCGCGGCCACCGCCGCACGTACATCGGCGCGCTGCCGGGCAACATCATCCAGGGCATCCGCCGCGCGGGTACCCGCAACCCGATCTTCATGCTCGACGAGGTCGACAAGCTCGGCGCCGACTTCCGCGGCGACCCGGCGAGCGCGCTGCTCGAGGTGCTCGACCCGGCGCAGAACCAGGCGTTCGTGGACCACTACCTCGACGTGCCGTTCGATCTCTCGCAGGTGATGTTCGTCACCACCGCGAACTATCTCGACCCGGTGCCGCCGGCGCTGCGCGACCGCATGGAGGTGATCGAGCTCTCGGGCTACACCGACGCCGAGAAGCTCGAGATCGCGAAGCGCCACCTCATCCCGCGCGTGATCCGCGAGAACGGGCTCGAGCCGCTCGGCGTCACGCTCACCGACGCCGCGATTCTCAAGATCGCGCGCCAGTACACGAGCGAAGCGGGGCTGCGCAATCTCGAGCGCGAGATCGCGAACGTGCTGCGGCGCACGGCCAAGCAGGTCGCCGAGGGCGGCGATCCGCCGCGCGCGATCGGCCCCGAGCGCGTGCGCGAGCTGCTCGGCCCCGAGCCGCTCACGGAAGACCCCGTGGTGCGGATCGACGTTCCGGGCGCGGCCCTCGGGCTCGCCTGGACGCCGGCGGGCGGCGAGCTGCTCACGGTCGAGGCGACGATCATGCCGGGCGCGAAGCAGCTCCAGCTCACGGGCCAGCTCGGCGACGTGATGAAGGAGTCGGCGCAGGCGGCACTCTCATGGGTGCGCGCGCACGCGCCCGAGCTCGGCATCGACCCCGCGTTCTTCGACTCGGTGGACATCCACGTGCACCTGCCGTCGGGCGCGATCGCGAAGGACGGGCCGTCGGCGGGCGTCACGCTCGCGACCGCGCTGGTGAGCGCGCTCACCGGCCGCGCGATGCGCCCCGGGATCGCGATGACCGGTGAGATCACGCTGCTCGGCCGCGTGCTGCCGATCGGCGGGCTCAAGGAGAAGGCGCTCGCTGCGCAGCGCGGCGGCATTCGCACGGTGATCATCCCGGCGGACAACCAGAAGGATCTCGAGGAGATCCCGGTCGAGACGCGCGCGACGATGATCTTTGCGCCGGTGACGCGCATCGATCAGGTGCTGACGCTGGCGCTCGAGCCGGCCCCGATGGCGCTGGGCGACCCGCCTTCGGCGGGCGCCCCGAACGAGGCGCCGCGCGCCGAGCCCTCGGGCCGCGCGGCGGCCGCGCATGCCGGCGCGACCGGGCGAGCCGGGCGCTGACGCTCTAGGACGGACCGAAGCGGTAGATCCGGATCTCGCGGTTCGCGAACACCTCGGCCCAGTCGGGCCGGCTGCGGAACCCATCCCACACGCTCGGCGGATTCTCACTCCGGCGCAGCAGCAGGTAGAGCGCCGCGCCGAAGTGCCGCAGGTAGAGGCGCTGCGCCGTGTCGAGCTCGCCCGTGCCGAAAAGCGCGCGCTGGATGCCGCGGCGCACCTCGAACTCCTCCATCAGCGCGCGGATCTCGGGACGCGGCGCGCCCTCGGCGCCGAAGTGGTTCGCGAGGTAGACGTCGAGCCGGCCGCAGAACAATCGCCGCTCGCCGAGGATCGTCACCGGCTGATTGACCCACGGGAGCGGCGCCTCGATCACCGCCGCGCCGATGTCGGTGCGCTCGCGCAGAAAGCGATACGCCTCGGCCTCGTCGGCGGTCTCGAGCGGCCGGTTGCGCGCGCCCGCGCCCTCGTGCTCCATGAGCATCCCGGGGGAGCGCCGATCCATCGCCGCGCCGAGCGCGTAGAGTCCCGAGGTCGGCACGAGCAGCATCGCCATGATCGTGATCCGCGCGATGCCCGGCAGCCGCAGCCGCTCGCACCAGACGACGAAGCCGCCCGCGACCAGCGGCGTGAGCGACACCCACGCGAGATAGAACAGCTTCTCGCTGTTGAGCTCGGGCAGCACGACGACCACCGACATCGCGACCGCGATCGCGGCGGTCAGGATCGCGAGGCGCGCGGCGGGGCGCGAGCGCCCGAACGCGAACGCGGGCCACGCGACGATCCACCACGGCGCGATCGCGAGCAGCAGCGAGCGCGCGTTGGGCGCGTAGAACCCGAGCCGCGCGGGCGTGGTCGCGCCGGGCACGCTGCACGCGCGGATGTAGGGCAGCGCCGCGACCAGCGCCACGGCGAGCGCGGCGATGCCGGCGACCGCCGCGCCGCGCCCCTCGCCCCGGAGCGCGACCACGACGAGCGCCGCGCCGAGTGCCGCCGTCGCGAGCGCGCCGTACGCGGGATGGAACGCGAGCGTCGCGAGCGCGAGCAGGAACGAGCGCAGCCACGCGCCGCGCGCCGGCCGCTCGACACCGCGCACGAGGCTCCACGCGGTCGCGGCCGCGAGCGCGATCGCCGGCGTGAGCGCGGTGCCGGTCCAGAACCGATTGAGCATCGAGACGTGGTTGTGCGGAAAAAACCACGACAGCGCGAGCTCGGCGCCGGTGATGGTGTTGAGCGAGGCGACGGTCTGCGCGAGACCGCGCGTCTCCCCCACCATGCTGCGCGCGAGGGCGTAGAGCCAGCCACAGGGATTGACGCCGAGGATCGCGATCGCGCCCGCCCACAGCGCGGCCGCGCGGCCGAACGCGCGGTAGGCGGTCTGCGCCGCGGCGAGCGCCAGCACGACCGCCGCCCACGCGTTCATCAGCGCCTGACCGTGGAACGGTGAGACGCCGGTCACCGTGCCGAGCAGCGCGAGCGTGAAGTGGTAGTACCAGAAGTAGTAGAACGGGATGCCCGAGAAGAGCGGATCCTGCGGCGGCACGCCGCGCAGCCCGATCTCGATGATCGCCGAGCTGTGGAACCACGCGTCGCTCCACATGCGCACGTAGGGCACGGCGAACGGGATCGCGACGATCCCGAGCGCGAGCGCGACCGCGGTACCGACCGCGGCCAGCGCCGGGAATCCCTCGCCGCGCGCCGGCACGGGCTCGGTGATCTCGGGCGGCGGCGCCGCGCCCGGACCCATCATCGCGGCGGGCCGGCGCGGCCACCGCGCGGCGACCGCCCAGATGAACTCCGACTGCCAGAAGCATTGCGCGATCGCCACCCGCGGCACGACCAGCGCGAACACGAGCCCGGGCAGCGCGAGCGCGAACGGCGCGAGCGCGAGGCCGAGCAGGGCGCGCTCGGTGAGCCGCAGCCGGCGCCCGAGATGACGGAACACCGCGATCGCGGGCGGCAGCAGCGCGAGCGCGAACGCACCCAGGGCCCAGAGAGTTCGGATCATCCACCTCCCGGCGGGCCGCGCCGCGCACGGTCCGCCAGTGTCCTCGCGACGCGCGACGCGGTCAGGCGGAGAGCGCGCGCAGCTCCGCGGTCAGATCGTCCAGATCCACGAGATCGGCCACCACGCCGCGCGCGCCATGCGCCATCGCCCAGCGCGCGCCCTCGACCAGCGGCACGACGCCGGCGGCGCGCACTTCCTTCGCGATCACGGGCACGTCGCTATGCTCGAGCTCGGCGAGCAGCTCGGCCGCGGTCGGCTTCATGAGCAGGCCGCGCGAGTTGACCGGACCGACGACGAGGTCGGGCCGGATGCCCCACGCGCGGAGCCGCGGCAGCAGATGGCCGAGGTTGTGCGTCTCGAACCCCGCCGCGGCGCGGAAGCGCCCGCGCACGAAGCGGCAGTAGTGCTCGAAGAACGCGCCGTGCCCGCCCGCGAGCGCGAGATCGGTGAGCGGCGCCGCGAGCACGACCGCGCGCAGGTCCTTCGCGCCGAGTGCCGCCGCCTCGAGCTCGAGCATCAGCGGCACGAGCCCCGAGAAATCGCTGCGTAGCACGGCGAGCGCGTGCGTCATGCCGGTGATGCCGAGCCGCGCGAGCGTCGCCGGGCTCGCGCGCTTGACGCGTTTGAGCGCGGCGCCGACGAGTCCGAGATCGGACGAGTCGCGCACGTATTCGGGCACGTTCGGGAGCAGCGCGTAGATCGGCACCGGCTGCTTGAGCTCGGCGAGCGCCGCGCGCAGCGGCTGCGACGGGCTCGCGAGCACGCCGTCGGCGCCGGCGGCCAGCGCCTTCGACAGCGTCACCGCGAGCGTCTCGGCGTCGTGGTAGCGCGCCGCGATCTCGAGCATGCGGTCGCGCGGCGCGCGCGAGACGCCGAGCAGCGATTCGCCGCCGAGCAGGAGTCGCGGCACGCGGGCGCCGTTCGCGCGCAGGTCGCTCATGCGCTCACCGTGACCGCGGACGCGGCGGCGGTCGCGGCGCCGGCGACGGGCGTCGCGGCGCCGTTCGCGGCGGCCGAGCGATAGAGCGCGTCCATCACGCGCTGGACGCGGAGCGCGGCCTCCACCGTCGTCGGCGGCGCCGGCCCGCCCTCCGCCCAGGCGAGAAATGCCGCGTCTTCCAAGTAGTACCCGTCGCCGTTCACGTCGAAGCGCGCCGGCTGCGGCAGATCCGCCGGGCGCTCACGCGTGTGCCCGGCCGCGAATCCGGCGCGCGGCGCGATCAGGTCGAGCTCGATGCCGTCGTTCGAGATCAGCAGCGTGCCGTTCTCGCCCTCGATCTCGACCACCACCGCCGAGAGCGGATAGCCGGGCACGCTCCACGACGATTCGAAGCCGACCGTCGCGCCGCTCGCGAGGCGCATCATGCCGTGGAGCTCGTCCTCGACCGCGCCGTAGAGCCGCTTCGCGGTCGCGGTCACCTCGACCGGCGTGCCGAGATACCACTCGAGCAGAAACAGCAGATGCGACGAGATATTCGCCACGACGCCGCCGCCCGAGCGCGCCGGGTCGTACATCCAGCCCTGCCGCGCGCTGAAGACCTGCGACAGGTACATCGACGAACGCGCCTGCTTGATCGCGCCGACCGCGTCCACGGCGGTGCGCGCGCGGGCGAAGACGGGCAGATACGCGAGGGTGTACCCGCAGGAGATCGGCAGGCCGCTGTCGGCCGAGAGTCGTGCGAGCGCTTCGGCGTCGGCGAGCGTGTGCGCGAGCGGCTTCTCGACGAACACCGCGGCGCCGGCGGCGATCGCGGCGCGCGCGATCGGCAGATGCGCGTCCTGCTGCGTGCACACGAACACGGCGTCGGGGCGCGTCGCGAGCAGCATCGCATCGGCGCTGACGAAGAACGGCGCGCGATAGCCCATGCCGCGGAGGCTCTTGCCGAGCGGCGCGTGATGATCCGCGAGGCCGACGACCTCGCATCCGGGAATCATCGAGAGCACCGCGGTGTGCGCGACGCCCATCTTGCCGAGGCCGACGACGCCGACGCGGACGGGCTTCCGCGGCGCGGGCGACAGGCCATCATGCGAGCCGATCGTCCCGACCGGCTCGCCGGCCTTCGCTGCGCTCGCTGCAGCCTTGGCGTGCTCGCGGGCGAACGCGCGCAGACCGTCGGCGAGCGGCGTCCAGCGGATCGGGAAGTCGCGCTGCGCCGGCGCCCGGTCCACGCGCGCGGGCGACGTCATCCCGAGCACGTTGTCCACCGACACCGGCGGACGCTTCGAGATCATGCCGAGGATCGACGCCATCATCAGCGCGATGCCGCCCGGGATGTGCACCGACGGCTTCCGGATTCCGATCTCGGCCGAGAGCCGCGCGAGGAACTGGTCGAACGTGACGCGATCCGGTCCGAGCAGGTCGTAGGTCTTGCCCGTCACGTCCGCGCGCGTGACGCACTGCGCGATCACCTCGCACACGTCGTCGATGTGGATCGGATCGAGCTCGATCGTGCCGTCGCCAATCACCGGCACGACCGGGAGCGAGCGCAGGTACGCGGCGAGCGAGGCGAACAGGCCGATCGGCGCCGAGCCGTAGACCAGCGACGGGCGCACCGTCACCCACTCGAGCCCCGAGTGGGCGACCATCGCTTCGCCTTCTTTCTTGGTACGTCCGTACGGCCCCATGCGCTCGCGCGTCGCCGAGATCGTCGAGACAAAGACAAAGCGCCTCACGTGATGGCGTTCGGCCGCATCGAGCAGCGCGCGCGTGCCCGCGACGTTGACCGCGCGCACCGTGCGCTCGTCGGCGACGCCGGTCGCGCACGCGAGGTGGACGATCGCGTCCATGCCCGACGCGGCGCGGTCGAGCGACGCGGCATCGAGCATGTCGCCCGCGAAGGGATGGATGCGCGGGCCCGCGGGAACGGCTCCAGCGCGGCGCGCGAACGCGCGCACCTCGTGGCCGTCCTGGGCCAGACGCCGGATCAGCGCCTCGCCGATGAAGCCCGAGGCGCCCGTCACCAGCACGTTCATGAGTGGGGGGCGGGCGGCAATTCCGCGGTCGATTGGGGAGATCGGGGGCTCTGGGCCGGGGCTTTCCCGGCAGCAAGAGCGCGCGGGAGTCTACACGGCGCGCGCGAGCGGGCGCAAACGCGATTCCCCTTGACGGCAATTCCGGCGCTTGTGGCACGTGCTCACGTGTCGCGTCGTGCGCTCGCGCGTGCGCGCGACCGATGAGCGCCGGCGACGTCTCGACGTCGACTCCGACACGGATCGTGTCGCGACGCGAGATCGTCCTCGAGCGTCGATGTGCGGACGTCGACTTCGGGCGCGCTATGATTCAGTTGCCCTCGCACGATCGACCCGCCCCCCGCGGAGTCACGTCCGTGCGCAGCTACTCGCTCGTTCATCTGTCCACCGAACTTCTCGCGCACATCGTCGAGGTCGAGGATCGCAGGCTCTACGCTCCGGCCGGATACTCTTCCATGCACCGCTACTGCGTCGGCGAGCACCACATGTCCGAGGACGTAGCGTTCAAGTGCATCCGAGTCGCCCGGGTGGCGCAGCATTTTCCCGCGGTTCTCGACGCCATCACCGATGGCCGGCAGCATCTCAGCGGCCTCGTCACGCTGGCGCCGCATCTGACCGAGGACACCGCTCCCGAGCTGCTCGCCGCCGCCGCGCACCGAACACGCAGAGAGATCGAGCGGCTGCTGGCCGAGCGCTTTCCGCGGGCCGACGCGCCGACGTGCGTACCGATCGAGACCGCCCCATCCCTCGATGGATTTCGGCAAGTGGCCCCGGGGCCAGTTGCGTCGGGCCGTGCAATGACGCCGACGAACATCCCCACGCCGGTCGACGTGCCGCGGCCCCATGTCACGGCGCTCGCGCCGCAGCGTTCGGCGCTCAAGACCACGATCGATCAAGAGACCGAGGACAGGCTGCGCGAGGCGCATGCGGTGCTCGGGCATCGGGTGCCCGCCAACGATCTCCCGGCCGTGCTCGATCGGACGGTGCGTTGGTCATGGAACTCGGCGGGCGGCGGACCTGATGGCGGTGCACCCGATGCGAGCGCGAGCCAGGGATGGCGGAGCGAGCACTCGGCTGCAGCGCAGCGACGCAGGATGCGTCGCGGAGCGTGCCGCCGTCAGGTCTGCCGGCTGCCGAGCCACGGCCCGAGCGCGACGATCACTCGAGTTCGATCATGCGACGCCGTACGCGCGCGGAGCCTAGTCCCCCGCGCGCTGGCGGCTCACCGCACGATCGGCGGCGAGCCTCAAGAGTCCGTTCGTCGCCCAATCCCACTCGCCGAGGTATTCGACGAACTCGGCGCCCGTGCCCTTCTTGAAATCGTAGACGCCGGGGTTCTTCTCGGGCTCGACGCCGCGCAGATCGTAGCTCCGCACGCCGAGACGCTGACACGCCTGCAGCAGCTCCCAGCACGTCGCGAACGACGCGTACACCTTGCGCGCCTCGGGCGTGGCCGCGGCCAGCATGTCCCACGCGCGATTGCCCAGGGCGACGCAGCCGCGCAGCGCGAGCAACCCGCCCGATACGTCGTCGCAGCGCCACACCATGAGCCGATCGCCGAACGCCTCGAACAGGCTCGCCATCTGCCGCGTCGAGAATTGCTCGCGCAAGGCCTTGTGCGTCTCCATCGCGTGATAGACGGCGAGGATCTCGCCGATCGCGGGGCGCTCCCATCGCCGCGCCGTGAGTCCATGCCGCCCCGAACGCTTGAGATTATGCCGCCAGTTGGACGAGAGCCCGGCGGCAAGCGCATCGGCGCCGCCCGCGAGATCGAGCCGCATGCTCATCCCGCTGCGCAGCTTCGTGCGCACGCGTCGCCAGCCGAGCGCCGCGAGCGCGCGGGCGTCGTCGTCCCCCACGGCGCGGTGCGAGAACATGCGCCAGTAGTGCGCGACGCCGGGGATCGCGCGCGTCACCGCGCGCCGCAGGCCGCTCCCCCACGCCGCCAGGTCGCCCACCGGTCCGCCGGGCGTCCACAGCATGCGCACGCCGGGCGCGGGCGAGCGCACCAGCACCTGCGCCATCGCGCGCGGCGCGTCGCCATCGCGCGCGACGAAGCGGCGCACCTGCCAGCCGAGGCGGCGGCTGTGCTCACCCCACGCGTGGCTCTGATCGAGCGTCCAGTCGGCGAGCGTGAAAAGGTCCCGGTCCCACGAGGAGCTTGCCTCGGAGTCCGGGACCTCGGTCCACGGCGCCTCGCGCACCGTCGCTAGCCTGCCTTCGCGAACTGGATCTCCACGTCCTGGCGGTCCGACTCGTCGGCCTTGAACAGCTCGGCCGGCTGGAGCGTCAGCCATCCGGCGACGATCGCGTCGGGCATCTGCTGGATGCGGGTGTTGAACGTCGTGACGGTGTCGTTGTAGAACTCGCGCCGATCCGCGATCTGGTTCTCGATCTCGCTGATCCGGCTCTGCAATTGCAGGAATGACGCATTGGCCTTGAGGTCGGGGTAGCTCTCGGCGACGGCGAAGAAGTTCCCCAGCGCGCGCGACAGCATGCCCTCGGCCTCGGCCCGCTCGGGGATGTTGCGCGCCGCCGCCAGCGCGCCGCGCGCTTCGCTCAACTTGTCGAAGATCGCCCGCTCGTGCTGCATGTAGCCCTCGCAGGTGCTCACCAGCTTCGGCAGCTCGTCGTGCCGCTGCTTGAGCAGCACGTCGATGTTCGCCCACGAACGGGCGATGTTGTTCTTGAGCGCGACCAGGCCGTTGTAGATGGACAGACCGTAGCCGACCGTGCCGAACACGGCAAAGCCGATGACGGCCGCCCAGAGGATCTCACCGGGATGCATCGTCTGCCTCCATGAATGGGACGACCGGGACCACCCCGATCACCGTGACCAGGGCATCCGCCCCGAAGACCACGCCGTGAGCCACCACGCGAGGCCGAACAACGTGAGCGCCGGCCCGCAGAGCAACTGGAAGAAGGACTGGAAGCCGAGATCCATCATCAGCGACTTCTGCGACTCCTGGCTGATGATGAACGTCGATTCGTTTTCGCCGCGGCGCACCACCGCCACCGTTTCCTGATCGAGCGTCTGGCGCTGCGACACCACCGCGCCGTCGGTGCCGGTCGCCAGCATCAGGTCGCCGTCGCCGATCACCCGTTCCTGCGCGCGCGGCGTGGCGGTGCCGAGCACGAAGACCGTCTCGCCCCCCTCGAGCACCCGCTCGCGGAAGCGCAGCATCCCGACGCGCGCGAGCTGGCCCAGGGCCGACGCGTGCGCGTTCATGTAGTCCGCGTAGCACGCGGGCAGCGCGAGGCCCTCGTACTGTTCCTCGACGCCGAAGGCGATCGTGCAGGCCGCGTCGTGCGGATAGACCATCGCTACACCGGTGTCGTCCTGCACGAAGAACGGCTGCCCCGACTGGTTGCGGTGGATGACGGTCCAGCCGCGCCGGCTGCGCGACGAGATGTCCACCTGCCAGTACGCGCAGTCGTGCCCCGAGAACGGCGCGGTGACGTGGCTGCGCGGCTGCACGGTGCCGCGGATCTCGACCAACCCCATCGCCATCGAGCGGATGCGCGCGGTCGGCGTGTTGGCGATCAGCCGGCGCGTGCGCATCGTGCGGAACCCGCGAGCGAAGAAGACCACGCCGGCGACGAGCGCGGCGCTCGCATAGAGCGGCATGGTGGACGCGTGCATGGGTCCCTCCTAGAACCGTGCGTGCGCGCGCAGCACATCGGCCGCGTGCGCGAGGAACGTGAGCGCGCCGAGACTCAACGCCGGGCCGAGCACCAGGCCAGCCATGCGCCACGGCGGCGGCGCGAGCGCTGCGGCGGCGGGCTCGGCGTCCGAGACCAGGACGAAGTCGAGATGGCCGCCGCGGTCCATCCACAGATCGGTCTCGCTCGCGAACGGGCGACCCGGCTGGCGACGCTCGATGCCGAACGGTCCGCCGGAACGCGTGTGCGTCTCGACGATCGCGGCGTCGTCCGTGCCGGTGCGCAGCGCTTCGCTCTCGACCGGCATCTCGTACGGGCGCGCGACGCGCATCTGACCGACGACGTGCGCCTCGTCGCCCGCCATGAGCGCGCGCTCGACCAGCACGACCGGCTGCGACTGGCGGCGCATCCAGAACAGTTCGGCGCAGTCCTCGAACAGCGCCGTCAGGTGCTCGGAAATCGCATCGCCCGGCGCGATCGTGCGGCGGCCGGTTTCGGTGAGGCGCCACGCACCGTCGGTCGCGACCACGCGCGCGCTGGTCGCGCCGCTCACGATTCGGAACGGCTGCCGGCGCTCGATCACCGCGGCCGGCCGCGCGCCGGCGCCGCGCAGCTCGAGGCGGAATCCGGCGCACGGGCGGTTCGAGAGGGGCGCGAAGAGCGGCGCGTCGAGCACGACGCGGCCGCGGGTGTAGACGAAGCCGGTCGGCGCGTCGGCGAGCGCTGCTTCCTTCAGCGCCGCGAGATGACGGCGCAGGCGGAACGCGCGCAGGCCGTCGCCGAACACCGGCGCGCCGGCGGCGACCGCGAACGCGGCGAACGCGACGCCCATGACGCTGGGCTCGAGGGTGAAATCCATGGCCTCGGAGTTATCGGCGCGAGGCCCATGACGTTTGAGCGCCGTCTGCGGCACGACGGCGGCCCGACTACCTCGCGCTGGCGAGCGCCCGGCCGCCGTCGATCGAGACGCAGGCGCCGGTGATCCATCCCGACTGCGGGCTCATGAGATAGAGCACCAGCGAGGCGATCTCCTCGGGCTTCCCCACGCGCCCGATCGGATGCGTGCCCTTCGAGCGCTCGAGGAATCCCGCATAGTCCGGGATCGCGTTCGTCACCGTGTGCAACTCGGTGACGACCACGCCCGGATTCACCGCGTTCACGCGCACACCGTGCGGCGCGAGATCGAGCGCCGCGCACTGCGTGAACATGTCCACGCCCGCCTTGCTCACACAGTAGGCCATGAGTCCGGCGTACGGCCGCAGCCCCGCGACCGAGGAGATGCTGACGATCGAGCCCTTGCGTTCGATCAGGGCCGGCGCCGCGGCGCGGCTCATGAGGTACACGCTGCGCAAGTTCGAATCCAGCATGCGATCCCACTCGTCGGGCTCGGTGCCGGTCAGGCCCTTCGCCGGCCCGATCACGCCCGCCGCGTTGACGAGCCCGTCGAGTCCGCCGAACCGCCGGGTCGCTTCGGCGACCCACGCCGCGCACGTCGCCGGCTCACGCACGTCGCCGGTCACCGCGGCCGCGCGGCCGCCCGACGCCTCGATCGTCTTCACCACCTCGGCCAGCCGCTCGGCGCGGCGCCCCGCCGCCACGACGGACGCGCCCTCGGCGCCGAGCGCGATCGCGCATGCGCATCCGATGCCGCTGCTCGCGCCCGTCACCAGCGCCACGCGATCCGTGAATCGTCCGCTCATGCTTTTCCCCCGCGCGACGGGCCGTCGGCGTCCTTCGCGCGCCGTTAGCGGCGCTCGGCGAGGCGGCCCCTGCGATATCCGTAGACGAAGACCAGCGCGAACGCCAGAACGTGCAGCAGCCACCAGCCGGGCTTGAGGAACTGGAGCCCCTCGGGCAGCACCGAGGTCGAGCCCTGGAGCACGATCATCGCGATCCCTCCGCGCGCGCTCACGGCGCGGCGCCCAGCGTGATCAGGAACTCTCGGTCCGCGGCGAGCACCTCGCCGAGCGCGATCGCGCGCGGCTCGATCCAGCGCACCGCGTGCACCGCGGCGCTCGGCGTGAAGCCGTCGCTCGCGAGATCGCAGGCGACGAACGTGATCTCGACCTCGAGGCCGTGCGAATACGTGTGGCGCGTGACGTGCAGCACGTCCGCGGCGCGCGCCGCGACGCCCAGCTCCTCGGCGATCTCGCGCACCAGCGCCTGCTGCGGCGTCTCGCCGGGCTCGATCTTGCCGCCGGGGAACTCCCACAGCAGGCCGAGCGGGCCGCCCGGCGGCCGCTGCGTGAGCAGCAGGCGTCCAGCGCGCCGCACCACCGCCGCCGCCACGCGCACGGGCTTCGCCGTCACGGTCCCGCTCACCGCCGCCTCACGCCCGGCGACGCGGGTCGGGAAAGAGCAGCGCACGGAAGCGGTTGATCACGCCGCGCACGTTCGGCCCGCGCACGTTCGGCCCGCGCGCGCTCGGCCCGCGCACGTTCGGCCTGCGCGGCGACTCGGCGACCTCGCGCTCGAAGCGACGCAGGTACGAACGCTCGCCGCGTGCGCGTGCCGCGAGCGCCGATCGCGCCGCCCGGTAGAGCAGGGCCGCCTGATGCGCGTCGAGACGCCGCTCGCGCGCGAGATCGCCCGGCAGGCGCAGATAGCCGGGCGGCGCGTCCACGAGCAACGGTGAGCGCGCGAGCGCCCAGAGATCGCAGGCGCGCTCGCCGCGCGGCACGAGCCCGCGCGCCTGCAGGAGGTGCGTGAATTCGTGCGCGATCGTGAACGCGTCGAGCCGGCGCGGGCGCACCCAGACGCCGGGGTGCGCCGCGTCGAGCGATCCCCAGCCGAGCACGCCGCGCTTCTGCGCGAGGCCGACGCGGATCGTGATCCCGTCGAGCTCGGGAAAGAACCCGCGCACGAACTCGAGCCGCTCGCGGATGCGCTCGAGATGCGCCGAGCGGAGCGCGGGCCGCGAAAACCGCCAGCGCGGCGCCGGCGCGTCGAGATCCATCGCGAGCTGCTCGAGCGGCGCGGTGCGGCGCGCGCGGCGGCGGGGCGTCTCGCGTCGGCGTATGTCGACGGACGGAACGGCGCGTCGCCCGCGGATCGCGCGCGACGGCCGGAAACTCACCCGCTTCAGGCCGCCCGAAGCGGCGGCGGCGGCGTGATCCATCCGGCGCGGCTCCGCGCGCCCGCACGCGCGAGCGGCAGCGGATCGCCGAGCGGGAGCCGGTCCACCACGCCGGTGAAATCGTGGTGGAAGAGCACGGTGCGGGTCTCGCCGTCATCGAGCAGGACCTGAATCTTCACGTCGGTCGTGGTCGGGACGAAGTCCACGACGCGGAAGATCGTCGCCGTGAGCGTGTGCGTGCCCTTCGCGAGGCCGGTGAAGTCGCGGCGATGGTTGAAGGTCACGGTGGCCTGCGGCCCGCCGTCCACCGACACGTGCACCGAGTCGAGGTCGATCACCGCGAAGACCTCGATCCGTCCGCTGTTCGCGGGCGGGCAGGTCGGGCACTTGATGTCGTTGCTCGCGCAGCCAATCGCCATGACGACGGCGATGGCGGCGAGCGCGATCCAGGTGGAGCGGGCCATGAGACCTCCGGGACGTGACGCTCGGTCGAGTACCGGCCGGGAAGGTACGCAAACCGGCGAGGGTGGACAAGGGCGGCCACGGTCGGCACACTCGCGCCATGCACGCCCCCGCCGCCGGAGCCCGCGCCGCCGCGGCCCGCCCCGATCGCGTCGAGCTCGCCGCCCCCGCGGCCGCCTGCGACCTGTCGATCGTCGTTCCGGCCTACGACGAGCGCGAGAACCTGCCGATCCTGCTCGCCGAGCTGCGCGCCGCGCTGGTCGCGGTCGAACGCGCGTGGGAGATCGTGCTCGTGGACGACGGGAGCCGCGACGGCACGGGCGAGTGGATCGTGCGCGAATCGGCGCGCGATCCGCGCGTCGTCGCGGTGCGGCTCGCCCGGAACGGCGGCCAGAGCGCGGCGCTCGCGGCGGGATTCCGGCACGCGCGCGGCGCGGTGATCGTGACGCTCGACGCGGATCTGCAGAACGATCCCGCCGACCTGCCGCTGCTGCTCGCCGGGCTCGAGAGCGCCGACGTGGTCTCCGGCGCGCGCCGCCGCCGCCACGATTCGTGGACGCGGCGTTTCTCGTCGCGGATCGCGAACGCCGTCCGCCGCAGCGTGATCGGCGACCCGCTCACCGACATCGGCTGCTCGTTCAAGGCCTACCGGCGCGAGGCGCTCGACGGCCTGCCGATGTTCGCCGGCGCGCACCGCTTCCTTCCGGCGCTGTGCCTGTTCCGCGGCGCGCGCGTCATCGAGGTGCCGCTCGCGCACCGGCCGCGGCGTCACGGGCGGTCGAAGTACGGCGTCGGGAACCGGCTCGGGCGCGGGCTCTACGATCTCATCGGCGTGCGCTGGCTCAAGTCGCGCATGCTCGAAACGCGCGAGCGCGATCCCGAGAACTAGCCTTTCTCTTGATTACGCCCGCGCTTGACGACCAGCACGCTGCACGGCGCGTGGCTCACCGCGTGGCTCGACACGCTGCCGAGCATCAGACGCGCGAGGCCGGTGCGGCCGTGCGATCCCAGCACCATCAGATCCGCGCGCTCGGCGCGCGCCAGCTCGACCAGCGCTTCGCGCGCGTCGCCCGCGAGCAGCCGGCCTTCGGTGGCGAATCCGCTCTCGCGCAGCTGCTGCTCGGTGCGCGCGACCAGCTCCTCGTGCTCGGTGCGGGCCGGCAGCGCGACGTCGGGACCGTAGGCCGGCATGACGACGCTCGCGGCGAGCGGCGCGACGCTCGCCACGATCACGCGGCTCCCGGCCGGCCAGCGCATGCGGATCACGAACTCGACCGCCTGCCGCGAGCAGGCCGAATCGTCCACGGCGATCACGATCTTCACGGCGCGCCTCCTTCGATGCCGGTGCGACGTGCACACGTTCGCAGGCGCGACGCGTTCCTGGCCACGGGACGCACGGACCAGCGGGCATGGTTCGGAAGGACCATCGCGTGCCATCGGAATTGCGCTACTCTCGGGACGAGTCGCGACTGAATTCGCCGTGACGCATGGTCCCTGAGGAGGAGCCGATGCCCCGCCATCCGCAGCATCGTCCCGGACGCGCCCCGCGCCGCGCGCGCCGCGGCCCGGCGGCGTTCCGTGTCGTCGTCGCCGACGGCCAGGCGATCGATCGCGGCGGCATGGTCGGCCTGCTCGAGGGCGAACCGGACTTCGAGGTCGTCGGCGAAGCCGCCTCGACCGCCGAGTGCATCCAGCAGTGCCGGTCGCTCGAGCCCGACGTGCTGGTGCTCGCGCTCAACCTCGCGGGCCACGACCCGTGCTCGGCGCTGCCCGCGGTGCGCACCGCGCTGCCCAGGCTTCGCGTGCTCGCGGTGTCGGAGCGCGGCGTCGCCAACTGCCTGGTGCTGAACCCGCCAGGGCGCGCGCGCCGCGAGGCCGAGCACCGGGTCGCCTGCGCCTACGGCACCGACTGCCTGCAGCTCGCCGCGAGCCAGGGCGCGATGGGAACGCTGCGGCGCAGCGCCGACCCCGAGGATCTCTTCCGCGCGGTGCGCGCGGTGGCGGCCGGCCAGTCGTGGTACGACACGACCACGGCGGACGGCCTGCTCACGTCCACCTCACCCGACGCCCTGCAGGGCCGGCTCACGACGCTCTCCGCGCGCGAACGCGACGTCGCGGCGCAGATCGCCGACGGCCTTTCGAACAAGGAGATCTCGACCGCGCTCGGGATCAGCGAGCCGACGGTGAAGAAGCACGTCGGCCGCGTGCTCGAGAAGCTCGGGTTCCAGGACCGGCTGCAGGTCGGCCTGTTCCTCGCGCGCAATCCGCTGGTGCTCCGGCCGAAGAGCTGACGCCGCCCGCTAGCTAGCGCGAGGCGAATCGGCTCTTGTCTCCAGCATACCGAGGGTCGGTGGGCGACTGAACCGGGCGGTCATTGCAAGACGCCAGTGTGGCGAGCCAGACCCTCCTGCCGATAACGTTGAGCGGTCGGAAGCGTTCTGGTTGCGCTCTTTCCAAAGCCCGTAGCCCTGGTTCTTGACCCTTCACCCGAGTCAAGGCCCGGAAGGCCGAACGGGAGAGCTGTGAGGAAACCAGCTTGCAACAGCAGGAATACGACGTCGTGATCGTCGGCGCACGGTGTGCGGGCGCCGCGCTCGCCACCTTTCTGGCCCGAGCGGGCGCTCGAGTGCTCCTGCTCGATAAAGACGCCATGCCGAGCGACCACGTTCTGTCCACTCACTCCATCAGTCCGCCCGGCATGGACGTGTTGGACGAAGCGGGCGTAGGCGAGGCCGTGCGCTCCGTAACCCCGCCATCCCACTTCGTTCGCTTGAACGTCGACGGAGAGTTGCTTGACTGGAAACTCCCCGAACACCGAGGCCTGTACTGTCCCCGCCGTAAGCGTCTCGACGGATTGCTCCAGCAAGCCGCCATGGGGGCGGGTGTTCAGTTGCTGGACCGCACCCGAGTCACCTCACTCATGCAGCGGGATGGCCGGGTCCATGGCGTACAGACGATCGTCGATGGCCGGGAGCACATCTTCACGGCAGGACTTGTCGTCGGCGCTGACGGACGTCAATCGACCGTGGCCCGGTTGGTCGGGGCCGAGGAGTACCTGGGTTATGATGCGCCGCGCGCGACCTACTGGGGGTATTGGGATGCCCCGACCCTGTGGAAGACGGATCCCGCGTACCGCTTCGACGCATACTTTGCCTTGGTCGGCCCCCACATCCGGGCCATCTTTCAGACGGACCAGGATCAGCTGCTGATCGCCAGTTCACCGCCCATCAATCAGATTGAGATGTGGCGGGCGGACCCGCGGCGAACCCTTCGGGAGGCGCTGAACTCTGACCCAATTACCGCCAGACTCATTCGTGATTCCGCTCCTCACGGCCAGGTCTGCGGCACGGCCAAGGAGCGCTTCTTCTTCCGGAGGGCAGTGGGCAGTGGCTGGGCCCTCGTCGGTGATGCCGGTCACCACAAGGAGTGGCTGCTCGGAGACGGAATCACCGAGGCCCTTCTTCAGGCTCGCAGCCTGGCGATCGCGATCGGGGTTGGAACCGATGGGGCGCTCTCGCGCTGGTGGCGGGGCCGGGACGTAGCAGCCCTTCCCCTGTACTTCGTCGGGCAGATCGCGGGTGCGCCCGAGCGTCCGGCCGAGCTCCAGCGTGTCTTCTTCTCGGCCCTTGCCCGGCAGCCCGCGCTCATGGCGCGGATGGTCGCGGTCATTGACCGGCAGCTTTCGCCCTTCGAGGCTCTACCAGTCCCGCAGGTTCTCTCATGCATTACGGCTGCCGCGCTGCGAGGTCGGTGGCGCGTCATCCCCGAGATTCTGGGAATGGGGCGACGTGCCCTCGCCGCGGACCGCGAGATGCGCCTGAGATGCGAACTGCTGGCCGAAACGGAAGCACTCTTGTCCCTTGCCCGGAAAGCAGCCTGATAAAATGGGCCGGGGTAGCCGAGCCACACCCAGGCTCTTACACAGGTTCCCTAACTCGGGCCCTGTCCGCCTGAGAGACCCTAGACGACGCTCCCGGCACGGCCCGAGCGCTCAGGGGTCGTCCGTTCTCGCGCACTATCTTCGGCCTCTGGACGGCTAGCCGTTCTTCGGCGCCTTGATCGTGTCGGGCCGCGCCTCGCCCTTCGGCTTCACCGTCGCCGAATCGGATCGCGACGGCGCGTGCCGCGTGCTGTCCGCCCTCGTCGAATCGCGACGCGCGCCGGGACGATCCTCGGGGTCGCCGGGGAACGTGAGCGAATCGATCTCGGCCCGATTCGCGACGCCGTCGCCGTCGGAGTCCAGCTTCTCGATCGCCTTGAAGTCGAACGTCGCCTGCTTGAGCGCCTCGCCGTAGGGGTTGAGTGTGTCGTCTTCGGTCGCGTGGCACGTGACGCATGCGTCGAGCTTCGTGCCCTGCGTCTTCGGATAGGTGGCGACGAAGTCGCGACGGATGCGCGGGCGGGCCTGCGCCGCGATCGCGCAGGCGGCGAGCAGCAGGGCGGCGGCGATGATCACCCGGGCGACGGGGCGCAGCATGGGATCCTCCACGGAATGAGCACCCGCGAGCGGGTACCGGCGACGGGAGCGGCGGGCGCGGCGAGGGCGAGCCTACCGCAACCCAGGGGTGCGTGTGGCGGCCGGGCGCGGGTCGTGTATAGTCCGGCTCGCTCCCCGCGGCCTCGGATGGCCGCTCGTGCGTCAATGGACTGACCCAGAGGAGTTCGGCATGCGTTGCCTCACACGGATGTTGCCCGCGGCCCTGCTGTGCGCCGCGCTCGCCCCCGCCGCCCACGCGGCCCCCCCCGACGCCTCGCTCACCGGCATCGAAGCGATGACGTCGACCGTCATGCAGGAAGGCCAGAGCTCGTTCTCGGGCGTGGCGCTCCGCATGCGCGTCCAGTCACCGCGCTTCGTCGAGGGCATCGAGTTCATGCCCACGGTCGAGTACTGGCGCAACGCGAATTCGATACAGCCGTTCGGCATCAAGACCGTGCGCAAGGACGCGACGCTGGCCGCGGACGTGCGCTACGCGTTCCGCTCGACCGGCATCCGCCCCTACGTCGGCGCGGGCTACGGCCTGCACTTCCTCGCGAGCTCCGTGGACGCGCCGTCGCTCGGGCTCAACAACGCGAGCCACGCGCTGGTCAAGGGCGGGCTCGAAGCGCTCGGCGGCGCGTCGTTCGTGGTCACCGGACGGTTCGAGAACTTCATCGAGCTCAAGTACCAGCACGTGCCCGACTATCGCCAGCTCAAGCTGAACTGGGGCCTGACCTACAAGCTGTAGCGTCGGGCGCTAGTAGCTGAAACCCAGGAGACCCGGGTCGGGCATGAGATCCGGGCTCCACGGGTCGGGCATGATCTCGACCTCGCACTCCTGCGGCACGACGCTCATCGTCGCCTGCTTCACGTCTTCGATGAGCTGCGGCGCGTACGGGCAGAACGGCGTCGTCAGCATCATGCGGACGAGCGTCTTCGGCGGGTCGAGGAAGTGGATCTCGCGGATCAGCCCGAGGTCGATCACCGAGAGGTTGATCTCGGGATCCATGACCGTCTCGAGCGCCGCGCGGATCGCGAGCTCCTGCTGCGTCGGCGCGTCGCTCATGACCAGGCCACCTGCACCGCATCGCCTTCGATCCGCACCGAGTAGATCGGCACGGGCGCGGTCGCGGGCATCGCCAGCACCACGCCGGTGCGCACGTCGAAGCGCGCCCCGTGGCGCGGGCATTCGATGACGTGATCCTCGAGCACGCCCTCGGCGAGCGGACCGCCGTCGTGCGTGCACACGTCGTCCATGGCGTAGTAGCGGCCGGCGACGTGGAAGATCGCGATCTCGCGGTCGTCGAGCCGCGCCACCTTGACGCCGCCGTCGGGGATCTCGCCCACCGTCGCCACCGTCACGAACCGCTGCGCCGCCGTCCCGGTCATGCGTCCTCGTCCTCGCCCGGCCACTGCGTCATGCCGTAGGCGCCGGCCTTGAGCGTCTTGAGCGCCAGGAGCCCGCACTTGAGCCGCACCGGGCCGAGCTCGATGCCGAGCAGCTCGAGCATGTCGTCGCGCGAGATCTTCTTCGCCTCGTCGAGCGTCTTCCCCTCGATCGCCTCGCACAGCATCGAGGCCGCAGCCTGGCTGATCGAACACCCGGTGCCGGAGAAGCGCACCGCGTCGATCTTCCCGTCGCGCACGTTCAGGTCCATGCGGATGCGGTCGCCGCACAGCGGGTTCGTGTCCTCGTACGTGATGTACGGGCGTTCGAGCGTGCCGCGGTTCCGCGGGTGCTGGTAGTGGTCGAGGATGTGCTCGCGGTAGAGATCGTCCATCCCGCCGCCGGATGCCCCGCTCATCGCGCGAACACCTTGCGCGCCCGGTGGAGCCCCGCGACCAGCGCGTCGACCTCCTCGGGCAGGCTGTAGCAGTGGAACGACGCGCGCGCGCTCGCCGGGACGCCGAGCGCCTCGTGCAGCGGCATCGCGCAGTGATGTCCCGCACGCACCGCGACGCCGTCGTCGTCGAGCACCGTCGCCACGTCGTGGGGATGGATGCCGTCGAGCGTGAAGGCGATCACGCCGCCGCGCTTGTCCTCCGACGGTCCGAGCAGCGTGAGGCCCGGCACCTCGCGCAGCCGCTCCATCGCGTACGCGACCAGCTCGCGGTCGTGCGCGAACACGCGCTCCATGCCGAGCGAGCGCAGGTAGTCCACGGCCGCGCCGAGCCCGATCGCCTCGGCGATCGGCATCGTACCGGCCTCGAACTTCCACGGCAGCTCGTTCCACTTGGATCCGGTGAGCTTCACCTCGCGGATCATCTCGCCGCCGCCCATGAACGGCGGCATCGCCTCGAGCAGCTCGCGGCGCGCCCACAGGCCGCCGATGCCGGTCGGGCCGAGCATCTTGTGGCCGGTGAAGGCGAAGAAGTCGCAGCCGAGCGCCTGCACGTCCACCGGGCAGTGCGGCACGCTCTGCGATGCGTCCACCAGCATCCGCGCGCCCGCGGCGTGCGCCTGCCGCGCGATCTCGGCGATCGGGTTCACCGTGCCGAGCACGTTCGAGATGTGGACCGCGCCCACCAGCTTCACGCGGCCATCGGCGAGCAGCGTGGGCAGCGCCGCGAGGTCGAGCTCGCCCGAGCCCGTGATCGGGATGAAGCGCAGCTCGACATCGCGCTCGGCGGCGAGGATCTGCCAGGGCACCAGGTTCGCGTGGTGCTCCATCACCGTGAGCACGATCGCGTCGCCGGCCTCGAGCTGCGAGCGGCCCCACGCGTAGGCGACCAGATTGATCGCCGCGGTGCTGTTGCTCGTGAAGATCAGCTCGCGCGGCGAGCGGGCGCCGATGAAGTCGGCGAGCCGCCGGCGCGCGTCCTCGTACGCGGCCGTCGCCTCCTCCGCGATGCGATAGATGCCGCGGTGGATGTTGGCGTTGATCGTGCCGTAGTAGCGGTCCATCGCCTCGATCACCGCGTCGGGCTTCTGCGACGTCGCGGCGCTGTCGAGGTAGCGCAGCGGCTTCGCGCGCTCGGCGCGGAAGATCGGGAATTGCTCCCGGACCGCCCGCGCGTCGAGCGACGCCGTCGCCGTATCGGACGCCTTCACGCCGCTATCCGATCTTCCGCTGGATGAGCTGCCGCAGCCCCTCGCGCACGCCGTCGAGCGGAATGCGATCCAGCACCGGCGCGAAGAATCCCTCGACGATCAGCCGCTGCGCGTCCGAGCGCGGCAGACCGCGCGCCATCAGGTAGTACATCTGCTCTTCGTCGACGCTGCCGATCGTCGCGCCGTGCGTGCAGCGCACGTCGTTGGCCAGGATCTCGAGGCCCGGGATGCTGTCGGCGCGCGCGGTGTCGGAGAGCAGCAGGTTGCGGTTGGCCTGGTACGCGTCGGTGCGCTGCGCGCCCTCGGCGACCTGGATCAGCCCCTGATAGACGCTGCGGGCGTAATCCTTGAGGCAGCCCTTGATGAGCAGGTCGCTGGTGCAGTGATCGGCAAGATGGCGCTGCAGCGTGTGGAGATGGAACTGCTGCCGCGCGTCGCCGAACATGAATCCGTGGACGAACGCCTGCGCGCCCGGGCCGGCGAGGTTGAAATACGAATTGCTCTTCACGACGCGGCCGCCGAGCAGCGTCTGCACCCACTGCAGCTCGCCGCCGCGGGCCACCTGCGCGCGCTGGTTCGAGTAGTGGTAGACGCCATGCCCCCACTCCTCGAGCGTGCCGTAGATCAGCTTCGCGTCCTCGCCGACGAACGCCTCGGTGCCGCCGACGTAGAACGCCGGCCCCTCGACGTCCGCCGACACCAGCTCCTCGACGATCGTCGCGCGGCTGCCGCGGCCGAGCACGACGAGGTTGCGCGGCGCGACCAGCCGGCCGTCGCCCTCGATCCAGTGCAGCACGCGGATCGGCACGGCGGCGTCCACGCCGTCCGGCACCGAGACGAACAGGCCGCCCGAGCGGAGCGCGGCGCCGAGCGCAGTGAACCAGTCGTAGTCGGGCTCGAGCAACGAGCCGAGCCGCTCGCGCACGAGATCGCCGTGCTCGGCGAGCGCCCGCTCCATCGAGCAGACGATCACGCCCTGCTTCGCGAGCTCGGCCGCCGGTTGCTCGATGACCACATCGCTGTCGCGCTGGACGAGCAGCGCGGCCTGGCCGCGCTCCGCGCCGAGACGCTCGAGCAGCGCCGCGGGCAGATCGTCGAGGCCGCGTGTCGCCGGCGCCGGGCGGAACGGGTCGAGCGACGGCAGCGCGGACTCGATGCCGCGGAGATCGATGCGGCGCCACAGCTCGTCGGCGCGCGACGGCGGCGCGAGCGTGCGGGCGATGCCGACGGCGGCGCGGCGCTGGTCGAGGGACCACGCCGGCTCGCGGCGCTGCGTCGCCCGCTCGAGTGCCGTGCGCTCCCAGGCGCCGACGTCGACCGGGGCGGACGCGGGTGCCGTGCGGGTCGTCGTCATCCGACCGAGCCCTCCATCTGGAGCTGGATCAGCCGGTTCATCTCGACCGCGTATTCCATCGGCAGCTCCTTCACGATCGGCTCGATGAAGCCCGAGACGATCATCCCCGCCGCCTCGTCCTTGCCGATACCGCGGCTCTGGAGGTAGAAGAGCTGCTCGTCGCCGATCTTCGACACCGTCGCCTCGTGCCCGATCGTGACCTTGTCCTCTTCGATCTCCATGTACGGGTACGTGTCGGACCGCGATGCCTCGTCGAGGATCAGCGCGTCGCAGTTCACGTTGCTGCGGCAGTCCACGGCGCCCTTCTGCACCTTGACGAGCCCGCGGTAGCCGGCGCGCCCGCCGTCCTTGCTGATCGACTTCGACACGATCTTGCTGGTCGTGTTCGGCGCGCAGTGGATGACCTTGCCGCCCGCGTCCTGATGCTGGCCCTTGCCGGCGAACGCGATCGACAGGATCTCGCCGTGCGCCCCCGGCTCCATCATGTACACGCTCGGGTATTTCTGGGTGATCTTCGAACCCAGATTCCAGTCGACCCACTCCATCGTCGCGTCGCGATACGCGAGCGCGCGCTTGGTGACGAGGTTGTAGACGTTGTTCGACCAGTTCTGGATCGTGGTATAGCGGCAGCGTGCGTTGGCCTTGACGATGATCTCGACCACCGCCGAGTGCAGCGAGTCGCTCGAGTAGGTCGGTGCGGTACAGTTGTGGACCGCGAAGCCACCTGCGACATACGCGTTGGGCGATGACTCGAGCTCGAAGTTGAACACGGGCCCGTCGAATGGATTGCGGTCGATCCGATTGATCGGAACCAGGAAGTAGTCCTCGCACTTCCGTACCTGGCTCTGCTGTTTGTCGTGCGAGAAGTAGAGGATGTACTGGTCGCGGCGCTTCATTGCGCGGCCCTGGATCGTATCGGGGCCACCCTTGCGGACGTTGATCGTGGCGAAGTGCCCCTGTCGCGCGATCAGCTCCTGGAGCTGCCACGCGAGCGTCCGGGACACGGTGCATGCGCGTGCCATCGTGTGCTTGCGCTTGCGATAGACGCTGCCATCGCCCTTGAGGTAGGTCTCGAGCAGCTGGGCCTGAAGATCCGCCGGCAGCTCCATGATCTCGCGGCTCAAGCGCTTCTCCGCGGCGCCCTGGCCGCAGTGGGCGATGCACAGATCGCGCAGGTGCTGCGAGTAGACCACCAGGTTCACCGCGTGGCGGCTCGGCTGCGCCACTTCGATGGCGCGCTTGCCGGTCACCGCGTGGATCAGCGCCTTCACCTCGTCGATGGATTCGCGCTCGCGTTCGGAGAACGTCAGCGTCACCACCGGCTGGTGGAGCCTCTTGTGGATGTAGGTCGAGCCTTCGGCCAGGTAGTACCCGAGCAGCCGAACGACGTCGCGTGTCAGCGCCTCGTTCTCGCGGGTGATCCGGCTGACCGGGAAGACGAGGAAGTCACCGGCCTCGAGCTGGCCGGCGGGCACGAACTCGGGCTCCGCCGCTCGGAGGCGCACGCTGCTCACCTCGGGCTTCCAATTCCCGCGCGGGGCGCGTCTCGCCGCCACATCACGGCGCCGCACCGTGAGCACGGGGTGTTCCGGCGTGAGCCTGAACACGTTGGCCGATGAGAGCGGAACGATCGTGAGCATGTCGCCCTTGTAGGGCAGAACGCGCGTGCTCGCCACGCGCGACTCGCGGCCGTTGGAATCCATGACCACATCGCCGCGGTCGACGGTCTCGATGTTGACCCAGGTGTGACCGAGACTGACCTGCTCTCCCGCGGGCAGGCACCCCTCCACATAATGCACGTAGGCGCCCTCGTCGACGATGATGAGCGTGCGCTCGAACTGGCCCATGTCCTTGGTGTTGATCCGGAAGTAGGCCTGCAGCGGCACATCCACGTGCACGCCCTTCGGCACGTAGATGAACGAGCCGCCGGACCACACCGCCGAGTTGAGCGCCGCGAACTTGTTGTCCGCCGACGGAATCACGGTGCCGAAGTACTGCTTGAACAGCTCCTCGTGCTCCTTCAAGCCGTGGTCGCACGACAGGAACAGCACGCCCTGTTTCTCGAGCTTCTCCTGGATCTTGTGGTACACGACCTCGGAGTCGTACTGGGCGCCGACGCCGGCGAGGAACTTCTGCTCGGCCTCGGGAATGCCGAGCTTGTCGAACGTGCGCTTCATGTCGGCCGGGACGTCCTCCCAGGTCTTCGATTCCTCGGACGTCGGCTTCACGTAGTAGTAGATGTTCTGGAAGTCGATCGTCGAGAGATCCGGGCCCCAGGTCGGCATCGGCTTCTTCTCGAAGATCTCGAGCGCCTTGAGGCGGTACTCGCGCATCCACTGCGGCTCGCCCTTCATGTCCGAGATCTGGGCGACGATCTCGCGATCGAGCCCGCGTCGGCTCTTGAAGACGTGCTGCTCCTCGTCGTGGAAGCCGTACTTCTCGGTGTAGCTCTCGCGGAGATCGAGCGTGGGTGTCTCGGGCTTGCTCATCGTGCCACCGCTTCCTTTCCGTTGCGCACCCAGTCGTAGCCGCGGCTCTCGAGCTGGAGCGCGAGCTCCGGACCGCCGGAGATCTGGATGCGTCCGTCCACCATGACGTGGACCTTGTGCGGCTTGATGTAGTTGAGGATCCGCTGGTAGTGCGTGATCACGAGCACGCCCATGCCCGGGCCGGCGAGCGCGTTGACGCCGTCCGAGACGATGCGCAGCGCGTCGATGTCGAGGCCGGAATCGGTCTCGTCCATGATCGCGATCTCGGGCTTGAGCACGGCCATCTGGAGGATCTCGGCGCGCTTCTTCTCGCCGCCCGAGAACCCGTCGTTGAGATAGCGGCCGGCGAACGACTCGTCCATCTTGAGCAGCGCCATCTTCTCCTTGAGCAGCGCGCGGAACTCCTTGGGCGCGATGCCGCGCTTCTTCGGCACCGCTCCGCTCCCGTCGTTCTCGGACGGCGCGAGCCGCGCGTTGAGCGCGGTGCGCAGGAAGTTCGCCACCGAGAGGCCGGGGATCGCCACCGGATACTGGAACGCCATGAACAGACCGGCGCGCGAACGCTCGTCGGCCTCCATCTCGAGAAGGCTCTCGCCCTTGAACAGGATCTCGCCCGAGGTCACTTCGTACTTCGGGTGCCCCATCAGCGTGTTCGCGAGCGTGCTCTTGCCGGAGCCGTTCGGCCCCATCAGGGCGTGGATCTCGCCCCGCTTCACCTCGAGGTTCAGGCCCTTGAGGATCTCCTTGCCCTCGATCCCGACGTGCAGATCCTTGATCACCAGCTCAGGCGTCGCGCTCATGTCGTCCCCTAGACCGAGAAGCTCTCGCCGCACGCGCATGCGTGGCGGACGTTCGGATTGTTGAACTTGAACCCCGTGCCCATCAGGCCTTCGACGTAGTCCACCTCGGTGCCGCCGAGCAGCATCGCGCTGCGCGCG
The DNA here is from genome assembly GCA_016178725.1 of Candidatus Eiseniibacteriota bacterium. Lineage (GTDB taxonomy): Bacteria > Eisenbacteria > RBG-16-71-46 > RBG-16-71-46 > RBG-16-71-46 > WS-11. The sequence continues at coordinate 71,633 of JACOSV010000016.1, forward strand.
TCCACGACGAGGCGCACGTCGTTCGAATCGATCACCAGATCGCCGGGCGACTCCGCGTCGCAGAACTCCATGAAGTAGGAGTTGCCGGAGCAGCCGCCGCCGCGCACGCCGACGCGGAGCCCGGTCCCGGGCGTGCCGCGGCCCGCGAGCAGCTCCCTCACCTTCGTCGCCGCGACCGGCGTGAGCGTGATCGTCGGCGCCGGCGTTCCCGTGCCTCCGACCGTGTTCACTGTGACCGTCATGCCTCTATTCCTCCGGTGGGTGTCTTGTCGAGCTCTTCGAGTCGAACGAATGGTCCGCGCGCGCCGCGCCGGCCGCGCTCGGGCGTCGCGGTGATGCCGGCGACCAGCGCCGGCTCGCCCGCCATGCCGTGATCCTGACCGCAGCGCGCGCACGCCTTGACCGGCGCCTCGGGCGTCGCGCACGCGCGGCACGTCTCGAGGTAGGCGAGCCCCTGCTCGAGCTCGCCTTCGAGCCGGCGGAAACGATCGAGCGCCGCGCGCGTCTCGGCGAGCTTCTTCTCGAACAGCGCGCGCAGGCGTTCCATCGCTTCGGGCCCGAGATCGGCGCTCCACCACGAGCGCAAGAGCTCGCTCATCTCGTGCAGCGAGAAGCCGGCGCCGTGCAGCAGATCGATCCAACGCACGCGCTCGACCGCGCTCGCGCCGTAGAGCCGGAAGCCGCCGCTCGAGCGCGTCGCGGGCTGGAGCAGACCCAGCTCTTCGTAGAGATGGATCGCGCGGACCGTCTTCCCGGTCAGCCGGGCAAGATCGCCGACGCGAAGCAGTTGACTGGTTTCGACCGCCGATGACACCGTGCCTCCAAACCCTTACGTAAGCGTTAGATTCGAACTGGAACCTACAGCACCTACCGGAGTTCGTCAATCACGGCCGGCCCGGCCGGAAGCCTCTGGCGGGCAGGCGGATCCGCGCGGGTTGAGCGGAGGATCAGGCCGCGGCGGCGGCGACTGCGGCGGGGCGGCGCGACAGCGCGAGGTAGAGTCCGCCAGCGGCGAAGAAGCCGACGAACCACGCGTAGTCGTAGAGCGGCCGGAGCGGCGGGAAAACGAGCCCGCCCCAGGCGAGCGCGCAGCCGGCGAGCGTCGCGACGACGGCCGGCAGGTTCCAGCCGCGGTAGATGCCGTCCGGCAGGTAGAGATCGGCGAGGCGCAGGTTGCGCCCGCGCACGATCCAGTAGTCGGCGATCAGCACGCCTGCGATCGAGCCGAGGCCGCCCGAGTACCCGACGAGCCACGCGAAGATGTAGCCGCTCGGATCGGCGAGCAGCCGCCACGGCTGCATCAGGATGCCGATGATCCCGGTGATCAGGCCGCCGGTCTTGAAGCTGATCCATCGCGGCAGCGCGTTGGCGAAATCGTTCGCCGGCGAGACCACGTTCGCCGCGATGTTCACGGCGAGCGTCGCCACCACCACCGAGAACATCGCGAAGCCGACCACCAGCGGCTGGTGGAAGTTGCCGACCAGCTTGACCGGATCCCAGATCGGCCGGCCGAAGATGATGGCGCTCGCGCTCGTGATCAGCACGCCCATCGCCGCGAATGCGAACATCGTCGTCGGCAGCGCCACCGTCTGGCCGACGATCTGCTCGCGCTGGCTGCGGCCGAATCGGGTGAAGTCGGGCATGTTGAGCGACAGCGTCGCCCAGAAGCCGATCATCCCGGTGAGCGACGGCACGAACACCGGCAGGAACTTGGCGAGCGTGTCGAACTTGCCGGGCTGCGAGAGCAGCGGTCCGAATCCGTGCGCGGCCTTCACCGCCCACACGAGCAGCCCGAGCGTCACGATCAGGACGTACGGCGCGGCCCAGTTCTCGACCTTCCGCAGCAGATCCATGCCGCGGTAGATGATCCAGATGTTGAGCCCCCAGAAGAGCATGAACGAGAGCCACTCGGTGCCGGCGTGCCCGGCGAAGCCCGCGCCGAGCACCGTCGGCCAGCCCGGGATCAGCGCCGCGAAGAACGTGTGCAGCGCCTCGCCGCCGATCCAGGTCTGGATGCCGAACCATCCGCACGCGACCAGCGCGCGCATCAGCGCCGGCAGGTTCGAGCCCGCCGTGCCGTACGCGGCGCGCGCGAACACCGGGAACGGGATGCCGTACTTGGTCCCCGGGTGCGAGTTGAGCAGGATCGGCACCAGCACGATCATGTTGCCGAGCAGGATCGTGAACAGCGCCTGCTTCCAGCTCATGCCCGCGGCCATCAGCCCCGAGGCGAGCATGTACGTCGGGATGCAGTGCGCCATGCTGATCCACAGCGCGGCGTAGTTGTAGGTGGTCCAGTTGCGGCGCGCGACCGGGACCGGCGCAAGGTCGTGGTTGTAGAGCGGGCTCTGGTCGATGCGCGCGACGGCCAGCAGCTCGACGCGGCCGTCCGCGAGCTGGACCTGATTCGGATCGGATGCTGCGACGCTCACGCGTTCGGTTTCCGGGCGCTGAAGAACAACGCCGTGCCGACCAAGATCGCGAAGCCCGAGACGAGCGGCGGCAGATTCCAATGCTTCTGCTCCGTGACCTTCATCTTGAAGTCGCCGATCTGGGCAACGTTCTCGGTGTGCTTGTAGGGAATGCCGCCGAACGCCAGGCCGATGAGGCCGATCAGCACGAGCACGACGCCCAGGATCCGCATCGCTCACACCCTCCGCGTCTGGAGCTTCCGGAAGTCGGCGAGACCGCCGGGCACCTTGTTCGTGCCGCGGGCGATCCGGTCATTCCACGATTCGAACGGCGCGCCGTTCGTCTCGTCAACAATCGTGATGCAGTCCGGCACCGGGCACACCGACGCGCACAGGTTGCAGCCGATGCACTCGCTCTCGTCCACCCAGACGACGTGCGCGTCCTTCGCCCGCCCCGTGACCGATTTGGAGCGGTGCGCCGCCTCCGCGATCGCCGCGGTGCGCGTGGACGCCGCGTGCCCGGGTGCGAGCGCGTCGCCGGCGTTGTGGATGCAGTGCACCGCCGTGTCGCGGCAGGCGACGTAGCAGAGATTGCAGCCGATGCATTTCTCGGGGTCCACGTGCGCGACGACCTTGTAGTGGAGGTCCAGATCGCCCCACTCGGTGAACGCCGGGATCGCGCGTCCCTCGAGCTCGCGCACGCTCGTCATGCCCTTCCCGTCGAGATACGCCGAGAGCCCGTCGATCATGTCCTCGACGATGCGGAAGCCGTAGTGCATCGCCGCCGTGCACACCTGCACGCTGGTCGCGCCGAGGGCGATGAACTCCGCCGCGTCGCGCCACGTCGCGATGCCGCCGATGCCGGAGATCGGGACCGTGATGCGCGGATCGCGCGCGAGTGCCGCGACCATGTGGAGCGCGATCGGCTTGACCGCCGGACCGCAGTAGCCGCCGTTGGTCGAGCGCCCGCCGACCACCGGGTACGGCACGAACTTGTCGAGGTCCACGCCGATCAGGCTCTTGATCGTGTTGATCAGCGAGAGCCCCTTCGCTCCCGCCTCGACCGCGGGCACGCCGGCCTCGAGGATGTCGCCGATGTTGGGCGTGAGCTTGATGAGCACCGGAACGGTCGAGTATTCGACCGCCCAGCCCGCGACCGTCTTCAGCACCTCGGGCTCCTGCCCGACCGCCGAGCCCATGCCGCGCTCGCACATGCCGTGCGGGCAGCCGAAGTTGAGCTCGAGGCCGTCGCAGCCGGTGTCGACCGAGGCCTTGACGATGTCGCGCCAGTCCTCTTTCGACTCGACCATCAGCGAGACGATGACCGCGCGATCCGGGTACTTGCGTTTGACCTCGCGGATCTCGCGCAGGTTGAGCTCGAGCGGCCGGTCGGTGATGAGCTCGATGTTGTTGAAGCCCACCATGCGCGCGCCGTTCACGTCGAGCGAGCCGAAGCGGCTCGAGGTGTCGACGATCGGATCGCCGAGCGTCTTCCACACCGCGCCGCCCCATCCCATGTCGAAGGCGCGCATCACCTGATCGCCGGTGTTGGTCGGCGGCGCGCTCGCGAGCCAGAAGGGATTCGGGCTCCGGATGCCGGCGAAATCGATGGAGAGATCGGCCATGGCGCAGTCTAGCACGCGTCCCCGGCCCTTCTACCCCTTCACGCCCCAGGTCATCACGGCCGGCATCGGCAGCTCGATGTCGCCGCCGTTCGACGCCGTCGCGCCGTGGGCGGCGAGATGCGCGGCCACGCCTTCGCGGATCGCGATGCGGATCGCGGCGAGCGCCCCGGGCGTCTGCGCGCGCAGCAGCCCGCGCGTCCGCACGCCTCCCTCCCAGAACGCGTCGAACAGCGCGTCGGCGCCGGGCAGCCTCCAGAGCAGCGGCAGCTCGTGCATGCGCACGCCGCGGAATCCGACGCCGATCAACGTCCGCTCGCACTCGACCCGATCGGCGAAGCGGAAGAACGGCGGGCCCTCGGGCAATCCCACGTCCATGCGCCCGTGGCGCTCGATCGCGTTCAGCACGATCGCGAAGCCCGGGGCGCGCTCGGGCGGCGCCCACACCGTGAACGCGAGTCGACCGCCCTTCTCGAGCACGCGGTGGGCCTCGGCGATCGCGCGGTCGGGATCGGCGAAGTGGAGCACGCCGAAGTTGATCACGACCGCTTCGAAGCTTCCGGGCTCGAACGGCAGCGCCTCGGCGTCGCCGGCGCGGAACTCGATCCCGGGATGGAGCCGCGACGCCTGATCGACCATCGCCGGCGCGAAGTCGATGCCGGCGACCTTCGCGCCGCGCTCGGCGGCGCCGGCCGCGACGTCGCCCGGGCCGCACGCCACGTCGAGCGTCTTCACGCCGTGCTCGACCTCGGCGGCGTCGAGAAGCGCCGCGATGCTCTGACGCGTCAGCGGGGCGAACGCGTCGTGATACGGAAGCGCGACCTGCTCCCAGCCCTCGCGCTCGAACGTCTTGAAGGCGTTGTCGGCGACCATGGCGCCGCGATGATACAGGACCCGCCCGCGGCCGGGCGCAAGGTTGCTAGAACTGCTGCGCTTCGGTCGAGTCCTTGAGCGCCGCCGTCGAGATCTGCCCGTCGGCGATCGCCTTCGCGATCTCGTCGAAGTAGCCGGTGCCGACGAACGCCTGGTGCTTGACCGCGGCGTAGCCGTCCGAGCTCTGCAGCTCGAACTCGCGGTCCTGGAGCGTCGCGTACGCGCTCATGCCGCGCTCGCGATAGCCGCGCGCGAGCTCGAACATCGCGAGGTTGAGCGCATGGAACCCCGCCAGCGTCACGAACTGGAAGACGTAGCCCATCGCCGCGAGCTCGTTCTGGAAGCGTCCGATCGCCGCGGCGTCGAGGTGCTTCGACCAGTTGAACGACGGCGAGCAGTTGTAGGCGAGCAGCTTGGCCGGGAAGCGGGCGTGGATGCCTTCGGCGAAACGCTTCGCCTCGGCGAGGTCGGGCGTCGCCGTCTCGCACCAGATGAGATCCGCGTACGGCGCGTACGCGACGCCGCGCGCGATCGCGGCGTCGATGCCGCCGCGGTATGCGTAGAAGCCCTCGGGCGTGCGATCGCGGCCGACGAACGCGCGGTCGCGCTCGTCCACATCGCTGGTGATGAGCATGGCGCTGTTGGCGTCGGTGCGCGCGACCACGACGGTCGGCACGTCGAGCAGATCGGCGGCGAGCCGCGCGGCGGTCAGCTTGCGCGTGAACTCCTGCGTCGGCACCAGCACCTTGCCGCCCATGTGGCCGCACTTCTTGGCCGAGGCGAGCTGGTCCTCGAAGTGGACGCCGGCCGCGCCGGCCTCGATCATCGCCTTCATCAGCTCGAACGCGTTCAGGTCGCCGCCGAATCCCGCCTCGGCGTCGGCGACGATCGGCGCCATCCAGTGCGTGCGGCCGCCGCGGCCTTCCATCTGGTCGACCTGATCGGCGCGGAGGAGCGCGTGGTTGATGCGCCGTACGACGGCGGGCACGCTGTCGACCGGATAGAGGCTCTGGTCGGGATACATCTGGCCGGCGGAGTTCGCGTCGGCGGCGACCTGCCAGCCGCTCAAGTAGATCCCGGTGAGCCCGGCCGCGACCTGTTGCACCGCCTGATTGCCGGTGAGCGCGCCGAGCGCCCGCACCGGCGGCTGCGTCGTCATCAGGTGCCAGAGCCGCTCGGAACCCATGCGCGCGATCGAGTGCTCGACGTGCACGGTGCCGCGCAGCCGCACGACGTCGGAGGCCTTGTAGCTACGGACGATGCCGCGCCAGCGCGGCTCGTGGGCCCACGACTTCGCGATCTCTTCTCCCGGGCGGTGCTGGGACATCGGAAACCCCTCGGCGTCGACGGCGCGTGGCCTGCGAGCAGGCATAGAAAGGACCCCAGAGGTATCGGACGACGGGGCGCCGGGCTGAACGGGCGCGTGCGGCCTCGGCTCGAGGGCCGCGACGCGCCTGTCAGCGGTCGGCTTCAGCTCCGCCACCCCTCATGCCGGCCCTCCATCCGCGGCGGGCGATGCTTCCAGCGCTCCGGCGGTACCGTCAGCACGGCGCGGGGGATGCTGCGAACGTCGCAGGTCATGTACGGGCCGTTGTAATCCGACGCCCGATACCAGTAGCCGCCCGACGCCACGTAGAAGTACGTGCCGTACCGGAACACGTCGTAATCGGAGTTCTCGATCACGTAGACCGACGTGCCCGGGACCGCAACCAGCGAGGGCTCATCGACGACGATGACCCTCGGCGGAGGGGGAGCGTTCTCGATTCCGATCGAGAAGCCGAAATACGTCCTCGTGCCGACCGTTTCGTAGGGAGCACACGACAGAACGAGCAAGATCAACAACCACGCCAGATGTCGTGACATGTCTGCCTCCTCTCCGGCCAACGCGGCGACGCGTGCAGGGCGTGTGCCGCGGCTCTGGAGAAGGTCATCACGGCGTCAAGCGACGCGGCGGCGGCGGAGTCGCGCGTCGTCGCGCCGGTCGACGGCGGACGTTCTGTACGGAACGGATCAGACCGGGCTGAACCAGCCGTTCCGGATCAACTCCTCGCTCGCGTGCCGCGCCTCGCGCATCGTCTCGGGCCCGCCGAGATCCTTGCCGGTGGGCGCGCCGGCGAGCCTGGCCAGCTCCTCGTCGAAGAGCTGCGTCACGAACTCGGGTGTGTGCGCGACCGCCTTCCCTCCCGCGTCCGTCACCGTCACCGCGTCGCGGTGCACGGTGCGCTGCGCGATCATCAGCCGGTAGATGCGGTCGGTCGCCAAGTCCTCCATGTAGCCGTCGAGCAGGCTCGCGCCGCGGCCGTTGAGCACGCCGTTGCGATAGCGGATCACGGTGCACACCGCGGCGCGCGTGCCGTCGAGCGTGCGTTTGCCGACGCCCTCGGGCAGCGGACGCAGATCGGGATAGCGGTCGAGCGTCTCGGGCCGCGCGCCGAGCTGATTGGGCGCCGGGAACTGCGCCACCGCGATCGCGTTCTGATCCGGGTGCCCGGTCCACGCGCCGTCCATGAAGCACCTGGCCTCGTTCTTCTTGTCCTGCTCGAGCACCTCGAGCGCGCGCGCGTTGAGCTCGGCGTCCTCGCGGCTCGGATAGAGCGCGGTCATGCCGCCGATCGCGAGCGCGCCGCGGCGATGGCAGATGTCGGCGAGCAGATGGCGCACGCGCTGGAAGAACGGCACGTCGTGCGGAATCGTGTTGCGGTCGGGCAGCACCCACGCGGGATCGGCGAGCGTGAAGTGGATCAGGCTCGCCATGTAGTCCCAGCGCCCGAGGTTCAGTCCGAGCAGGTGGTCGCGCAGATGGTAGATGAACTCCTCCATCTGATACGCGAGCGGATGCGACTCGACCAGCGCCATGCACTTGATCGCGCCCTGCGGCCAGCGCTTCGCGCGCTCGAGCGCGTGGAACACGTCGCGCCACCACAGCGCTTCGTCGGCCGACTCCGACTTCGGAATGTAGAAGCAGAGCGGATGCTTGAGCCGTCCCGCTTCGACCTGATACGTGATGAGCGCGAGATCGAAGAGCGACGCCGACGTCAGGTCCTGGCCGGGCATCAGTCCCGCCTGCGAGAGGTGGAGCCCGCGCACGCGATTCCAGATCACCGTCGTGCTCGGTTCGATCCCGACCGTGCGCCCGCGCTTCCTGTCCTCGTACGTCAGCTCGCCCACCAGTGCCGCGAGGATGTTGCGCACGCCGAGCATGAGGTTGGGCCAGGCGTTCGCCATCGAATCCTCGAGGTCGAGCATCACGCCCGGCGCGCCCGAGTTGAGCATCTTGACGACCAGCTCGGCGTCGTCGGCCGGCCCGGTCATCTGATTGCGCTGGTCGCGGCACCAATCGGGCAGCGCAATCGTCCAGTCGCCGGTCGTGGCCGGCGACGGCGGCAGATGATCGGGCAGCGTGCCGTGATGCGCGGCGGCGAGGACGCGCAGGCGCTGCGTGGCGAGCGTCTGCTGGCGCGCGGCGAATGCGCGGTGCAACGGCTGGTAGAACGCCCAGAAGCCGTGCGGCAGGCCGCGCTCGGGATCGAATCCCGCGGGCGCGGTGTTCATACGCGGATCAGCCATGGCGTCCGTGCCTCCTGCGCCGATCGCCTACAGCAGCGCCAGCCCGGCCCCGACGCGATTCGCCAACCGCTCGCCGATCGCGTTGATGAAGCCCTCGGTCGTCGCCGGCTTCGCGACCGGCGGCTGCGCGATCCCGGCGAGATCCTTGGTGACGGTCCCCGACTCGATCGTCTCGATCACGGAGTCCTCGAGTGCCTTCGCGAACGCCACCAGCTCGGGCGTTCCGTCCAGCTCGCCGCGCTTCTTGAGCGCGCCGGTCCAGGCGAAGATCGTCGCCGTCGAGTTGGTCGACGTCGGCTCGCCCTTCAAGTGCTGGTAGTAGTGGCGCTGCACGGTGCCGTGCGCGGCCTCGTACTCGAAGTGCCCTTCGGGCGAGACCAGCACCGAGGTCATGAGCCCGAGGCTGCCGAACCCGGACGCCACCATGTCGCTCATCACGTCGCCGTCGTAGTTCATCAGCGCCCAGAGGAAGCCGCCGGGATCCCGCACCGCGCGCGCCACCGCGTCGTCGATCAGCATGTAATGGTAGTGGATGCCGCTCTTCTCGAACTCGGCCTTCCGCGCCTCGGTCTCCTGCCGGAAGATCTCGCGGAATGCGCCGTGATAGACCTTGGCGATCGTGTCCTTGCTGCTGAACCACAGATCGACCTTCTCGTGCACGGCGTAGGTGATACACGCGCGCGCGAACGATCGGATCGAGGCGTCGAGGTTGTGCACGCCACGCAGGATGCCGGGCGCCTTGAAGTCGTGGACCAGCACGCGCTGCGGCTCGCCGCCGTCGGCCGGCGTGAACACCAGCTCGGCGCGGCCGGGCTGGCGCACGCGCATCTCGGCGCTCTTGTACAGATCGCCGTAGGCGTGGCGGCCGATGATGATCGGCTTCTTCCACGAGCGGATCATCGGCGGCACGTTCTTCACCACGATCGGCTTGCGGAACACCGTGCCGTCGAGCAGGGCGCGGATCGTGCCGTTCGGGCTCGGCCACGCCTTCTTGAGCTTGTACTCGACCACGCGGTCTTCGTTGGGCGTGATCGTCGCGCACTTGACGCCGACACCGTACTTCTTGATCGCGGCCGCGGCCGCGGCCGTCACCGCGTCGTCCGTGCGGTCGCGCTCGGGAAGTCCGAGGTCGTAGCGCTCGAGGGTGATGTTGACGAAGGGAAGGATCAGCTGATCCTTCACCATGGCCCAGATGATGCGGGTCATCTCGTCGCCGTCCATTTCGACGAGCGGAGTCTTCGCGGTCACCTTGTGCGGGGCGGTCATCGGGTCTCCATTGCGCGGGGCTGGGGTCGCCGACGCGAAGCTATCAGACCGGCGCGATGGCCGCGAGCGGGGTGCCTGGGGCGCGCAGCGGCGCTTCAGGGGCTTTCCGGCGCCTGTCTGCTGGACTTGAACGAGATCCGGTCCCGCTCTCGCCATTGCTCGCGCGCCATCGCCAGTGGGCCACCGCCGTCCTCGATCGAGTCGCTGGTCTCCGACCCTTCTCGCGGAGCCGTCCGGGTGATCGCCTCGACGATCTCGCACAGGTTCGCGAGATCCACCGGCCTGGGGATGTACGCGTCGGCCCCTGCCTCCTGGCACCGGACACGCTCGGCGCTCGTGCACTCGTAACCAAGGGCGACAATGGCCGGGGGGCGCGCCCCCGGTCCTGCGGCGCGGATCTCTTCGATGACCGACATCCCATCCGCATCCGGCAGACGCAACGCGAGGATGACCAGATCGAACGGCGCAGCATCGCCGTGGAGGAGCTGCCGCACCTCGCCCGCGCTCCCGACGCGCACCACCTGGAAGCCGATCCGCCGCATCGTCCAGTCGGTGACCATGATGCTCACCACATCGTCGTCGACGATCAGAATCCGCATGCGGCTGCGACGGATCTCCGCGAGCCAGTGCCGCGTCACCAACGGCCGCGTCTCCAGCCGCGGGCTGGCGAGCGCCACGCGCTCGATCTCCGCCAGCGCCTCCCCCAGATCCTGGTCATCGACGTGTTTGGGCAGATAGGCATTGAATCCGGATGAGCGGGCAAGGTCCAGATCTCCCGGGCGGCCCACGCCGGCGAACAGAACCATGCGGAGCGCATCCCCGGCCGTCCGAGCGCGAAGGTAGGCGCCCAGCTCGAGGGAACTCATGTACGGCAGATCCCGCTCGATGAGGAGGAAGTGGAAGGGCTCGTTCGCCGTGCTCGCCTCGTCCACCTGCCGCACGGCGTCCTCGGCGAGCGCCGCCTGGGACACCAGGCAACCCCAGCTTTCGAGCCTCGCGGCCAGAGCATGGCGAATGGCCTCGGAAGGATCCACGAGCAGGACGCGCTGCCCGGCAAGGCTCGGGCATGACGGCGTCGGCGCGTCCACGGACGGTGCTTCCTCCTGCTTGCCGAGCTTCAGATCGAACCAAATGTGTTGCACGCGGTCGGGCTCTTCCTCGACGACCACACGCGCCCCCATGACACCGGCCAGGCGTTGCGCGATCGCGAGTCGGAGCTCCGGTGTGCCCACGTCAGCGACAGCCGGCCTCGAGAGCGCCTGTTGTCCTCCGGATGCCGCGCCGGTGGTCGACCGGCCCGACTGGAATGCGTCGTAGAAGCGAAACCCCAAGCGCAACACGACCGACCCCTTGTCCTCATGGAGACGGGCCGCGCGGAGCACGACATTCCCGGCCCCGTGGCACTCGAGACTGTGTTCGCCCAGGTTCCACAGCACCTGCCGCAGGCGTCCGGGGTCGCCCACCAGTCGCGAGGGCACCTCGTGGTGGACTCGGAGGTCGACGGTCTTGTCCTTCTCCTGGGCATGTTCGCCGAGGAGGGTCGCGATCTCCTCCGTGATGACGCGCAGATCGAATGGAATGAGCGCCGGCCGCACCTTGCCGGTCTCGGCTTCGACGGAATCGAGCGCGTCCCGGACGAGCCTGAGCAGTCTCTGCCCCGAGCGGTGAGCCCCGGCGACCATTTGACGCTGGTCGCTCGAAAGCTCGGTCTCGAGGAGGAAGGCCGCCATGTTCAGCATGTTGTTCAAGGGAGTCGACAGCTCGCGACCCAGCACCTCCAGGACCTGGCTGGCAGCCATGGCCCCCGGGGGTGAGAGGGTGAGCGGGGCCTCCGGGACGCGAGGTTCTGAACTCTGGCGTTCGGATTCGCCCCGCATGTCGACATGCGGGCGCAGACCGATGGGTGATGTGTTCGGTGTCATTTCGAGCGCCTTTCTTCCCTTCAGTCCGTTACAGAACCGGCGTCAGGCCGCGAGCAGTCGATCGATCTCGACTTCGAATTCCTCGGGCGACACGACTCGAGCCACCGTTTCGTGGCGGGGCATGGGCTCCCAGATCACAGGTTGGCCGTCGAGCGCGTGCGTCCCATCGGGATAGGCGAGCACTCGGCAGTGTGGGCGCCGCAGGTCGTTGCGATCGTTGTTGAGGCTCAGGACCAGATACCCCGTCTCGGTCTGCATGAGCGTTCCGGCCGGGTAGAGGCCCACGGTCTGAACCAGCGCCCAGAGCACGGCCGAGTCGAAGCGCCCACGTTCCTCGCCGAGCAGTGTGCCCAGCGCCTCGTAGCCGGTGAACGGGCGACTGCGATAAGCGCGGTGGGTTGTCATCGCGTCGTAGCAATCGGCGATGGCCGCGATGCGAGCCATCGGCGGCGGCTCGGTGCGGGCGATCTTGGGATAACCGCTTCCGTCTCGTCGCGCATGGTGATACATGCACACGCCCAGTACGTCGAGCATCTGCGACGACAGGCCGGGCATGTGCGTGACCACCTTCGCTCCCTCGAGTGGATGGCGGCGCATGAGCGCCCAGTCCTCCTCCGACAGGCGACCCGGCTTCGCAAGGACCTCGACGGGGATCGTGGTCTTGCCGACGTCATGCAGGAGCGCCCCGACGCCCAGATTGGCCAGGGCGCCGCGCGGCAGGCCGAGCGTCTGGCCGATGGCGATCGAGAGGATGCTGACGTTGACGGAGTGCGCATACGTGTACTCGTCATGGTTCTTGATGGCCGTCATGCCGACGATCGAGAAGTCGTTCTTCATGGCCGAGTCCACGATCGGCTGGACCACGCGCTTGGCGCGGCGAATCGCCGGACGTCCGGTCCGGGCGGTTCGGAGGATGGCCGCCTTGGTCCCCTGCAGAGCCTGTCGATAGGACCGACGCGCCTGGCTCCGCTCGTCCAGGCCGGCGTCCTCCCCTGACTCGACATGAGCGTCCTGCGCGGTCTCCAGCTCATCGAGGGTGATGGGAACGATGTGCACGACACCGGCACCGGCGACGGTCTCGCCGAGTCTGGCTCCGCTCTCGGCGTCGGCGTGATCCACCATGAGACGAATGAACGTGCCGAGCTCGTCGATCCGCACGCCCTCGAGGAAGCGCACGCCACCGAGGCGACGCTGCTCGAATTCCTCCGAGAGCGCGTTGAACAGCGGGATCTTCGACGCCTCGACCCGCACACGCGCGCCATTCAGATAGAAGCACTGTCCCATCGCCACCAGCGTGACCTGGTCGTCCATGACGTCCTCGATGAGGGTCACGGCCTCACGCAACTGGTCGCGCACCGTCTGATTGGTCTGATCGTAGGTGCGCGTGGCGCGCAGCAGCCCGAAGAGCCGTGCGACGAGCTGTGGACCGAGGACCGACGTGAGGACCTTGTCGTCGGGGTCCTCGTGGTCCCGCGTCGGTCGGTCGTCAGTCATCGTTGCCGTCCTCCGACGCACCGCTGATCAGGCAGGCCTTGCGAACCGAGGTGTTCTTCGAATGAAGCCCGCGTTCGAGAATGGCCCTGGCGGCCGGCGTTCCGATGCGGGCGATGCACAGCGCGATGGCGGCGTGGTCCGGGTGGCGCCGGTGAAAGAGCGTGCCGCCCGAGAACAGCTCTTCCTCCAGCATCGGGAGAATCCGCTCGCCACGGGATGCCAGTGCCAGGAACAGCGCGCGTCGCTCCTTGTTCGAACGACCGCGGAACGCCTCGTCCCGCATGAGCGCCAGCAGTTTCTCGGTGATCGCGTCGTCGTCGTCCTGCGCAAGCTGGTGGAGGATCGTGCCAAAGAGGTCCTGATCGGCCCGATCCAGCATGGCCATGAGGGCCGGACGTGATACGGCGTTGTCGCACTGGCTCAGCGTCGCCGCCACTTCACGACGGACCCTCGACTCCGGATGCTCCGCGACCGGGCGAAGGTGCTCGGCGAGACTGTTCCCGCCGATCCAGCCCAGGATGTGGACCGCATTGCGCACGACGTACCAACGCTCGTCCGAGAGCCACGGAAGGACGCGCTCCGGTTGCCCCGCGAGCAGTTCACCGATGGTCCGGGCCAGCGGCCGTCGCACGCGTTTGTCCTGGCTCGCGGCGAGCACGTGCATCAGCCACTCGGCCAGCGGCGCGCCGAATTGGCGCGCGAACACCAGGAACGACTCGACGCCCTCCTCCTTGTTCTGCCGGTCGAGAGCGGACACCGCCTGGCGAGTCGTCATCGCGAGCGGGCCACACAGGTCGCGCGTGAACTGTTCGCCGGTCCATTGAGGATCACAGGTGCGGACCATGCGCAACGCGGCGGTCGCGCTGGACCAGTCGCCCAGCGCGAGCGACTCGCGCAGCACGCGGGGGATGAAGGCGGCCAGCTCGTGCCGATCGTCGTCGGTCAGATCGTTGGCGAAACAGTCTTCCAGGAACCGCAAGGCTTCGATGACGATCGACTCGCTCTCCCAGGCCTCCTGTTCCTGCTGGAATCGTGCGATCTCGGAGAGCGCCTGGCTCTCCAGCTCGTCGAACGATTGTTCGGGGCCGTCGGAGCAGTCGCCCGTCGTCCAGTCGTCGGACCGCGATGGATCCGCTTCGGGGGCGCCGCCCTCCATCGGCGCCGGCACTCCGCCGGACTCCTGCGTCGGCCACGCCGCGACCGGAGACTCCTCCGAGTCTTCCATCGAGCCTCCGTCGGCTTCGCCGTCGAGTGGAACGGTCTCGATGGTCACGTGCGGAAGGTCGGCATCCCACAGCAGGGTGACGAGATCATCCTCGCCCGGAGTCGGCCCGGTGACCATGAGGATGAGATCCACGAGCGCATCCAGCTCGCGTGCCTCGATCCCGGGCTCCAGCGACAGGACGCGAATCCCGTCCCGGTGCAGCACGCCGGCAAGGTTGTCGTTCCGCGCCTGGGCCACGAGCACCTCGTTCCCCGACCACACGAGCGTACTGGTGCCGACCTCGAGGCGCAGCGCTCCGACGCGCCCGATCAGGGTGATCAGCGATGTCGCCAGGTCTTCGCGAAACCGGATGACGGTGGGGTTGTTCTTGTCGTACAGGCGGCAGGTCTTGAGCGTCCGGACGAGCTGGCCCAGCCAGGCGCTGGCATCCGATGCCGCGGCGGCCCCGAGTGTCGCCTCGGGGTCAGCGCTGGAGTCGTCGGATCGGAGGGCGTGGACCGTCATCAGGAGCTTCTCCCCATTGCGTTGCATTACGTTGCATTGCGCCTGTTTGCGTCTGTTGTTTTCGGCACGCGACGCCCCGACGATGAGCGGAATCGGCGTCACCGCCTTCTCGATGGAGATGGTGCCGCGCATCTCGCGCGGGGAGAGGATGGACGCCCTCTCGCGGTCCTCGCTGGGCGCGACGGCCGGGAGCGGGGTCGCGGCGGTGGTTCAGCCCTTGAGCGCCGCCAGCACCTCGTCGAGCATCTTCTTCGCGTCGCCGAACAGCATCCGGTTGTTCTCCTTGTAGAAGAGCGGATTGTCCACCCCGGCGTAGCCCGAAGCCATGCTGCGCTTCATGACCACCGAGATCTTCGCCTTCCACACTTCGAGCACCGGCATGCCGGCGATCGGGCTGGTCGGATCGTCCTGCGCGGCGGGGTTCACGATGTCGTTCGCCCCGATCACCATCGCGACGTCCGTATTCGGGAAGTCGGCGTTCAGCTCGTCCATCTCGAACACGATGTCGTAGGGCACCTTCGCTTCGGCGAGCAGCACGTTCATGTGACCGGGCATCCGTCCCGCGACGGGATGGATGCCGAAGCGCACATTGACGCCGCGGTCGCGCAGCAGCCTGGTGATCTCGTAGACGGTGTGTTGCGCCTGCGCCACCGCCATGCCGTAGCCGGGGACGATGATCACGCGCTTCGCCTCGCGCAGAAGCTCGGCGGTCTCGGCGGCCGTGATGGGCGTGACCTCGCCGGCCGGCGCGGCGCCCGCGCCGGCGCCCGCGGCGGGAACGCCGCCGTCGGTCCCGAATCCGCCGGCGATCACGGCGAGGAAGCTGCGGTTCATCGCACGACACATGATGTACGAGAGGATCGCGCCGCTCGATCCCACCAGCGCTCCGGTCACGATCAGGAGATCGTTCGACAGCATGAACCCCGTCGCGGCGGCGGCCCATCCCGAGTAGCTGTTGAGCATCGAGACCACGACCGGCATGTCGGCGCCGCCGATCGCCATCACGAGGTGCACGCCGAACAGCAGCGCGATCGCGGTGAGCGCGAGGAGCGCGAGGAGCGGCATCGTGCCCGCGCCGATCGCGTTCGAACGGACGAACGTCACGCCGAACGCGATCGCCAACAGCAGCCCGGCGAGATTCAGGAGATGGCGCCCCGGCAGGAGGACCGGCTTACCGCTGATCCTCCCGGCGAGCTTGCCGAACGCGATCACCGAGCCCGAGAACGTGATGGCGCCGATCAGGACGCCGACATAGATCTCGATCGCGTGGATGGTCTTCTCGGCGCCGGTGAAGTGTGCGGCCGCAAAGGGATCGATGAAGTTCGCGAACCCGACGAACACGGCGGCGAGGCCGACGAGGCTGTGCATCAGCGCCACCAGCTCGGGCATCTGCGTCATCCGCACGACGCGCGACGCGTAGAGTCCGACGCTGGCGCCCACGATCATCGCGCCGATGATCCACGGGTAGCCGGCCGGCGTGACCTGCGGCCCGAACACCGTCGCCAGCACGGCGAGCGCCATGCCGATGATCCCGTAGAGGTTCCCGCGCCGCGACGACTCGGGGTTCGAGAGCCCGCCGAGGCTCAAGATGAAGAGGATCGTCGCGACGATGTAGGACGCGGTGACGAGACCCGTGGCCATGCGCCTACTTCCGGAACATCGCGAGCATGCGCCGGGTGACCGCGAAGCCGCCGAACATGTTGATCGTGACCAGGGCGATGCTGGTGACCGCGAGTGGGGTGAGGATCCAGCCGGGACGCCGCACGTCGAACGGGATGTATGGCGCCGGCGGCGCGATCTGCACGAGCGCGCCGATCACGATGATGCTCGAGATCGCGTTCGTGACGCTCATGAGCGGCGTGTGGAGCGCCGGCGTGACGTTCCACACCACCATGTAGCCGACGAAGCACGCGAGCACGAAAACGGTGAGGTGCGGAAGGAACGCGGGCGGCGCGTTCGCGCCGATGAACGTGAAGACGACCGCGGCCGCGGCGAACATCGCGGCCGATTTGCCCGCGGAGGCCGGCGCGCCACCGCCGTGTCCGTGCGCCCTCGCCGCCGCCGGCGCGGCGGCCGGCTTCGCGGCGGGCTGCATCGGAACCGGCTTCGCGGTTGGCGCCGCCGTGAGCTTCGGCGGCGGCGGCGGCCACGTGATCGCGCCGTCCTTGATCACCGTCGTGCCGCGGATCACTTCGTCGTTCATGTCGACGTTGAGCCGGCCATCCTTCGCTTTGCACAGCTCTTCGGTCAGGCGCAGCAGATTGTTCGCGTAGAGCGTGCTCGACTGCTTCGCGAGGCGGCTCGCGAGATCCGTGTAGCCGATGATCGTGACGCCGTTCCGCACCACCGACTCGCCCGGGACGGTCAGCTCGCAGTTGCCGCCCTGCTCCGCGGCGAGGTCCACGATCACGCTCCCCGGCTTCATCGAGCGCACCATGTCCACGGTGATGAGCTGCGGCGCCGGTCTTCCGGGAATGAGCGCGGTCGTGATGACGATGTCGGCGTCCTTCGCCTCGCGCGCGAACACGTCACGCTGCGCTTTCTGGAATCCTTCGCTCATCACCTTCGCGTAGCCGCCGACGCCCGCGCCCTCTTCGACGTAATCGACCGGCACGAAGTCGCCGCCCATCGAGACCACCTGATCGGCGACCTCGGGGCGCGTATCGTTGGCGCGGACGACCGCGCCGAGACTCGACGCCGTGCCGATCGCGGCGAGGCCCGCGACCCCCGCGCCGATGACGAACACGCGCGCCGGCGGCACCTTGCCCGCGGCGGTGATCTGCCCGGTGAAGAAGCGGCCGAACGCGTGGGCGGCTTCGATCACGGCGCGATAGCCGGCGATGTTGGCCATCGACGAGAGCGCATCCAGCTTCTGCGCGCGCGAGATGCGCGGCACGCTGTCCATCGCCAGCACCGTCGCCCGCTTCGCGGCGAGGCGCTGCATCAGGTCCGGGTTCTGCGCCGGCCAGATGAAGGCGACGAGGGTGGCGCCCTCACGCATCAGCGCGATCTCGTCCACCGTCGGCGGGCGCACCTTGAGGACGACGTCGGCCTTTGCCCACAAGGCCGAAGCCCCATCGACGATTTCGGCGCCCGCGGCGCGGTACGCCTCGTCGTCGCAATTGGCCCCCGCCCCCGCGCCGCTCTGGACCGCCACCGAGAACCCGAGCTGGATCAGCTTCCCGACGACGTCGGGAACTGTCGCCACCCGTTTCTCGCCCGCGGCTGACTCGGCCGGGACTCCGATCACCAACGGCATGTGGATCCCTTCGTGGTCCGGCGTGTGTGGGCTCGTGATGGAGCGGGCAGAGCGGGCGGCATGGTGGACCGCGCGTCTGATGCGAGTCAAACGGCGGGCGTTATCTCGCCGCTAGCAAGGCGCCTGGCGCCGGTCTAGGCTTCCGGACATGAATCCGCGCGTGGAGGAAACCATGGACTCCAACGCCAGCATGTCCGGCACGCTGAAGCACCCGAGCGCATTTCTGCCGATCGCGATGTCGCTGGCCGCGCTGGCCGTCGTGCTGGGGCGTCTTGCCATGTTCGGATCAGCGCGTGAAGCCGATGAGGGCGCTGCGGCTCACCTCTGGCAGCTTCTGATGGCCGGACAGGTCCCGGTCCTGGCGTTCTTCGTCGTGCGACGGCTGCCGCGGGCACCGCGATCCGGGTTCGCAGTCGTGATGATGCAGGTCGCCGCGGCGCTGGCTGCGCTCGCGCCCGTCTATCTCATGAGGTGGTGACTGGAGCGTCCACGGCGCGGGGGGCCGTAGACGCAGGCCCGGCGGGCGAGATGGGGAGCGCAACACGGTGCGTGATACCGCTTCGATCCGTGTCGATTCGATACAGGACACGCGGTGTTCCCGCGCCACGCTCCCCCCAGAGCGTCGGCCCAGAGAGTCAGTCTGGGCGAATTCGGCGGATTCTAGGGCACGACCTCACGCCGCGCAGCAGTTTTTTCGCGTTGACTGAATCCTGCCGGGGCCTTCAACCACGCTAGACGTGCCCGGCCCTCATCGGCGCGTCGGCGCGCACCGCGACGCCCAGCACGGCGCAGATCGCGCGCGCGGCGCGCTTGCCTTCCTGCACGGCGGTCACTACCAGCTCGCCGCCGAGCGCATCGCCGGCGGCGAACACCTTGCGATTGCCGGTGCGCCCGGTCGCCTCGTCCACGACGATCAGCCCCTTCGCGTCCACCGCGACGCCGGGGAACTGCGTCGCGAGTGCGGCAAGCTTCGCCTGACCGATGCCGAGCACGACGATGTCGGCGCCGAGCTCGCGACCGTCGGCGAGCCGCAGCGCCGTGAGCTTCCCGCCGGCGCCGCGCACGAACTCGGCGGGCACGGCGCGCTCGATCAGCCGCACGCCTTCCTTGCGCGCCGCTTCCATCTCGTGCGCGTAGCCGGGCATGCCTGCGGCGCTGCGCCGGTAGACGATGCCCACGTCGGCGACACCGAGCCGCGCCATCTCGCGCGCGGCGTCGATCGCGGTGTTGCCGCCGCCGATCACGAGCGCGCGCGTCACGCCGGCGAGCGCGAAGCCAGGCTCGAGCTTGAGCCGCTCGATCCACGCGGTGGCGCCGATGACGCCCGCGCCGTCTTCACCCGGGATCCCGAGCCGCGCGTCGCCACCGAGGCCTGGCCCAAGGAACACGGCGTCGAACTCGCGCAGGAGGTCGGCGGGCGTGCGATCCTTCCCCACCTCGACGCCGGTCGCGATCGTGACGCCGAGCGAGCGGATGAACTCGACCTCGGCGAGCGATCCGGAGACGTGCATCTTGTACGGCGCGACGCCGGTGGTGTTGAGTCCGCCCGCGATCGCGCGCCTCTCGAACACGGTGACCGCGACACCCTCGAGCGCGAGATAGCCGGCGGCGGCGAGCGACGCCGGACCGGCGCCGACGCACGCGACTTTCTTCCCGGTCGGCTTTGCGGCGGTCAGCAGCGTCGTCGCGGCACCGCGATCGAGCACGGTCTCGACCGCGTAGCGCTGCAGCCGCCCGATCTGAATCGGCGGCGTGCGATGCCAGTCGTTGTAGACGCACGCGCCCACGCACAGCACTTCGACCGGGCACACGCGCGCGCACGAATAGCCGAGCAGATTCGCCGAGAGAATCCGCCGTGCCGAGCCGCGCACGTTGCCGGTCGCGATCTTGCGGATGAACCCGGGAATATCGATTCCCGTCGGGCACGCGGTGACGCACGGCGCGTCGTGGCAGTAGAGGCAGCGGTTCGCCTCGGCGATCGCCTCACCCTCGGCGTACGTAGGCTTGAGATCGAGGAGCTTGTTCTCGAGACGATCCGCGGGCAGCGCCGCCGCGCCGGCGCCCGGGGCGAAGGCCCGCGCGCTCATCGCCCGTCCCGCTGCGCCTGCCGGCACTGTTGCGCGAGATCCTCCTCGACGTTGTCCGCCATGCCCGGCACCGCGCCGCCCAGCCCCTGCTTCGCCCAGCGCACGCGCGCGAGCGCCGCACACGGCTTGCCGTCCTTCACGCGCAGATCGAGCCCGGCCAGGAGTCCCGAGAGCGCCTCGTAGCGCTGATGCGGATCGTGCGCGCGCACGGCGAGCACGAACAGGCTGTCGTCCCAGTCGGCGGCGTCGGAGAAGCGGCCGTACTTGGTCAGGCGATCGGCGGCGCGGCGGAACGTCTCGATCCCGAGTCGCACGATCTCCGTGTCCATCGGTCCGCCCACGCGATGCGCGGCGGCGCGCGCCTCGCTGAACAGGTGCACGGCGCGATCGATCCGGTCGGCGAGCAGCGCCCGCTCCACGCGGTCGCCGTAGCGCTTGAGGATCAGCCGCTCGAGCCCTTTCTCCCAGCCCATCACCGGCGTGAACTTCTCGAGCCAGACGATCTCGTCGTCGTAGAGCTCGCGCTGATGCATCACCCACGCGCCGCCGAACACCGTCGCTTCGAGCAGGAGTCCGGCGATCGCGATCGCCACCGCGATCGCGAACACGATGATGAGGAGCTTCACCGCCTGCCGATCGCCTCGTCCACCACCAGGGGCTCCTCTCGTGGGCCGGCGGCGCGGTGCCCCGGCGCGGTTCAGGGGCCGGAAGATACCGCGCCCGGCGCGGCGCCGGAAGGCCAAACCCGCGCCGTGATAGGCTCCGACCGTGCGGTCACCCTCACCTCTTGCGCTCGTCGCGGCGCTCGTCGCGGCGCTCGCCGCCGCGCTCGTCGCGGCCCCGCTCGCCCTCGCGGCCGACCCGCCCGACACCACGTCGTCGCGCGCCGACTTCGACGCGCTCGTCGCGGCGGAGCGCGCCTTCGCAGCACTCTCGGTCGAGAAGGGCATGAAGACGGCGTTCCTCCAGTATCTCGCGGGCGACGCGATCGTCTTCAATCCCGGCCCGACCAACGGCCGCGCGCTGTGGGAATCGCGCGAGGACAATCCGCAGAGCGTGCTCGCGTGGGAGCCCGCGTTCGCCGAGGTTTCGGGCGCCGGCGATCTCGGCTGGACGACGGGCCCGTGGCAGTTCGCCGGCCGCCGCGCGCAGGAGCCGACCGCGTTCGGCCACTTCGTCTCGGTGTGGCGCAGACAGGGCGACGGCAGCTGGCGCGTCGCGGTGGATCTCGGCGTCGGCCACGACAAGCCCGAGCGCGGCGTCGGCAGCCGCGACTTCACGCCCGGTCCCGCGCATCCGCGGCCGCGCGCGCTGCCGCGCAGCGGCTTCGGCGTGGGCGTGGGCTACGGCGGTGCTCGCTCGGGATTCGGCGTCGGCGTGCACACCGGCGCGCCGTATCCGCGCGAGGTCGAATACGCCACCGCGCATCAGCTCAACTCGCTGCTCGCGACCGATCGCTCGTATGGATTCGATCTCGCGAATCGGGGCGCGGCCGAGGCGTGCCGGTCGCTGGTCGCCGACGACGTGCGCTTCTGCCGCGACGGCGCGCAGCCGGCTATGGGCCACGATGCGACGATCGCGTGGCACGACCGGAAGACGGCGACGATCGACCGCAAGCACGGCGGCAAGGCCGACTGGATGCAGCGCGGCCAGGGAGTCGCGACGTCGACCGATCTCGGTTACGTGTACGGGCTGGTCGCGCGCCGCGAGAACGACGCCGCGCGCCCCGACACGAGCACGTACCTTCACATCTGGCGCAAGGACCAGCGCGACAAGTGGCGCCTGGCGCTGGACCTCGAGTCGGGCTTCTCGAAGCGGAAGTAACGGGCTGGGCGTGACACGCGCCCCGGCCCTAGCGCCTGCCCGCCGCCCGGATCGCGGCGCGCAGCTCCTCGATCGAGCGCAGCACGCCGCCGCGCGCGACCCAGCGGATCCGGCGCAGGTTCGCGACGTCGCGCGTCGGATCGGCGCCGACCGCCAGTAAGTCTGCCTGCTTGCCCTTCTCGATCGTGCCGAACTCCTTCTCGCGCCCCATCGCGCGCGCGCCGTTCCGCGTCGCCGCGACGATCACGTCCATCGGCCGCATGCCGTCCTTCTGCATCGTCTCCATCTCGGCGTAGACCGCCGGGCCGTGGAGCGTGAGCGGATTGCCGGCGTCGGTGCCCATCGCGATCGGAATGCCCGCGTGCATCACGCGCATCAGGTTCTCGGCCATCTGCCGGTGCGTGCTGTCCACCGCGGTCGAGCGCGGCAGCGGCCGTGACGCGTGCGCGCGGCGCGCGACCTCCGGCGTCGCCATCACGTCCGCGAGCGTCAGCGAATCCACGACGCCGTTGGGGTCGTCGATCGGCGGCGGCTGCCCTTCGAGCGCGGAACGATACATGCGCGTGTAGCCGTCGCGCACGGTCAGCGTCGGGCAGTAGATCGTGCCGTTCTTGCGCGCCATCGCGATGAACTCCTCGTCCACCGGAAGGTTGTCCACGCTGTGGACGAGCAGATCGGCGCCGGCGCGCAGCGCCGCCTTCGCTTCCTGCAGTCCGGTCGCGTGGACGAGCAACCGCATGCCGGCCTTGTGCGCCTCCTCGCCCGCGGCGGTCACGGCGCGCTCCATCGCCGGGAAGTTCATCGTCGGCCGATTGATGAACCACACCTTCACCGCGTTCGCGCCGATCGCCTTCAAGTAGTGCACGCCGGCGCGCGCGGTCGAGTCGTCGCGCAGCACGATGAATTGCCGCTCGGCAGGAAGATTGAGCCAGTGATCCAGCGTCGAGAGCAGCGGGCCCGCGGTCGAGACGTGCGGCGCCTCGGTGCTCTTCTCGGCCTCATCGCGCATCCGCAGCGTCCACGGGAATCCGCCGACGTCGAACACGGCCGTCACGCCGCACGCGAGATACGCGCGGTGGAAGCGCTGGGGATGCGCCTCGAGCCGCGTCTCGACCTGCTCGTACGGGAACTCGCCGCGGAAGTCGAGCGCGTCGGGCCGGCCGTCGGCCCAGCCGGTCTGCGAGTAGTGGACGTGCGCGTCCACGAGGCCGGGCAGCAGCCACATGCCGCGCGCATCCAGCGTGTCCACGCCCGCGGGCACCGGACAGCGCGCGCGCGGCCCGGCGCAGTCGATCATGCCGTTCCGGATCACGACGACGGCGTCCCGGATCGGCGATCCGCCGCGGCCGTCGATCAGCGTCGCGCCGACGATCGCGCGCGGCGGTGGCGGCACGCCGGGGAGATTCTGGAACGCGGTCGAGACGGCGATCCTCCATCCGTCGGGCGTCGCGACGAACACGCGCTCCGAGAGCCCCGACTGCTCGTCGGCGCCGTAGCGCACGCGATAGCGATACGTGCCGTAGACGACGCCCGGGCGGACCGGCGTGAGCTTCAGGTCGAGCGCCTCGAAGTGATCGGGCCACGTGTTGCTGCGCGTGGACTCGACCTGCGCGTAGCCGAGCGTGTAGCCCGTCGGCCCGGTGCGCGCGAGCGTCTCCGAGTGGAGGTAGCAGGCGAGATAGGCATCGCGGTTGCGCATGCGGATCGCGTCGAGATTCGCCTCGAACACGCGCCGTGCCGCGGCGAGATCCGCCGCGGCGGGATCGGCCGCGTGTCGCGGCGCCTGCGC
>JACOSV010000075.1 GCA_016178725.1 Candidatus Eiseniibacteriota bacterium
CGCTTTCGGCGGCGTAGCTCAGCTGGTAGAGCAGGAGAATCATAATCTCTGTGTCCGGGGTTCGAGTCCCTGCGCCGCCACCAAATGCCTCGAGTTCCCGCGTGCGCTTGCGACGACTCGAACCGATCCTGCGCCGGGCGCTGGGCGGGCCCTGCCAGGTTCCGCGGGGCGCGACGATCGTGGTCGCGGTGAGCGGCGGAGCGGATTCGACCGCGCTGCTCCTCGGGCTCGACGCGCTCGCCCACGAGTTCGGTTACGGCCTGCGCGCCGCGCACCTCCACCACGGCCTGCGCGGCGACGACGCCGACCGCGACCTCGCCGCCGTGCGCGCGCTGTGCGAGCGCGTCGGCGTCCCGCTCCATGCCGCGCGCTGGGACTGCCGGGCGCGGATGAAGCGCCGCGGGCTCTCGGGGCAGGCGGGGCTGCGCGTCCTGCGCCGCGGCTTCCTCGCCGGCATCGCGCGGCGCGCTCGCGCCGCCGCGGTCGCGACCGCGCACACCGCCGACGATCAGCTCGAGACCGTGCTGCTGCGCCTCGCGCGCGGCACCGGGCTCGCCGGTCTCGGCGGCATGAGCGCCCGCCACGGCGCATGGATCAGGCCGCTGCTCCTCGCCACCCGCGCCGAGATCGAGGCCGATCTGCGCTCGGCCGGGGTCGCGTGGCGCGAGGACCGCTCGAACGACGATCCGCGCTACTCCCGGAGCCGCGTCCGCCGCGACGTGATCCCCGCCCTGCTCGCGGCCGTGGGCGCCCGGGGAGCCTGCGGCCGGGCCGCCGTCGCACGCGCCGGGCTCGCGCGACGCGCCGCCGCGACCAGCCGCGACGTGCGCGGCGCTGCGCGCCTGATCGGCCGCATCGCGGATCGCATCCTCATGCGCGATGCGCGCATCCATAACAGTGAGATCCGCCTTGAAACCCACCGCCTCGCTTCCTACGCTCGATCGATTCGGCGGACCGTCCTGCGGAAGTCCTGGCAACGTCTCGGCGGCCGCGTGGGGCTGACCTCCCGCCACCTCGACGCGCTCGAATCGCTCCTCTGCGCGCGGCGCGGCGGCGGGACGATCGCGTTGCCGGCGGGATGCGCGGCCGAACGCCGGGGCGCTACCCTCGTCCTCGGCCGGACGCGCGCGATCGGCGCGCGAACACCGTTCACGCAGCAGCGCACCGTTCCTCTGTGGGCCCCAACGGAGCACCGATGACCGAGAGTCTGCCCGACACGCACGCGACGACCGCCGTGGAACCGTCCATGCGCGTGATGTTCAGCGCCGAGCAGATCGCCGCCCGCGTGCGCGAGATGGGTCTCACGATCGCGCGGGATCTCGCGGGCGAGAGTCCGGTGTACATTGGCGTGCTCAAGGGCGCCTGCATGTTCCAGTGCGACCTCGCCCGGGCGACCCCGCTCGACGTGACGCTCGACTTCCTCTCGGTCTCGTCCTACGGCGCGGGCACGACCTCGACCGGCACGGTGCGGCTCGTCTCGGACCTGCGCAACGACATCGCCGGCCGCCACGTCGTGCTGTGCGAGGGTGTCGTGGATTCGGGACTCACGCTCTCGTTCATCCTCGATCTGCTGCGCGCGCGCGGCGCGAAGAGCGTCCGCGTCGCGACGCTGCTCGACAAGGTCCCGTGCCGCAAGATCCCGGTGCCCGTCGACTATGCCGGCTGGCGCATCGGCTCCGAGTTCGTGATCGGTTACGGCATGGACGCGGCCGAGCGCTATCGCAACCTGCCCTTCGTGGGCGTCCTCGAGGAGACATGATTCCGTGAACATATTCCGTCACGACACGGGCCCCGATCGCGGCCGCAAGCGCGAGCCGCGGCGCACCACTCCGCCGCGGCGCCAGCCGCCGCCGTCGCCGCCCGCGCGGCCGCTCCGCCAGCTCGCGTTCTGGGTGCTGGTGGTGCTGCTGTCGCTGGTCGCCTACCGGATGTACCAGGGCAATTTCATGGCGACGCCGCGGGTCGACGTCTCGTACACGCGATTCATCCAGGAGGTGGACCGCGGCAACATCGCCAACCTCCAGATCATCGAGAAGACGGTCACCGGCGAGCTCAAGACCGACTCGGTGCTGCGCAGCGGCGGCCACGACATGATGTTCAAGGGGTTCAGGACCAACATCCTCGGCGACGGCTCCGACATCCCCGACCGCGTGTGGCGCACGAATCCCGGGAGCGAGATCGACGTGCGGCCCGCCGGGTTCAACTGGCTTTCGTTCCTGATCAGCACGCTGCCGTTCCTGCTGCTCATCCCGTTCTGGATCATCTTCATGCGCGGCGTCCAGTCGGGCGGCAGCGCGGCGCTCAAGTTCGGCAAGACGAAGGCGAAGGTGCTGATCGAGACGACGCCGAAGGTGACGTTCAAGGACGTCGCCGGCTGCGACGAGGCCAAGCAGGAGCTGCAGGAGATCATCGACTTCCTCAAGGAGCCGCAGAAGTTCCAGCGGCTCGGCGGCCGGATCCCGAAGGGCGCGCTGCTGCTCGGCCCGCCGGGCTCGGGCAAGACGCTGCTCGCGAAAGCGGTCGCGGGCGAGGCGGGCGTGCCGTTCTTCTCGATGTCGGGCTCGGACTTCGTCGAAATGTTCGTCGGTGTTGGCGCGAGCGTCACGGGCGACACGCCGGTGCTCGTGCGCCGGAACGGCGAGACGCAGCTGATGCCGATCGGCGAGCTCGTCGACGGCTACTGTGCCGAGGGCGACGCGGACCGGGTCATCCCGATCGAAGGCGTCGAGGCGCTGGGATTCGAGGAGCTTGACTCCAAGTTCAAGGGGTCATCAAAGACGTTCGTGAAGGGCAGCGCCTTCCAGCGCGTGCGCGGCGTCTATCGCCACCGCGTCGACCGCGTCTTCGAAATCCGGCACCTGGGCGGCGTCGTGCGGACCACGGGCGATCACAGCGTGTTCATCCGCACGCGGGACGGTATCAAGTCGGTTCAAGCGCGCGACCTCAAGCCGGGCGACGTGCTCGTGAGCCTGCCGATGAAGGTCCGCGGCACGTTCGCGACTGACCGAGGCACACCGCACACCACGCGCGCGCATGCGTTCGACGAGCGCCGCGCGCCGCGCTCGCTCGAAGTCGCTCCACGCGATGAGGCGACCGATGAGCAGTACGCGTTCGTCATGGCGCAGCAGGGCGAGATGAGCCAGGCCGCCGTGGCTTCTGCGGTCGGTGTCTCACAGATGACGGTCAGCAATTGGCAGCGCGGTCGTCATGTCCCTCGCGCCGTGGCGGTCCGCTCCGCACTCGCGGACCTCCCGGAGTCGGTCGACGTGACGCCGAGCCTGATGAAGCTCTTCGGCTACTACACGGCGGAGGGCCGGGAGAACGGGTGCCTCGAGTTCACCTTCGGAACGCATGAGCCGGATCTCCACGCGGACGTGATCGCGCTCATGCGCGAGACGTTCCACGTCGAGCCGCGTGTGACCGCGACGGCCGACAACAGCACCAAGATCACGTATCACTCGGCCCCGCTCGGACGCTTCTTCGCGCGTCACTGCGGCACCGGGAGCCATGAGAAACGAGTTCCGGGAATCCTGTGGGATCTCGCGCGCAAGCACTTCGAAGCGTACCTGACCGGCTACGCGCTGGGCGACGGATACGTCACGCGCGAAGGCAAGCTGAGCATCACGTCGGTTTCGAAGCAGCTGCTGCTCGAGCTGCGGTGGCTCTGCGCGATGCACGGCATGCCCTCCGGGATGCGTCGCGTTCAAATGAAGGCCGGCCGAATCCTCAAGCATCGGCCGCTCCCGGCCACCGAGGCATGGAATCTCATCATCGGCAAGACGAGCCACTGGATGGTCCGCGACCGCGAGCGCCAGGGGAAGCGCGCGATCGTTCGTTCGGTCGTGGAGAAGCCCTTCGACGGGTTCGTCTACGACCTGTGCGGCTGCGACAACGAGGCGTTCTTCGGCGGTGAGAAGCCGGTGCTGCTGCACAACAGCCGCGTTCGTGATCTCTTCGAGCAGGCCAAGCGCAACGCGCCGTGCATCGTCTTCGTCGACGAGATCGACGCCGTGGGACGTCATCGCGGCGCGGGGCTCGGCGGCGGGCACGACGAGCGCGAGCAGACGCTCAACCAGCTTCTCGTCGAGATGGACGGCTTCGATTCCAACGAAGGCGTCATCATGATCGCCGCGACCAACCGTCCCGACGTGCTCGACCCGGCGCTCATGCGTCCCGGCCGCTTCGATCGTCAGATCGTCGTGGACTGGCCGGACGTGCGTGGGCGCGAGGGCATCTTCCGCGTGCACACGCGCAACATCCCGATCTCGGACGACGTCGACCTCCAGCAGCTCGCGCGCGGCACGCCGGGCATGGCGGGCGCCGACATCGCGAACATGGTGAACGAGGCGGCGCTCCTCGCGGCGCGGCGCAATCGCAAGAAGGTCGTGATGCAGGACTTCGAGGACGCCAAGGACAAGGTGATGCTCGGCACCGAGCGCAAGAGCCTCGTGATGACCGTCGAGGAGCGGCGCACGACCGCGTTCCACGAAGCCGGCCACGCGCTGGTCGCCTGGCTCATGCCCGGCTCCGAGCCGGTGCACAAGGTCACGATCATCCCGCGCGGGCGCGCGCTCGGCATCACGTCGTACCTGCCGAAGGAAGAGCGCCACTCGCGCTCGAAGGAGGATCTCGAACGCTGGCTGTGCGCGGCGATGGGCGGGCGCGCGGCGGAGCAGCTCGTGTTCAGCCACCTCACGACCGGCGCCGCGAACGATCTCGAGACGGCGACCGCGCTCGCGCGCCGCATGGTGTGCGAGCTCGGGATGAGCGACAACCTCGGGCCGCTCACGTTCGGCAAGAAGGAGGAGATGGTGTTCCTCGGCCGCGAGATCGCGACGCACAAGGACTACAGCGAGCAGACCGCGGTGCTGATCGATCAGGAGGTTCGCAACATCATCGAGCGCAACTACGCGAAGGCGAGCGACCTGCTGAAGGGGAACCTCGACAAGCTGCACCTGCTCGCGAACGCGTTGCTCGAGCGCGAGGTGCTCGACGGCGACGAGATGGATCGCCTGCTGCGCGGCGAGACGCTCGAGCCGCTGAAGCCGGTCGAGCCGGACGTGCGTCCGCCGGACGCGGCGCCCGAGATGGCGGCGGCAAGGACCGACGCCCCGACGATCGATCCGTTCAGCCCGCCGGAGCCGCGTCCCGCCGGCGCCTGAAGCCGCGCACGAGCGCGGCGTTTCCACGAGCGAACGCGGCGGCCCCGCGGGCTTTTGAAGGATCTTGCAACTTTCGCGCGCGCGACCCCGTCCAAATGGGTGTCACGCGCATGCGAACGCGTGGCATGCGACGACCCAACCAGTCAGTCGCGAGTCTTCCGAGACAGCTCGAGGGTTGGCAGCCTTCGGGCAACCAAGCGTCGCCCGGCCACCCCGGCCGGGCGATCTTGTTTTGCGCCGCGTTCAGGGTCCGGCGAGATTCGCGGGCAGCGCGCCCGGCCACACGTCGGGGAAGTACGCGAGGTGGCGCTGGATCTCGCGTGCCTCGGGCCCGCCGGGCGCATAGCGTCCGAGCACGCCGAGCGCGCGGCGCGCCTCGGTCGAATCGCCGCTCCGGATCGCGGCGCCGCCGAGGCCGAGCCACGCGAGCGGGTCGCGCGGATCGCGCGCGAGCAGCGTCCGATAGGCACGCTCCGCCGCCGCGTCGTCGCGGGCCATGGACTCCGCGATCCCCCACGTGAGCAGCGTGCGGCGATGCGGCGCGAGCGTTGCCGCGCGCCCCGCGGCATCCGCCGAGACGGCGAAACGTCCGAGACGCAGCGCGCGGCCGGCGAGGAAGTCCCATCCGCCGGCGCGCAACGGTTCGGGGCGCGGCGGCGGCTCGGTGAGCCACGCCCGTACGCGCGCGAGGCCGCGATCGGCGTCGTGCGCGAGCACGAGCCAGCCGAGCGTCGCGGTGAAGACCACCGCGATCGTCGCCGCCGCGAGCCGCGGCGCAGCGGGTGCCCGCTCGAGCACGATCGCGAGACCGTAGGCGGTGTAGAGCGCAACAGCGACGCCGCTCGGCGCGAACACGTCCCAGTCGCGGAATACGCCCTGCTGCGGCTGGACCAGGAGCCACACCGGCACGGTCGAGAGCGCGAGGGTCCCGAGGACGGCGGCCTCGGGACGGTCGGCGAACGCGCCGCGCGCGAAGGCGAGGATCGGGAGCGCGACGAACGCCGGCGACAAGACGACCAGCATCGAGCCGATGTCGGCGAGACGGAGCGGATCGAGCGCCGCCGCGAGCACGCCGCCCGAGCGGCCGACCGCGTCGGTCATCAAGTGGTGCGGCACGTCGTAGCCCGCGATCAGCGAGGCGATCCGGCCGCCGACCGAGGCCGCGGCGACGAGCGGAATCGCGAGCGCCAGCAGCGTGCGCGCCCGTGACGGCGCGGGCGCCGCGGCGGACGGCGCGCGCGCGCCGATGATCCACGCCGCGGCCCACGCCGGGACGAGCAGCACCGCCGAGCGATGGATCAGCAGGCCGGCCGCGAACGCGACGCCCAGGCCGAGCCGCGCGCGGCGGTCGCGCGCCGCCGCCGCGCCGAGCACGCCGACCGCCGCGGTGACGACGCACATCTCGCTCGCCGGCTTGCCGAGCCCGGTGAACGTCGTGAGGTAGCCGCCGGCGACGACGATCGTCACCGTCATCAGCGCCGCGGCGCCGCGCGCGTTCACGATCCGCGCCAGCATGACCGCGAACGCCGCGAGCGCGCCGGCATCGATCGCGCCGTAGATGCGCGCCACGATTGTCGGGTCGCCGCCGAAGAGCGCGCCCAACGGGCCGGCGATCACGCCGTGCATCCAGTGATCGAGCGGCATCGCGCCCTGGAAATTGCCGGCGAACGCTTCGAGCACCTGTGCGGCGCCGGCGCGGATCTGGAAGTCGCCGATCCACCATGTGCGGTCGGGGAGCGCGGCGACGAGCAGCGCCGCGCAGAGCGCCGTCGCGCCGTGCGCCGCGGGCGCGTCTGCGATCGCGTCGCCGATCGCGCCGAGCGGACGGGCCCATGCGTCGGCCACGCGCGGCACGAGCGCGAGCGCCGCGAGCGCCGTCGTCGCCCAGAAGAACGTCGGCGGCAGGAAGCGGCCGGCGTTCAGCCCCCACGCCGCCATGCCGGGGGCGAACGCGGACGCGACGCGAGCGACGAGGAACGCGGCGAGCGCCGCCGTCAGCAGGGCGGCGATCCGCCGGTCGGCCGCGGCGGACCTGGTCAGGCGGGGAGCGCCGGCGGCGCGGTGAACGTGCCGCCGCTCGCCGCGAGCCGCGACAGCAGCGCCGCGGGCGTGAACCGCTCGCCCTTCTCGGCCTTGAGCGCGATCAGCCTCGCCTCGACGCGCGCGAGCCCGATCGAGTCGGCGTGACGGAGCACGCCGCCGCGGAACGGCGGGAATCCGGCGCCGAACACCATCGCGAGATCGATCGCGCCCGCGTCCGCCACGACCTTCTCCTCGAGGCAGCGCGCCGACTCGTTGATCATCGCCAGCACCATGCGCTCGGCGAGCGTGTCTCCGCCCGGCACGCGGCGACCGCGCTCGAGGCGGAGCAGCGATCGCAGCGCCGGATCGGGGCGCCGTCGTCCGCCGCGATGGCGGTAGAACCCGGCGCCGGTCTTGCGCCCGAGCCGTCCCGCCGCCACCAGCGTCTCGAGCGCGGTCGCGGGCGGCATGCGATCGGGGAACGCGCGGCCGAGCACGCCCGCGACCTTGAGCGCCACGTCGAGTCCGACCTCGTCGAGCACCTCGAACGGGCCCATCGGCATGCCGAACCGGCGCATCGCGAGATCGACGTCGGCGATCGCGTAGCCCTCGCCGAGCATCGCGATCGCCTCGCCGAGGTACGGCATCAGGATGCGGTTGACGACGAAGCCGGGCGAGTCAGCGACCACGACGGGCGTCTTGCCGAGCGCGCGCGCCAGCGCGACCGCGGTGGCGAGCGTGCGGTCCGAGGTGCGCGCCGAGCGCACGACCTCGACCAGCGGCATGCGGTGGACCGGATTGAAGAAGTGGAAGCCGCACAGCCGCTCGGGATGCGCAAGCCCGGCGGCGAGCGCATCCACCGAGAGCGACGACGTGTTGGTCGCGAGCACGGCGTCGTCGCGCATGCGCACCTCGAGTTCGGCGAAGACGCGCCGCTTCACGTCGAGGTCCTCGACCACCGCTTCCATCGCGAAATCGGCGCGGCCGGCGCCGGTGAGCTCGAGCGTGGGCTGGATGCGCGCCATCTGCGCGCGCCGCTCGCGCTCGCGCTCGGCAGCGGGCATGCGGCGGCGGCCGAGGCGCTCGGCGATCACGCCGCGCGCGGTCACGAGCGCGTGCGTCAGCGCCTCGGGCTTGAGGTCGCGCACGCGCGCCTCGATGCCGTGGCGGCTCACGAGCTCGGCGATGCCGCCGCCCATCACGCCGGCGCCGACCAGCATCAGCGTCCGGACCGGCGCGGGCGCGATCGCGGGATCGGCGACGGCGTCCTTCTTCGCCCGCTCGGAGAGCTGGAAGATGCGCACCAGGCTCTTGCACACCGGTCCGACGACGAGATCGCTGACGCGCGCGGCCTCGATCGCGAGACCGGCCTCGAGCGGCAGGCGCAGCGTGCGCTCGATCACGTCGATCGCGGCGAGCGGCGCCGGGTAGTGGCCGCCGGTGCGCGCGCGCGTCATCGCCCGCGCGCGGTTGAGCGCCAGCGTCTGGCCGAACGGCGTGCGGTCCACGCACCAGGCGGCGAAGCCGCGCGAGCGGTAGCGGTCGCGCCGGCGCGCGGCGGGGAGCGCGATCAACGCTTCGAGCCGCTCCTCGGCG
Source organism: Candidatus Eiseniibacteriota bacterium (assembly GCA_016178725.1). GTDB lineage: Bacteria > Eisenbacteria > RBG-16-71-46 > RBG-16-71-46 > RBG-16-71-46 > WS-11. Next base: position 8,781 of record JACOSV010000075.1, read on the forward strand.
CGCTCGATCAGCCACGCCGCGGGCACCGCGCGCGCGATCAGGCCGATGCGCGCAGCGCGGCGCGCGTCCAGCGCGCGGCCGGTGAGGATGAGATCGAGCGCCGCCGACAGCCCGACGAGCCGCGGCAGCCGCTGCGAGCCGCCGAAGCCCGGGAAAATGCCGAGCAGCACCTCGGGCAGGCCGATCTGCGTGCGCGACTCCTCGCTCGCGACGCGCGAGTCGCACGCGAGCGCGAGCTCGGTGCCGCCGCCGAGGCACACGCCGTCGATCGCGGCGACGGTCGGCGAGCCGAGCGTCGCGAGCCGCGCGAACGCGGCGTGCGCGCGGCGCACCAGCGCCAGCACCTGTTCGCGGTCGGTGAGCCCGCCGATCGCGGCGATGTCGGCGCCGGCGATGAACGATCCGCGCTTCCCCGAGCGCAGCACGACGCCGCGCAGCCCGGCGCGGGCTTCGAGCTCGGCGAGCGCGCGCTCGAGGTCGGCGATCGCGTCGGCGTCGAGCACGTTGACCGAGCGGTCGGGGTGATCCATGACGAGGTGCGCGATACCGCGCGCCGCGGGCTCGACACGGAAGACGGAGGCCGGCCGCGGCGGGGCTTCGGTCATGCGCGTCGCCGACTCGGTCACTCGCGCTCCACGACGAACGCGGCGCCCTGGCCGCCGCCCACGCACAGCGCCGCAAGGCCGCGCTTGAGGCGCCGGCGGCGCATCTCCATCAGCAGCGTCAGCAGCAGACGTGCGCCGCTCGCCCCCACCGGATGGCCGAGCGCGATCGCGCCTCCGTTCACGTTGAGGCGTTCGATCGGAAACGCGCCGAGCGCGCGCGGGCGCGCGAGCTCGTCGCGCGCGAACGACTCGGAGCGCGAGGCCGCGAGGCACGCGAGCACCTGTGCCGCGAACGCCTCGTTGATCTCGAACAGCTCGCAGGCGTCGAGCTCGATCCCGGCGGCCGCGAGCGCGCGCGCGGCGGCGAACACGGGCCCGAGCCCCATGCGCCGCGGCGAGAGCCCGGCGAAGGCGAAGCTGCGGATGCGCCCGAGCGGCGGCGTCGGCCACGACGACGCGGTCGCCTCGTCGCCGACGAGCAGCGCCACCGCGCCGTCCGTGACCTGGCAGGAGTTCCCGACGGTCACCGTGCCGTTCGCGCGGTCGAAGTAGGGCTTGAGCCGACCGAGGGCCTCCATCGTCTGGCCTTCGCGCGGACCCAGGTCGTCGCGCACCATCTCGAACCCGGGCGCCGGGAACACCGGCGTGATCTCCTCGCGCAGCCGCTCGCGCGCCGCGACGGCGCGCTGGTGGCTCATGAGCGCGAACTCATCCTGGTGCTGGCGGTCGATGCGAAACTCGCGCGCCAGCACCTCGGCGGTCTGGCCCATGTTGAGCCCGCACACGTAGTCGGTGAGCCCCTCGGCGAGCGCGATGCGCGGCGTCAGCATGCGCGGCCGGAAGCGCGCCGCGGCGCCGAGCTTCGCAACCGCGGTCTTCGCGCGCGCGAGCCCGCCCAGCCACTCCGCGTACTCGAGCGTGTACTGGAGCGGGATCTGGCTCATCGACTCCATGCCGCCCGCGAGCACCAGCCGCGCCGCGCCCGACTGGATCCGGTAGGCGGCGTCGGCGACCGATTCCATGCCCGAGGCGCAATTGCGATGGACCGTCGCCGCCGGCACCGACTCGGGGACGCCGGCGAGGAGCGCGGTCACGCGTGCGCTGTTCGCGGCCTCGGCGGGCTGGGCGCAGTTGCCGAGGATCACCTCGTCGAGCCGCGCGGGATCGAGATCCTGCGCCGCGAGCAGCTCGCCCATCGCGACGCGGCCGAGATCGTAGACCGGCGTCGTGCGGAAGGCGCCGCCCGCCTTGACGAACGGGGTGCGCACCCCGGCGAGGATCCAGACCGGGGCCGCCGTCATCCGCGACGCGAGAGCTTCTCCAGCATCACCCGGGCTTCGGCCTGGAGCCCGGGGTCGCGCGGCCGGCCGGCCGGCAGCGCCAGCGCGCGTTCGAGCTCGCGGCGCGCGTCGGCGTCGCGCTTCGCGCGGACGTAGGTGCGGGCCAACTCGAGGCGGTAGTCGATGGCGTTCGGTTCGAGCTCGACGGCGTGCTCGAGGTCGCGCACGGCGTTCGCGAGCGACGCGCCGTTCGGCAGGCCGGCGAACGTGATCTTGCTCATCGCCCGGTCCCACAGGCCGAGGGTCGCGAGCCGCCGGTTCCACAGGCCGCGCTCGAAATGGGCGCGCGGGTTCGCGGGATCGATCGCGATCGCGCGGTCGAGCTCGGAACGGATCTCGCGCTCGAGCGCGGCGCGCGTCTTGGGCCCCTCGACCTCGAGCTGGCGCGCCAGCGCGACGGCGAGCCAGACGTGGCCGGCGGCGCTGTCGGGCGCCGCTTTGACGGCGTCGCGCCCGTGCTCGACCGCCGAGGCGGTGAGCCGCCGGCGCTCGTCGCCGCGGGCGTCCTCGCACAGCTCGCTCTCGACGCGGACCAGGCCGCACAGGGCCGCGAAGCGGTCGCCCTCGAGCGCCTCGGCGCTCTGATAGGACGCGAGCGCCTCGCGCAGCTGGCCGCGGGCGTAGGAGTCGTCGCCGTGCGAGATGGCCGCGTCGGCGCCGTTCGTCCGGGCGGCCAGGGCGGGGGCGGCGAGCGCAGCGGTCGCGAGGACCAGCACCACCGCACGGCACGCCGATCGGTTCATGATCATGTGGGTCTCCGCCGCGGCGGCCGATGGGAGCGCTGACCGGCGGCCGGGCGACTGTCCCCCAGCCGGGGAGAGGCTGTCAACGGACGGCGGCGCACGGCCCCCGGGGCGTCGCGACGCTCGCGCGGCGTCGCCGTCGCTCGCCGCCCCCGGCCTTTCGCCTTGTGGACGGCGTCGCGCACGGTGTACCCCTCACCCGCCCGCGCCGCGTGGCCCGCGGGAACGTTCGTCGGGCGCCCGATCGCGGCCCGACGCCAAGGCTCGGAGACGACGCATGGCGGCACGGACGCTGATCGGCATCTTCCTCGAGTCGGTGGATTCCCATCACCGCGCCGATCAGTTCATGCGGCGCGGGCCCGCGGGCTGGGAGTCGATCCCGGCCGAGCGTGCGCGCGCCGACGTCGAGCGCCTGATGCTCGCGCTCCGCGAGCTCGGGGTCGAGCGCGGCGATCGCGTGGCGTTGCTCGCCGAGAACCGCTACGAATGGGCGCTCACGGATCTCGCGGTGCTGGCGCTCGCCGCGGTGACGGTGCCGATCTACCCGACGCTAATCCCCGAGCAGTGCGCGACGCTGCTCGCGGACTCGGGCGCGAAGGCGATCGTGGTCTCGAGTGCCGCGCAGCTCGACAAGATCCGCGGCGTCGCGGCCCGGCTCCCCGCGCTCGGCGCGCGGATCGTGATGGACGACGTCGCGCCCGCCGATCCCCCGGAGCGGACGTTCGCCTCGCTGCTCGCGCGCGGCGAAACGCTCGCAGCACGCTCACCCGCCACGCTACGCGCGGCGCCGGCGCTGCGCGAGGCCGCGGCACGCGTCGCGCCCGAGGATCTTGCGACGATCATCTACACCGCCGGGACGACCGGCGAGCCGAAGGGCGCGATGCTCACGCACGACAACATCGCCTCGAACGTGCACGCCTCGATGGAGGTGCTGCGCTACGCCGCCACCGACCGCTACCTCTCGTTCCTGCCGCTCTCGCACGTCTTCGAGCGCATGGCCGGCTTCTACGCGACCCTCGCCTGCGGCGCCGGCATCGCTTACGCCGACAGCATCGACACCGTCGGTCGCGACGCGCTCGAGGTGCATCCGACGATCCTGTGCGGCGTGCCGCGCTTCTACGAGAAGGTGCGCGCCCGCATCCTCGAAGGCGGCCGGGCGCGGCCGGCGGTCGAGCGCGCGCTGTTCGGCTGGGGCCTCGCCCGCGGGCTCGCGCGCGTCCGCCGCGACGGCGCGCGCCGCGGCGCCGGCGCCACGCGCAGCGTGGCGGCCCTCGACGCGCTCGCCGACCGACTTGCCGACCGCATCGTGCTCGCGCGGATCCGCGAGCGGCTCGGCGGACGCCTGCGCTTCGGCGTCTCGGGCAGCGCGCCGCTAGCCCCCGAGGTGATCGAGTTCTTCGACGCGATGGGCATCCCGATCATCGAGGGCTACGGCCTCACCGAGACTTCGCCCGTGATCTGCATCAACCCGCCGGGGCGCGTGAAGCGCGGCACGGTCGGCCCGCCGATCCCCGGCGTCGAAGTGAAGATCGGCGACGAGGGCGAAATCCTCACCCGCGGCCCGCACGTGATGCGCGGCTACTACCACGACGAGGCCGCGACGCGCGAAGCCCTGCGCGACGGCTGGTTCCACACCGGCGACATCGGGCGTTTCGACGAGGACGGCTACCTGATGATCACCGACCGGCTCAAGGACGTGCTCGTGCTCGCGGGCGGGAAGAAGGTCGCGCCGCAGCCGATCGAGGCGCGGCTCAAGAACGGCACGTGGGTGACGGATGCGATCCTGCTCGGCGACCGCCGGCCGTACGTCGTGGCGCTGATCGTGCCCGACTTCGCGGCGCTCGAGGCGGCCGCGGCCGCCGCGGGGAATCCGGCGGCGGACCGCGCGGCGCTGATCGCGCGGGCGGACGTGCGGACGCGGATCGAGGCCGAGATCGAGCGCGTGAACGCGGGGCTCGCGCGCTTCGAGCAGATCAAGCGCTTCGCGCTCATCGAACGCGAGTTGAGCCTCGCCGCGGGCGAGCTCACACCCAAGCTGAGCATCAAGCGCGCGGTCGTGGCGGCGCACTTCGCCGCCGCGGTCGAGTCGCTCTACGCGGGCCACGTGTCCGCCGGCGCGGCACAGCCGGCGTCTTGACGCCGCGCCCCCCCGGGGCGAGGCTTGCCTCTTCGCGCAGACTGACCCGCCGGGAGCCGGGGTCCATGGCCGAGTCTCGCAGTTCAGAACCGGAGCCGATCCGCGACGACCGGCCGGCCGTCGTCACCGGCGCCGCCGGCTTCGTCGGCCGCGAGGTCGTGCGCCTGCTCGCCCTGGCGGGCTGCCCGGACGTGCGCGCCGTGGACATCGTCGCCGGCGCGCCGACCGCCGGCGCGCGCGCGATCCCGCTCGATCTCCTGCGCGACGATCTCTCCGCGGCGTTCCGCGGCGCCGCGACCGTTTTCCACCTCGCCGCCTGCCAGTACCACAGCACGCTCGCGCCGAATCAATACGACCTGCCGTTCGATACGGTGAACGTCGAGGGCACGCGGCGCGCGCTCGCGGCGGCGCGCGCCGCCCAGGTCGCGCGCTTCGTCCACGCGTCGTCGAGCATGGTGTACGGCATCCCGCGCCGCGTGCCGATCGACGAGGCGCATCCGCTCGCGCCGATCGGACCCTACGGGCGTTCGAAGCTCGCCGCCGAGCGCCTCGTGCGCGACGCCGCGGGCGGCGGCATGGAGACGGTGATCGTGCGGCCGCCGCCGATCTTCGGCCCCGGGCGGACCGGTGCGATCATCGGCCTCTTCGACCGCATCCTCGACGGGCGGCCGGTCGTGCTGTTCGGCAGCGGGCGAAACGTCCAAGACTTGATCGACCGCGACGACTGCGCGCGGCTCATGGTCGCGGTGGGCCGCGACCGCTCGGGGCGCGACGTTTTCAATGCCGGATCGGCCGCGGCGCCGACGATGATCGGATGGATGGCGGCGCTGGTCGAAGAGGCCGGCTCGCCGTCGGCGCTGGTCGAGGCGCCGGCGCTGCCGATCAAGCTCTGGCTGCGCGTGCTCGAGCGCGCGCGGCTCGCGCCGCTGCGCCGCGAGCAGTACGAGATCGCGGACCGCGACTACGTGCTCGACTGGAGCGCGGCACGCGCGATCGGCTGGACGCCGCGGGCGACCGGGATCGAGGCGGCGCTCGCGGGGTTCCGCGCGTACCGCGCCGCGCGCGGCGCTACGTCAGCAGCTCGGTGAGCTCTTCGGCCACCAGCGCCGTCGGCAGCGTGCCGCGCCCGAGCAGCGTCTCGTGGAAGCGGAAGAGATCGAAGCGCGCGCCGAGCCGCGCCTTCGCCTCGTCGCGCATCGCGAGAATCGCGAGCTTGCCGACGAGGTAGCTCATCTGCTGGGTCGGCGTCATCGTGTAGCGCCGCACCTCGCCGATCGCGTTCACGCGCTCGAGCAGTGCCTGCTCGCGGAGCACGTCCACCGCCTGCATGAACGTGGTCGCGCCGGTGTGGAGCCCGACGTCGAGCACGACCCGGCACGCGCGCCACAGCAGATCCTTGAGCTGGTAGAGCCGCGTGAGCGGGTCCTCGTAGAAGCCCTGCTCGTGCATCATCTCTTCGCAGTAGAGCGCCCAGCCCTCGGCGAGCAGCGTGCTGTCGCCGAGACGGCGGAGCCGGGAACCGGCGCGGTTGGCGTGGCAGAGCTGGAGATGGTGCCCGGGATACGCCTCGTGCACGGCGGTGAGCGCGAGGCCGGCGAGGTTGTGCCCCTCGAGCTGCTGGCGCTGCTCCTCGGCGCGCCGCGTCGCGTCGATCGGCGTCACGTAGAAGTGGCCGGTCTGGTCCTCGTCGAACGGACCGGGCGCCAGGTACGCGGCGTAGGGAATCATCGCGCGCTCGAACACCGGCGTGTCGATCACCGCCAGCTTCTCGCCCGGCGCGATCGGCGCGAGCCGCCGCTCCTCGACGAACCGCCGTGCGCGCGCCGTCTCGGCCTGGTAGAGATCTTTCAGCTTCTGCGCATCGGGCACGCGCTGCTTGGCGGCCGCAATCTGCTCCTGCCAGGGCTTCGCGGGGTCGATGCGCTTCGCCTCGGCCTCGAGCATCTCGCGCGTCTTCGCCACGTGCTCCTCGCCCAGCGCGCGCAGCGCCGCGCAGTCCATGCCGAGCAGGTGCTCGCGTTCGAGCTTGTAGTTCATCCAGCGCTCGCCGATCGCGAACGTCCCCCCGACCTTCGACTCGAGCTCGCGGTCGAGGAAGTCCTGGTACTGCGCGAAGCCGATGCGCGCACGGCCCGCGGCGTGTTCGATGCGCTCGCGCTCGGCCGGGAACGATTCGTAGAGCGAGCGCGCGATCTGGTCCACGAACCCGGGCCCGCTGCGGTTCACCTCGTCGGCGACGGTGAGGTAGACGTCCGGAACCTGCTTCAGGTTGGCGCGCGCGGCCTTGAGGTAGTCGGGCACCGCGATCATGCGGTCGAGCAGGGCTTCCTTGCGCTCCTGCGCCGGCAGCGCCGGGCGCGTCCACAGCAGGAATAGCGCGTCGAGCGCCGTCTGCGGGAAGAGCACCGGATTGCGCGACTGGACGCGGATCTCCTCGCAGTCGGCGCGCATCGCGGCGATGCGCGCGCGCAGCGCGCCGTATTCGACCCGCTGCTCGGTCGGCAGCTCCTGCCACGCGACGCCGAGCACGAGCCGCTGGTCGAGATCACGCAGCCAGGCGATCCGCGCGAGCCAGCCCTCGGACGAATGATCCGGCAGCTTGTGGTCGTAGTCGTGGACGCCGGCGAGCGTCGCCGCGACGGGATCGTGCTTGAAGTAGAGCTCGACGAACTCCTCGCTCAACGCGTTGAAGGTGCGCAGGGTCTCGATCATGGGCCTCCGCGCCGGGCGCTCCGGCCCGGCGCTCCGCGAAGAACGCAGTCGTTGGGATTCGCGCCGGAAGGCCCCCGCGTCCCTCGCGGAGGCCTTCCGGGTGTCGGTCGTCCGGCGCGCCGCGGCGTCGCCGCGGCGGGATGCCGGCTCAAACCTTGGTGACGTTCGCGGCCTGCTTGCCTTTCGCGCCGTCCACGATATCGAACTCGACGCGGTCCCCCTCCGTCAAGGCGCGAAAGCCTTCGCCCTGGATCGCGGAGAAGTGGACGAAGATGTCTTCGCCCGAGTCGTGCTGGATGAAGCCGAACCCCTTCGCCTCGTTGAACCACTTGACGGCGCCCTGCGCGCGGCCGCTCTCGCTCGCCGTCTGCACGGCGGGGCTCGGGCGCGGCGACGCATCGCCGCCGCGCGGGGCCCGCGCGTGCGCCGGCCGCGCTCCGCCGCGCGCGCCTGCGCCGGCGGGCTTCTTCGCCTCGAAGCACGAGCGGCACAGCACCGGGCGATCGTTCGAGGGCTTGAACGGCACCATCGTCTCGGCGCCGCATTCCGCGCACACGGCCGGGTGGAGCGTCTTCGCGCCGCCGTCGCGGCCCGCGCTCCGTCCCCGCGCGCCGTCGCGGCCCGAGGCGGCCGCGCCGGATCCGCCCGCCCCGTGCTCGTGCCCGGCGCCGCCCCCGCCCTTCTGTCCCTTGCGCTGGTCGCGGCAGCGTTTGCAACGCGTCGGCGCGTGCGTCAGGCCGTGATCGCGATAGAACCCCTGCTCGCCGACGGTGAACGTGAAGCTCTCGCCGCAATCCACGCAGCTGATGACCCGATCTTGAAGGGTAGCCATGGCGTCGTTTTCTGCCTCCGGTCGAGCGAGGGTTGGCTGCGTATCGTGGACCCCTGAAAAACCGAACGCCCCGGCAGCGGAAATCTGCCGAGGCGGTGCTAGAGCCCGAGGGTGGACGGCCCGGAAGACGACTGCGATTCGGATCGACGGCGATTGCTCACGGGACGATCACGCTCGAGGAGACGATCGATACGCGTGTTGCGTCCGCAAGTATAGGCCGGCCGACAGGGGTGTCAACGCTCCTGCGAGTTCGATGCGACGAAACCGGCCGGGCCCGGGGCGCGCCGCCGGCACAGGGCCGCGAGCAGCTCGTACATGGTGATGACGTCGAGCAGATTGTGGTGGAACACCGGCACCAGCCGGTAGGGGTCGCCGCGGCGCACGAAGTCGTGATAGATGCCCGGGACCTCGTCGCCAGCCACGTCGCCGTAGCGGCGGCGCCGGCAGACGCCGAGCTCGAGCGTCTGGAGCCGGCAATCGGGCAGCTCGAGCTTCCAGCGCCGGCGCGACGGATGCAGCAGATCCACGTGGCGCGGCGGCAGGGAGAGCGGCACACGATGGATCAGCGCGCGCCCACGCAGGAACGGCGCGTCGTACGACTTGCCGTTGAACGTGACGAGGAACTCGAACTCGGCCGCCATCGTCGCGAGCGCCGAGATCAGCGCCGCCTCCTCGCCGTAGTGGCGCGCGAAGTACTGGCGCAGGACGAAATCGGATCCGTTCCAGTGCATCGTGCCGGCGAGGAACACGGGGCTCGACGCGAGCCCCCCGGTCTCGAGATCGAGGAACAGCGCGTGCTCGAGGCCGAGCGCCGCGAGCGCCGCGAGATCGGCCTCTTCCTCGGGCGGCTCGCCGAGCCGGCCCCAGTGGTCGCGCCGGCGTTCGATGTCGGACCGCAGCCGCTCGTGCACGTACACGGTCCCGAAGGCATCGCGCCACTCGCCGCCGGGCAGATACGCCTCGACGCCGGCGCGATGGGTGTCGCCGGGGGCGCACGGGGCCTCTTGCGGTTCGCCGGAGGCAGACGGGCCCTCGTGCGGTGCGCCGGCGGCGAGCGCGGTTGAGCCAGGGATGGCGGGCGAGCCGCCGTGCAGCGCAGCGAGCCAGGATGGCGAGCGGAGCGTGCCGCACGAGGGCCCGTCTGCCTCCGGCGAAGACGCGCGGCGCGATCGGGCGAGCTCGCCGAGCCGATTGCGGAGCGCCTCGCTCACGCGCCGACCGCGAGCCAGTGCGCGAGCAGCACCCGCGCCGCATCCTTGCTCGGCACCGCGCGCGCGTGATCGAGATCGGGATCCTGCTGCTGCGCCGGGCGCAGGATCGGCAGGCCCACGCACGACGGACATCCCGCGTCGCACGGACAGCTCGTGAGGTGGTCGAGCGCCGCGCGCGCCAGCTCGTCGAGCCGTGCGAAGCCCTGCTCGGCGAACCCGAGACCGCCCGGATAGCGGTCGAACACGAACAACGCCGGGCGGCCGAGATTCGACGAGTCGAGCATGCCGCCCAGGTCCGCCGGATCGCACATGCTCAACATCGAGAGCAGCGTGAGGAACAGATTACGCACGCCGCTCAATCCCTCCCACGGCCGCAGCCCGGCGCGCGCGACCGCGCTCCACGCCTCCTCGCCGGGCGCGAACCAGAAGCCCACCGTGTCGAGCGTCAGCCGCGGGAGCGCGAGCGGGTGATAGCCGATCGCGTCGCGCGAGCCGAACTTCACCTTCTTCATCGCGATCGTCTGCCACGCGTAGGTCACGTCGCAGAGCCGCACCGTCTCGCCGCGCCAGCGGCGCTCGCGGCGCTCACCGCGCACGCGGATGCCGGTGTCGAGCACCGGCTGCGTGTAGTAGTCCACCTCGCGCCGCTCGACGAACGCGGTCTTCTGCTCGAGGTCGAGCGTGCGCACGAACCAGGTCTCGCCCTCGTGCAGGTAGATGGCCTCGGGATGGACCAGCTCGAGCGCGCTGATCGCGTCCACGGTGCCGATCACCGTATTGCGCGCGTTGCCGTCCCCCGCCGCGGCGGGCGAATCGGCGAACGGATCGGCGACGTTGCCCGGGCGCGGCGGCGCGAGCGGCCGGCCGCCGGTGTCCATGATCGTGTAGGTGTTGTCCGAGATCGTACGCAGGCCGACCTTCGCGGCCGGGAACTGCGTGTTCGCCCAGTAGGCGCGGCCGTCGATCACGCGCGTCTCCCCCGCCTCTTCGAGCGCCGTGAGGATCTCGGGCATCTGCGGTCCGAACGCCGCCGCGTCGTCGCGCGTGAGCGGCAGCTCGTACGCCGCGCACGCGAGCTGCTGCGCGAGGATGTAGGGATTGTGCGGATCGATCACCGCCGCCTCGGGCGAGCGGCCGAAGAAGTAGTCGGGATGCCGCATCAGGTACTGGTCCACCGTCTCGTTGTAGGCGACCAGCACGGCGATCGCCGGCGCCGCGCCGCGCCCCGCGCGCCCCGCCTGCTGCCACGCGCTCGCGAGCGTCGGCGGCGCGCCGATCAGCACCGCGGCGTCGAGCCCGCCGATGTCGATGCCGAGCTCGAGCGCGTTGGTGCTCACGACGCCGCGCAGCTCGCCCGAGAACAGCGCGCGCTCGATCGCACGGCGCTCCTCGGGCAGATAGCCGCCGCGGTAGGGACGGATGCGCTCCTCGAGCCCGGGTCCCGTGCGGCTCAAGCGCTCGCGCGCGTAGCGGTAGACCAGCTCCGCCGCGACGCGCGACTTGGTGAACGTGATCACCTGCGCGCCCGCCTCGAGCAGACCGGTCGTCAGCGCGCACCCGTCGCCGTTCGACGAGCGCCGCTCGACGCGCGAGGCGTCCGTGAACGGCGGGTTCCAGAAGACGAAGTGTTTCTCGCCGCGCGGCGCGCCGTCGTCGTCCACCACCGTCACCGCGCGGCCCGTGAGCCGCTCGCCGAGCTCGCCGGGATTCCGGATCGTCGCGCTGCACATCACGCAGCGCGGCGCCGCGCCGTAGTGTGCCGTGATCCGCATGAGCCGGCGGAGCACGTTGGCGACGTGCGAGCCGAAGATGCCACGGTAGGCGTGCATCTCGTCCACCACCACGAACGCGAGCCGCGAGAGGAAGCGCGTCCAGCGCGAGTGCGCGGGCAGGATGCCCTGATGGAGCATGTCGGGATTCGACAGGATCACGTTCGCGCCGTCCTTGAGCTTGCGGCGCGTGCCGGCCGGCGTGTCGCCGTCGTAGACGCCGGGGTGAAGCGCGCGCACGAGATCGGGATGGCCGGCTGCGAGGCGCGTCAGGCTCTGGAGCTGATCCTGCGCGAGCGCCTTGGTCGGGAAGAGGTAGAGCGCGGTCGGCGTGTCGTCGTCGTCGCCGCCGCCGCCGTGCGCGGATTCCGCGAGCAGGCGCTCGAGCACCGGCAGGTGGTAGCAGAGGCTCTTGCCACTCGCGGTCCCGGTGACCACGACCACGTCGCGCCCGGCGCGCAGCGACGCGATCGCCTCGGCCTGATGCGTGTAGAGGCGCGCGATCCCGCGCGCGGCGAGCGCTTCGGCGAGCGGCGGGGCGAGTGGCGGATCGAGATCCGCGTGGCGCGCGGCGCGCGCCGGGATCGTGTGCCAGTGGGCGAGCGCGCCGCGATGCTCGGGGCGGCGGGCGTACTCGGCGAGCCATTCGGCGAGGCGCGCCCCGCCGGGCCCCGAAACGCGCCCGAAGTCGCGCGACGACGCATCGGGGCGATCATCCCCGACCTCGCCCAGGAACCGTGTGGGATCGGCTCGCATGCCGCGCGGCAGCATAGCCGCTCACGGCACGCATGTGCAGTAGAAATCTGGCGGGCTTCGCGCCTACTCGATCGAGCGATCCACCGGCTGCAGGTCGCTCACCACCCAGTCGGTTCCGCGCGGGCTGAAGCGCACGCGGTAGGCCTCACGGGCGCCGTGGAAGAACACCATCTCGTTCGCGCCCTCCTCCGTCCCGGGCGCCACGCGCCACAGGCCGGGCCCGCGCCCCCACTGATACCGGTCGGCGGACTCCAGCAGCGTCGGGTCGGCGAGCCGGCGCGCGGCGAGATCGTGATCGCCGGCCTTGAGCGCCGCGATCAGGGCAACGAACGTCGCGTACGGCGAGGGCACGCTCACGTCGGCGCGCTTCGCGAATCCGTCGGTCGCCCACGCGAAGCGCAGCGTGTGCATGACGTGCGGGCAGGTCGCGCACTCGTCGAATCCCGGCGCGCCGCGGAACGTGTGCGCCTCGATCTGCGCGCCGTCGGGGCTGCCGACGAAGCGTGCCGAGCCGGTGCCGCCGAGCGAATCGGGGCCGAGCGTCTGCACGAGCGTCCAGGCGGCGGCACCCGTGGGCCGGCGCCACACGAGCACCACCGGCTGCGGCCCGCGCGGGCCGTTGCGGGTGAACAGCAGCGCCGCCTGCCCGCCCGCGTCGGCGCCGGCATGCGCGGGGTCCAGGGCGGCCGGACGCCACGCGAGATCGACGAGGCGCATGCCGCTGCCGTCCACCGGCTGGACGCGCACCGTCGCACCGTCGCGCCAGAAAAGCGACGGCCACGCGCCGCCCGAAGGATCGGAGCGCGCGAACAGGTTGATCGCGGCCACGGGACCGGCGCCCGAGACCTCGCCGCTGAATCCGCACGAGTCGAGCACGGTGCGCGCGCGCTCGGCGATCGGGCGGTCACCGTGCCGCCCGAGGTCGTCGGCGATCAGCGCGCCGGTCATCGCCGCGGCCGCGTCGCCGGGCTGCGACTCCCAGCGCTCGAGCGCGCGGGTGACGCGCACGCCGAACGAGTCCGGCGCGGCCTTCGCGGTCGAATCGGTCGAGGCGGGAACGAACTTCGGCGGCTGCCGGTTGCAGCCTGCGAGCAGCGCGAGGCCCGTGACCGCGGCGATCGCCGCGAGCGTTCGTGATCGGCTCACCGATGCCCTCCGCGCGCGGGCGGCTTCGCCGGCCGCGCCGTCTTCGCGCCCGCCTTCGCACGGGACGCGGTCGAATCGCGCTTCGTGGAATCCGCCGCCGCGCCGCGGTCCACGCGGTGCGGCACCACCCAGTCGCTGATGATCCAGCGCCCGTCGAGCAGCTCGAAGCGCACGATGTAACGCGTGTCGCCCTTCGTGCCGTGGTGCAGGAACTCGAGCCAGCGCGGCCACGGCGTCTCCTCGCCGTACTCGAGCACCCACGCCCTGGCGCGGTGCCGCGAGCCCCAGTTGCCGGCGACCGCCTCCTCGAGCCGCGCCGGATCCTTGAGCAGTCGCGCGGCCGCGGCGCGGTTGCCGTCGGCGAGCAGCCGGATGAACAGCGTGAACGTGGAGTAGGGCGACGGCAGCACGCGCAGATCGTAGAGATGGAAGCCGGCCGCGCTCTCGACGTAGGTCAGCTCGTGGATGATCGGCGAGCAGTCGACGCACTCGGCGAAGAGCGTGTCGTTCTTCGCGTGCACCCAGGCGACCAGCTCGGGGCGGTTGTCGGAGTTGATGTCCACCCACGACGCCTCGCCGCCGCCCGACAGGTCGGGACCGTTGTCGCGGTACTGGACCAGATTCCAGAACGTGCCGTCCGGGCTCAACCGGAACAGCGTCATGTTGATCGCGGGCGGCGAGCCGTAGCCGTGGTCGAGCACGCCCAGGCTGTAGGGCTGGCCGGCGAATCCGGTCCACCACACGCGCATGTTGGGCTTGAGCCCGCCGTAGAACTGCGCGCCCTGCATGCGCAGGTCGTCGCCGTGCTTCCAGTAGATGAAGCCGAGCGCGTACGCCGAGCGCTTGTAGGGATTGCGGACCATGAGCAGCATGAAGTCCGAGAACGTCGGATCCACGACCATCTCGGCCGAGAGGCCGAGCGAGTCGAGCGTCGCGGTGATCCCGCGGGCGGGGATGACGCCCGTGCGGCCATACGCGCGCAGCAGCCGGCGCCCCATCTGGCCGACGAGGTCGTAGGCGCGATAGTTGGGTCCGCCGATCGTGTCGCCCTGCGCCTCCTGGAAGCGCACCTTCGCCTCGCTCGCCCAGTGCTGCAGCGAATCGGCGGACGGCGGGAGCCACGCCTGCGGCCGTTGCGCGCGCGCGGGGCGCGCGACGGCGAGGCTGGCGATCAGGATCACGGGGACCAGCAGGGCGTGCGCCGCGCGGGACGCGGCCGCCGCGACGAACGCGGCGCCGACGCGCTTCGCGCGCGGACGTGCGGCCATCATCGGGACAGGTGGGATCGAGCTCTCCTAAGGCCCGGCCGGGCGAAGTCGGATGGGCGCGGACTATATCCGATCAGCGCGCCCGGCGCGCGAGCCGCGCGGCGGCGCGGGGCGCGGGCGGCATGGGTCCCGGTCGGTAGCGATAGATCGTGAGCGCGGCGGCGTCGGTGCCGAATCCGATCCCGGCGCCCCAGAACGACATGCGGCGCGGCGCGCGGAAGATGTAGCCGTAGAAGCCGCCGAACCGCATCGTCGCTTCGATGTGCGCGGTGAGCGCGTCGCTCGCGAGGCGGATGCGATTGGGCCGCACGACCACGGCGTCGGCGAGCCGGCCGGTGGCCGGATCGCTGAACGGCGGCCCGGGATAGTTCATCCCCGTGCACGCGATCCAGTCCGCGGTCGCCGACCAGACGCTCGGACCGGCGGCGGCGGCCACCGTCGCGTAACGCGGCGTGAACTCGATCTTCGCGCCGGCGAGCTGCACGGTCGAATCGACCAGCGCGAGACGCCAGCGCATGACGCTGATCATGGTCGGGCTCATCGCCAGCGAATCGAGCTGGCAGCGGCGTGTCGTCCGCGTCACCGAGTCGATCATCGCCCAGTCGGTCCAGTCGACGACCAGCGAATCGATCGGCGTCGTCGCGGGCAGCGTCGAGAAGCTCCACACCGGACCGACCAGCCGCTCGTGGGTCGTGAGGTTGATCACGTGCACCGCCCAGTAGGTCGGCGCGGTCTGCGACCACGCGACCGGCGGCGCGAACGGTCCCGAGGTGACCGAGCCGAGCGCGGGCAGCGTCGTGTCGGCCGGCGAGACGGGATCGGCCGCGGCGTGGACTTCGTAGATGATCGGGCCGGCCGAGGCCTCGGTGAGCCCGCCCCAGCGCAGCGCCGTGAACGGCGACGCGCCGCCGCCGCCGTCGGCCGGCGCGGGGAACGCGGGCTTCCGCACGCTGCTGGTCGTGAACTGCCAGAAGTAGGCCTGCCCGAGCGTGAGCCCGCCCGCGGTGCGCAGCCCCGGCGCCAGCTCGATCGTGTACGTGTGCTGCAGCGCGAGCCGCTGAAGCGGCGTGATCACGATGCGCCGCGTCGCGGCGTCCCACGTGATCGTGCTCGCGATGCGCTGCGTGTCGAGCTTGAAGAACACGTAGCGCGCGTTGACGGTCGTGGTGTCGAGCGGCGCCGAGAACTGCGCCCAGATCGGCACGTCCTCGGGCACGCGCACGCTGCGCGCGGGCGGAGACACCGCCGCGATCAGCGGCGGCGGTGCGGGCCCGCCGCCGAGCACGGGCGCGGTCGCCGGCTTCTTCTCGCACGCGGCGATCGCGATCGCGACCAGGACGAGTGCCGCGGCGCCACTCCGAACGCGGCTCATCGGATCACCACGAAACGGCCGGTGGACTTGCCGAGCGACGAGTCGACCGTGAACAGATAGATGCCCGAGGCGACCTCCTCGCCGTTGCGTGACACGAGGTCCCAGCTCGCCTCGCCCGAGCCGCCCGATCCGTCGTGCTGGATGGTGGCGACGTGATCGCCGGCGACGGTCCAGATGCGGATCGTGCACGGCGCACGCGGCAGACCCATGAAGTCGAGATGCCGCGTGAGCCGATCGCCGTGGACCGCGGGCAGGTCCCAGTCGGCGTGGCCGCGGAACGGATTCGGCACCACCCACACCGCATGCGCGTCGGGAAGCGCATCGCGCCGCGGCCGCACCATCTGCCGGAACGTCGCGATGATCGGGCTCTCGTAGCGATGGAAGATCGGCACGCCCGCGAACGACAGCTGCACCTGGACGACGCTCGTGACCATATAGATGTAGTCGAAGCCGTCGAATACCTGCGAGTCCACGACCGCGTAGCGTCCGACCGGATAGTGCGGGCGCTCGTACCAGATGCGGTCGTAGGCGACCGTGCTGTCGGTGACCGTGCCGAGCAACCGCTTGCTGTCGCTGGAATCGGGTCCAAACGCGGCGAGCAGCGCCCAGTTCTCCTCGGGCGGCAGCAGCGAGCTGCGGTTCCGCCAGTCGGCGAGCTTGTAGACCTTGTAGCCGAGGAAGGTCTCCACGAACACGTGGTTCACGACCGGGCCGGCGACGCCGGCGGCGATCTGGATCTCCGGCATGTTGTCCCACTCGACCTTCACCGCGCGATCGAAGGCGGTGACGCGATAGGCCGGCGGCGGCGGCACCTTCGCCGGATCCACCCAGCGGATCGTCGTCTCGTTGCCGTTGTTGCCGGTACAGACGTCGCAGTCGGCGTCGGTCCAGATGCACTGGCCGTGGCGATAGACCTTGAAGTGCGGGCTCGGGGGATCGCTGAGCGGATCGGGCCTACCGGCGAACTTCAAGCCGCAGTCGGGATCGACGGTGAACTCGTAGCCCGCCGGAGCTTCGACGCAGTCCTCGTGTCCGTTGATCCCGGTCTCGCCGTAGATCCACCAGTTCGCGTCGGCGCCCTTGTAGTCGGGCTGGAGGTTGAGCTGGATGCCGCTGTACAGGAACGCGGCGCGCGCGCAGGCGGTGCCGAGGCTGTCGAGGCTCGGCGCCGCGACCAACGCGATCGTGAAGTCGATGGACTGCCCCGGCGCGAGGCTCGGGTACGGACCCGCCGAGACCAGCACGTGCTGCTCGCCGCGGAAGTCGTCCGGGCTCTGCGGCCACTGGCCGGCGAGTGCGGCGTAGCGGTCGGCGTCGAGGATCGGCGGACCGCCGGCGAGCGCGCCGCGATTGGCGGCGAAGACGTAGGTGTTGAACGAGTCCTTCTTCGGCCCCCACGCCACCGCGGGCTGGATGTAGGCGAGCGGGTCGTGCGTGTGCTCGAGCGGCAGGATGGTCACCACCGGCAGGAACGCGTTACCCTCGCGGCCGACCACCGCGGGCAGCGCCGTCCCGCGGAAGCGCTCGAAGCACGCGGTGTTGATGAGCCCGCTGCCGTCGACATAGACGCTCGACGTGCCGCGCGGGATCGACTGGCTGTACGTGACGCGGCCGATGTTGTCGTCGCCGGTGCCGCCCTGCGAATCCTTCGTGCGCACGTCGAAATCCGCGTAGAAGCCGATGTAGAGCTGGTGCAGCGGCGTGTTGCCGTGGTTCGTGATGTGGAACGTGAGTCCGGCGATGCCGTCGTATCCCGGGTACGACCAGGCGTACGCTTCCTGATGCACCGAGAGACCGAGCGGCCGGTGCGGCTCTCCGCCGTAGTACCACGCCGCCGCCTCGGGCCGGTCGTCGATGTAGTCGCACGCGAGCGTCTGCTGCCCGGCAATGCCGCAGTCCTCGTCGATCTCGCCGTCGCCGTCGTCGTCCTTGCCGTTCAGGATCTCCTCGTCGATCCTGCCGTCGCCGTCGTCGTCGAAGCCGCGGATCGTGCCCGGCTGACCCGCCCACGCCTCGTGCACCGTGTCGTCCGGCGCCGGCGTCGGCCGCCACTCGAGGTTCGGGCCGCCCGAAACGACCGGCTGGCCCTGATCGTTGATCGCGCCCACCCACAGCGCGCCGTACTGCATGAGCTCGGTGCCGCTGCCCTTCGGATACTCGAACGACGGATCGAACGAGCGCTCGGGGAACGGATTGCCGACGATGCCGGCGTTCGTGATCCGCAGGTTGAAGCGCCCGGCGTGGAGCATCGGGCCGCGGTCGTTGATGTCGAGCACGGCGCCCGCGGGACGCGGGGCGGCGGCGAGCATCGTGAGTGCGGCGACGATCGCGAGCGCGGAACGCGGGGGCGGGCGTCCGGGGACGGCGGGGGGTCGGCTCAACCTTCCTCGTGCGCGGATGGGGCGACCGGCGTGGCGGGGGGATCCACTCACGCACGGATCGAATTCCACGATGGTAGCCCTAAGGACGGCGCGCCGTCGAGCGCCGAGCGGTATGGTTCACGCATGTGCACGCTGATCCTGGGCCGCGACGTGGTCGCTCCGGGCACCGTCCTGCTGGCGGCGAACCGCGACGAGGATCCGGCACGGCCTTCGGACCCGCCGCGCGTCCTGGTCGAACGCCCGCGCGTGATCGGCGGCCGCGACCGGCGCGCCGGCGGCACGTGGCTCGCGGTCCGCGACGACCGCGCGGTGGTCGCGGTCCTCAATCGCCGGCCCGATCCCGGCACGCCCGCGTCCGACCGCCGGTCGCGCGGGGCGCTCGTGATCGACGTCGCATCGGTCCCGGCGTCCGACGGCGAGGGGTTCGCGCGGGCGGCGCTCGACCGCGCGCGCCGCGCCCTCGACGAGGCGGCCTACGCGCCGTTCACGCTCGTCTACGCGGCGGCCGATACCTCATGGATGATCGTCCACGACGCCGGAGACACGGCCGCGGTCCGCACCATCGATCCCGGCTGGCACGTGGTGACCCACGCCGATCTCGATGATCCGACGGAGCCGCGCACGGCATGGCTCATGGACGAGCTCCGCGGCTTCGCCCCCGCGTCGGCGGACGACGCCGAGCGCCGGCTCGTCGCGCTGCTCGCCTCGCACGGCGATCGCGCGCGCGGCGTTCCGCCGGTCTGCCTCCACGAGGGCGCGATGGTCACGGTGTCGGCGTCGCTGGCGTGGATCACGGGCGACGGCCTCCGCTACCGCCACGCCGAGGGCCGGCCGTGCGAGCATCCCTTCACCGACCCACGCCCGCGTCTCGCGCCCGCCGGGCGGCTCGCCTAGAATGAGCCCGCGGCTCCACCATCCGCCGGCAACGCACCGCGGAGGGCCGGATTGATCCGGGCCATCGTCTTCGACCTCGACAACACGCTGACCGACTTCATGAAGATGAAGTCGGACGCGATCACGGCCGCGATCGACGGCATGATCGACGCGGGCCTCAAGCTGCCGCGCGACCTGGTGCGCTCGCGCATCGACGCGATCTATCAGGAGCAGGGGCTCGAGTACCAGCGCGTCTTCGACCAGCTGATCGAGAGCGAGCTCGGCCACATCGATCCCAAGATCCTCGCCTCGGGGATCGTCGCCTACCGGCGCGCGCGCGAATCGGCCCTCGTGCTCTACCCGCACGTGCAGATGACGCTGCTCGAGCTCACGCGCCGCGGCATCCGGCTCGGCGTGGTCTCGGACGCGCCGCAGGCGCAGGTGTGGCTGCGCCTGTGCTCGCTGTCGCTGCAGCACGTCTTCGACGCCGTGGTCACGTTCGAGGACACCGGCCAGAAGAAACCGAGCCCGGCGCCGTTCCAGGAGGTGCTGCGCCGCCTCGGCGTCGAGCCGTCGCAGGCGATGATGATCGGCGACTGGGCCGAGCGCGACGTGGTCGGGGCGGCGAGCCTCGGCATGAAGACGGTGTTCGCGCGCTACGGCGACACGTTCGATACCCAGCATTCGGGAGCCGACTACGAGATCGACGACGTACACGAGCTGGTCGCGATCGTGGATGGGCTCCATCGCGGATCCGGAGCGCATCCGCCGCGTAGCGCTCCGGGCGTACCGGTCCGGGAGGATGCATGACACAGGGCAAGGTGAAGGCAGCGAAGGTCAAGGTGTACGAGCCGCCGGCGGGCACGGCGGGCGCGGGCGGGCAGTTCCACGTCTACGTCTACGACGCCTTCCACAAGACGTTCGCCGCCGCGAAATCGTTCGAGACGGTCGAGAAGGCCACCGCGTTCCAGCGCCACGAGCAGGAGCGGATCTACACCGTGCAGGAGGCCGAGCCCGAGCTGTTCGACCTGCCGTTCATTTCGAGCGATTCCGATCTCATGGCGCGGATCGAGCGCGAACCCGCCTACCGCCAGCGCCTCGAGCGCGACCTCGGCGCGGACGCGCGCGCGCGCGGCCGGCGCCACTAGGCGAGGCAGGCGATGCTGCCCGCGCTGTTGACGATGGTGACGCTCGCCGCGCCGGCGCTCGGCGCCCACGTGCCCGGCACGAAGCTGCGGCTCGGCATGTCGGAGAACCAGGCCGAGAGCGCCGGCACGCTGGTCGAGGCGAAGGCCGGCGAGACCGGCGCGACCACGCGCAAGGGCGAGATCAAGTTCTTCGGCATCCGCTGCGACGCGACGCTCACGTTCAAGGGCGGCGTGCTGACGCGCGCGCGCTTCGAGGCCGACGCGGTCTCGCCCCACGCGCTCGGCTACGTCGAGGACCAGCTGCGCCGCGCGCACATGTGGCGCGAATGCTCGCGCTACGAGCCCGAGACCAAGGTGTGCGACTGGATGGGCGAAGTGAAGATCCACCTCGAGATCAAGCTGAGCCACCTCGAGGCGATCGCCGAGGCGGCGGCGGTGGCGGGCGGCGACGCCGCGACCGCCGCGGCCGACAGCGCCGCGCACGGCGAACCCGCGCGCACGGGACCCGCCCACGCCGCGACGCCGGCGATGGCGCCCGCGCCGGCCGCGGCGGCGCCGGCGGCGGTCGCGACGCTGCCCGAGACGCTCACGATCTCGCTCGTGACGAAGAACTCGCCGAGCGACTGGCCGCGCATCGTCGCTTCGCCGCCGCTCGAGTACCCCGACGCGGCGAAGAAGGAGAGCGTCCAGGGCGTGGTCTGGGTGCTGGCGCTGGTCGGAGCTGACGGCGCGGCCGAGAGCGCGCGGGTCGATCGCGGCATCACCGAACTGAACGCCGCCGCGGTGTCGTGGATCCAGCGCGCGAAGTTCGCCCCGTGCGTGAAGGACGGCAAGCCGTGCCGTTTCTGGGTGCGCGTCGCGGTGCGGTTCACGCTCTACTGACGATGCTGCTCGTTACCGCCGAGGAGATGCGGCTCCTCGACCGCGCCACGATCGACGGCGGGCTGGCCTCGGGCGAGACGCTCATGGAACGCGCGGGCGCCGGCGTCGCCGAGTCGATGGAGCGCCGCTACGGCGCGATGCTCGCGCTGCGCGTGCTGGTCCTGTGCGGCACGGGCAACAACGGCGGCGACGGTCTGGTCGCCGCGCGCGTGCTCGCGGCGCGCGGCGCCGAGGTGCACGTCGCGCTGCTCGGCGAGACCGGCCGCGTGCGCGGCGACGCCCTCACCCACCTCGAGCGCCTGACCGACGCGGGCGTCCCGGTCGCCTCGGTGGCCGACGAGAGCGAGCTCGCGCGCGTGGTCGCGGCACGCGACCGCTGGGACTACGCCCTCGACGCGCTGCTCGGCACCGGCGCGCGCGGCGAGCCCGAGGGTCTGCTGCGCGCGGGCGTGGACGTGCTGCGCCGGCTCGACGAGGGAGGCACGCGCGTCGTCGCCGTGGACATCCCGACCGGCGTGGACGCCGACGGCGGCGCGATCGCGCGCCGCGCGGTGCGCGCCGACCTGACGGTGACGTTCGGACACCCGAAGCGCGGATTGTTCCTGTTCCCGGGCCGTGCGTTCGCGGGCGCGGTCGAGGTCGTGGACATCGGCCTCGCGCCGCACGCGCCGGGCGCAGCGGCGATGACGGTCTCGCTCGCCACCGCGCCCGACATGGCAGTGCTGCTGCCGGCGCGCGACCCGCGCGCGCACAAGGGCAGCGTCGGCCGCGTGCTGGTCGTGGGCGGCTCGGTCGGGCTCACCGGCGCGGTGACGCTCGCCGCGCACGCCGCGCTGCGGTCCGGCGCCGGCTACGTCAAGGCGGCGACACCGAGCAGCGTCAACGACATCCTCGAGGTGAAGCTCACCGAGGAGATCACGCTGCCGATGCCCGAGACCGCCGAGCGCACGCTCGCGCTCGCGGCGCTCGAGCCGCTGCTCACCCACGTCTCCGAGGCCGACGCCGTGGCGATCGGCCCCGGCCTCTCGCGCCATCGCGAGGCCGGCGAGCTTGCGCGGCGCGTCGTCGCCGAGAGCGATCGTCCGCTCGTGATCGACGCCGACGGCCTCTTCGCCTTCGAAGGGCACGTCGACGCGCTCACGCGCGCGCACGCGCCGCGCGTGCTCACGCCGCACGTCGGCGAGATGCGTCGGCTCTCCGGCATCGACGCCGGGACGATCGAGGCGCGGCGGATCGACGTCGCGCGCGAGTGGGCGCAACGCCTGCGCTCGGTCGTCGTGCTCAAGGGCGCGCCGACCGTCACGGCATCGCCCTCCGGCGAAGCGACGGTGAACCCGAGCGGCAATCCCGGCATGGCGACGCTTGGAATGGGCGACGTGCTCACCGGCGTCATCGCCTCGCTCATCGCGCAGGGGCTCACACCCTACGACGCGGCGCGGCTCGGCGCCTACGTCCACGGCACCGCCGGCGATCTGGTCGCGGGCGAGCGCGGGCAGTTCGGCGTCACCGCCGGTGACGTGGCCGAGACGCTGCCGCTGGCGCTGCTCGGTCTCGCGCGGCTGCGCGCCGAGTCGCTCGATCCCTCGCTGCCGCAGCGCCGCGCCCGGATCGAGCGCGCGCCGATCCGCTGACCGCGCCCGCCGGCAACGCATGGCGCACCCTCCTCGCGACCGCGTGCCTCGCGGCGGTCGCGGCGTGCGCCGCGCACGACCCGCCGTCCCGCGGCACGAAAGGAGCGCCCGCCTTGCGCTATCTCGCGCTCGGTGACTCGTACACGATCGGCGAGGGCGTGGACGAAACGGCGCGCTGGCCGAACGCGCTCGCGCGTGCGCTCTCGGAGCGGGGCGTCGCCATTGGCGCGCCGGGCATCGTCGCCCGCACCGGATGGACGACCGACGAGCTCGACGCCGCGATCGACCGCGCCGGGCCGCAGGGTCCATGCGATCTCGTCACGCTGCTGATCGGGGTCAACGACCAGTATCGCGGCGGCGATGCCGGGAGCTACCGGCCGCGGCTCGTCCGGCTGCTCGGCCGCGCGATCGCGTTCGCGCGCGGCGACCCAGCGCGCGTGATCGTGGTCTCAATCCCCGACTGGGGCGTGACGCCGTTCGCCGCGGATCGCGATCGCACGACGATCGCGGCGGCCATCGACCGATTCAACGCCGTCGCCCGCGACGAGGCGCTGCGCGCCGGCGCGCGCTGGGTGGACATCACGCCGCTCACGCGCGCGATCGGCGCGGGCGACGTGGTCGCCGACGGCCTCCACCCCTCGCCCGCGATGTACGCGCGCTGGGTCGAGCGCATCCTGCCCGAGGCGCTGGCGGCGCTGAAAAGCCCATGAGACTTGACGAAGGCGCGACAATGGCGGGCGCGATCGCTCATCCCAATTCGCCGCGGCGCGCGTACTGGAGGTGTGCGGCCGGCCGGCGGCGTCAGGCTCCG
>JACOSV010000076.1 GCA_016178725.1 Candidatus Eiseniibacteriota bacterium
CCCCGCAACGGCCGCGGCGCCGCCGAGCCCGCCGCCGCGCCGCGCGCCGCCGGATCGCGCGCCGAGGGCGGACGCTGATGACCGAGATCGCGATCGCCTACGACACGGCGACCCTCGACGAGGCGCTCGCGCTGGACGCGCGCCTCGGCGCGGGCCCCGAGATCGCCAAGATCGGCCTCGAGCTGTTCACCGCCGCCGGTCCCGACGCGGTGCGCGCGCTCGCGCGCCGCGGGCGCCGCGTCTTCCTCGACCTCAAGCTCCACGACATCCCGAACACCGTGCGCGGCGCGGCGCGCGCTGCGGCCCGGCTCGGCGCGGAGTTCCTCACGGTGCACGCGACCGGCGGACCGGCGATGATCGCCGCGGCGGTCGAGGCCGCGCGCGAGGGCGGCACGAAGGTCGTCGCGGTCACGGTGCTCACGAGCCTCGATCCCGCGAGCATGCCGCCCGGGTTCGCCTCCCCGTTCGATCTCGCGGGCATCGCGCCGCGCATGCTGGCGATTGCCGAAGCGGCGGGCGCCTTCGGCATCGTCTGCGCCGCGCCCGATCTCGCGCTGATCCACGCCGCGCGTCGCGAGCCGTTCTTCGCCGTGACGCCCGGCATCCGCCCCGCCGGCGGCGCGACGCACGATCAGCGCCGCGTCACGACCATCGCCGAGGCGGTGCGCCTCGGCTCGGGCATGGTCGTGCTCGGCCGGGCGATCACCGCCGCGCCCGATCCCGCGCCCGCGCTCGTCGCCGCGCGCGCCGAGCGCGACGCGGCCCTCGCCGGCGCCGCAACCCGAGGGCAGCCCGCGGCTTGACACCCCGCGCGGGCGGCGGTCATCTGTGACGGAATGAGTCAGGCCCTGCGGCGTAATCCCTCCGGCGGCGGGCCCGATGACGCCGAGCTCGTGCGCGCCGCGCAGGGCGGCGACGCGCCGGCGTTCACCGAGATCGTCCGCCGGTACCAGCATTCGGTCCATCGCGTGGCCTGGGCGCTGACACGCAACGACGGCGACGCCGACGACGTGGCGCAGGAGACGTTCGTGCGCGCGTGGCGCGCGCTCGGCCGCTTCCGCGTCGGCGAGCCGCTCTATCCATGGCTCGCGCGCATCGCGACGAATCTGGCGTTCTCGATGTTCCGGTCGCGGAAGCGCCGGCCCGAGACGCCGCTCGAGCCGCTGCTCGAGGCGGGACGGCAATGGGGAGTCGAGGATGACCCGGCGGAACGGGTGGCCGCGGGCGAGCGGTCGCAGCACCTGCAGCGCGCGTTCGCCGAGCTCAAGCCCGAGCATCAGACGATTCTCGCCCTGCGCGTGGTCGAGGAGCAGAGCTACGAGGCGATCGCGGAGACGCTGGGCGTGCCGATCGGCACCGTGATGTCGCGCCTGTCGCGCGCGCGCGCGGAGCTCAAGACGCGCCTGGCGGCGCGGACCGGAGAGGGGACGTGACGCACCTGACCCACGATCAATTGAGCGCGGTGCTCGACCACGCGCTGAAGGGCCGCGCGGCGGCCGACGCCGAGCGCCATCTGCTCGAGTGCGCGACCTGCCGCGACGCGCTCGCGGCACTCGCCGCGCAGGAGACCGAGCTGCGTCCCGCGCTCACGCACGATCCCGGCGACGCCTACTTCGAGCGCTTCGCCGAACGCGTCGAGGACCGCATCCGCGCCGAGGCGGCGCGCGGCGCGGCGCGCGCGCGCGCGCCGTGGTGGAGTTCGCCGCGCGCCCTGGCGTGGGCCGGCGCCGCCGCGGCGCTGATCGGCGGCGCGGGCCTCGTGCTCATGACCGGGCGCGAGGTGCGCCCGCCGTCGCTGCGCGATCGCGAGATCGCGGACCGGCTCGGGCAGGAGGCGAAGCTTCCGTTCGCGACGCGGAGCGGCGCCCGCGCCAAGTCCGCGCCCGCGCGAGAGGATCGATTGGGCGCGCCCGCGCCGACGGCGGCGCCCGCGCCTGTTCCGGCACCGGCCGATCGTAAGACGCGCGCGACGGGCGATCGTCTGGCCGAGCCGCAGCGCGAGGAGCAACGCCAGTTCATCACCGGCAACGAGCGCGTACTCGCGCGCGATCAGCACGCCGCGCAGCCGAACCGCGCGAACGAGATCCGAACGAGCACCGGAGGCGAGCCGGTTCCGGTCGGCCGTCGCGCCGGATTCGCGAACCCGCCGGCCGCGACCGCGCCGGAGGCCGGCGCCGCGGCGCCCGAGGGCGCGACGCTCGACCGCGTGCGAAAGAAGGTCGGCCCGGCGCCGATGCAGGCGCTCAAGGACGAAGCCGCGAAGCAGGCGACGAGCGACGCGGCGCCCGCGCCGGTCGCGGCGCGGAACGTGACGCCCGCGCCGGTCGCGGCGCAGAACGCGGCGCCCGCGCCGGTCGCGGCGCAGAACGCACCCGCCGCGCCGTCGCCGCCCGTGACCGCGCGGCGCGAGGCCGCCGCGGCGCTCGCCGGCGGCGAACCGGCAGGCGAGGGGCGGCTGTGCGGCGCGGTGCTCGACGCGCAGGGCCGGCCGGTCGCGGGCGCCGCCGTCGTGATCGACGACGTGGCGCGCGTCGCCACCCCCGATGCGCGCGGCGGCTTCTGCGTGAACGCGCCGCCGGGCGAGCATCCGCTCTCGGTGATGGCGGTCGGATTCGCGGAAGCGCGGCAGTCGGTCGAGGTCGGCGCGCAGGAATCCTCGCTGCGCGTGACGCTGGCGGCGGTGCCGGCGCTGGAGTCGCGCGGCCCCACGTGGGGCGTGGTGAAGTCGCTCTACGACGGCGCGCCGCCGCGCGCGGGCGGCGCGTTTTCCGCGGGCGGCCCGCCCGATCCGTACGCGGCGGAGCCCGACAGCGTGCAGCGCGACGTCCGGCTCGCCCGCCGGCTCGAGGCGACGGGGACGTCGCGACGCTCCGCGGCGATGTTCGACGCGGCCGCGGGACGCTGGGCGCACGCGCTCGACGTCGTCGCGGGCGGACCGCTCGACCTCGACGCGCGTCGCCATCTCGCCGACGCCCGCTTCCGTGCGTGGGAGATCGCGCCGAACGCGGCGCGCGTGGCGGCGGCGGCGGAGGCCATCTCCGTTTATGTCGCGAAGGCGCCCGCGGGCGCCGATCGCGACGAGGCCGCACGCCGCCTCGAGCGTCTGCGGCACTGACGCGCCCGCTGGCGCAGCGCGCCGCGCGATCCGCCTACCGGCCGCCGCGGGTCTTGAGCGCTTCGATCAGCGCCGGCGATCCCGCGAACACGTCGCGCGGGAACCGCCGGTACGCGAGCATGTCGGCGAATACGTCCGCGGTCTGCGGCGTGTAGGACTCGAGTCCGGCCTGGTACTGGATCCAGGGGCGGCGGTCGCGGTTGATCGGCGCGCCGGCGAGCCAGGGGCCGAGGTCCGAAGCGCGACCCGCGTACGTGGCGAAGAGATCGACGCCCGAGGTCCAGCCGAGATCGGCGAGCGAGCGCGCGATCCGCGCCGCGTCAGGGCGTTCGAGCCGCGCGGTGAGCGAGTCCAAGTCGACGTGCGTCGCGCCGTCGGTCGCGACCATCGCCACGTCGTAGCCGCCCGCCCGGTTGCGGTTGGCCCACACCGTGCCGTTCGGGAACACCGAGAAGAACGTCGCCATCTCGCCCTTCACCGTCGCCTCGCCCGCCTGATAGAGCGGCACCCACTGCGACACGACGCCGCCCGGGTTGAGGTGGCGGCGGACCAGCTCGAAGTAGTCGCGGCTGTAGAGCATCGCCGACCCGCGCACCCAGGGATGGATGGGATCGGATGTGATCACGTCGAACGACTCCTTCGTCGTGAGCACGAAGTGCCGCGCGTCGTCGTAGACGACCTGCACGCGCGGATCGCCGATCACGTTGTAGTTCTGCTCGCGGAAGAAGGGCGCGACGTGCGTCGGCACCAGCGGCTCGATGTCGCAGATCACGATGCGCTCGACGCTCGGGTAGAGCGTGAACGAGCCCGCGGTGACGCCCGCGCCGCAGCCGACGATCAGCACCGAGCGCGGATGCCCGTGGATCAGCGCCGGGATGTGGCCGAGCATGCGCTGGAGCCGCATGTCGTCGGGAAACGTGGAGGCCTCGACCTTGCCGCTCACGTGAAAGAGGCGGACGTCGCCGTTCTGCGCCACGACGACGGACTCGGTGAGCCCCTCGCCCGTGTAGAGGACGTTGGGATCGGCCCCGACCGGAGCGGCCGCCCCGCGTCCCAGGCGATACGCGGCGTAGCGTCCGAGCGCGATCAGCTCGCTCGGCGTGCGCGGCACGCCGGCGACCAGCAGCGCCGCGAGCGTCGCGGCGCCCGCGAGCGCCGCGATGCGCGCGGCGAACGCCGGCGCCACGCGCGGCGCGACGATGGCGCGCGCGAGCGGCACCAGGCCGGCGAGCGCCGCGATCGCGACCATCACGCGCTGCGCGCCCTGCGTGCCCCACGACGGGACGCCTACGAACGTGAAGACGAGCGCACCGGCGATCGCCCCCGCGGTGTTCGCGGCGTAGATGCCGGCGACGAGGCGCGCGGCGTCGCGCGCGCCGTTCGCGCCCGCGCCGGTGTCCACGCCTGCCCGCGCGGCGGCGAGCGCCAGCGGGAAGCTCGCGCCCCACAGCACGGTCGAAGGCAGCAGCGCGAACGCGCAACGCACCAAGTCCACCTCGAACATGATCCGCGCGTCGCCGACCAGCGGCGGCGCGATCGGCCACGCCGGCAGCGAGCGCGTCACCGCGTACGCCGCCCACGCGATCCCCGCGGCGAGCAGCAGCTGCGCGGCGCCGAGATCGCGCAGCGGCCGCGCGCTCGCGCGTGCGACCGTCGCGCCAATGGCGCTGCCGATCGCGAGCCCCGCGAGGTAGACGGCGAGGATGATCGAGAACGTGTAGACCGTGGGCCCGAGCAGTAGCGAGAGCAGGCGCGTCCACACCACCTCGCCGCCGAGCGCCGAGAGGCCCGAGAGCGCGATCACGGCGTAGACGATCGCCGCGCCAGGCCGGTGCGAGGTGTCCGGTTCGATCGTCCCTCCGGCCGCCGTCGCGGCCGCTGCCGCGACGGGCCGGCGCCGCGCCACCGCCATCGCGATCAGCGCGACCGTCACGTTGATCGCGACCGCGACGAGCGTCGCGAACGTCGTGTCGTGGAAGCGCAGCAGGTGGAAGCCCGCGAGCAGGCAGCCGGCGATGCCGCCGGCGATGTTGCCCGCGTAGAGCGCGCCGAGCCGGCCGACGCCGTGGGGCGTCGCCGACACCCCGCGCGCGATCGCCGGGAGCGTCGCGCCCATCAACAGCGTCGGCGGGACGAGGCAGAGGCCGGCGATCGCCGCGCGCAGCAGGATCCCGGTCGCGCCGTGCGATCCGCTCCCGGCGTAGAGCGCGCTCACCGCCGGGACCTCGACCAGCACGAGCAGCGCGAGGGCCGCGATCCCGAGCTCGAGCAGCGCGTAGACGCGGAACGGATGGCGGCGCGCCGGCACCAGACGCGGCAGCAGCAGGCCGCCGAGGCCGAGGCCGCCCATGTAGGTCGCGAGCAGGATGCCGAGCGAGATCGCCGACGAGCCGACGACCAGCTGCAGGAGCTGGAACCACACCAGCTCGTAGATGAGCGCCGAGCATCCGCTGCCGGCGAAGAGCGCGAGCGAGACGCGGAGCGGCATCGCGTCCGCGGCCGGCGTCATCGTGGCGTTCGGGCTCGCGGGCGGCGCGGCAAGCGACGAAGTCTGCGTCTGCGGCAAACGGGACCCCCGGGTGGATGCGGCGCGGCCCACGCGTCGCGCGGACCCGCATGCGCCTCGCGCGCGGCGCGGGGAGACGAGTGTAGCAGCACGTTCGGCCGCCCCGCCGCGAGGCCGCGCGTGCCACTTTCTCCTTGAGCGCGGGACCGGCCTCGCCCACGCTGCGGGCCGCTTCACGTCGGCAACCGCGCAGCGCTCCCATCCCCGAGAGGTCCGGCCGTGGCCACCGAAACCGTTCCCGCCGTCGAAGAGAGGCAGAGGACGCCCGAGGCGATCGAGCGCGACTGGTTCGAGAACGTCTACGCCGGCGACCGGATGAAGCAGCTGACGCCGCGCGCGCTCATCATGGGCATGCTGCTCGGCGCGTTCATGTCGCTCTCGAACATCTACGTCGGCCTCAAGGCGGGCTGGAGCCTCGGCGTCGCGATCACGTCGTGCATCCTCGCGTACGCGATCTTCGCGACGCTCCACCGCGTGGCGCCCAGGCTCTTCCCGCCGTTCAGCATCCTCGAGAACAACGCCATGCAGTCCGCGGCCTCGGCCGCCGGCTACATGACCGGCGCCGGCCTCGTGAACGCGATCCCGGCGCTGATGATGCTCAACCCGTCGGCGGTGCCGAGCATGTGGGTGCTGACCGCGTGGATCCTGATCATCTCGTGGCTCGGCGTGTTTCTCGCGGTGCCGGCCAAGCGCCAGATGGTCAACATCGAGCAGCTGCGTTTCCCGAGCGGCATCGCCGCCGCGACCACGCTGCGCACGCTCCACGGCGCGGGCGGCGCCGCGGCACAGCGGCAGGCGCGCTCGCTCGGCCTCGCGATCCTGTTCGGCGTCGTGCTCTCGTGGTGCCGCGACGCGAACGCGAAATGGCTCGCGGTGAGTGAATGGGGTCGCGGCTTCGGCTGGAGCCGCGTGACGCCGCCGGCCGGCACGGCGCGCTGGCTCGCGACGCCGCTCTCCTGGATCCAGTACCCGCACGTGCCGAGCAACTGGCTGCCGGGCACGTGGCACGTCGGCAAGTACCGGCTGCAGCAGGACCTCACGCTCTCGTTCGAGGGCTCGCTGCTGTTCGTCGCCGCCGGCGCGATCATGGGCTTCCGTCAGGCGTGGAGCCTGATGCTCGGCACGGTGATCAACTACGGCATCCTCGCGCCGATGATGCTCGCCGCGCACGTGATCCCCGAGGGTCCGGGCAGCGCGTTCCGGCGCATCTCGACCTGGAGCCTGTGGATCGGCGTCCCGATGATGGTCACCTCCGGCCTGCTGCTGTTCGTGCTGCAGTGGAAGTCGGTCGTGCGCGCGTTCAGCACGATCACCGCGATGTTCGCGCCGCGGCACGCCGCGAAGGACGATCCGATGGAGCGTATCGAGGTGCCGGGGTCGTGGTTCATCGGCGGCATGGCGGTGCTGGGCGCGATCGTGATCTGGATGGGCCACCAGTGGTTCCACATCCATATCTGGATGGGGATCGTGGCGGTGCTGATGACGTTCCTGCTCGTCGTGGTCGCCTCGCGCGCGACCGGCGAGACCGACATCACGCCGACCGGGCCGTTGAGCAAGGTGACGCAGCTCACCTTCGGCGCGCTCTCGCCCGGGAACATCACGACCAATCTGATGACCGCCAACATCACGGCCGGCGCGTGCAGCCACGCCGGCGATCTGCTCACCGATCTCAAGAGCGGCTACCTGCTCGGCGCCAAGCCGCGGCAGCAGTTCCTGGCCCAGTTCTTCGGCGTGCTCGCGGGCGCAGTGGTGGTCGTGCCGGTGTTCTTCCTGCTCGTCCCGAACGCCTCGGTGCTCGGCACCGACCGGTGGCCGGCGCCCGCCGCGCAGGTGTGGCGCGGCGTCGCCGAGCTGCTCGCGAAGGGCGTCTCGGCGCTCCATCCCACGGCGCGCATCGGGCTCGTGATCGGCGCGCTGGTCGGCATCCTGATCCCGGTGCTCGAGCTCGCGTTCCCGAAGGCGAAGAAGTTCATCCCGTCGGCGACCGGGCTCGGCCTCGCGTTCACCATCACCGGCTTCTACTCGGTCTCGATGTTCATCGGCGCGCTCGGCGCGCTCGCGCTCCACAAGGCGAAGCCCAAGCTCGCCGAGGAGTACGTCGTGCCGGTGTCCTCGGGCCTGATCGCGGGCGAGAGCCTGATGGGCGTGCTGATCGCGCTGCTGGTCGTCGCGGGGGTGCTCTCGAGCTGACGCGGCCGCCGGCCGCGGCGCCGTCGGCCGCCACGCCGCCGGCCGCCGCGCCGTCAAGGGGCGGCTGCGATCGGCCGATAACGGCCGGGATGAAGACCGCCCGCTCCCTGTCGCTCGCCGTCGCCGTCGCGCTCACGACGGGGGCACTGGCGCTGCCCGCCGCCGCGAAGCATCGCGACGACGACGCGCCGCGCGACGACCGCGACCGCCTCCACCGCTACATCGCCCGGATCGACGCCGCGTACGACACGTCGCGCGGCGGATGGGTGGGCAAGGACGGACGACCGAGCGAGAGCGCCGTCGCGCTCGCGTTCCGTCTCGCGCGCGATGCGGGCGCGGCGGGGGACGGGGCGTGGACCGCGCGCGCGCTCGCGACCGTCGCGTGGACCGCACAGCTCCAGGACTCGATGAGCGGCGGATTTACCGACCGTCGGCAGAGGAGCACGGCCGAGGGCGGTGCGTTCGAGATGCATGCCGACGTCAACGGACGCCGGCTCGAGGATCTCGTGATCGCGTGGCGGACGACCGGCGACGACCGCTGGCGCCGCGACGCGGCGCGCGTGGTCAACTACTGCGACCGCGTGCTGCTCGACGGCCGCGGCGGCTTCATCACGGCGCAAGTCGGCGACCGCACGCTCCAGCCCGCGGCCAACGGCATCGCGATCCACGCGTGGCTCGCGTGGGCGTCGGCGACCGGCGATCCGCGACCGCGCGACTTCGCGCTGCGCAGCCTCGACCGCGTCTGGGGGACCGGGATGGACGAGGCGCTCGGCGTGCTGATCCGCCGCGACGACTTCGGCGCGGTCGCCGCGATGCCGCAGCTCGCCGACCAGATCGAGACGGGCCGCGCGCTGCTGTTCGCCGCGCAGGCCTGCGGCCGCGCCCAGGACATGGTGCGCGCCCGCGCGCTCGCCGAGGTCGTGCTCGCGAAGTTCGCGGACACGGAGCGGGGCGGATGCTTCACGCAGGCGTCGCCGCGCAAGGACGGTACGATCCGCCGCGCCGCGCGCAATCCCGGGGAGAACGCGCGCGCCGCGCTCTTCTTCGCCGAGCTCGGCGCCGCGACCGGCGAGGCGCGGTGGAGCGACGCCGCGCGCCGCACGATCGCCGCCTTCGACCACGACATCGAGAAGACCGACCTCGACGCCGCCGACTGGGCGCTCGCGCTGGAGACGCTGCTCGCGCCCGAGGCGCCGGCGCCGCCGGTGTGGCAGAACGCGGTGAACGCGACGCCGCATCAGCCGGCGGTCGTGAAGTTCATGCTCCCGCGACGGCGGTAGTCGCCGCCGAGCGTCGCGCGCTTCGCGCGGCCATGCCGACGCCACGATTGACCCTCGTAGAGGCGCGCGCCTAACTTCTGCGCCTCCCGTGAGCCCACCCGACCCGCATCGCCCTCCCGCGACCGATCACCGGCCGCTCAACGCCCTGACGATCGACTTCGAGGACTGGTATCAGGGCCTGGAGATCCCGCACACCCGTTGGGATGAGTTCGAGGAGCGCATCGTGCCGGCCGGACGCCATCTCCTCGCGGTCCTCGCCGAGACCGGGACGCGCGCGACGTTCTTCGTGCTCGGCTGGGTGGCGGAGCGGTACCCGGCGCTGGTGCGCGAGATCGCCGCCGCCGGCCACGAGATCGCCACGCACGGCTGGTCGCACAGCTTCGTCTATCGCATGGAGCGGGGCGCATTCCGTGACGAGCTGTCGCGCTCGATCGCGTTGCTGCGCGAGCTGGCGGGACAGCCGATCCTCGGGCACCGCGCGCCGTTCTTCTCGATCACGCGCGAGTCGCTGTGGGCCCTGGACGTGATGGGGGAGCTGGGACTTCGCTACGACTCGAGCATCTATCCGGTGCTCAACTACCGGTACGGGATCTCGGACGCCGAGCGCTGGCCGCATGCCGTTGCCGCGGGGGGAACGACGCTGCTCGAGTTCCCGATCTCGACCTGGCGGCTCTGGGGTCGCAACGTCCCCATCGCCGGCGGCGCCTACTTCCGCATCTTCCCGTACGCGGTCACGCGCCACGCGTTCCGCAGCATCAACCGCGAGGGTCATCCGGCCGTGTTCTACCTGCACCCGTGGGAGATCGATCCCCGGCACCCGCGCATCCGTCTGCCGCGCCGCATCGCGATGACGCACTACGCCAACCTCCCCGCCACGCTGGGCCGCCTGCGCCGCCTGCTGCGCGACTTCCGCTTCGCGCCGATGCGCGAGGTCCTGAATGTCGGATGAGTTCGAGGTCCGTGCCTATCGGCCGGGAGACGAGGCTGCGATCATCGAGCTGTTCGAACGCACGTTCGGCCGCACGATGGGCGCCTCCGAGAGCGCCCGTCACTGGCGGTGGGAGTTCCTCGAGAGCCCGCAGGGGCGGCAGGCGATCCTGCTCGCGTTCGCGCAGGGAAGACTGGCCGCTCACTACGCGGTGATGCCGCTCAAGCTCCAGATCGACGACCGCGAGCACGATGCGGCGCTATCGCTCGACACGGCGACCGATGCCGCGTTTCGCGGCCGCGGCCTGTTCCAGCGGCTGGCCGCCCAGGTCTATCGCGAGCAGGGCGAGAGCGGTGCGGTCGCCGTGTTCGGATTCCCGAACGCGAAATCCGGCCCGACCATCTTCAGCCGGATGGGCTGGGTGGAGCTGAAGCCGTTCCCGCTCATGCTCAAGCCGCTGAAGGGGGCCGCGACCGCCTACCTGTCGCCACACGGGCCCGCGGCCCGGCTGGCGGCCCCGATCGCCGAGCGATTCGTGTCACTCGCGTTCCGCGACTCCGACGACCGGCCAACGGAGTTCACGGTCGAGGAGATCGGGTCCTTTCCCGCCGACACCGATGCGCTCTGGGAGCGCGCCCGGCGGGGCAAGCGCATCTGCGTCGTGCGAAACCGTGCGCACCTCGAATGGCGTTACGCGCTGAATCCGGATCGCCCGTATGGGATCCGGACCCTGCGCGAACGCGGGCAGCTGGTCGGCACCATCGTCACGCGCCGCGTGGATCGGTTCGGTCTCCGCTCGGGATTCGTCGTCGACATGCTGTGCGAGGAGAACCGCCCAGACGTGGCGCTCGCCCTGGTCCGGTGCGCGGAGGGGGCGCTGCGCCGGGAGGGCGCCGAGCTGCTGGTCGCGCTCATGTTCCCGGGTACGGTCGCGCGCGGGGCGCTGGCGAGGTGCGGATTCATTCCCGTGCCCCGGGTCTTCCATCCACAGCGGATTCACTTCGGCGTGCGCGCGCTGGCGGCCGATGCCCGGCTGACGACGCCGTCGTCCTGGTACGTGACGTGGGGGGACTCCGACGTCGTGTAGTCGCCGCCTCGTCGCGCGCGGAGGCGGCGTCCGTTGGCCGCCCGCATCCAAGCTGGTATCGTACGCATCCCGTTCGACCGCCCGGTCGCAACGCCCCGACCCATGAGGAGAGCCGCGTTGCCCACGCAGCCCTACCTGTCACTGCCCGTCCCCGCCCAACGGTTTCTCGCAGAAGCGAATGCGCGCCGCGGACCGCTCGCCCTGTTCGTCGGGACGGTCGCGGTGGCCGCGGTCGTGATCTCGCTGTTCCTGCCCAAGTGGTATGCGGCCCAGTGCACGCTCCTGCCGCCCGCGGAGGGCGGGGACGCGCTGGGGCTGATGGGCGCGATGATCGAGAACAAGACGCTCGGTCGCCTGGGGCTGTTCAGCAGCACGACGCCCTCGGACATCTACGTCGAGATCCTGCGCAGCCGCACGCTGCGCGAGTCGCTGGTCCGGGCCTTCGACCTGCAGCGGCTGTACCGCCAGAAGATGATGGACAACGCGCTCAAGGAGCTCGATCAGCACGTCAAGGTCGGGGTCAGCCCTGTCGGCGTGGTGACGGTGGCGGTCGAAGACCGCGATCCGAAGCGTGCGGCCGACATGGCGAACCATCTGATCGAGGATCTGGACCGGTTCAACCTCGAGTCGGTGAACACGCGCGCCAAGCGCACGCGGATATTCCTCGAGCAGCGCCTGGTCGAAGCCAGGGAACGCCTGACTCATGCGGAGTCCACCGTCACCGCCTACGAACAGCGCAACAAGGTCGTGGCGAGCAGCGATGCGATCGGGGGGATGGCCGACGTCATCTCGAGGAAGATGAATCTCGAGGTGACACGGTCGTACATGTCGAGCTATACGCGGCCGGGCAGCGCCGGTTTGACACAGGTCGATGCCGAGATCAACGCCGTGAACCACGAGATCTCCAAGCTCCCGACGCTCAAGCAGGAGGGTGCGCGGCTGGCCCTCGACGCCGAGATCCAGCGCCGGCTGTTCACGCTCCTGACCACCGAGTACGAGGAGATGCGGATCCAGGAGACGCGGGACACGCCGACCATCACCGTGCTCGATCCGGCACGCCCGCCGGATCTCCGGTCGCGTCCGCGCCGCGCCGTCCTGGTCGCGGGGGCTGCACTCGTGGCGGGATTGCTCGGAGCAGCGTGGGTGGCCCTGTCCATGCGCCCACCGGCCGAGGAATGACCCGGCCGGTGTTCCGCGGGAGGCTTCCCTGGCCCGGGTGATGGGGATCGCCGAGCCGAGACCGTCGGCGGGCATCCCGCCGGCGGCCGTGCTACTGGGCGGCGCGACGGCGCTGGTGTTCGGCGCCGCGGCCGGGTACGGCTCGCCGGTGTTCCTCCTGCCCGCGGGGATCATCGCCGGCGTCGCCGTGCTCGCCGCCGCCTTCGTCTTTCCCTTCGCGGCGTTCCTGGTGCTCGCAGGGGCGTCGTTCCTGCTGCCGATCTTCGTCCTCTTCCCCGGATCGAAGGGGACGAACCCCTTCGACATCCTCATGCCGCCGATGCTGGTCGCGACGCTGCTCGGCACCGCGCGCGCCGTGGCGGCGGCCGAGGCGCGCAGCGCCACCGGTCAGCGCGCGGACATCCTGTCGGCCGCCCGCGGGCTGGGGCGCTCGACCACGCTCTACTACGCGCTCGCCGCGCTGTCGCTCGTCAGCATGCTGATCGACGGCCGGATCGGGACGGCCGGCGCCTCGGTGCTCGGTCTGGTCCGCACCTGGCAGGGGCTGCTGCTGTTCCCGCTCGGACTCTGGTGGCTGCGTGATGAGCGCCGCATCCGCCAGGCCATGGGAGCCGTGGTCGCGGCCGGTGCGTGCTTCGCGCTGGTCAACACCATCGCCATCCTCGTCGCCCACTTGAAACGCGCCGGCCTGGCGTGGTACCTCAATCAGCCGGAGTGGCCGATCGACGGCGCCAATGACGGCGCCACGGGCCTGCTGATCATCATCGCCGTGCTGATGGTGCGCCAGGCGACGCGGCATCGCAGGATCAATCTCCTGATGCTCGCCGTGGCGGTGATCATGATCGTCCTCACGCAGTCGCGCAGCGGCCTGCTCGCCCTCCTCACGTTCACCCTGCTGTCGCTCCCGCGCGCGCGCTGGAGCTGGGTGATCGGCGGCGCGCTGGCGATCGCCGCGGCCCTGCCTCTCGTGCCGCATCTCTATTGGGAGCGTCTCGCGAAGACGGTGGTGCTCCAGAGAGGATCGTTCGAGGCGTACACCTCGCTCATCCGCGTCCTCCACTGGGAGGCCGCGTGGTCGGTGTTCCTCGCGCATCCGTTGCTCGGCGTGGGCTTCCTGGGGTTCGGGTCGGTCAGCAGCCAGTACAACAGCCTCCGGCTCATCATGGGACCGGCGGAGAGCTACTACCTGGAGATCGCGGCCGGCATGGGATTGATCGGGCTCGCGGCGCTGGCGGTGGTGTTCGTGCGTCTGTTTCGGGTGGGTGCGGTGGTGGCGCGGTCGACGCCGCAGGGCACGCTCGGGAACACGTTCGCGCGCTACCACGCGCCCCTCATCACGGGACTGCTGGTCGCCAACATCACCGGCGAAAACTTCCTCGGCATGGTGACGCTCGCGGAGCTGTCGCTGTGGACGGCGCTGCTGATCCGCGCCGGGTCCGAGTCGGCGTCACCGGTGGCCACCGCGCCCGCCGCGTGAGGCCGGGGCCACCCAGGTGACCTTCGTCACACCCGGGCGCGCCCGCCGCCCGGCGCGCCCCGCCCGGGAGGCCTGACATGTGCGGCATCGCCGGGATCTACCGCCGTGGGCCGGAGCCGCCGCACGAGTCGGAACGCGCCGCCGACCGCGCACTGGTTGCGACCATGCTGCGCAGCATCGAATACCGCGGGCCGGACGACGTCGGCCTCGAGTCCATCGGCCGCGCGACGCTGGGCGTGCGGCGGCTGGCGATCCTCGACGTGGACGGCGGCCACCAGCCGCTGTCCGACCACGAGCGCCGCGTGTGGGCGATCCAGAACGGCGAGATCTACAACTTCCCCGAGCTGCGCGCCGAGCTGGCCGCGCGTTACCCGCTGCGCACCCACACCGACACCGAGCTGCTGCCCTATCTCTACCGCGAGCGCGGCGCGCGATGCGTCGAGGGATTGCGCGGCATGTTCGCCAGCGCCGTGTACGACTCGGCGGACGCGACACTGCTGCTCGCGCGCGATCCGCTCGGCGTCAAGCCGCTCTACGTGGCGGAGTCGGGGGACCGGGTGCTGTTCGCATCGGAGCTCAAGGCGCTGCTGTGCGATCCGACGCTGTCCCGCGATCTCGACCTCGAAGCCCTCGGCCGTTATCTGGCGCTCGGCTTCGTTCCCGGCAGCGCGACCATCGTGCGCTCGGTGCGCAAGGTGCGTCCCGGGACGCGCATCTTGATCACGCCCGAGGGCCGGCGCGACGAGCGCTACTGGGCGTGGCCGAGCTCCTTCACCGGCGGCGCGGCCGGGTCGTCGACCGAGGCGCTGGCGGACGAAGCAGGCCGGCGCCTCGCGGACGCGACCACCGCGATGCTGCTGTCCGACCGCCCGGTCGGCGTGCTCCTCTCGGGCGGCCTCGATTCGAGCGTGATGCTGGCGACGCTGCCGGAGGCGGTCCGGCGCGAGACGCGCACGTTCGCCATCGGCTTCTCCGAAGGCGGGCATCACGACGAGCGCCGGTTCGCGCGCGAGGTCGCCGAGCGGCTCGGCACCCGTCATCGTGAATTCACGGTCTCGCTCGACGTCGCGGCCGAGCTCCAGCGCGTGATCGGCTGCCTCGACGAGCCGTGCGCCGATCCGGCCGCGGTCCCGGCCTACCTCGTCGCGCGTGCGGCAGCGAGCGAAGTGACGGTGCTGCTCTCGGGCACCGGCGGCGACGAGGTGTTCGGCGGCTACCGCCGTTACCGGCTCGCCGCGCTCCTGCGCCGGATGCGCTGGCTGCCGCGCCGTCTGGCGGCCGCTGCGGCCCGCGTTCTCGGCGATCGCGAACAGCATCGCCGCACGATCGGCGGCGAACGGATGATCATGGTGCGCAAGCTGCTCGAGGCGCGCGGCCGGCCGACGTTCTTCGCCGGTTATCTCTCGACGCTCGAGCCGGCATCGCCGGCGCGCTGGGCCGAGTCCCTCGCGGTCGCGGCCGATCCCGCGCGGGTCGGGGGTGCCCTGTGGATCGAGCTGATCACCGAGACCGGGGCCGCGCCGGGGCCGGAAGAGGCCCAGGCATTCGCGGCGGATCATCTCTACTACCTGCCGGACGACCTGCTGCTCAAGGAGGACCGCTGCACGATGGGGGCCTCGGTCGAGGGCCGCGTGCCCTACCTGGATCCGGCGCTGGTGAGCTTCGCCGCAGGTCTGCCGCTGGCCTCGCGCTTCGAGGGCGACGCCGGCAAGCGCGTGCTGCGATCGCTCGCGCGCCGCACGCTGCCGGCGGCGATCGCCGACCGCGCCAAGCATGGCTTCGCCGTGCCGATCGAGGCATGGCTGCGCGGTCCGCTCGCCGACCTGGCGGGCGATGTCTTCGGCGGGGCCGGCAGCGGCGTGTTCGACATGGCGACCCTGCGCGCCTGGCACGACCAGCACCGGCGCGGGCACGATCGCGCCGGTGCGCTGTGGGCGGCGCTGGCCTTCGAGCTGTGGTGGTCGACGATCGGATCGGCGCCGCCCGAGCGGCTGGCGGCGCTCGGCCGGCCGCAGGCGGCGGGCCGCGGATGACGGATCCGACCGCGGCACGTCCCGTCCGTGTGCTTCACGTCATCACGCGCATGATCATCGGCGGCGCGCAGGAGAACACCATGTTGTCCTGCGCGCTGATCGATCGCGATCGCTTCCCGAGCGAGATCCTGTGCGGGGCCGAGACGGGGGACGAAGGCTCGCTGCACGAGGAGTGCCGCGAGCGCGGCGTGCCGCTCCATCTGGAGCCGAGCCTGGTGCGCCGCATCGACAACGGCCTCGACCTCCGGGCGCTGATCCGGTTGACGCGGTTCCTGCGCCGCCGGCGCTTCGACGTCGTGCACACGCACACAGTCAAGGCGGGCATCCTCGGCCGGATCGCCGCGCGGCTCGCCGGCGTTCCCGTGATCGTGCACACCGCGCACGGCTGGGCGTTCACGCGCGCCGACCCATGGGCCGTGCACTGGGTCGGCATCGGTCTCGAGCAGGCGCTGGCGCGGATCTCCCAGGCGCTGGTGGTGGTCGCCGCGAACGACCGCGAGCTCGGCCTCGCCAAGGGCATCGGCCATCCCGATCGCTACCACGTGATCCGGTCGGGCATCGAACTCGAGCGCTACATGAACGTGGTCGTGGATCGCACGGCCGCGCGCGAGCGTCTGGGTCTGCCCGCGACGGCGTTCGTGGTCGGCGCGGTCGGCCGGCTCGTGCGCGGCAAGGCGCCGCTCGACATGTTCGCCGCGTTCCGGAGCGTGGCGGCCGCCCGGCCGGATGCGCACCTGGTGTTCGTCGGCGACGGACCGCTGCGGCCTGACCTCGAGGCGGCCGCGCGCGCCGCCGGTCTCGGCGATCGCGTCCACGTTCTGGGCATGAGGCGCGACGTGCCCGAGCTGCTGCGCGTGTTCGACGTGCTCGCCCTGGCCTCGCTGTGGGAGGGGTTGCCGCGCGTGTTCCCGCAGGCGATGGCGGCGGGACTGCCGATCGTCGCGACCCACGTCGCCGGCGCGCCCGAGGCCATCGTTCCCGGCGAGAACGGATGGCTGGTCGAGCCGGGAGACCATGCCGCGATGGCGCGCCATCTCACGGACCTCGCCCGCGACCCCGCGGCGGCGCGCGCGATGGGCGCCCGCGGGCTCGCACGCGTCGACGAGTTCTCGGCGCGGCGCATGGTGGATCAGCTGGCGGAGCTCTACGCGCGGCTGGTCATGGAGCGTCGCGCCGGCTAGGTCTTCGATCCGGCCGATGACTTTTTTGGTACTCTCCTCGGCCGACTTACGCCGATAACGGTCTTGAGGAGGACGCCGTTGACCGATAACCGTGCGCTCGTGACCGGTGGTGCCGGTTTCATCGGCTCGAACGTGGTGCGCAAGCTGATCGAGCGCGGCTGGAACGTCCGCATCTTCGACGATTTGAGCACCGGCTACCGCGAGAACCTCGAGAGCCTCGCGGCCGACCGTATCGAGCTCACCGTCGGCGACATCCGCGACGGTCGGCTGGTGCACGCGCTGGCCGAGGGCTGCGCGGCGGTCTACCACCTCGCCGGCTCGGTCGGAAACATCAAGTCGATCGAGCGCCCGCAGCTGGACGCCGAGATCAACGTCATCGGCACGCTGTCCGTGCTCGAGGCGGTGCGCGCCCACCGCACGCCCAAGCTGGTCTTCTCGTCCTCGTCGGCGATCTTCGGCGAGGTGCAGTACCTGCCGATCGACGAGGCCCATCCGGCCGAGCCCGATTCGCCCTACGGCGTCACCAAGCTCGCGGGGGAGAAGCACTGCCTCGCCTACGCGAAACTCTTCGATCTCGACATCGTCTGCCTGCGCTACTTCAACGTGTACGGCGTGAACCAGCGCTACGACGCCTACGGCAACGTGATCCCGATCTGGACGCGCCGGCTGCTCGACAAGGAGCCGCTGCTCATCTACGGCGACGGCGAGCAGACGCGCGACTTCATCAACGTCGACGACGTGGCCGAGGCCAACGTGCGCGCCGGCGAGACGCCGGGGCTGCGCGGGCCGTTCAACATCGGCACCGGTACGACGTTCACGATCAACCGGCTCGCCGAGGCGTTCCGCGCCGTCGCCGGGCCGAACCTGGTCTTCGAGCACCGGCCGCCGCGCAAGGGCGAGGTCCTCCACAGTCAGGCGAAGGTGGACCACGCGGCGAAGGCGTTCGGGTTCCGCCCGGCGATCGCGATCGAACGCGGGCTCGTCGACTACGTCGCGTGGATCCGCGAGGGCATGCCGTCGCGCATGCCGGCCGCGCGGAGCGCGTCGTGAGCGCCGCGAAGCGCATCCTCGTCACCGGCGGCCGCGGCTTCATCGGCACCAACCTCGTGCGCGAGCTCCGGTCGCGCGGGCACGACGCGATCACCGTCGACCTCACCCACGCCGAGGATCCGCAGCACC
This sequence comes from Candidatus Eiseniibacteriota bacterium, assembly GCA_016178725.1. GTDB lineage: Bacteria > Eisenbacteria > RBG-16-71-46 > RBG-16-71-46 > RBG-16-71-46 > WS-11. The sequence continues at coordinate 18,216 of JACOSV010000076.1, forward strand.
ATCGCGCCGACGTGCGCAGCTACTGGCAGCTCGAGCGCGTCTTCAAGAAGCACGAGTTCGACTACGTCTACCACCTCGCCGCCGAGTACGGCCGGTGGAACGGCGAGGACTACTACGAGCACCTGTGGCAGACGAACAACGTCGGCACGAAGAACGTCCTGCGGCTGCAGGAGGAGCGGCGCTTCCGCATGATCTTCTTCAGCAGCTGCGAGGTGTACGGCGACTACGACGGCCTGATGAGCGAGGACGTCATGGATCGCGTGCCGATCAAGCAGATGAACGACTACGCGATCAGCAAGTGGGCGGGCGAGCTGCAGGTGCTCAACTCGGCGACGATGTTCAAGACGGAGTCGGTGCGCGTCCGGCCGCTCAACTGCTACGGGCCGCACGAACACTACAGCGCCTACCGCGGCGTCATCCCGATCTTCGTCTACAGCGCGCTGCACGGGCTGCCGTACACGGTGTACGCCGGACACAAGCGCATCTTCGACTACATCGACGACACCGTGCGCACGTTCGCCAACATCGTCGACCACTTCATCCCCGGCGAGGTCTACAACGTCGGCGGGCGCCGCGAATGGGTGCACGACATCCGCGAGCTGTCCGACATCGTGCTGCGCGCCTGCGGCCGCGACGACCGTCTCGTCGAGTACCGTCAGGCCGAGGCGTTCACCACGAAGGTCAAGATCGTTGACATGTCGAAGGCCGAGCGCGACCTCTCCCACGACCCGAAGATCGATCTCGAGGAAGGCGTCGCACGCTACGTGGCGTGGATGCGCGAGACGTATCCGGTCCCGGCGTCCGCCCGCATGCAGGAGTCCGCGCGATGAGCGCCCATCTCGACCACTACCGCGGCCGCAAGATCCTGGTCACCGGCGGCGCCGGCGCGATCGGCACCAACCTCTGCCGCCGGCTCGCGGAGCTCGGCGCCGCGACGGTCGTGATCCTCGACGACCTCTCGTCCGGCTACGAGTGGAACGTCCCGCGCGCCGGGAACATCCTGTTCGTGCGCGGCGACGTCGCCGACGAGGTGTGTCTCAAGCGCGTGTTCGCCGAGGACCCCGAGATCGTCTTCCACCTCGCCGCGTTCTTCGCCAACCAGAACTCGGTGGACTATCCCGAGCGCGATCTGCACTCGAACGGCCTCGGCACGCTGCGCCTGCTCGAGTACGCGCGCATGAACCGGGCGAAGCGCGTCGTGTACGCCTCGTCGGGGTGCTCGATCTACGGCCACGCCGCGCCGCTGCCACTGCGCGAAGAGTTCATGTCGATGCACCTGTCGACGCCGTATCAGATCACCAAGATGCTCGGCGAGCTCTACTGCAACTTCTTCGCGAACCACTTCGGCATGGAGGTCGTGAAGACGCGGTTCTTCAACTCGTTCGGTCCGGGCGAAGTGCCGGGCCAGTATCGCAACGTCATCCCGAACTTCGTCTACTGGGCGATGAAGGGCATGCCGCTGCCGATCGCCGGCGATCCCGACGCGACCCGCGACTTCACGTTCGTCGGCGACCTCGTGGACGGCGTGCTGCGCGCGGGCTACGAGCCGAAGGCGGCCGGGCTCGAGTTCAATCTCGCCTCGGGCCGCGAGGTGCGCGTCGGCGATCTCGCCGAGCGCGTCAACCGGCTCACCGGCAACGGCGCCGGCACGACGATGGTCGGCCGCCGCAAGTGGGACAACAAGAGCCGCATCCTCGCCTCGCTCGACCGCTCGCGCGAGGTGCTCGGCTACGATCCGACGATGGAGTTCGAGCGCGGGCTCCAGACCACGATCGACTGGTTCCGCGAGCACTGGGACGACATCGATCGCAGCGCCTCGTTCCTCGGCGCGTCCTCCGCGATCCGCGGACAGGTGACCGTCACCGGCGCGGCCGCCGCGCCGCCCGGCCGCCGCAAGGGATCGCCCGCGCACCGCTAGGCCGCCCGGCCGCCGGGGCGGCGCTCGAGCGCGGCCACGCCCGACCGCATGCACGTCCTGCAGATCACCCTGCGCGATCTCGAGGGCCGGCGTTTCAACGGCTACGACCTCCACCGCGCGCTGATCGAGCGCGGCCACGGCTCGGAGATGCTGGTCGTGCGCAAGGGCTCGCGCGATCCGCTGGTCCACGCGCATACGGCGGCGGGCGAGGTGTTCGAGCGCGCTCTCTACGGCGCCGAGCGCGTCACGTCGCTCCAGGGCATGCTCTCGCCGTTCGGCTGGACGATGCCGATGCGCCGCTGCTTCCGCGGCGCCGACGTCGTCCACTGGCACCTCGTCTATCCGCACTTCATCGGGATCTTCTCGGCGCCGGTGCTCGCGCGGCGCCGGCCGACGATCTGGACGCTGCACGATCCCTGGGCGATGACCGGGCACTGCGTGCACCCGCTCGATTGCGAGCGGTGGAAGACCGGCTGCGGGCGGTGCCCCGATCTGTCGCGCAACTTTGCGGTGTGGTTCGACACGACCGCGATGGTGTGGCGGGCGAAGCGCGCGGCCTACACGCGCGCGCCGATCACGCTGGTCGTCGCGTCGGCGTGGATGGCGCGCCGCGTCGCCGCGAGCCCCCTGCTGCGTGACCACGCGTGCCGAGTCATCCCCTTCGGCCTCGATCTCGAGCGCTGGCGCCCGCTCGACCGCGCCGCCTGCCGCGCCCGGCTCGGCATTCCGGCTGATGCGCACGTGCTCGCCTTCCGCGTGCCGCACGGCGCGCGCCAGCTGCGCACGAAGGGCATCGCGACACTGCTCGACGCGCTGCGGCGACTCGAGCTCACCCGGCCGACGCATCTGATCGTCCTCGAGGCGAAGGGCGCGCTCGAGGATCTGCGCGGCCGCTACACGCTCCACGAGTCGGGATGGATCGACGACGAGGCGCGGCTCGCCGAGTCGCTCGCGGCCGCCGATCTGTTCATCATGCCTTCGATCGCGGAATCGTTCGGCCTGATGGCCCTCGAGGCCATGGCGTGCGGCACGCCGGCGGTGGTGTCGGCCGGCACCGTGCTCGAGGAGACGACGCGCGCGCCGGAAGCCGGCACGGCGGTGCCCGTCGGCGACGCGGCGGCGCTCGCGGCTGCGGTGCGCGCGCTGCTCGGCGACGACGCCCGGCGCGCGGCGCTCGCCCGGCGCGGTCGCGAGATCGTCGAGCGCGACCACGGGCACGAGCGGTACATCGCCCGGCACGTCGAGCTCTATCGCGAGCTGGCCGAGCGCGGAGCGGGCGCGTGAGCCGCTTCGCGTATCTCGGCGGCGACGCCCTGCACACCGGCATGTACGTCGCGCTCATCCAGCGCCTCGAGCGCGAGGGACTCACCGTCGATCTGGTCTCGCGGATCAGGCTCTCGCTGAATCCCATCGCCAGCGGGCGGGCGTGGCGGGGGCGCGACCGGCTCGGACCGAATCCGGTCGCCGTGGTGCGCGGCCAGATGCGCGGCGCCGTGCACACACTGCCGGTGTGGGCGCCGCTCCCCGGCCTCTCGGCGCCGGCGCTCGCGCGCGCGCTCGGCGGTTGCCCGTCCGACCGCCGCATCGTGCTCCACACGCGGCAGATCGTCATGGGCCGACTCGCGCTCGCGCTTCGGCGCCGGTGCGCGTCGGTGCGTGTGATCCCCGAGCTCGAGGGCGACAACCTCGCCGAGGCCCGCTACAAGCACGAGGCGATCGCCCGGCCGTCGTGGTTGCAGACGCTGCGCCGGCGCCTCGAGGAGCGCTTCTACCTCCACTACGAAGGGAAGCTCCTGCGCGAGAGCGACGCGGTCGTGTGCGTGTCGCGGAAGCTCAAGGACGTGATGGTCCGCCGCTACGGGCTCGACGACGCCGCGGCCGCCCGGATCCACGTGTTTCCGAGCGTCGCCAGCCGCGAGCGCTTCGCGTTCTCGCCGGAACGCCGCGCGCACCGGCGCCGCGCCCTCGGACTCGATGACCGCCTGGTCGTGATCTACAGCGGGAATCTGGCCGGGCGCTGGCAGGTGCCGGACAAGCTCGTGCGGGCGTTCGGCATGATCCGCGATGCGCGACCCGATGCGTGCTTCATCGTGCTCGCGCCCGAAGATCAGTGGAACATGATCCGGCCGCACCTCGAAGCTGCGGCACTTCCCGCCGGGAGCTATCGGTTCGCGAGCGCTCCGCATCACGAGATCGTCGACTGGCTGTGCGCGGCCGACATCGGGCTCCTGCTGCGCGACCGCCATCCGATGAACGAGGTCGCCGCGCCCGGCAAGTTCGCCGAGTACGCGCTGTGCGGCCTCCCGATCGTGATGACCGACGGCATCGGTGACTTCTCGGACGTGGTCCGCGACGAGCCGTGCGCCTGCGTGCTGCCCGGTCTCGACGATCTCGAAGCCTCGCGGGCGACGATCCAGGAGTTCGCACGCCGCGACGTCACCCAGGACGAGCGCGCCGCCTTCGCCCACTGGGGCGCCGAGCGTTTCGCGATCGAGCTCTACGTGCCGCAACTCGCCGCGCTCTACCGCCGGCTCGCGGGCGAGGACGCCGGCGAGGCACCCGCGGCCGTGCGCCGGACTCGCGGCGCTGGCCCCGGCGGCCGCTCGCCGGTAGAATGAACTGCCGTGCGAGTTCGTCAGCGGACCCTGATGACGCTCATCGTGGCCGGGTGTCTTCTGGCCGCCGCCGTGCCATTTCCTTCCCCGGCGATCGCCGCGGCGCTCCTCTCGATCGATGACTCGCGCCTGCTCGAAGGTAACTCCGGCATCCGAACGATGACGTTCAAGGTGCATCTCTCCGCGCCGGCGGCCACCGACGTCTTCGTCGACTACACCACGCAGGATGGAACGGCGACCGTCGCGGATCAGGACTACGACCTCGTCTCCGGAACGCTCGATTTTGCCCCGGGCGCCACGATCGCGACCTTGTACGTCACGATCCACGGCGACACCAAGGTCGAGGGCAACGAGTGGTTCAAGGTCGAGCTCACGAATCCCGTGGGCGCCGGGATCGGGCGGGGCGAGGCGTTCGGCACGATCGTGAATGACGACGAGACGACCTTCACGCTGATCGCCATCCCCGACGATCCGTACTACGGCGGAACGCTCCCCACGTCGTTCGGCGACTACGACAACGACGGCGTGCCCGACCTGCCGCCCTACAAGGTGCAGGCCTACGGCGGGCTCATCGATATCCCCGGGTTCCGCGAGCTGCTGGCGGACGGGAACTACCACGGCGGTGCGTGGTGCGACTACGACCGCGACGGCGACCTCGACTTCATCATCCTCGGCTATTCGGGGATCGAAGGCGCGACGATCACGCCGACGCCGACGCGCCTGCTGCGGAACGACGGCGCCGCGGGATTCGTCGACGTCGCGCCGTCGCAGGGCATGAACATCATCGGCGCGGGGGAGACGCCGGCGTGGGGTGATTTCGACGGCGACGGTTGGCCGGATCTGTTCACGCCCTACTACGGGAACATCCCGCCGTACCGGAGCTTCCTCTACCACAACAACGGCGATGGCACGTTCACCGACATGGCCGCCGCCGCCGGCGTGGACCTCCCGGGCATTCCGCCTCAACTCCGGCCCGAGGGCGCCACCGTCGCCGACTGGAACGACGACGGGCACCTCGACCTCTACGTCGCGAGCCATCTGTTCCAGAACGACGGCACCGGGCACTTCACCGACGTGCGCGCGGCCGTGGGGCTGCCGGTGCTCTTCGACGAGGGCGCCGCGTGGATCGACTACGACAACGACGGCGATCTCGACCTCTTTCTGCGCGGCCTCGACGGTCCTCATCTGTTCCGCAACGACGGTGGTCACTTCACCGAGGTCACCGCCGCCGCGGGGTTGGGACCGATCGCCACGTTTTGGGGCGACAGCTGGGCGGATGCCGACGGCGACGGTGATCTCGATCTGCTGCTCGTCCTGGGCGACAATTCGACGCGCCTGATGCTGAATCAGGGCGACGGCACGTTCGTGCGGGACCCGTTCATGGACCAGTTCAATCCCCAGGCGGACTTCTCGGCATGGGCCGACATCGACGGCGACGGCGACGTCGATCTGGCGATGGGCGGCAACGGCAGCATCAAGCGGCTCTTCAGGAATTCGCTCCAGGGGAATCCGGGCTACCCGGGATCCCATCTGGCCGTGACCGTCGTCGATTCCACCGGGCACTGGACCGAGCTGGGCGCCACAGTCCGGCTGCACCAGATCGACGGTCCGCCGGGCACGACGCAGACGCGCGTCGTGGGCGGAGGCGCAGCCTACATGGCCGAGAACGAGTACGTCGTCCACTTCGGAGGTCTGGCGTCGGGCCGCTACGCGCTCGAGATCGTCTACCCGAGCCCGGCCGGCCGGCGCATCGTCGTCGACTCGCTCGCGAATCCGATCCTGGGTCGTCTCGAACCCTCGGCGATGGCCGAAGACGCCATGATCGTCTACGAAGACGGCCGCGTGGCGCTCATCGCCCACCCGCACATCGCGGGCGTGACCCCGGCGCTCGTGCGCGGCGGCACGGATCGCCTCGGCATGCCCACGCCGTCACCGGCGCGCGTGACGATGACGATTCCGGTCGAGCTGCACGCCGCCGGGCGTGCGGCGCTCGCGATCTACGATCTCGCCGGACGGCTAGTCCGACGACTCGATCGCGGCATCATCGAGGCGGGCGTGACGCCGGTCGTCTGGGATCTTCGCGACGATCGCGGCGCGCGCGTGCCGACCGGCGTCTACCTCGGCCGCCTGACGGTCGACGGTCGCCTCGCCGCGCCGCGGCGTCTGCTGGTCGTCCGCTAGCCGCACCGCGCGCGTTGACCGCGCGCGCGCGAACCCCTAACGTCTGGCGCCGTTTGTCCGCCGCGCTCCCCGAGGAAAGCCCATGCGTCGCGTGCTCGTCACCGGCGTCACCGGATTCGCTGGCAGCCATCTCGTCGACTACATGCTCGAGCGCGGCGACTGCGAGATCGTCGGCATCCAGCGCTGGCGCAGCCGCACCGAGAACATCGAGCACTTCGCCGACCGGATCACGCTGCTCGAGTGCGACCTGCGCGACGCCTCCTCGACCCGCGACACGCTCGAGAAGGTGCGCCCCGACTGGATCTTCCACCTCGCCGCCCAGTCGTTCGTGCCCACGTCGTGGAGCGCGCCGACCGAGTCGCTGTCGACCAACATCATCGGCCAGGTGAACCTGTTCGAAGCGGTGCGCCGGCTCGGGCTCGAGTGCCGCATCCAGCTCGCCTGCTCGAGCGAGGAGTACGGGCTCGTGCTGCCGGACGAGTTGCCGATCCGGGAGACGAATCCGCTCCGCCCGCTCTCGCCGTACGCCGTGAGCAAGGTGGGGCAGGACCTGCTCGGCTACCAGTACTGGATGTCGTGGAAGCTCGACTGCGTGCGCACGCGCGGCTTCAACCACGAGGGCCCGCGGCGCGGACCGGTGTTCGTCGCCTCGGACTTCGCGAAGCAGATCGCCGACATCGAGAAGGGGCGCAAGGCGCCGGTGATCTCGGTCGGCAATCTCGACGCGCGCCGCGACTTCACCGACGTGCGCGACATGGTGCGTGCCTACTGGCTGGCGCTCGAGAAGTGTGAACCGGGCGAGGTCTACAACATCTGTACCGGCGCGGCCTGGACGATCCGCAAGGTGCTCGATCACCTGCTCTCGCTCACGAAGACGAAGATCGAGGTGCGCCAGGATCCGGCGCGGCTCCGGCCGAGCGACGTCCCGGTGCTGATCGGCGACAGCACGAAGTTCGTCAAGGCCACCGGATGGAAGCCGACCATCCCGTTCGAGCAGACGCTGCGCGACATGCTCGAGTACTGGCGGGCGCGCTGACGGTGTCGTCCACGGGTCGGGCGCTGATCAAGGCGCTCTGGGTGATCATGGTGCTGCTTGGTCCCCTCGCGGCGCTCGAGCTGGGACTCCGCTACGCGGTCGGCCTCGGCAATCCGATCCTCTACGACAACACGTACGCCTACGGCTACCGCCCGGTGCCGAACCAGTCGGTGGCCCGCACCGCGCGCAAGCGGATCCGCATCAACGACCGCGGCCTGCGCGCGACGCGCGACTGGCCGGCGGCGAAGGACACGTCGCAGATCCGCCTGCTGTACCTCGGCGACTCGGTGACCTACGGCGGCAGCTCGATCGACGATCGCGAGACGTTCGCCGAGATCTCGGCCGCCGATCTCACGAAGCGCATCGGCCGTGACGTGCTGGTCGGCAACGCCGGCGTCAACGGCTGGGGGCCGCTCAACATCCTCGGCCTGATCGAGCACGAGGGATTCTGGGGCAGCGACGTGGTCGTCCTCGTCGCGCAGGAGGCCGACTTCGAGCGCACGTTGAGTCACGTCGCCGAGACGCCGTTCTGGAACCACAAGCCCTCGTTCGCGCTCGAGGAGCTGATCTCGACCAACGTCGCCTACCCGTTCAGCTCGCGCCGCTACCTGCCCAAGGAGCGTTTCGTCGCGGCCGGCGAGCGCGACAGTCTCGAGCGCGTGAACCTCGGCGTGTTCCTCGACATCGGCCGCCGCGCGCGCGCCGCGGGCGCGAAGGTGCTGATGGCGTGGCACCCGTCGCGCGACGCGGTCGCGGGCGAGGACGACCGGCACCATGCGGCGTTCATCGCGGCCTCGTCCGCCGCCGGCTTCGCGACGCTCGATCTCTATCCGGTGCTGCGCCGCGACCCGCATCCGACCGCGCTCTACCTGGATCCGCTGCACCTCGATGCGCGCGGCCACGCGATCTACGGCGCGACGTTCGCCGAATCGCTCGCGGCGCTGCTTCGCTCCGCGTCGTGAAGACGCTGGTCACCGGCGCGCTCGGCTTCGTCGGCCGGCATCTCGCGCCGGCGCTCGCGGCGGGCGGCCATGAGGTGACGGGATTCGTCGAGCGCGGCGCCGCCGACCGGCCGTCGTCGTTCCGCGCCATCGCCGAAGGCGACGTGCTCGATGCCGCATCGGTCGCCGCCACGGTCGCGGCCGCCTCGCCCTCGTGGGTCGTGCATCTCGCCGGCCAGAGCAGCGCGGCGATCTCGTTCGAGAAGCCGGTCGATACGTACCGGCTGAACGTGATCGGCACGCGCAACGTGCTCGACGCGGTGCGGGACCACGCGCCGCGCGCGCGCGTGCTGGTGATCGGCAGCGGCGAGGCGTACGGCCCGCAGCCCGAGGGCTCGCGCGTCGCCGAGAGCGCGCCGTTCCATCCCGTGAGCCCGTACGCGGCGTCGAAGGCCGCGGCGGACGCCGTCGCCGAGGCCGCCGCCCGGCGCGACGGCCTCGATGTCGTGCGCACACGTTCGTTCGGTCATACGGGCCCCGGCCAGAGTCCGACGTTCGCGATCCCCTCGTTCGCGCGCCAGATCGCGGCGATCGAAGCCGGGCGCGCCGAGCCGGTGCTACGCGTCGGCAATCTCGACGTGACGCGCGATCTGACCGACGTGCGCGACGTGGCGCTCGGCTACGTCGCGCTGCTCGAGCGCGGCCGCCGCGGCGCCGCTTACAACGTGTGCCGCGGCGAGGGCGTGCGGTTGAGCGACGTCGTGCGCGCGATGGTGGCGCGCTCGCGCGTCGCGATCCGCGTCGAGATGGTGGCGCGCTCGCGCGTCGCGATCCGCGTCGAGGTGGATCCCGCGCGGATGCGGCCCGCGGATCTACCGTGGCTCGTGGGCGACGGCGAGGCGATGGCGCGCGACACCGGCTGGCGGCCGGCGATTCCGTTCGAGCGCACGCTCGACGACGTGATCGCCGACGCGAGAACGCGCGGCGACTGAATCCGCCGGGCGTCAGGCGCGGGGGACGCTCGGCGACTCACGTGATGCGGCCTCGGTCCGTGATCCCCCCCCGAATGCATAGAATCACCCTCGCGCGCTCCCCGTGCCCGGTATACCCTTCGCCTCGCCGCATGGATGCAGTCGTCTCGCTTGGCTCTCAGCAGCTGCCCCTCCCCGGCGTGGTGCTCATGGGCAGTCCCCTCGACAGAATCAAGAGCACGATCAAGGCAACCCCCGGTCTCCTCGCAGCCTACATCGCCATCCTTCGCCGCCTTGACGCCGTAATCAAGAGCATCTACAACATCTATTACTCGCCAGTGGCCATACCCCTCCTCGACGCTCATACACTGCGCCGGAAGCTCTCCGCCCTCGACGCCATAGCAGCTTCCCCCGACGACAAGACCTATTATGTGATACGGCGGGATTGTAAGACCATCGGGCTCTACACTTATGTGACGTTATTCCTTTCGCACTTTGCCTATGCCGTCGGCAAGGGCTACATTCCCGTCATCGATATGAAACACCTCCCGAGCATGTACCTCACCAAGTCACAGCTCGGCAAGGAGAACGCATGGGAATATTATTATAAACAGCCATATGACACCAATCTGGACGATGTCATGCGGTGCGGGAGATACTTGCTCAGCTCAAGTCGATACAACCCCATTCCGCCGGACGTCAACTCTCTCTATGATCCGAAAGAGGGCCGCCTGTGGGCGGCGCTGTATGACAAGTCTGTCGTCCTGAATGACGCGACCAGAGCATATGTCGAGGCCGAATGCAGCGCACTGTTAGGGAACGGTAGACGGGTGCTCGGCGTGCTTTACCGGGGAACGGACTATGCTCAGGGGAGGCCATTTCGGCATCCCATCCAGCCACAGCTAGAGGACGTGCTAGCTCGGGCGAAAGAGAGCATGGAGAGCTGGGATTGCCACTATGTCTACATCGCGACGGAAGAGAAACGAGCGGTGGAGGCGTTCCGAGCGGTGTTCCCCGGTAGAGTACTGATTAATGACAGAGTATATTATGACGAGTTAGGCATTGATTACAGCAAGCGTGATATAGCAACTACGGTGGCTGAGGGGACACACGACAGATACCGCGTCGGTCTAGTGTATTTGGCGTCGATCATGATATTGGCGAGATGTAACTGCTTAGTAGCAGGCATGTGTGCTGGGACATATGCGGCCGTCTACATTAACGGGGGCCAGTATGAGCACAAGTATTTCTTCGATCTGGGAAGATATGGCGTAGACGATTGAGTATTGCCAACCGCTGAACGTCACGCCGGAGGCGTCGTCGCCCGTGACTTGAGCTGCTGCCGGCGATGGACGGGATCGAGCACCGCACAACCAAGATCCGCTCACCGCGGACCAACGGCTTCGACGAGCGCATGAATCGTACGCTGCCGATCCACTCTGAACCTGCGACTGTCGGATAATGTTCTGACTCGCTGAGGCTGAGCGAAGGTGGAGGAGTTGCCCTTGAGCCCGAATCGGGGGACGTGCAGCTCGCCCTCCTCCGTGAGCCCGCGGTACGGCACCGGGTGATGCGTGGCTGTTGGCTCATGAACGGAGACTGAAGCGAGGTCAGCCTTGGTGGTTTCCCAGCCACCGCGGTGCGGCCTCGTCTTCTGTGGGGCCACGGCGTGCGATCCACGCATCCAGCGCGGCGGCCGCGTCTTCGATGAACGCCAGTCCCGTCGCCTGGTGGTCGCCGACGAGCCACGGCCGGCGCGCGAGCCGGCCCACCAGGTACCGTGTGCGAATCGCCCACGTGCGCGCGACACCGGAGGCGAGGTCCGCTTCGCCGCGCAGCCACGATCGTCCGCGGGCGCGGAGCGCGGCGGCGTAACTCGCGCGCACGACCGGCCAGAAGCCGGCATTGAGCGTGCCGGTCATGGCGTGCAGGAAGCCGAGGTCGATCTCGCGGGCGAGATCGGCGCGGCCCGTCGCGCGCAGCGCTGCGAGCCCCGACTGCGCCCACACCGTCTGCACCGCGAACACCGCGGGCACCTCGACCGGCCACGACGCCGCGCAGCCGCGCGGCAGGTGCGGCTGGTCCTCGAGCCGGCCGACGTGCTCCTTGCGCGCGTGGGCGCCGGCGGTGCTCACGGCCGAGCCACCGGGCAGGAACACCGGGAAGTCGAGCGAGGCGAACCGCCGCGCGTACTTGCTCAAGCCGACCGCGGCGGACATGTCCGGGCTCACGCCGGGGAACACGCCGCCGGCCTCGGCGCGCAGCGCCTCGATCGCGCGGCGATGAACGAGGCCGTAGTAGAGCTTCGGCAGATCGAGATTGGTCGCCAGATCCTGGAACGCCGCGCGCAGCGAGCGTCGCGCGCCAAGGGCCGCGTCGCGCACTCGCACGCGGCCGGTGTAAGGCAGGACGGTCAGCGTGCCCGCGTATGCGCCGCCGTAGTGCTTGAACCGCACGTCCGGCCACACGTAGCGCGCGGCGAGCGCGGGCGTCAGCGCGTCGAGGTCATCGTGCGCCGCCCGGCGCGTCACGTTCATCAGCGCGGCGCTCACACCGTCGTCGTCGCCGAGCAGCGTGACGTAGGTTCCGCGCGCCCGCGCCATCGCCAGCTCGCAGTTGTCGATCACCGAAAGCGCGCCCGGCCGGTGCTCGTAGCGCACGCGCGCGTCTCCGGCGTCGGCGATCGTGCGGCCGAGATCGTCGGTCGCGCTGTTGTCCTGCACGATGATCTCGAGATCGTCGTCCGGCAGCCGCGTCAGCGTGCGCAGGCAGTGCATCGCATAGCGCGCACGGTCCTTCGTCGGGATGACGACCGAGAGGAGCGGCTCGCTCACGATGGCCCGCCGAGGTGCGCGGCGAGGCGGCGCAGGCCCTCGGCGAGCGAAACCTCGGCCGCGAATCCGAACCGGTCGAGCATCGTGCGATCCACGCTGCGGAACTCGATGTACTCCGGGACGTGGCCGGTGAGCGCGATCTCGGGCTCGATGCCGAATGTCGCGGCGGCCGTGCGCGCGAGATCGGCGATCGTCGTCGGCGTTCCCGACGCGAAGTCGATCGTCTCGAACGTCCCGGCGGCCGCCGGCGCGCCGAGCAGGAGCTTGAGCCCCCGCACGGCGTCGTCCACGTACATCGCGTCGATCAGGTTCTTTCCGTCGCCGCGGATCGTGAACGTGTTCCGGCGCTCGATGGCGAACGCGCGCACGAGCTTCGTGTAGATCTTTCGCTCCGGCTCGTGCGGGCCGAACGCGCCGAAGAACCGCACCGCGACGGCACTTCCGACCTGCCCGCGCGCGACGAACGAGCGCAGATAGTGCTCGGCGGCGAGCTTCGAGATCGCGTAGGGGAGGCGCGGCGCGATCGCGACGCCGGGATGGACATGGCCCGAGAGTCCGTCGTACACGGCGCCCGACGACACGAACACGACGCGTCCGATCTTCACGCGCTCGAGCAGCGCGACGAGCGATAGCGCGTTCGCGGCGAGGTCCATCCGCGGCTCGGCGACCGATCGCGCGGGGTCGCCGTTCGCGGCGAGGCACACGGCGGCATCGAATACGTCGCCGACGCGCGCGGCGATCGTCGCGGGATCGTCGGCCGCGAGATCCACGCGCACCGGCCTCACGTGCGCGAGGCCGCGCCCGGCGACGAACGCGGGGAAGTCCTCGGCGCCGCGCCACACGGCGGTCACGTCCCAGTCGCGCGGCGCGGCGCTCACCAGATTGCGGCCGATGAACCCGGAAGCGCCGGTGACCAGCACCCTCACGTCACGCGCCCTCGGTGAGGTGCGCCTTGTACCAGTCGATCGTCCGCCGCAGGCCGTCTTCGAGGCCGACCTTCGGCGCGAAGCCGATCGTCCGCTGCGCGAGCCCGATGTCGGGCACGCGCATCTCGACCTCGGGCCCCGGGTGCGGCTTGAACACGATCTTCGATCGCGATCCGCAGAGCCGCACGATCGTCTCGGCAAGCCCGAGCACGGTGATCGTCGCCTGCGGGTTGCCGAGGTTGAGCGTGAGATGCCGCGCGCCGTCCGCTTCCATCGCGGCGAGCGCGCCGTCGACGAAATCGTCCACGTAGCACCACGAGCGCACCTGCGTGCCGTCGTTGAACACCGTGATGTCCTCGCCGGCGAGCGCGCGATGGACGATCTGCTGCACGGCGCCCTCGCCGACCTGGCGCGGGCCGTAGACGTTGAACGGCCGGATCGTCACGACGTGCAGCCCGTGGTCGGTGGCGTAGGCGTACGAGAAGAACTCGCCCGCGAGCTTCGAGATCGCGTACGTCCAGCGCGGCTCGCCGGTCGGCCCGATCGAGAGCTGATCGCTCTCCTTGCCGCGATAGACGAACGGCCCGTAGACCTCGCTGGTCGAGAACTCGATCAGGCGCTTCACGCCCGCGGCCGCCGCTGCATCCAGCACGGCCACCGTGCCGAGCAGGTTGACGCCCAGCGTCTGCGTGATCCTGGCGCCCACCGAGTAGATGCCGGCGATCGCCGCGGCGTGGACGATCACGTCCGCCCCCGCGACCGTTTCGCTCACCCGCGCCGTGTCGCGCACGTCGCCCTGCACGAACCGGACGCGCGGATGGCGGCCGAGCGCCGTGAAGCGCAATGCGTCCCGGTGGAGGTTGTCGTACACGACGACGTCGTTGTGCCCGGCCAGCCGCTCGACGAGGTGCGAGCCGATGAACCCGGCGCCGCCGGTGATGACGATGCGCTTGTCGGTCAGCATTCGGGGAGGGAGTCCGGCGTCGGTGGGCGGCCCACCCTTGCGGAGCTGCGGGCCAGAGCGGGTGCGCCGCGGCGCACGTTTCGAGCGAACGATCGTAGCGTGAGGTCGAGAGCGGTGCCAACTCGTCGCCCGGCCGTGGTATTCCTTGGGCCTCCATGACCTTCCGCTGCAAGCTGTGCGGCGGCGACCGGCGCGGCCGGCCGTACGCGCTGGGCGCCCGGGCGTATCGGTTCGCGGCGGCCGATTGCGATGCGTGCGGCCTGTTCCAGGTGCTCTACGACTGGTCCGCGGCCCCACCGCACGGCGTCACCACGATGCACGACGTCGCTTCGCCGGACTGGGTCTCCGACGCCGAGATGGAGGCGCACGCGCTCAAGGCGACGGACTTCGCCTCGCGTCTCGAAGCGCTGGGATCGCTCTCGGCGGCGTCCGTGCTCGACATCGGCTGCGGCGAAGGTCACTTTCTCGCCGCCTGCGTCGAGCGCGGCGCGCGACGCGTCGTCGGACAGGAGTTCCGGCTCGCCTCGATCCGATACGCCCGGGAACGGTGCGGCATCGCGGACGTTCGCTCGGCGCCCCTCGAGGACGTCGACGTCTGGCCCGACGCGACGTTCGACCGTGTGTGCTCGTTCGACGTCATCGAGCACGTCCACGATCTCCGCGCCTACTTCGATCAGTGTCTGCGCGTGCTGAAGCCGAACGGCCTGATGTTCCATGCGACCCCGGGATCGGATTCCATCACCCATCGCGTCGGGCGGCTCCTGTCACGGCTCGGCGCCGGCGGTCCCGCGGCGACGCTGTGCAACGTCCAGTTCGTGAGCGACATGGTCGGCGGCCCGCACGTGCATCTCATGGGCCGGCGGTCCGTCGGCTGGCTTTCGGTCCGCGAGAACCTCGTCGTTCACGCCGAGTACGTGCCGTCGTACAGCTACAGCGACCGCCATTACGCCGCCATGCTCCCGCAGCTGCGCTGGCTGCCCCGTGAGATCGGGGCCCGCGCATTCGGCGCCGTGCGGCACACCATCCGCAACAAGCTGTTGTTCTGGGCGCGCCGGGCGTAGGGCCCGGTCAACGCACGAGCCGCAGCGAGAACGAGGCGCCCGGCTCGCGTCGCCGTGCGCCCGCGACGTGACCCGCGCCGTCGATCCAGCGGTAGGTCGCCGACAGGTTCACGTCGACGCCCGAGGACGGCCACCATCGTCCGCCGCAATCGATCGCGCGGGTTCGCTCGACGACGCCCTCGAACGGTGTGGTCGGCACGGGACTGCCCTGCACGAATGGTTCATCGAGCGTGTTCTCGCCCTTCTTTGTGTCCGAAGCGCCTGCCGTGACCTGCCACGCCTCGGTGAGGTCCCAGCGCGCGGTCGCGCGGAATCGTTGCGCATCGGGCGCGAACGGATACCCGAGCGAGACGCCCTGCGCGACGAAGTCGCGCCCGAAGGCCGACGTGTAGACGTAGCGGGTCACGCGCGTGAACTCCGTGTCCCAGACGAGACGCGTGTCGCGAAGCGTCGCGACGCCCTCCAGGCCCAGCTGGTAGGCGTACTTGTTCGGGAACTCCGGCCTCCGGATCAGGTGGATGTCGTCGGCCAGCCACTCGCCGTACACGCGCAGGCCCGGAACCACGCGCCAGGCCACGTCGGCGCCGGCCATGACATTGTTCCGGTTCGCGATCCTGCCCTCGGGCTCGTCCTGATCCTGAAGACGCTGAACGACGATGTAGGGGAGGACACCCATCAGATAGAGCGGTTGCCACGCGGCCGATTTGTAGCGCGCGGCCTCGTCCACGCCGATACGCAGACCGTCGCGCGGCTGCCACTCCAGCCGGTGCGCGGCCATCTGCTCGCCCGCCGCGGTTTTCAGCGTCGCCGCGATCGCGGTCCCGTCCGCGTGGAGCGGCTCGAGGCGGGCGTGGAACGCGAGCGCCGTGATCGCGACCGAGGCCTTGGAGAGGAGGAGACCCGCCTCGTCACCGGGCCCCCACTGCCAGCGACCGCGCCCGAACTGCATGCCCCAACGGCCGCCGCGCCCCGTATAGCCGAGGTACGTCTCGTCGCTGTACATGATGAGATTGGTCTTGGGAAACAACGGGTCGGCGTAGGTCCGGGCCGTGTCCTGATAGCCGGCGACGAGGTGCGTGAACGCCAGCCAGCGATCCGTTTCGAGCGCGATGCGACCGTGCGCCCCGGCGCCCGAGTTGAAGCGCAGACGATTCGCGGCGACCGTGCCGGACCCCTCCAGACCGGTGGAGATCTCGAACCGCGCGCCGTCGCCATACCGACGCTGATAGAGACGCGGCGTCGAACCTCCCCCCGCCCCGCCCGGCGACGCGAGGTCGGATTCGCGTCCGAGGACGCGCCGGATGCGCGCAAGGGACAGCCGATGCGCAATGTCCGACACGTCCTCCGGGCCGGGCAGCGAATCGATCTCGAACAGCTGGAGCGGACGCATGCCGGTGCGCGGCAGCCGCAGCGCATGGCCGTCCGCGGGGCCGAGGATGTCGAGGGCGCGGATCTCGTCCTCGAGCGGATCGCCGACGGGAAGGTATTGGAGCGGCGAGGCGAGTGAGGGCGCCGCGCGCCCGAGTGCGAGCGCCAGCGCCAGCGCCGCGAGGGGGACGCCACGCGCCGTCCATGCACGAAGCATCGCGTCCGCGTTTCGCATCGGGGCCGCATGCTAGCACGCGGCCCGGCATTGACCGTCCCGCGCCGAACCCCTAACCTGTCGCGCCGATTCCGCCGTGCCTGTCCGCGCCCGACCGCTCACGCGCCGCTCGCTCGCCGACCCCACCGAAAGGACATCGTTCGTGTATTCGATCACCGTCGTCGGCACGGGCTACGTCGGGCTCGTGACGGGCGCCTGCTTTGCGGACTTCGGCAACCACGTGACCTGCGTCGACTCCGACGAGCGCAAGATCGAGCGGCTGCGCGCGCTCGAGCTGCCGTTCTTCGAGCCCGGATTGCCCGAGCTGGTCGGGCGCAACATCCAGGAAGGCCGCCTCACCTTTACGAGCGACCTCGAGGCGGCGCTCAAGGGCAGCAAGGTCGTGTTCATCACCGTGGGCACGCCGCCCCGGGCCGACGGCAGCGCCGACACGCGCGCGATCTACGCGGTCGCCCGGATCGTGGCGCGCAACCTCGACGGCTACAAGCTGGTGGTGCAGAAGAGCACCGCGCCGGTCGGCACGGCGCGCTCGCTGATCGCCTTCATGAAGCGCTTCGCGAAGCGCGGCGCCGAGTTCGACGTCGCCTCGACGCCCGAGTTCCTGCGCGAGGGCTCGGCAATCGAGACCTTCATGCGCCCGGACCGCGTCGTCATCGGCGCCGAATCGCCGCGCGCCGAGAAGATCCTGCGCGACATCCACGATCCGCTGTTCCTGCTCGAGACGCCGATGGTCGTGACCAACCTTGAGACCGCCGAGCTGATCAAGTACGCGTCGAACTCGTTCCTCGCCACGAAGATCTCGTTCATCAACGAGATCGCGAACCTGTGCGAGGCGCTGGGCGCGGACGTGAAGGTGGTGGCGAAGGGCGTCGGGATGGACCGCCGCATCGGCTCCAAGTTCCTGCACGCCGGCCCGGGCTACGGCGGCTCGTGCTTCCCCAAGGACACGCAGGCGCTCGCCGCCTTCGCGCGCGCGGACGGCGTCACGACCGGCATCGTCGAGGCGGCCATCGCCGCCAACGAGCGCCAGATGAAGCTCATGGTCGAGAAGATCGTGAAGGCGGTGGGCTCGCCGCGCGGCAAGCGCGTCGGCGTGCTCGGGCTCGCGTTCAAGCCCAACACCGACGACCTGCGCGAGGCGCCGGCGCTCACGATCATCGCCGGGCTCAAGCGCCGCGGCATCCGTGTGCGCGCCTTCGATCCGGTGGCGATGGAGGGGGCGGCCGGCATCCCGGCGCTCAAGGGCGTCGAGTTCGCCGCCGACGCCTACGATGCCGCGCGCGACGCCCACGCGCTTGCGATCGTCACCGAGTGGAACGAGTTCCGCAACCTCGACCTCGCGCGGCTCAAGCGCGTGATGAAGCGGCCGGTGCTCTGCGACCTGCGCAACATCTACGACCCGGACGACGTGACCCGCGCGGGCATGACGCACGTCGGCGTCGGCCGCGGCCGGCCGTCGGCGAAGCGCGCGGCGAAGCGGCGGAAGGCCCGCGCATGATCGACGGCGTGCGCATCAAGCGCCTCAAGGTGATCCCCGACGAGCGCGGGCGCCTGATGGAGATGATGCGCGACGACGACGATTTCTTTCAGAAGTTCGGTCAGGTCTACCTCTCGGTCGTCTATCCGGGCGTGGTCAAGGGCTGGCACTACCACACGAAGCAGACCGACCACTTCGTGTTCGTGAAGGGCATGGCCAAAGTCGTGCTCTACGACCGCCGCGAGGGATCGAAGACGAAGGGCGAGGTCAACGAGTTCTTCATGGGCGAGGACAACCCGATCCTGCTCGTGATCCCGCCGCTCGTGCTCCACGGCATGAAGGGGATCGGCGCCGAGCCCGCGTACCTCATCAACACGCCGACCGAGCACTACGTGCACGAGAATCCGGACGAGTTCCGCGTCGCGCCCGACGATCCGAGCGTGCCGTACGACTGGAGTCGCAAGGATGGGTGAGGGACGCATCGACCTCTCCCGTGCGCGCGTGCTGGTGACCGGCGGCGCCGGGTTCATCGGCTCCAACTTCGTGCATCACCTCCTCGGCCGCTTCCCGGATGCGCACGTCGTCGTGCTCGACGCGCTCACCTACGCCGGCCGCCGCGAGAACTTGGACGGCATCCCGGCGGGGTCGCTGACGTTCGTCCACGGCGACATCCGCGATCCCGCGGCGGTGGCGCGCGCGATGGCGGGTTGCGACCTCGTGCTCAACTTCGCCGCCGAGTCGCACGTGGACCGCTCGATCGAGGCGCCGGGCGAGTTCATCCAGACCGACATCTACGGCGTGTTCGTGCTCGCCGAGGAGGCGCGCCGCCAGAAGATCCGCCGCTTCATCCAGGTCTCGACCGACGAGGTCTACGGCGAGGTGCTCGAGGGCGCGGCGGGCGAATCGTGGCCGCTCGAGCCGCGCAGCCCGTACGCCGCGAGCAAGGCGGGCGGCGAGCGGCTCGCGTACGCCTACTGGGCGACGTGGGGGCTGCCGATCGTCGTCACGCGCTGCTCGAACAACTACGGCCCGCGCCAGTATCCGGAGAAACTCGTGCCGCTCTTCATCACCAACGCGATCGAGGACGAGCCGCTGCCGGTCTACGGCACCGGCCTCAACCGCCGCGACTGGATCCACGTCGAGGATCACTGCGAGGCGCTGGTCGCACTGCTCCAGCATCCCGGGATCGAGGGCGAGACGGTGAACATCGGCGCCGGGAACGAGCTCGACGTGCTTGCGATCACCGGCGCGATCCTCGATCTGCTCGGCAAGCCGAAGACGCTGATTCGCCACGTCGAGGATCGCCCCGGCCACGACCGCCGCTACGCGCTCGACACCGCGAAGATCACGCGGCTCACCGGCTGGCGGCCGCGCACGCCGTTCGACCGCGGCATCCGCGACACGGTCGCCTGGTATCGCGCGAACGAGACGTGGTGGCGGCCGATCAAGCAGGGCGAGTTCCGCGCCTACTACGAGCGCACGTACGGCCAGCGCAAGGTGCTGAAGGCGGTGCAGGCGTGAGCCGCGCCGCGCGCCGGCCCGTGCTCGCCGTGACGCTCGCCGTCGCGACGCTGCTCGCCGCCGCGGCGCTCGCCCCCGATCCCGCCGCGTCGCAGGGCGCCGCCGAGATTCGCGCCGGCCAGCCCGGGACGCCGCCGACCACGCCCGGATCGCAACCGCCGCTCGGGCAGCCGGCCCAGGCCGGAACGGGCCAGCCGATGGGCGCGGGCCCGGCCGGAACCATCCCGAGCCTCGTCACCGCGCCGGTCGATCCGGACGTGTACGTCGTCGGGCCGGGGGATCTCTTCCAGCTCACGCTCTCGGGCCGCGTCTCGCGCACCGACTACCTCACGGTCGGTCCCGAGGGCGATCTGCTGATCCCGGGCTCGGGTCCGTTCCACCTCGCCGGGCTCACGCTCAAGGACGCGCGCGCGCGGCTGCTCAAGTGGCTCTCGGGCGAGTTCCTCGGCGTGCGCATCGATCTCCAGCTCGCGCGCGTGCGGCTGATGCGCGTCTACGTCACCGGCGACGTGCGCCAGCCGGGCCCGATCGAGATCGCCGCCACCAGTCGCTTGAGCGAGGCGCTGCCGACCGGCGTGCTGCTGCCGGGTGCGTCACGCCGCAACGTCGGGCTCCGTCACCGCGACGGCGCGACGCTGATCGGCGACCTCGAGCTCTTCGACCGCACCGGGCGGTACTCGCTCAATCCGTACTTGAGCGACGGCGACATCATCCACGTGCCGACGGCAGTGGAGTTCGTCGAGGCGCACGGTGCGGTGGCGCGCGAGGGCCGCTTCGAGCTCGGCCCGGCCGACAGCCTGCGCACGCTTCTCGATCTCGCCGGCGGACCGCTGCCCTCGGCGCAGGCCGACCAGTGCCTGCTCGTGCGCTGGCGCACGACGTCGCAGGCGGAATCGACGCGCTTCGATCTGCCGGACGTGTACTCGGGCCGCACGAATCCCGTGCTGCGCGACGGCGATCACGCGTTCATCTTCTTCACCGCGCGCTTCCACGCGCTCGAACACGCCTCGATCTACGGCGAGATCGAGAACCCGGGCGTCTATCCGCTCTCGACCGGGCAGACGCGGCTCTCGGATCTCATCAAGGCCGCGCACGGCTTCCTGCCGCGCGCCGATCTCGCCAGCGTGCGCGTGTTCCGCGCGAGCAAGGCCGGCGCCGAGTCCGATCCCGAATTCGACCGCCTGATCCGCCTCTCGCGCACCGAGATGACCGACACGGAATACGAGATCCTGCGCGCCAAGCTCGCGGCGCGGCGTGAGGACTATCGCGTGGACTGGTTCCGCGTCGAGAAGGCGCCCGAGCTCGATATCCTGCTGCGCGACGACGACGTGGTGCGCGTCGATCCGCTCTTCGCGTCGGTGCGCGTCGAGGGCGAGGTGCGCCGGCCCGGCATCATCGAGTTCGAGGCGCGGCGCTCGGTGGACGAATACGTGGGGCTCGCGGGCGGGTTCTCGGACCGTGCCGCGCGCACGCAGATCCGCATCACCCGCGCCGTCACCGGACAGTCGCTGCGGGCACGCGACGTGCAGGCGATCGCGCCCGGCGACCTGATCTGGGTGCCCGAGCGTCCGGACGTTACGCTGTGGCAGCACCTCCAAACGCTCATCGCCGTCACCGCCCAGGTCGCGACCGTCATCATCGCGGTTCGCCGCTGACGCGTTGCAGAGCGCATGGGTCGGGACGATCCCGGCAAGGAACGGGTTGACTTGGAGCGAAGGACTTTCCTAAGATTCTACTCAGCCTGACTGAATCTGGCCGCCCTTCGGCGGGCTCGGATTCGACCACCTCGCAGATCCTCCGTGGGAAGGGAAGCCCCGTTATCCGAGTCACCAAGGGAGACGCATGAGAGTCCTGGTCACGGGCGGCGCGGGCTTCATCGGATCCCATCTCTGCGAAACCCTCCTCACCAGCGGCCACGAGGTCTGGGCCCTCGACGACCTGTCCACCGGCCGCCTCCAGAACCTGCGGACCTTCGAGCGCAATCCGCGCTTCCGCTTCCTCGAGGCCTCGGTGCTCGACGCCTCGGTCGTCCACGGGCTGGTCGCCCAGAGCGACCGCGTGTTCCACCTCGCCGCGGCGGTGGGCGTCAAGTACGTCCTCGAGAACCCGCTGCGCTCGCTGCTGACCAACATCCGCGGCACCGAGGTCGTGCTCGAGGCCTGCGCCCAGCACAAGCGCCGCGTGCTGCTGTTCTCGAGCAGCGAGGTTTACGGCAAGGGGATCACGGTCCCGTTCGCCGAGGACGACGACCGCGTGATGGGGCCGACGCACAAGCTGCGCTGGTCCTACGCGTGCGGCAAGGCGGTCGACGAGTGCGTCGCGCAGGCGTACTTCGAGCAGCAGCAGCTCCCGGTGACGGTGGTGCGCTGCTTCAACACCTGCGGCCCGCGCCAGACCGGCGCCTACGGCATGGTGATCCCCAACATGGTCGTGCGCGCGCTACGCCACGAGCCGATCATGGTCTACGGCGACGGCCTGCAGTCGCGCTGCTTCTCGGCGGTGAGCGACGTCGTGGGCGGCACGCTGCTGCTCGCCGACTGCCCCGAGGCGATCGGCGAGATCTTCAACATCGGCACCGCCGAGGAGATCTCGGTCGGCGATCTCGCGGCGCGCATCCGCGACCGCGCCGGCAGCCGCTCAGCGATCGAGCTGGTCCCGTACGAACAGATCTACGGGCGCTCGTTCGAGGACATGCGCCGCCGCGTGCCGGATCTCACCAAGATCCGCCGCTTCGTCGGCTACACGCCCCGGGTCGGCCTCGACCAGCTCCTCGACGCGGTCATCCGCGACTGCCGCGAGCAGCTCGGCATGGCCCCGGCGCAGGGCGTCGCGACCGCCTGATCCCGGCCGTCGCCGCGGCGCGTTCGGTGGTGTGATCCCGCCCCCCGCCGTGCCGGTCGCCGCGTTCGCGCTCGCGCTGGTCACGGCGCTCGTGCTCACGCCGCTCACGATCCGCGCCGCCTGGGCGACGCGCTACGTCGACCATCCGCGGGCACACAAGCTCCACGGCGCGCCGACGCCGCTGCTCGGCGGCGTCGCGGTGTTCGTGGCGGCGCTGATCGCGTGGCTCGTCTGCCTGTTCGCGGGCGGGACACACGGCTCGCGCGACGTGGCCGGCCTGCTCGCCGGCGCTTGCGTCGTGCTCGGGCTCGGGCTCTGGGACGACCGCCACGGCATGCAGCCGCCCGTCAAGCTCGCGGGGCAGGCGACCGCGGCCGCGATCCTGCTCGCCACGGCCGGCGTGCCCGATCTCGGCCTCGGTGTCGTCGTGAACGTCGCGATCACACTCACCGCGCTGGTCGCGCTCATGAACGCGATCAACTTCCTCGACAACATGAACGGCATGGTCGCCGGGCTCGCGCCGATCGCGCTCGCCGCGTTCGCGTGGACCTCGGTCGCACGCGGCGCGTGGGGCGTCGCTGCGGCCGAGCTCGCGGTCGCGGGTGCGTGCGTCGGATTCCTGCGCTTCAACTTCCCGAAGGCGCGGCTCTTCCTCGGCGACGCGGGCAGCCTGTTCCTGGGGTATAGTCTCGGCGCGTCGGCGGTGCTGACCTTCAATGCGGCACCGCCGGGCTGGGGCCGGCTCGGCCCCGTGATCGTTCTCGCCTATCCGGTGTTCGACATGATCTTCGTCGTGATCACGCGCCTGCGCGGCGGCCGCAAGGTCTACCTCGGCGGCCGCGATCACACCAACCATCGACTCGCGAGTGTGCTCCGATGTCCGACGAGAACCGTACAGATCCTCTGGCTCAATGGGGTCGCCCTCTCCGCAAGCGGTCTCGTGGTCCTAAGCCTGAATCGGCCAATGCCGGCGCTCCTGCTGTTGGGCCTGTGGACGACGGCGCTTTTCACAGCGGGGATCCGACTATCATCCGTGCCGATCGCCCCGCCGCCAGCAAGCCCGTAGAGGTGCTCGGCGCGCCGCGGCCGCGCTCGAGCCGGCAGCGGTTCGAGCCCGACGACGTGGATCACCAGATGCGCGATCTGGTCGTGATGATGGCGCGCGGCATCGTCGATCATCCCGACGAGGTGCGCGTGGACATCCTCGAGCCCGGCGAAGACGCCCAGCTCGAGCTGTCCGTGGATCCCGACGACCTCGGGCACGTGATCGGCAAGCAGGGGCGCACCGCGCGTGCGCTGCGGCTGGCGCTGGGCGCCGCCGCCGCGAAGCACGACCGTCAGGCGAGCCTCGAGATCGCCGACTAGCGGCGGGCCCATTCCGCCGTGGCCTATCGCCGCGGCAGGATGTTGGTCCGGCAGTCGATCACGTCGCGCTGCCGCCAGCCCTTCGTGCGGATCGCCTCCTCGATCCGCGGATGGGGCGTCAGATACCACGCCAGCATGTGCCGGTCGCCGCCCACGGGAATCTCGACGGCCGTCATCCCCGGCGGGAACGCGCGCCCCGCGGCCTCGCCTGCGGCGTAGCGGGGCAGCACCAGATCGGTGCTGCACACCGGCCCGTTCCCGGCACGCGGCCACTTCGGGTGACCGATCACCAGCGTGACGCGGCGCTGGATGAGGTAGTCGAGTGTCGTGATCCGCCGGTGTCCCGGCGTTCCGACGTACGGATCGCCGTGACGGGCAACCCATGGATCGGTGAGCCCCAGCATGTCGACGGTGCGGAGCCCGGACTCGTAGGGGATCGCGCCCGCCGCGGTCGTGGCGATCACCACCGTCGAGTCACCGCCCAGGTCGCGCCGCAGCGCGCGGCCGAATCCCACCCAGTCTTCCTCGCCGCGTAGGTGGTTCGCCAGCTCGCGTACGCTCTCGTTCTGGTCCGGGTGGGGCTGGAAGCTGTAGGTGACGGAATGCTACAGGCTGCCGGCGAGCACCAGCGCCGTCACGATCCCGCCGAGCCGCGCACGCGCCTCGAGCGCCGCGATGGCGCGGGCCAGGAACCACGCGCCGATCGGCAGGGCCGGCACGAGCATCCGGAACTCCATGAAATCGCCGCCGATCGCGACGAGATAGGCGAGCCACAACGCCAGCGTTCCGAGCAGCACGCGCGCGGGCCGGCCGCCGGCGAGCCCGTCGCGCCACACCCACAGCGCCAGGACGAGGACGGCCTCGAGCCAGTAGCTGGTGACGAACTGGAAGAGATAGAAGAGCCCGCGTGCCCACGACGCGTGCGCGCCGACCTTGGCGTGAAAGGTGTTCGGCAGGAGCGTCCCGTAGTAGCGGGACTCCCAGACCAGCCAGGCGCCGACCAGCAGCGCCCCCGGCACGATGAGCGCCGCCAGCGCGGCACTCCGGCCGCGCGCGTGCGCGAGGAGCACGAGCGCGATCGGCGTCACGAGCAGCGCCGAATCGAGCCGCGTGAGCACCGCGAGACCGGCGAACGTCGAGAACGCGGCGAGCGCCGCGGCGCGCGGGCGCGGTTGCGTCAGCGCTCCCGCCCCGATCACGAGCGACAGGGTGGCGAGCGCGGTCTGGAGCTGGGTCTCGAGTCCGCCGGTCGCGTAGGCGCTGAACGTGTAGTTCGTGCCGAGGAGCACGACCGCGAGCCAGGCCTGCGCGCGATCGCATCCCAGGCGTCGCGCGAGCGCGAACGCGCCGAGCAGCGAACCGAGACACGCCATGAAGCCGATCGTCTGTGCCGCGACGACCGGATCCATGCCGCCGTGCATCGCGGCGGCGACGAGCACCATGAAGAGCGGGCAGGTGTAGCCCTCGACGCGCTCGCCCGGGTTGAACACCGGACCGATCCCCGCCGCCAGGTGCTGCGCGTAGCGGAAGACGATGAACGCGTCGTCCTGGACGAAACGGTTGATCCACGCCAGCCCCAGGAGAGCGAGGAGCGTGGCGACGAAGACGGCACGGAAGTGGCGGTCGACGAACGCGGCCATGGTGTTCACAGCCCGATGTTATCCTGCCCGACCGCATGAACCTCATCGAGATCGGAAAGCTCGGCCGTCCCCATGGGCTCAAAGGTGAGCTCTACCTCGACCGGTGCACGCTTACGCCGCTCGAGCTGCACGAGCTCAAGACCTTCACCTGGCGCAGCGAGCGCGGCGCCAGCCGCACGGTGACGCTCACCACCGCCCGGCGCGCCAACCAGCGCATGCTGGTGCGCTTCGCCGAGGTCGGCGACCGCGACGTCGCCGCGACGTACACGAACGGCCGTCTGCTCACCGAGCCGAAGCGGCTGCCCGATCCCGGTCCGGACGCGACCTACACCTTCCAGCTGGTCGGGCTCGACGTCGTCACCGAGGACGGCGGCCCGGTGGGGCAGGTTGCGGAAGTATGGCCGACGCCCGCGAACCCGGTGCTGGTGGTGCGCGGCCGCGGCGAGGTGCTGATCCCGGCGGTCCCGGACTTCGTGAAGACCGTCGATCTCGAGGCGCGGCGGATCGTCGTGCGCCTCTTGCCGGGCATGGAGTCGGAAGGCGGCGCCGCGGCCGCGGCCGACGAGGAACCCGCGCCGGAGGAGTGAGGTAGTCTCCCGCCGATGCGCATTTCGCTCCTCACGATCTTCCCCGACTTCTTCCCGCCGGCGCTCGCCGAGGGGATGATCCGCGCCGCGCGCGAGAAGAGCCGGCTCGAGACCGCGATCGTCCACCTGCGCGAGTTCACCGACGATTCCCATCGCAGCACCGACGACTATCCGTTCGGCGGCGGTGTCGGCATGATCATGAAGGTGGATCCGATCGCGCGCGCGCTCGAGTCGCTCGCGGTCGGCGAGCGCGGCGACCGGCCGGCCGGCACGCGCGTCGCGCTGCTCTCGCCGCAGGGCGCGCGGTTCACGCAGGACCGCGCGATCGCGTACGCGGCGCTCGACCACCTCGTCCTCGTCTGCGGACGCTACAAGGGCGTGGACGAGCGCGTCAGCGAGCGGCTCGTGGACGAAGAGCTCTCGCTCGGCGACTTCGTGCTCTCGGGCGGCGAGCCGGCGGCGTTGTGCGTGGTGGACGCGGTCGCTCGGCTGCTCCCGGGCGTGGTCGGCGACTTCGACTCGGTCGAGAGCGATTCGTTCCACTCCGGCCTGCTCGACACGCCCTACTACACGCGGCCCGCCGACTATCGCGGCTGGCCGGTGCCCGACGTGCTGCTGTCGGGCAACCACGGGGCGATCGCGCGCTGGCGGCGCGAGGCGGCCCTGCGGCGCACGTTCGAGCGCCGGCCGGAACTGCTCGAGGGCGCTGATCTCTCGCCCGAGGATCGGCGCTTCGTGCGCGGCCTCGAGCGGGCGCGCGCAACCGGCGGCCCGGACGACACGCGGGCGTGACCGCGCAGACGCCCAGCGTCGCGACCTCGGACGTCGGAGCGGCGGCGATGCCGGCCGCGGCCCCGGCGACACCGCTCGCGGCGCTCGCGGCGGCGGGCTTCGTCCTCTTCGCCGCGACGCTGCCGATCGGCCTCGCGCCGATGACGATCGCCGGAGTCCTGTGCGTGACGCTCGCGATCGTCGCGGCGCTCGCCGGCGTGACCGACGCGCGGCGGATGCTCTGGGCGCGCACGCCGGTCGCGGTTCCCGCACTGGCGTGGATCGCGGCGACGCTGATCGCGACCGCGCTCGCCGCCGATCCCCGCGCGAGCGCCGCGTCGCTGGGCCGCGGCGCGCTACCGCTGGTGGCCGGCTTCGCCGCGGCGCAGGCGTCGGACCGTGCGCGCGGCGGCCGGGCGATCGTGGCGCTGCTGGCCGCGGGATCGATGGCCGCGCTGATCGGGGTCGCCCGTTTCGTCGCCGCCGGCGCGCGGTTCCCGTCGCGCGCGATCGGCTTGAGCGGCTCGTGGATGACGTTCGGCGTCGCGATGATGCTGCTCGCGAGCGTGGCCGCGGCGATCGCCCTCACGGCGCGTGATCGCGCGTGGCGTCTCGGGGCGTCGTGCGCCGCGTTCGCCGCGCTCGTGGCGCTCGCCGCGAGCTTCACGCGCGCGGCGTGGATCGGCGCGGCGCTCGCGCTCGCGATCGTGTTCGCGCTCGCGCGGCCGCGGTGGCTGATCGCGCTCGCGGCGCTGATCGTGCTCGTGTTCGCCGCGCCCGGCGACTTCGGCGCGCGGCTCCGCAGCGCGATCGATCCGGCGCATCCGCTCAACCGCGAGCGCGAGATGATGTGGCAGGCGGGCCGCCGTATCCTCGCCGAGCATCCGTGGTTCGGCGTCGGCCTCGTGAACCTCCAGCCGTGGATCGAGCCGTAC